>NZ_RKID01000013.1:0-1480 GCF_003751725.1 Frigoribacterium sp. PhB118 | reverse complement strand
CGCGGGGTGGTGCGTCTTGCTGCGTTGATCGAAGGAGACCCGCAGTGTCATCTGCTGTTCTACCCAAGCGTCCATCTCGTTCCTGGTTGGGGGCACGTGTTGCCCTCGTCGGACTGACCTCTCTCGCTCTCGTGGGTGGTGTCGCTCAGACCGCTCACGCGGCCCTGCCCACCGGCCCCACCACGACCGGTCTCACCGGTGCCCGTCCGTCGGCGACCACTGTCGATTTCCCGATCAGTGACCAGGTGCAGGCGTCCGTCGACGTCGTCACCGGCAACCTGATGGTCAACACCGTCGGGCTGTCCCTGCCCGGGGTGAACTCCACCATCCCCATCGGGGCGTCCTACAACTCCCTCGGCTGGCAGACCGGTACCACGACCACCGTCGCGGCGAACAACTGGTCCCTCGGGCTCGCCTCGGCCGGCACCTTGTCGCTGGTGGGTGCGAACGTCGTCTACACCGGCGCCGACGGTGTCACGTGGACCTTTGTCCCCGTCTCGGGTTCGGCCACGGCGTTCACGTCGCCGGCCGGGTTCAAGCAGGACCTCGTCAAGACCGCCACCGGCGGTTACACCCTCACCGATCGCACGTCGCGTCAGGTGGTGTCCTTCGATGCCGACGGGAAAGCGACCTCGGTCGCTGACCGGAACGCCAACACCACGCAGATCACCTACGGCTCGAACGGCCAGCCCGCGACGGTCGTCTCGACCGCGGGCCCGACCGCTGCGCGGACCGCGACGTTGTCGTACAACCCCAGCACCCTGCTGTTCCAGGTGTCCCAGACCGGCGATTCGTACAACACCCGGACGGTGAAGTACCAGAAGGACTCCTCCTCGAACCTGACCTCGATCGTCGACGCCGAGGGCAACACAACCTCGTTCGCCTACGCCGGGAAAGACCTGACGCAGGTGACGTCGACCACCGGTGCGGTGACGAACTTCACCTACGACGGCTCCACCCACAAGGTCACCCGGATCGACCAGCAGAACACCACCGCCGGATCGCCTGGGACCTCGACGACGCGTCTGGCGTACACGTCGACGTCGCAGACCCTCGTCGCCGGCCCGAACACCGACACCGCTGCTGCAGTGACTGCGGTTCCGCGGACGACGTACACCATCAACCCCACCCAGAAGACCGTCACCAAGGCTGTCGACGCGGCAGGCCGTGAGCGGTCGGCGACCTACACCGGCAACGCCGACGTCGAGTCCGCCACCACCGGCCAGGCAGGAGCTGCGACCTCGGGCACGACCACGGGTACGTACGGCGCGAACTCGGGCAACAGCCTGACGAAGGCCACCTCGCCCGGCGGTGCGTCCTCGAGCACGACCTACGGGTCGACGACCTCGACGGCGTACCTGCCGGCCTCGACCACGGATGACGCCGGGAACCAGAGCCTGAAGACGTTCAACGGTGCAGGCAACCAGCTCACCAACTCCGACGCCTCGGGCGCCCAGGCGGCCTTGACGTACAACACCGA
>NZ_RKID01000012.1:0-1475 GCF_003751725.1 Frigoribacterium sp. PhB118 | reverse complement strand
GACGATGCCGAGACCGTGCCGACGTCCCTTGCGGAACGAGCCGTAACTCTACATCATCTTGATCAGTGTTCGCAACTCACTTGGTCCGAGGCTGTAAAGCAACTCGAGGACTTGGAAGTTGGTCCCACTTGAGGGCCGGGGAAGCTTCGCTCCGCCCGCACCTTTGGGGTGACAAGTGATTACTTTACACCGGCACGGGGCCCCACCCCCAAATGTTCACGCATCCCGGGCGTGTCGCAGCCCGCGCCTTCCACATCCAGTCCCGTTCTACTCAGGGGAACCCGCGCGATGACGCGCTGCCTAGGCAAGACGGACGCTTGACGGGTTCGCCCGGGCGGCCCCGGGGAACTTGGACACCGATCGGGATCGGCGCCCGAGGGTGGGGTATTTCCTTGGATCGCCCTGACACCTCGATCATCCCCGGCGATCAACGGAATGATGGACGAACCGGGCGCCGGCATGGCCGGCGGAGTTCCTCGGCCAGGGGCAACGGCGACTCACCTGCCTGCCGCCCCCTGTCGATCCATGAGTCTCGTGGCCACGAACGCACGTCGTGGCCATGAGCAACATGTGAGGCGTCTGCCGGGTGCCTCTCGGCGAAGCGCTGACGAAGGACAAGGCAGACGAAGGCCGTGCTCGTCAGCTCACACCTCGGCAGTCGCGTCGTCGCCTCTTGGAAACCTAGGGACTTACAGACCTACACACCTACAGACCTACACACCTACAGACCTACAGACCTACAGACCTACAGACCTACAGACCTACAGACCTACAGACCTACAGACCTACAGACCTACAGACCTACAGACCTACAGACCTACAGACCTACAGACCTACAGACCTACAGACCTACAGACCTACAGACCTACAGACCTACAGACCTACAGACCTACAGACCTACAGACCTACAGACCTACAGTCCTGGAGTCCTGGAGTCCTGGAGTCCTGGAGTCAATGCTTACTCGAGGTCCGCGTTCGACGGAGCGAAATGGACATTGGTCGGCCCGGAACTACTCGAGCTCGAACGACGACCCGGTTGGCGCGACGCCGGCGCCTGTGGAACACGACCGCGGGCTCGAGCAGCACGGAACCGCTTGCTGGAAGTCGATGGTCGTCCAGACGGATACTCATGCCCGGCGCCCGACGACTGCACCCGGGTCGAAGTCGCCAGCGCGCAGCCCTCGGGATCACGTGCCTCGAGCTCTCTCCGAGGACGACACAATGGGGTCGCCCCCTTCCACGACTGCCCGCTGCAGGCCACCCCGGCCCCAGCTCGACCGGTGGCAGCCGGCGGTGCGGAGGGGCTTACGCGGTGAATCATCGCCCTCGATGAAACCGTCGTCGGACGCCGCACCGCCGATCGCCGTGGCCGGGGTTGGCGGGTGGGTCAGCGTTAAACGCAGAAAGGCCCCTTCCGAAGAAGGGGCCTTTCTGGTGTTTCGTGTGCTGTTCGCACTAAAAGGAGTCCGGCGGTG
>NZ_RKID01000011.1:0-5348 GCF_003751725.1 Frigoribacterium sp. PhB118 | reverse complement strand
TTACAGATGTGGCGACTTGTCTGTTGAGTTGTTCCCGACCGTATTTCGGGAACCACATAGTGGACGCAAGCAGCTTTCCCCCACCTCTACAGGGAGGGAGTGTTGTCAAGTTATCGGCTTATTAGTACCGGTCAGCTCCATGGGTCGTTAGTCCCCACTTCCACATCCGGCCTATCAACCCAGTAGTCTAGCTGGGAGCCTCTCACCCCTAAGGGTATGGAAATCTCATCTCGAAGCCGGCTTCCCGCTTAGATGCTTTCAGCGGTTATCCGTTCCGAACGTAGCTAATCAGCGGTGCCCTTGGCAGGACAACTGACACACCAGAGGTTCGTCCATCCCGGTCCTCTCGTACTAGGGATAGATCTTCTCAAATTTCCTACGCGCGCAGCGGATAGGGACCGAACTGTCTCACGACGTTCTAAACCCAGCTCGCGTACCGCTTTAATGGGCGAACAGCCCAACCCTTGGGACCTACTCCAGCCCCAGGATGCGACGAGCCGACATCGAGGTGCCAAACCATGCCGTCGATATGGACTCTTGGGCAAGATCAGCCTGTTATCCCCGAGGTACCTTTTATCCGTTGAGCGACAGCGCTTCCACAAGCCACTGCCGGATCACTAGTCCCGACTTTCGTCCCTGCTCGACTTGTCAGTCTCACAGTCAAGCTCCCTTGTGCACTTACACTCGACACCTGATTGCCAACCAGGTTGAGGGAACCTTTGGGCGCCTCCGTTACTTTTTGGGAGGCAACCGCCCCAGTTAAACTACCCACCAGGCACTGTCCCAGAACCGGATCACGGTTCGTAGTTAGATATCCAAAGTGACCAGAGTGGTATTTCAACAATGACTCCACCTGAACTAGCGTCCAAGCTTCACAGTCTCCCACCTATCCTACACAAGCCACTCCGAACACCAATACCAAGCTGTAGTAAAGGTCACGGGGTCTTTCCGTCCTGCTGCGCGTAACGAGCATCTTTACTCGTAGTGCAATTTCGCCGAGTTCGCGGTTGAGACAGCTGGGAAGTCGTTACGCCATTCGTGCAGGTCGGAACTTACCCGACAAGGAATTTCGCTACCTTAGGATGGTTATAGTTACCACCGCCGTTTACTGGGGCTTAAATTCTGAGCTTCGCTTGCGCTAACCCTTCCTCTTAACCTTCCAGCACCGGGCAGGCGTCAGTCCGTATACATCGTCTTGCGACTTGGCACGGACCTGTGTTTTTAGTAAACAGTCGCTTCCCACTGGTCTCTGCGGCCTTTCCCGCTCCGGGAGTAAATCCCATCACGGTTCCGGCCCCCCTTCTCCCGAAGTTACGGGGGCATTTTGCCGAGTTCCTTAACCACGATTCTCTCGATCTCCTTGGTATTCTCTACCTGACCACCTGAGTCGGTTTGGGGTACGGGCGGCTTGAACCTCACGTCGATGCTTTTCTCGGCAGCATAGGATCACTGATTTCCCCCAATCGGGGTACGCATCGGATCTCAGGCGCATTGACGACGGATTTGCCTATCGTCAGCCCTACATCCTTACACCAGGTTCACCTTACGGATACCATCGCCTGGCTCAGCTACCTTCCTGCGTCACACCTGTTAATACGTTAACCGCACCAGCATGGGGTCGAGCGTTAGACCGGCCGGCATCACCCCGAAGGGATCCACTCAGCCGGGTTAGGACTCTTAGCACCACTGGATTAGCTTGGGCGGTTCTTCGCCGGTACGGGAATATCAACCCGTTGTCCATCGACTACGCCTGTCGGCCTCGCCTTAGGTCCCGACTTACCCAGGGCGGATTAACCTGGCCCTGGAACCCTTGGTCTTTCGGAGGACGGGTTTCTCACCCGTCTTTCGCTACTCATGCCTGCATTCTCACTCGTGTGGCCTCCACGGCTGGTTTACACCGCCGCTTCACTGGCCACACGACGCTCTCCTACCACTCCGTACGACTGAACCACGAAGGCTTGTCTATAATACGAAATCTACAACTTCGGTGGTGTGCTTGAGCCCCGTTACATTGTCGGCGCGGAATCACTTGACCAGTGAGCTATTACGCACTCTTTCAAGGGTGGCTGCTTCTAAGCCAACCTCCTGGTTGTCTATGCAACTCCACATCCTTTCCCACTTAGCACACGCTTAGGGACCTTAGTTGGTAGTCTGGGTTGTTTCCCTCTCGACGATGAAGCTTATCCCCCACCGTCTCACTGCTGCGCTCTCACTTACCGGCATTCGGAGTTTGGCTGACGTCAGTAAGCTTTTGGGCCCCATCGGCCATCCAGTAGCTCTACCTCCGGCAAGAAACACGCAACGCTGCACCTAAATGCATTTCGGAGAGAACCAGCTATCACGAAGTTTGATTGGCCTTTCACCCCTATCCACAGCTCATCCCCTCAGTTTTCAACCTAAGTGGGTTCGGTCCTCCACGACGTCTTACCGTCGCTTCAACCTGGCCATGGATAGATCACTTCGCTTCGGGTCTAGGACATGCGACTGGATCGCCCTATTAAGACTCGCTTTCGCTACGGCTACCCCACACGGGTTAACCTCGCCACATATCGCTAACTCGCAGGCTCATTCTTCAAAAGGCACGCTGTCACCCCTACAAGGAGGCTCCAACGGTTTGTAAGCAAACGGTTTCAGGTACTATTTCACTCCCCTCCCGGGGTACTTTTCACCTTTCCCTCACGGTACTTGTCCGCTATCGGTCATCTGGGAGTATTTAGGCTTATCAGGTGGTCCTGACAGATTCACACGGGATTTCTCGGGCCCCGAGCTACTTGGGATCCCCATTCAGCCAGCGCCAGCATTTCGGCTACGGGGTTCGCACCCTCTATGACCAGCCATTCAAAGCTGTTCGCCTATACTGCGCTGTAACTGTTCCTGTCCGGCAGAACAGGACAACGGGTCCCACAACCCCGACCATGCAACGACCGCCGTCTATCACACATGACCGGTTTAGCCTCTTCCGATTTCGCTCGCCACTACTGACGGAATCACTGTTGTTTTCTCTTCCTGTGGGTACTGAGATGTTTCACTTCCCCACGTTCCCTCTACCCGCCCTATATATTCAGGCGGGAGTCACCAGACATAACGCCTGGCGGGGTTTCCCCATTCGGAAATCCTCGGATCAGGGCTCGATTATCAGCTCCCCGAGGCTTATCGCAGATTTCTACGTCCTTCTTCGGCTCCAGATGCCAAGGCATCCACCGTTTGCTCTTAGAAACTTGACCACAAAGTTGCTGCCAGCCAAAGACTGACAGCTCAGTGTTATCTCATTCGCCAACCACACCCAAAGGGCGGATTGGTCTAAGAAATTGCACTTAGTATCACAAACAACAACCAACCCGAAGGCCGGCCCTGCTTGCGACTAAGATGCTCGCGTCCACTGTGTAGTTCTCAAAATACGGGCGGCACCATGATCACCCTGCGATTGATGCAGGACTTTCATGGCCCAGAGGAAAAACCCCCACACGAAAAGCATGGGTGCTTGGTCCCTCAGGACCCAACAGCGTGCACGCCCCCCACCTCGAACACCCTCACCTTCCAGACACCCGAAGGTGCCGTACTAGCGCTGATGCTCTCCGCGAAGAGCCATTGTCAATGTTCCACCCATGAGCGCCGACCGAAGACATTCGCTTCGAAACCGACTTGACTCGTTGACCCCCGTGTATACCGCGGGGCGAGTACATGCTCCTTAGAAAGGAGGTGATCCAGCCGCACCTTCCGGTACGGCTACCTTGTTACGACTTAGTCCTAATCACCGATCCCACCTTCGACAGCTCCATCCACAAGGGTTAGGCCACTGGCTTCGGGTGTTACCGACTTTCATGACTTGACGGGCGGTGTGTACAAGGCCCGGGAACGTATTCACCGCAGCGTTGCTGATCTGCGATTACTAGCGACTCCGACTTCATGAGGTCGAGTTGCAGACCTCAATCCGAACTGAGACCGGCTTTTTGGGATTCGCTCCACCTTACGGTATCGCAGCCCTTTGTACCGGCCATTGTAGCATGCGTGAAGCCCAAGACATAAGGGGCATGATGATTTGACGTCATCCCCACCTTCCTCCGAGTTGACCCCGGCAGTCTCCTATGAGTTCCCACCATAACGTGCTGGCAACATAGAACGAGGGTTGCGCTCGTTGCGGGACTTAACCCAACATCTCACGACACGAGCTGACGACAACCATGCACCACCTGTATACCGACCTTGCGGGGCGACCATCTCTGGACGTTTCCGGTATATGTCAAGCCTTGGTAAGGTTCTTCGCGTTGCATCGAATTAATCCGCATGCTCCGCCGCTTGTGCGGGCCCCCGTCAATTCCTTTGAGTTTTAGCCTTGCGGCCGTACTCCCCAGGCGGGGAACTTAATGCGTTAGCTGCGACACGGAGACCGTGGAATGGCCCCCACATCTAGTTCCCAACGTTTACGGCATGGACTACCAGGGTATCTAATCCTGTTCGCTCCCCATGCTTTCGCTCCTCAGCGTCAGTTACGGCCCAGAGATCTGCCTTCGCCATCGGTGTTCCTCCTGATATCTGCGCATTCCACCGCTACACCAGGAATTCCAATCTCCCCTACCGCACTCTAGTCTGCCCGTACCCACTGCAGGCTGGGGGTTGAGCCCCCAGATTTCACAGCAGACGCGACAAACCGCCTACGAGCTCTTTACGCCCAATAATTCCGGACAACGCTTGCACCCTACGTATTACCGCGGCTGCTGGCACGTAGTTAGCCGGTGCTTTTTCTGCAGGTACCGTCACTTTCGCTTCTTCCCTACTAAAAGAGGTTTACAACCCGAAGGCCGTCATCCCTCACGCGGCGTTGCTGCATCAGGCTTTCGCCCATTGTGCAATATTCCCCACTGCTGCCTCCCGTAGGAGTCTGGGCCGTGTCTCAGTCCCAGTGTGGCCGGTCACCCTCTCAGGCCGGCTACCCGTCGTCGCCTTGGTGAGCCATTACCTCACCAACTAGCTGATAGGCCGCGAGTCCATCCTTGACCAAAATTCTTTCCAACTCCTAGCCATGCGGCTGAAGCTCGTATCCGGTATTAGACGCCATTTCTAGCGCTTATCCCAGAGTCAAGGGCAGGTTACTCACGTGTTACTCACCCGTTCGCCACTAATCCCTGGAGCAAGCTCCAGTTCATCGTTCGACTTGCATGTGTTAAGCACGCCGCCAGCGTTCGTCCTGAGCCAGGATCAAACTCTCCGTAAAAGAAAAAACAGCACAACCGGAATAGGTTATGACTGCTGAATTTGATGCTGACTAAAGAACAAAACAATCTGACGATTGTTGTTGTCCATCAATCTCAAAGAAACCTAAACACCACTCACAACCCCACCAAAGATGA
>NZ_RKID01000010.1:0-28250 GCF_003751725.1 Frigoribacterium sp. PhB118 | reverse complement strand
TGCCCCCAACCAGGAACGAGATGGACGCTTGGGTAGAACAGCAGATGACACTGCGGGTCTCCTTCGATCAACGCAGCAAGACGCACCACCCCGCGGGTCGGAGCAGCACCAGAAAGGGCAGCCCTACACAGCGGGTCATGCGACCGATGCCAGTGCTGGCCCTCTGCGCAACCTAGGTGATGTGCAGACTCTGCAAAACATTCTCCTAATAGAACGTCCGTTCGACCACCCGTTCTAGGGCCATGAATCACCCTGGATTATCCAAATAGCGATACCCCTAGCCGAACCCAAAGCATGCGTCTTCGTCCCCTAGACCCCAAGATGCCCACCCGACAAACCACCGTCTAACGGGCAGCGCGTTACCTTTTCCCGGCGCCCAGTTTGATTTGAAAGCTGTTTCGAACATCCGTTCCCGGCGGGCCGATCTGAGCCGTGGCCCTTCCTTCCGGAATCGATCCGTGTCATCGAACCGTCACACGGGTAGGGCTGAAGCAACACGCATGCGGCAGGTCGAACAGCACAGTCCCTGCCGTTCGCAGGAGTGCGCAATCTCACACCACGACGGCGAAGGAACCATCGAATGTCGAATGAAGACTCCCAAAACCACAAGGACGCAGGGCAGCAGCACGCAGCTGGCCCAGGGCGTCAGTACCTCCGATTCGGCGCCATGATCCTCACCGCCATGGTCGTCATGTACTGGACGGTGTTCCTCGGCTCTTGGGAATGGGCGCATGTCCGTTTCAGCGAGAGTCGCGTGTTTATGGCCCTCACGATGGGAGGCACCATGGGCCTCGTGATGCTCGCCTGGATGCTGAACATGTACAAGAACACCAAGGCGAACATCGCCGTCGTCGCGACCAGCGTCGTCTTGATCGGAGGAGGCGTCGCCCTCGACCGGAGCCAGATCCTTGTAGGCGACACGGGATGGATGAGCGCGATGATCCCCCACCACTCCCTGGCGATCACACGCTCGGAACGTGCTCAGATCGAAGACGTTCGCGTGTGTGAACTCGCAGTCGACATCAGTGAGGCGCAGCGTCGGGAGATCCGGGAAATGGATTGGCTCATCGAGGACATCGAACGCAACGGCATCGCCGCGACCGCCGAGGAAGCACAGGCACGTCCCGCACCGACCTACGACGACACCGCTGACCGACAGTGCCCAACGGATTGAATTGCCCAGCAGTCAGGATCGATGTAGCCGAGGTCGCGGCTGGTCATCGAGTCACAGCAGAGGGAAGGCAGGGAGGCCGACGGCCGCGACGATGACCAGCGCACCAAGTACTACGGCGGTAGCTGCCTGCAGCCGAACAGCGACAACGGCCGGCCGTGGTGTCTTCGTCCGCTGGAAGGCCGTCGACACCCAGCGGAGCGCGTAGAACAGCGATGCCACCGACACGACCGCAGCGATGACTACTAGCCACGGCATCCCGCCCTGCCAGGTGGCCGTGAAGACCGCTAGTTTTCCTACGAAAACCGCGGTCGGTGGCGTGCCCACGAGACTCAACAAGGCGACTACGACGACACCGGTAATGACTGGATGTTCCCGCGCTGCACCGCGCCAGGAGGGGATCGTCGCCCGGGCCGGGAGGGCGGCGATCGCGGCGAACAGGGCCAGGTTTGTCACGGCGTAGAACACGAGGTATATCAGCAGTGCGGGGCGAGCTGACGGCTCGGCCCCGATCACAGCGACGGGCATCAGCAGGAACCCGACCTGCCCTACGGTGGACCAGCCGAGTAGCCGTGAGGCGCTGCGCTGCCAGAACGCGGCGAGGGTGCCGAGCGTCATACTTGCCGCGGCGAGCACACCGATCAGTAGCGGTGCATTCAGAGTCTCGGGCATGACGCCAACGAGACGCGCCAGTGCGATCAGGGCGCCGAGCTTCGGGACGGTAGTGATAAACGCGGCGATGCCAATGCCGGAACCCTCGGCTGCATCTGGGACCCAGAAGTGTCCGGGGACGGCCCCCGCTTTGAATAGCAGCCCCGCAAGGGCCCCAGTGAACCCGAGCGCGACCGCTGCGGCTGGAACGTGTGGGAGCGCACGCTGCAGCTCGGGGTAGGTGCTGCCACCGGCAACACCGACGAGGACGGTGATGCCAAAGAGCATCACGACGCCGAATACCGCACCCAGTAGGTACGTCTTCATCGTTGCCTCCGCTGCCATCGCAGATCGGGATAGCCCGATCAGCGCGTACAACGGCACTGTCGCCAAGAGGAACCCCGTCGCCACGATAAGGAGATCGTTTGCGCCGGCGAGGACGACAGTCCCGAGTGCGGCCAGGAGCAGTAGCGACGCGGTCTCGCTCTCCCGAGCAGAGCCCTGGGACTCCCGTCGTCCGATGAGCATCACAACGCCGGTCGCCAACGGAACGAGAATCCTGATCGTCATGGTCGCGTCGTCGAGGGCGTAACTGTCACTAAAGACGGTCGGTGATCCTGTGCTCACTGCGGCCGCGACCGCACTGCCGCATGCCGCGGCAATCGCGAACCAGGTCACGAGCGCCTGCCGGCGTCGGGGCAGGAAGCTGCCGCCAAGGAGCGCAACGATCGCGCCGCTCATCAGGACAATCTCCGGCAGAAGGGCGCCGTAGTCCATGTTCACGCCTAACCCCCAACCAAGGCGGCCAACTGCCTGGCCGCAGGGGCGATGAGCTGCAGCAGCGGTCCTGGAACCACGCCGACGGCCAGTGAGAGCAGCAGGAGCGCACCGATCGTCATGGTCTCCCGGGTGGTGGTGTCGGTGAAGCCTTCGGCGAGACGTTCCGTCGGGCCGGTGAGCATCTTCTGCACGGTGCGGAGGAACAGGGCGGCGGTGATCAAGATCCCTGGCAGTGCGATCGCCGCGACCGCGGTTGCGCCGATGCTGCCAGCGAAGATCTGGAACTCGGCAATAAACCCGCTGAAGCCGGGGATTCCGAGCGACGCGAACGCGGCGACAGCAAAGAGCCCAGAGAATCGTGGTGCGGGTTTCGCGAGGCCGCTGTAGTCGCTGATCTCATAGCTGTCCCGCCGGTTGTACAGGACGCCCGCTAGGAGGAACAGCGCCCCGGTGATGAGCCCATGCGACACCATTTGCACGGTCGCGCCGGTGATCGCCAACTGCTGCGCCTGGGCGGAGGAAGACCCTGTCACGCCCGCGGCGCCGACGGCCAGCACGACGTAGCCCATGTGGTTGACCGAGGTGTACGCGATCAGCCGCTTCACGTTCGTTTGCGCCAGCGCCACGAGTGCCCCATAAAGCACTGACACGATGCCGACGATGACGATTACCCATGACCAAGATCGCCAGGCGTCGGGCAGCATCGGCATCGCGATGCGGAGGAACCCGTAAGTGCCCATTTTCAGGAGGACGCCCGCGAGGACAACGGAGCCGATGGACGGTGCGTCGGTGTGTGCCGGCGGCAGCCAGGAGTGGAACGGCACCGTGGGGGTCTTGACGGCGAAGCCGACCACAAGCGCTGCGAGTACGGCACCAGCGGCGAGCGGTGTGCCGGTGTAACCGTGTCGGGTGAGTTCGACCATGTCGAATGTGTGCGGCGCCGATCCGAGGTACAGGCCGATGAATCCGAGCAGCAGCGCCAGCGATCCGAGGAACGTGTAGAGGAAGAACCGCAGTGCCGACCGGTGATGGTCACCATGCCCCCAGCCCGCGATCACGAAGTACATGCCCACGATCGACAGGTCGAAGAACACGAAGAACACCAGCAGGTCCTGCGCGGCGAACACCCCGAGGCAGGTGGTCTGCAGGAACATGAAGAGCGCAGCCTGCGGACGGGGCCGATCGGTGTCCCGGATCGCCCAGAGCGCACAAGCCAGGAACACAACGTCGGTCAGGAGCACCAACGGTGCTGACAAGCCGTCGATGCCGACGTGATAGCTGGTGCCGACACTCGGCATCCACTCGACCCGCTCCTCCCATCGCAGGCCCGGCATATCGGATGCGGGGAGGGCCACGAGGATTCCCAGAGCGAGCTCCACCACGCTCGTCGCCAGCCATACCCACGCGGCTACCCGCCCTGACATCGCCCGTGTCAGGGCTAGGACCGCCGCGACGGTGACGGGAAGAAACACGATCAGACTGAGCACGATCACCTCACGACTAAGAGCAGGATGGCGGCGGCGGCGACGGTTAGAGTCGCGCCGATGTAGTAGTGGTGCACCTGGCCGGTTTGCGGGCGCCGCGCCAGACGACCGAGTACCGCGACAGCGGAGCCGAGCTGCCCCGTCACTGCGGCGGGTCCGCGCTCATCGAGCACGCGTGCGGCGCGTGCGGTGCTCTCGAGTGCACGTCCCGACCGATCAAGGGCCGTGCCATAGAGGTCATCCATTGCTTGTGCGACGCGTGCGGTGCTCTCGAGCGCACGTCCCGACCGGTCGAGGGCCGTACCGTATCGGTCATCCAGCCGCGCAAGGACTGCAGCGAGTCTCAGGGTCGGCGCTGCGATGACCGTGACGGCTGCCCGCTCTAGCCCGAACCAGTGCATCCCGATGCGGACTGTTGGTGTGCGCCACAGGACCAGCAGGACCACGACGACCGCGATCGCCGCCGACGCGGCGAGCTCCGGCCACGACACCGCAGGCCCGGACAACGGGTCGAGCAGCGGATGCAGCAGCGGCGTGCCGAGGAGCGCAAGTCCGGCTGCAGCGACGGCGAGTACCACCATCGGGACGACCACGAGACGGGGCACCCGCCGGGTGCCGTGTTCCTCGTCGTCCCAGGATGCTTCCGGTGTTCCTGCACGTCGCCACAGCAGCCCGATGATCCGGGCAGAGTAGGCCGCCGCAAGTGCCGCCCCGGCCAGGCCCGCCGCGTACAACCAGGGCTGTTCCTCCAGTGCGGCGGCGAGGACGACGTCCTTGGCGTACCAGAGTGACAGTGGCGGCAGACCAGCCAGCGACAGCGCACCGACAGTCGCGAGGACACCGATCGCGGGCCAGCGGGCGGCGATGCCGCGGAGACCGGTGAACTGTTTCGTCCCGGTAGCCGTGAGCCACGCGCCTGCGGTGAGGAACAGCAGCGCTTTCGTGGCGGCGTGCGTGATGAGCTGCGCGGTTCCGCCGCTGACCGAGCCGACACCGGCGGCGAGGACGACGAACCCCAGCTGAGATGCCGTTGATGCGGCAAGCACCTGCTTCAGGTCCCGTTGCGACAGCGCGATGAAGCCGAGCACGATCGCGGTCGTAGCGCCCACCCACGCCGCCGTCGGGCCTGCCCAATTGGTCACGCTCAAAAGCGGTTCGACGCGGAGCAGGAGATACCCGCCCATGGCGACCATGGCCGCGGAGTGCAGCAGCGCGCTCACGGCGCTCGGGCCCTCCATGGCACGGGAGATCCAGAACGAGAACGGCAGCTGCGCCGCCTTCCCTAAGCCGGCAACAAGCAGCCCCGCGGCCGCAACGTGTACCCACGGGCCCGGCAGCGATTGCAGAGCGGTGAGCGACCAGGTGCCGCCACCGGCGATGACTGCGCCGGCGGCGAGGTACATGCCAAGGTCCCCGGCACGGGTGACGGTGAACGCGATGAGTCCGCCGTCGACGCGGTTCCGGTCTTGCCAGCGGAACCCGATGAGGGCGTAGGAGGTGGCGCCCATCACCTCCCAGGCGGCGAGCAGCAGCGGCAGCCCGGTCGCGGTCACGGTAACCACGACGGCGGCGAGGAAGAGCAACATCAGCCCATGGAACCGGGCAGCAGGACGCGTCCGGTCCGCGGTCGCGAACACAAGCACGAGGAACGCGACCCACGCCACGGTTGGCAAGACGACCGCGGCCAGCGCATCGACGCGAAGATCCGGGCCGGGGGGTGCGAGAAGAGCTGGCACCCCGCCGGTTACCTCCGCACGGGTGGCCGCCGCGATGGTTGCGAAAACTGCGGTCACAGCGGCCGTGGCGAGGCTGATGGGGACCGCGATCCGTTCGGCCAGGCGTCCAGCAGTCGACAGTCCTGCCCCGACAAGGGCGGGCAGGATGACGGCGGTAATCAGCGCGGCGCTCACTGGGTGAGATCCGTTGCCGAGTCGGTCATGTCGGAGTTCCGGGAGCGGTGCAGGATGGTGGCGACGGCGAAGCCCATCGCCATTTCGATTGTCATCGCTGCGATGATCACCAGCAGCAGCACCTGCCCGTCGACCGTTGGTGAGAGATACCACCAGAACGCGGCGGCGGCGAGGATGACGGCGTTCACCATCACCTCGATACCCATCATCACCATCACGACCACCTGCTGCGAGATCGCCCCGTACAGCCCGATGGCGAACAGTGCGGCAACAACCAACAGGACCAATTCCAGGGTCATCGTCCGATCCCTCCGGGTTCCGGATCCGAGGGTTGGTCCCGGAGTTCGTCGCCGCGTCGGTCGTATCGGCCCCTGGGGTTTGCAAGGACCAGGGCTGCGACGATCGTGGCGAACAGGATCGGGCTGATCGTCAGCATCACCAGCATCTTTGAGCCCATGATCGCTTCTCCGAGCGCTTGGGTGGTGTCCGCCCCCGGCGAACCGGCGCGGTCAGGCCATGGGATGAGGAGCGCGGCTGCGGCGAGGCCGACGAACACCGCGACCGCGATCATCGCTGCGGGTCGTTTGCTGTGGGTCATATCCATCGGCATCAGCGCCGGGTTCATACCCATGTAGGAGACCATGAACACGGCCATGACGGCCATCTCCATCACCATCATCAGGATCGTCACGACGCCGATGAAGTCCAGGTGTAGCACCAGAACGGCTGCGCCCACGGCGATGAACGACACCGCCAGGGCGTACGTGGCGCGTGCCATCGAATCAACCCGGAACACCGCGGCTGCGGCGACCACCGCGACCACTGCCGCGACCCAGAACACGATCGTTGCCATCACGGTCATCAATTTCCCGTCACGGCCAGCACCGAGGTGACCAGCAGCTGCAGCAGCACCAGCGGCAACACGACGACCCATCCGATTTCTGCGAGCCGCTGCGGCCGCACTGCGGGCATCGCACGTCCGAGCAGCAAGAACACGGCGAGCAACGCACACGTTTTCACCAGCACCCACAGTGCGGGCGGGAGCAGCGGACCGGCGCCGCCGCCGAGGAACATCGGGACGGCGAACGCGGCGCCTGCGACGAGCAGGCACCACCTGCCGGCGAGGACGAGCAGCCGGTCAACGCCGGAAAGTTCTCCGAGGACACCGCCGGCGATGTCCGTACCGGCAGGGAGGGCGAACGGACCCCACGCGGAGAATGCGGTGACGGAGGCGCAGTAGACAACGAACGCGACCGGCATGGTGACCGCGAACCAGATCGGTTCCTGCGCCGAGACCACGTCTGTCAGCCGGAGGCTCTGCGCCCCGATCGCGGGTGCGGTCAGGGCGAACATCAGCGGGATTTCGTACGCCAGCGCCTGCGCCAGGAACCGGTAGCCGCCGATCAGCGGATGCACACTGTTGCTGCCCCAGCCGAGGAGCCACCACAATGCCCAGAGGGTGACGTCCACGGCGTTGAACCACACGACGCCGACCGGCACGTCCAGCGGCGTGAGGTTTCCGACCGGGACGGCGAGGGCGGCGAGGAACGCGGCGACGATGAGCCCGGACCCACCGATCCGCCACAGGAGGGTGTCCGCGCCGAGCACGGAACGGCGCTGCTGGCGCAGAAGCCGGTGGGTTTCATGGAACGGGGACAAGACCGCAGCGCTCACCGGTGTCCCGCGGTCCCGTGCCACCAGAACGGCGTTGCCGCTGGCAGCCGTGATGGCGAGCACGACGACGACGGCGGGCAGAACGAGAGCCCAAAGGGTGCTTTCGATATCAACCATGGTGGGGGTGTCTCGTCGTGCCGGCCTGTTCGGTGATGTCGGTGCGACGGCCGGGGTGCACGGTGAGTGCTGCGACGATGAGGCGGGCGCTGCCGATGTCGCGCCCTTCTATTAGTGCCGGAATCTCATCCGCCGTCGTTGACGGCTCCGGTTCGAATTGAGCCGCATTGAGCGAGACGGTTGCTCGCTCCAAGCGGGCCAAGAGAACGGTGCGGACGTCGACGCCAGGCCTGACCTGGAGTCCGTTCAGGGACCAGCGGAGCAGCAGGGATCGTTCGACCCGGCGGCGCAGCGGGAGAAGGCGCTTTCGCGCCTGATCGCGGCGGCCGGTCACGGCAAGATCTCGCACGCGGAGTGTCCGAGCTGCAGCGGCATCCCACCCGGCAACGGCCAGCACCTGGGCAGCCTGATCGAGTGCGATGGCCGCCACGTTCTGCGGCTCCGCGTGCTGGTAATCGTCGACGTCGATCATCGAGGCGGAAGCGCCGGTGATGGTGTCGCCGGCAAGCGTCACATCCAGGACCACACCAGCGGGCCAGGCCGGCAGGATCGGGCCGAGCCTCCGGTGGAGTACGTCCATCTCCAACCCGTCCCGGTCATCGGCACCATCGGCGAGCGGGTAGCCGCCTGGACCACTCATCGACATGTGATCCATCGACGTGTGGTCGTGCCCGTCCGCTGTCATGTCGTCGTGGTGCATCGATTCGTCAGCATGATGGATCGTGTCCTGGTCCTCGCGTGCGGCGGATCGCTGTGCGGGTCGGTTTGCAAGCGCATCCTGCGCGGCCCCGAGGACGGTGGCGATCTCGTCGGGTCGGGTGAGCGTGGCTCGGTGCTTCGGGTAGGGCATCTGATCCCATACGCGGTCGAGGAGGGTCTGCAGCTCTGGTCCGGGTGTTCCGCAGACGAGGAGGACGTCGCTCTCCGCCGGGTGGACGGCGAGGATGTGGCCTGCGGCGGCAGCCGTGGCTTCACACTCGATCCGAACCAGGCCGTTGCCGGGCACCTCGACGAGAAGCACATGCAGCGGGCGGCGACGGTCCTCGGTCACACCCATCGGAAGGCGCCTTCCCGCCAGGCCCAAACCACCCCTGCCACAAGGACCCCGAGGAAGACGAACATCTCGATGACTGCTTCTGCACCCATCTGCGCGACCACGACCGCCCACGGGTACATGAACAGCATTTCCACGTCGAAGGCAAGGAACACCAGCGTCATCGGGTACCAGCGGGTGTGGAATCGCGAGAGTGCATGTTCCTGGAGGTCCCACCCTGACCCGAACGGCAGCACACCTTTGCGAACCGGAGCGACCGTCATTGCTCGTGACACCAGCACCAGGGCGGCGATGCCGAGCAGCCCGACGCCGAGCACGATGCCAATGGTGACGTATGCGGACATTCAGGATCTCCTTCCCCGACGGGCATACCCCGGAGGGGTACTGCAGGTGAGTGTAGGCGGGAGGCAGTTCAGTGTCCGCCAGTCAGTGAAACCTGCGGAGTCGGAGGCTGTTGCTGACGACGAACACCGAAGACAGTGCCATCGCGGCGCCTGCGATCATCGGGTTCAGCAAGCCAGCCATCGCGAGTGGGATCGCGGCGACGTTGTAGGCAAAGGCCCAGAACAGGTTCACCTTGATCGTGCCGAGAGTGCGGCGGGCGAGCGCGATCGCATCTGCAGCAGCGCTTAGGTCGGCGCGGATCAGGGTGATGTCGGCGGCTTCCATGGCGGCGTCGGTACCGCTGCCCATCGCGATGCCCAGGTCAGCGGCGGCGAGAGCGGCGGCGTCGTTGACGCCGTCACCGATCATCGCCACGGACCGGCCCTGCTTCTGTAGCCGGATGATGGTCTGGTACTTGTCTTCGGGTCGCACCTCAGCTTCGACGTCATCGATGCCGATTTCTGCAGCGACCGTCCGAGCGACGTCGTCAGCGTCGCCGGTGAGCATGATCGTGCGCAGCCCCATTTGGTGGAGGCGACGGACCGCGTCTGGGCTGGTCGACGCGACGGTGTCCGCAACGCTGATGACGCCGCGGGCGGCGCCGTCCCAGGCGACAACGACCGCTGTCGCGCCGCCACGTTCGGCGGTCCGGACTGCATCCGTGACCGATTCCGGAATGGTGATTGCCCACTGCCCGGTCAGCCACGCCGGTCGGCCGACGAGCACGAGAGCGCCGTCGACGATGGCTTGCACACCGAACCCTGCGGTGGACTGGAACGTCTTTGCTACCGGATAGTCGGTGGCTGCGCCGGTGATGGCGCGGGCGATTGGATGTTCCGATCCTGCTTCCGCCGCAGCAGCGAGGGCCAGCACACGGGCCTCGGCGCCCCCATGGACGGCAGTGACCTGGTGGACGCTCATCCGGCCCGTGGTGACCGTGCCGGTCTTATCGAGCACGACGGTGTCGATCCGGCGGGTGGCCTCGAGGACCTGCGGGCCGCGGATGAGGATCCCCAGTTGGGAGCCGCGGCCGGTACCGACAAGCAGCGCGGTGGGTGTTGCAAGCCCCAGGGCGCAGGGGCAGGCGATGACCAGTGTCGCGACCGCAGCAGTGAACGCAGCTTGCACATCTCCGGTGACTAGCAGCCACCCCACGAGGGTTAGAACCGCCAAGCCCATGACAATTGGGACGAAAACGGCGGAGACACGGTCGGCAAGGCGCTGCACTTCGGCCTTGCCGCTCTGCGCGGAGACCACGAGTCGGCCGATGCGCGCCAGCTCGGTGTCCTGTCCGACGCGGGTGGCTTCGACGATGAGCCGGCCACCGACGTTCACGGTCGCTCCGGTGACGGTGTCGCCGGGGCCGACCTCGACGGGCACCGCTTCCCCCGTCATGACACTGGTGTTGACCGCGCTCGTACCGTCGCTGATGGTTCCGTCGGTGGCGATGCGCTCACCGGGGCGGACCACGAACCGGTCCCCAACCTGCAATGCCGAGCTTGGCAGCTCCACTTCGATGCCGTCGCGGAGAACAGTTGCAGTTGGTGCGCCCAACGCGAGCAGCGCCTGGAGGGCGGCTCCGGAGCGGTCCTTCGCGCGCGCTTCGAAGTACCTCCCGGCGAGGAGGAACACCGTCACCGCGGTGGCGACTTCGAAGTACGGTTCCGGCGCAGCGCCGGGGTGCGGAAACCAGGAAAACGCCATCCGCATCCCGATGTGTCCGGCGCCACCGAAAATGAGCGCCCACACAGACCACCCGGTTGCGGCGGCGACACCGACGCTGACGAGGGTGTCCATCGTCGCGGCACCATGTCGGGCGTTGATCACGGCAGCTCGGTGGAACGGCCACGCGCCCCACACGACGACAGGCATCGCCAACAACAGGACGGCCCACTGCCAGCCCGGGAACTGCAGCGCCGGGACCATCGACAGCGCTACCACCGGGACGGCGAGCACGGTGGACACAATCAAGCGTCGCCGCAGCGGCACGAGCTCGTCGGTGTCTTCACTGCCCGATTCGGGCAGGTGGGCGCCGTAGCCAGCGGCCTCGACGGTGCGGATCGCATCATCGACGGCGAGGTCTGCGGGGAGGGTGACGGTGGCGCTTTCCGTGGCGTAGTTCACACTCGCCGTGACACCGGGCAGCTTGTTCAGTTTCCGCTCGATCCGGTTCGCGCATGACGCGCAGGTCATCCCCTGGATCGTCAGCTCGACCGGCGCGGTTGTGGTGGTCATGATGCGACCAACGTGTAGCCGGCCTCCTTCACAGCGGCGGAGACTTCCTCCTGAGACAGGTCGCGGGTGCTACTCACCTGAACGGTGGAAACACCGCCGACATTGAGGTCGATGGCCACATCCGTGACGTCCGGCACGGTGGTGAGTTCTTCGTGGACGCTCGCCACGCAGTGTCCGCACGTCATGCCGGTGATGCCGTACGTTTTCGTCAACTGCTCGCCCATCGTGGTGTCCCTTCGTGTTCCAACGGTTCATCAGGTACCCTAGGGGGGTATCTAGGTGAGTGTAGCTCCGGGCCGCGGAGATCTGTTCCCAGATCATCGCTCGGGGGGTGAGAAGTGAGATCGCAAAGCTCCTCGTTCCTCGGCGCTTACGCTCCGATCACACTGACCTGGTCGACTGGTTGGCCGCTCCGTGGTCGCAACTAACGTGACCTGCAACCCGTAACCCGGAGGAGTTCCTATGACCGACACTGCAACCGAGCACGATCACCACCATGGGTACATCACCGCCAAGGACGACTACCTCAAGCGCCTCAAGCGCATCGAGGGGCAAGCGCGGGGATTGCAGCGGATGGTCGACGAGGAGCAGTACTGCATCGACATCCTCACCCAGGTGTCGGCGATGACGAAGGCGCTGCAGTCCGTGGCCCTGGGCCTGCTGAACGACCACCTCACGCATTGCGTCACCGACGCTGTCACCGAGGGCGGTGCTGCTGCGGCCGAAAAGATCAAGGAAGCGTCCGACGCGATCGCCCGATTGGTGCGGGCCTGATCTTCAGCTCTCGACCTGCAGCCCGCTTACCAGCCCGCGATTGTTCATGAGCCAGCGCACTCGTCCATTGGGGACTCCGAAACTAAGGCCCTGCGCTCGAGGATCTAGGGCTTGTACACTTCGTCGGGACACCGCCCAAGGAGAGCCATGACCCCCCACTCGACGCGCATCCCCTCGGGGCTGGGACGTCTGGGGACCGCCGTCGTACTCATCTTGTTGCTCATCGGCAGCACCGTGCTGATGCACACCCTCGCCGGGCACACCACCAGCCATGCCGCCGCTCCGACGGCCGCCGAGCACAGCCACAGCGCCCCTCACACGGAGCTCTCAGCGGGCACCGTTCATGCCGCCGAGGCGCCAGTGCTGGTGGCGGCTGGTGCGTCGGATGATTGTGGCGGACTGTGCGCGATGCTCTGCGCCGTGATGGGCATGGCGTGCCTGATGGTGTTGCTCGTCACGGCAGCCGTGCTGCTGCGTAGTCGTGGCACTCGCGCCCTGTTCATCCTCTCGAAGACCCTCGGCGCGTTGCCCGCCCTGCCGACGATCGTGATTCCCCGGCGATCGATGAATTTGAACCAGCTCAGCATCCTCCGCGTCTAAATCAGCCCCTTGGGGACTTCTCCCCACACGAGACCCGCGGCCCTTTATGCCGCCTTCTTTCTCACCCCAAGGGACAACCATGAACCGCACCAAAACTCTGCTCATCGGCGCCACAGCCATCGTCGCTGCCCTCACTCTGGCCGGCTGCGCCGACACTTCCAGTGACACCGCCTCCGACACGTCCGCGTCATCGGAGTCAGCGGTCTTCAACGACCAGGACGTCATGTTCGCCCAGATGATGCTCCCCCACCACAAGCAGGCCGTCGAGATGAGCGACACCTTCATCGCCAAGGGCGACAGCGTCGACTCCGACGTTGCCACCCTGGCGGAAACCATCAAGGACGAGCAAGGCCCCGAGATCGAGCAGCTCACCACGTGGCTGGACGACTGGGGCCAGGACACGTCCGCGTCGATGGATCACTCCATGGACGGCATGATGAGCGAATCCGACATGACAGCCCTGGACGACGCCGAGGGTACGGACGCGTCACGGCTGTTCCTCGAGCAGATGACCGAGCACCACAAGGGCGCCGTGGACATGGCGCAGCAGGAAGTCGACGGCGGGGAAAACCCGGACGCAGTCGAGATGGCGAAGAACATCGTCGAGTCTCAGACGGCACAGATCGATCAGATGGAAAGCCTTCTCAGCTCCCTCTGACCCTTCCACGGGGCGAGGCGCCTACTAGGCGCCTCGCCCCTGGGCGGTGCCTTGCGCCCGCGCACTCGTCGTACTTCTCACACCACCGAAAGCTTCCTGGTGCCCCAAAATCTTCCTGCCCCCGTGCTTCCTACCGCCCTCACTCGCCGCGAAGCACTCGCTCGCGAACGCACCGCCGGCCGCTCCTCCTCACCGTCGGCCCCCCGCCGACGCACCTACCAAGCAGCAGAACCGCTCCCATCCACCGCCCGAACCAAGCTTCGAGCAACACTTCCCGGAGCAGCACCTCGAGCCCGGCCGTGGGCTGTGGAGCAGCTCCCCGAGAGCGCCTGGTCGGTACCGGCTCGTCCCCGCAAGCTCCGCACCCTGGGTCCTGTTATCGGGGCGCTGGCGGTGGCGATGTTCTTCACCGCAAACACGACCCCGGCTACTGCCTCTGATCTGGCGGGCGGGGCCACCCCGACGAGTGTTGTTGCCCCGATCAGTGGACAATCCCTTGCCGCCTCCGTGGTGGCATTGTCCGTTGACGGTCGAGACGGCTACGCCGTGACCGAGCAAGCACTCGCCACCACACAAAGTGCTACCTCGGGAGGTGCCGGAGCAGCAGCCCAGGTCAATACCGGGACCGGGGACATTCGGTGGCCCTTCCCTGGGGTAACCCCCCTCAGTTCGGACTTCGGGCCCCGGGCGCGGCCGTGCGGTGCGTGTTCGGCCATGCACGAGGGAATCGACATGGTCCCGGGCAAGAACACCCCCATCGGGGCGATCGCTGCCGGCACCGTTCGTGTGTCGGGGATGGGCGGGGCGTACGGGCAGTACGCCATCATCGACCACCAGATCGATGGCCAGACCGTCAGCAGCCTCTACGCCCACATGGTCCTCGGTTCCAGCCCCCTGCGGGTCGGAGACCGTGTCAATGTCGGGGACCTGGTGGGCCGGGTAGGCAACAGCGGGGTCAGCACCGGTGCGCACCTGCACCTGAGCATCTTGCTTGGCGGCACACTTCAGATCGACCCGCAGCTGTGGCTCGAAACCAACGCCGGCCGGGTGCTCTGACATGACGCCCGCACAACAGCCACCCGGTCGTGGCCACATCATCCGTCCCTTCCGGGTGAGGCTCGTTCTGGGGAGCATCACGGTGGTGGCGATGGTTGTTGCCGTCCTCACCCCGGTGGGGCAGGCGTCCGCAGTTGAGTACCCGACGTGGGCCGAGGTCGAAGCAGCTCGTGCCTCCGAAACGGAAGGCCAGGCCCTCGTGGCGCAGATCACGACGCAGATCGCAGAACTCGACTCCGCGGCCACTGCCAGCGCTGAGCTCGCTCTGACCCGTGGCGCCGAGTACGAGGAAGCAGACGCTCAGTTCCTCGACGCGGCGTACCAAGCAGACACACTCCAGGAGCAGGCCCGCACAGCCGAGGCCACCGCCACCCAGTCTCGAGACCGGGCAGCTCAGATCATCGCGTCGCAAGCACGCAGCGGCGGCCAGGACTTGACCAGCACCCTGCTCACCGGCGCCCAGGACCCGGACGATTTTCTCTCTCAGCTGGGGTTTGCCGACAAGCTCGCTGAAACAAGCCAAGGCATCTACGTCGACGCAAGCCAGGATCAGAACATCGCTCAGGGCCTCGGCGATCAGGCGGCCCTCGCCCGGGACGCCCGCGACGCTCTCCGCCAGGAAGCCGATGACGCCCGCCGGGACGCCGAGGCTGCCTCCGCGGCAGCCGATGAGGCACTGGCAGTGCAAGTCGACAAGCAAGCTGAGCTGCAAGCGCAGCTTGCCGTGCTCACGGATCAGCGTGCCGCGACCGAGCAGGACTTCGCCGCCGGCGAAGCTGCCCGCGCCGCAGAACGGGCACGCATCCAGGCGGAAGCAGCCGCCCGGGCTGCCGCTGCGGCCGCGGCTGCAACGTCTGCCGGTCAAGTAGCCGGGAGCGGATGGGCCAACCCCACCACCGGTCGAATGGTCAGCGCCTACGGGTACCGAATTCACCCCATTCAACGGGTCTGGAAGTTGCACTCCGGGATCGACATCGCTGGGGGATGCGGGGTACCGATCTACGCCGCTTCGGCCGGCACCGTGGCCTACTCAGGGGTCTACGGCAGCTACGGCAACTGGATCCTCCTCGAACACGCTAACGGCATTCAGACCGGCTACGCCCACATCGAAAACGGTGGGCTGCTCGTCAGCCGCGGCCAGCGGGTCGAAGCCGGGCAACTGATCGCTCGTGCCGGTTCGACAGGCGGGTCCACCGGCTGCCATCTGCACTACGAAGTGCGACCAGGAGGTACCTCCACGGACCCCGCGCCCTTCATGTCCGCCCGCGGCATTCGACTCGGCTGACCGCCCGCCCGACAGGAAACCACCATCACCACGTCACACATGCGCCCCACGAAAGCCCTCGCCGGACTCGCCGCTACGACTGCAGTGATCCTCGGCATGGCCGCGTGCACGAACGCCACCACCGCCCCTCCGACGGCTGACGCATCCCTGGAACACGTCCACGCGTTTGCTCACGTGGACAACTCCCCCGTTGTCCTCGTGGGCACACACACCGGCCTGTGGAAGTTCGCCCTGACCGCGGTCGACCCTGATCGCCCCCGAGAGGCACCGTTGATCCCGGTCGGTGACGACCGGTTCGACGTCATGGGGCTCACGACCACGCCGCAAGACGTACTCATCGCCTCAGGCCACCCCGCAGTCACCGCTCCGACGACAGCGCCGTCCAACCGGGGGCTGCTTCGCAGTGAGGACTCGGGGACAACGTGGCAGACCATCAGCCTGGAGGGCAAAGCCGACTTTCACGACCTGACGACGGCCGCCGATAGCGTCCTTGGGCTGAACTCGACCACCCAGGCCATCCTTCGGAGCGACGATGACGGTGCGACCTGGACAACGGAAGCAACAACAACGGCCCTGTCACTGGCCGTCGACTCGGCCAACCCCGAGATCCTTTGGGCCGCAGGTCCCGATGGTCTGGAACGCAGCACCGACCGCGGCGCCACCCTGACCCCTAGCCCCGAGGCGCCGCCACTTGTGCACGTCGCCTCATCTGCATATTCGATCGCTGGCGCAACCATTGACGGCACCGTATGGTCTCTCGATCCAGGGAGCGCAACCTGGTCACAGGTCGGACAGCTCGAAGGCCAACCGCAAGCCTTCGACATCATCGACATAGGCGACAAGACCGTTCAATTCGCCGTCGATGATCGAGCCATTGTCGTCAGTCACGACAACGGCCGCACCTGGACCCCCGTGCCTTTGACGCTCAAGCAGAACGAGTAGAGAAGCGGCTTAGCGATCGTCAACCGGACGATCGCCAACCTCGACCATTTCCTCAGAGCTGCACTGATCCGACTGTCGCAGATAGGTGGTCCGAAACAGATTCCGGTGACGGGCCCCTATGTGACACTGCCGAAATGACCTCGTCGCCCCTCCTCGAATGCGCCTGTTCGCCGATCGTCGCTCCCTACCTCACAGCCCCGCATGACGCCCAGGCAGGTCTTGGAGGGTCGGCCCAGCCGATGCAGAAAAGCGAGGGCGGGCCAGGAAGAAACCTGGCCACCCGGTCGGCTCCTGGGCACCTATCGCCAGTCAAGCCGTTGACGGTCACCCCGTTAGCATCGGTGCCCGCCTCCCTCGGAGCTGATGCATGATCGAGCGCCCCTCTCCCGAACACCGTGCCCGAGTACGCGCCACCAGCCTCGATCGAGAGCACCTGGTCGCGATGGGCGAGGTCGCGTACTGGTCTGCTCGATTGGAGCGCACGCTGGCGTTCACAGTCATGGCCCTCGTCAGCGACGATGACCGCGAGACAAACGAAATAGGAATTGTGGTGACTCGGGGAGCCTCCTTCAGCGGCCTGCTCGAGTTGGGCGCAAAGCTCGTGAAGCTGCACCGCTTCGAGGGGCAGGTCCGCGACATGTTCACGCGATTGTCCGCCGACTCGAGGGTTGCGATGGAGAGCCGGAACCACCTGCTGCACGGGGCGTGGACCACACCGGGTAAAGGACCAGCTTCGGCGAGCCGGGTCAGGGCCAAAGGGACGGTGGACCGCCCATTGACCGTGGCACAGGTGGAAGACGTCGCCTATGACCTGGCAGTGCTCGCAGAACAGCTATTCATGCTGTTTCTCGTCATCGAAGGCGCAGTCGACTACGAGGAGTGATCACCTTGGGCCGATGCTCTGCGAAGGGTTCTGGGCTCACCGCGCCACCCCCCGAGTGGCAATCAATCGGGATGCCTCGGACCGATCGGCACGAGGTTCGAAGCGGCCCTCAGTGAGCCTTCTGCGACAGTTCCAGCGACGATTGCAAGCCCGATCTGCGCGTACGCGGCCATCAGCGTGCCGACACGGTGCCGAGCATCTCGCTCGAGGCGCTCACCCTCCGCCGCAAAGCTCCGATCCGTGACGAAGCACTGCAACTGGTCGTACACGTGGTCCCACCGGACAGCGACCCGAGCGCGGCGCGATCCGTCAACCGCCTCGAAGTGGAGAGACCCGAAGGGCCTCCCGTCCCTCATTCCCAGATCGACTCCAACAAGTCGCCAGCCTGGAGCCTCGCGCGAGACATCCGCCCCCCACACGACCACGCGCGGCGGGCTCGCGCCTAATCCGACAATCGCGTGTTGCCCTCCAGCCTGCTCGCCCTCGGCCACCCCGCCACCTTCTAACTTTTCGTGATCCTGGACCCTTCGCATGGATGGTGGTAATAGTAATGACCATGAATGCAAGCAAACAAGCGAAGCCGACCTCGGGGCAGCGCAAGGCCTTCGGCATCATCACCATTCAAGGGCTAGTCCTGGACCTGAGCGACTCGCTCCTAGCCCGGCCAAGCAGCAGCGTCACATGGAGAGCTCATCCTGCCGGCCCACTCTCGGGCCTCACAGCAGCCACAGATGAGCACGAGGCGTCGATCAGCTGGGCACCGACGTCGGACGTGCTCCGCGAGACGAGTACCGAAGATGCCCCCGACGAGCTCTTGGCCCATGTGCGACAGACCTATCTGACCTATCTCGAGCTGTGCCTCAGGCTCGGCGAGTTCCAACTCGAGGCAACTCCGGTCACTGACGCCGCAGAGAACATCACCGGAACGTCACTTCGAGCCCGGCTGGTAGAGCGAGGAGCAGTCTGGCTCGACGAACTTCCCACTGCCGACCAGCAACGGTTCGCACCAATCCCCAGGGCCGACGAGGTGACCATGGTGGACGTTCCCGACAGAGCCTCGCCGCAGACAGCCCCCGGGGGCGGGCAAAGGCCTGATGAATCGACATGACCGAGACCGCCACGTTGGAACGATCAGCTGTGGCGCGGCCAGAGGGATACGCCGAGCCCCCGCTCGAGCTTCGCGATCGTTTCGAGGTCCGGCCACACCTGGCCCGCAAGGACGCTCAGCAGGGTCGTATGGGTGACACCTGAAGCTTCGGCTACCGACCGGATGCTGCGACTGCCGACGGCCTGACGAAGGTTCTGCGCGAATCTGCGAGCCACTTCCCCGATCGGGTCGTTCGAGCGAACGTCTGGCCACGGGGACGGGGCCAACGCGGCTGGTTTCGCGCGCGCAGTTCTACCCATGCCGCAAGGCTAGGCGCGCCAGCTCGCACGCACGGCCGCCCCGTCGAACGTATCACAAATTGGTCATTGTAATGACCACCTTCGAGCTTGGAGATGAGCGCTGGTGAGCGATGAAGCTGACGAACGCCGCGAACGGCAGCTCGACGCGGTGAGGCGCATGGCCGAGAGGGAGCCTGAGGTGCCGGCTGCGGCTCATTACCAGTACACGCCGAAGATGCCTGCTGATCAGTGGGCCGCCATCCGCCCCTACGTGCAGCGCGTCGTCCGAGACACAGCCCACAGAACGCCGTACTCCGAGAAGGAGCTCTACCCGGCCGTTTCCCGTCTCGCCCTGTTCGCCTGGGCGATAGCTAGCGTCCCTCTCGAAGATGACAACGTCTTCGACCCGCGGTTCATCAACCGCTTCGTGCAACATCACCTCGGGCAGTACAGCAGGGCCGGCAAGAACACCCTGCGCGCTCGGTTGAGACGCACGTCGGAGGCGCTCTTGGGCGATGAAGCTGCGGGTACATTCCGAGCCCTGGGCAAGGCTGAGGCTTCACGTCCGTACTCCCCGAGCGAGGTGGCTTCGTTGTTGTCGTGGGCCGGTAGCCAGCACGACGAGGAACGGACGACCAGCGCCGGCGCACTCCTCGCGCTCGGACTCGGGGCAGGACTGACGGGGCGGGAGATCATCGATCTAGAACTCGTGGACATCACCTCAGATAGTCGGGGCGTCGTGGTGCGCGTGTCGGGTGACGATGCGAGAGACGTCCCGGTTCTTGCTCAATGGGCCCCCCTCCTGCAGCGCCGAACGGCGTCCAAGGCAGCCTCCCGGTGGGCATTCCGGAGCGGTCAGCGAGGCGGGAACATCAATCTCGTCACTGACTTCGTCAGTCGGAATCCGCGCCCCACGGTCGAGCTGCAGTCCCGACGCATGCGAGCGACCTGGATCGTGGAACACCTCCGGCGGGGGACGCCCCTCGACCTGTTGTTGGAGGTCGCCGGCTTGCAGTCAGCCGAAGCGCTCGACCGGCTCTTGCCCTACGTCGCCAGAGCGGACGACGACCCCCGGCGGGACTCACTTCGGTGATGGCTACCACCCCGGCGCGAGCCGAGGCTGCGGCCATGACGCCCGTATAGGGACAGGACGATTACTTCCCGCGTCGGCCAGGTTCCCTCAGACGCCCAAATGGCGACGGGCATTTGCCACGTCTTCCAGACGCATCACGACCTCACCCCTGAGCAGACGCCCCAGCCGCTCGGGACTCTGCCCAGAGGCAGCCGCGTACGTCCCGACAGAGCGGAACCGTCTCGCTATCTCGGCTCGCATGCTGCAGGCCAGCCGATGCTGAATGCGTGCAGCGCCCCACTGGTCGAGCTGGCCTGCTGAGAACGACATCGCCGAGACCAGCTGAGCTTCGGGGTCGCGACCGAAGCGGCCGGGCTCACGCAGGTAGGACCGCGGCTCGAAACGTGGATCGGGCACCCCCTCAGTCTAGATGTGCGCTAAAAGCGCATCAGACCGCTTGATGGCCTTGTCTTGTCTCATGTCCATCTCTCGTGACCACCCCTGATGAGACACAGCGTCCGACTTCCCCCTCTTCCCAACTCGAGCGTGCCGTAGCACACTTTGGTCAATCTAATGACCACGCCACGCTGGAGCTTCAGGAGGCGATCTTGCGCTACCACCCGCGCCGTATCGCCCCGACCAAGTGGTTGCCTGTGCGGGACTTCACGCTCGCGTGCGTCCTCGACGCCAAACCCCACGACATGCTCTACACGAGGATCCTCTTGACCTTCGCGAGTCGGTACGTCGTGTGGGCGTTCCACGACGCCGGTGCGGAGCTGCGCCGCGATGACCTCTTCTACCCGTCCATGATCTACCGCTTCGCACGCACCTACCCCAGTGCCAAGACGCAGCAGCTTGCCGAGACCAGACTCCTGAACCTCGCTGAAGCGCTCGGTTACGAACCGTCTCCTCACCGCCTTAGAAAGCAGAGCCGGGAGATACGACCCTTCTCGCATGCCGAGCTTCCCGCTTTCGAGAGCTGGGCCGCGTCGAGGTCCACCGACCGAGCCCGCCGGGATTCTTACGGGCTTCTCGCGCTTGCTGGTGGCGCAGGCCTCGGCGCAACTGAGATCGCCGCGGTCCGTGGCCGGGACTTGACGCGCACTCCGGCTGGCTGGGTCGTCCGTGTGACCGGAAAGGCGCCGCGGAGCATCCCCATCCGTGTCGGGTGGGATTCGTACGCAGACATCGCTTTCGAGGGGCTCGGCGACGATGACTACGCGGTCATCCCCCACCGCAAGGAGTCCTCTCGGGAGATCGCGCTCATGCACTACGGCGCCCGGTACGACGGTCCTGCTATTCGCCGCCTCCGCATTACCTGGATCGTGGACCAGATCAACGTTCTGCCCCTGGCGAGCATCGTCTACGCGGCTGGCTTCAAGAACGTCTCGTCCCTCCTTCGCTACGCGCCCTTGGCCGAGGTCATGCCCGAGGTTGAGCTTCACGCGCTTCTCCGTTCAACGGGAGCGACTCAGTGACCGGCGAGCCCTCGTTCCACGACGAGGAGTTCTTCAACGGCATCTACACAGCCGACCGGATCGTCAGCGGGTCGACCAAGACCACCAGGTTCCGCGGCGCCGACGCCCGTGAGTGGATGACCTTCCTCCGTTCATCGGGCGTCATCGAGCTCCTCGCGACCTGGCGCGCGGAGGACCGCGAGAAGAAAGCCCCGGGCGGTGTCAAACCGAAGATCGACGACCTGGCCATCCTGACCGTGGTGATGATGCTCCTATCGGAGCAGTCCATGATCTTCGTGCGCGAGATGGGCCGCGTCTTCGAACACCGTCTCGACGATGAAGCCCGTCGCGAGCTCGGCATCGCTCACCTGTACGACAACGACAAGCCCAACGACTGGTACTTCCTGGCATGGCGGGCGATGCACCGCATCATCGACCTCTGGGATGCCTGGCCGGCGCCCCGCCGCCTGCTCACCCGCGACGAGCGGAGCAGCCTTGACGCGCTCCGGGACAAGAACATCGAACGCCGGGCACACGAGCGCAGCATGACCTTCACGAACACGCTGCTGGAAGCCACGGCCCAGAACCTGCCTCGAGCCGTGCGACGTCAGCGTCTCGCGCTCTCCGTCGACCAGACAGTGCTGCGTGCACCGAGCCAGAAGAACCGTTGGCCGCGGGAGAACGGCGTCGAGCAGCCCATGTTCATCGCGGGCACGGACAAGGAACAGCCGAAGTACGCGATGGAGCTTGAAGCTGACCTCTACCCGATCGACAAGGGAGAGAAGGAACGCGTCTTCAGCAAGCACACCAAGGAGAACGGCAAGGCGAGCGTCAAGCAGGCACGGAGCCGGTGGCTGCTCGCCTACACGGCTAACCTCATCATCGACGTCAACGAGGACCCGACAGGTGACCCCACCGAAGCACCGCAGCTGATCCGCGGGGCGAGCCTGACGACGCCCAACAAGGGCATAGGCTTCCACACCGTCGAGCTCGTGAAGAACATCCAGGAACGCGGCTACGACATCGCGCGCCTGTCGTCCGACCTTGGGTACTCCGCGGGTCTCACGATGGAGGACTTCCACCGTCCGATGAGAGAGCTCGGCGTCGGCCTCGTCTTCGACTACAACCGCGCGAACCAGACCGGTGTGCGGGGCCAGGTCGGCGGAGCCAAGCTCGTCGAAGGCGGTCAGTTCTGCCCCGGTACACCGAAGCGGCTCCTCGATGCAACGGTGCGGCGCAACAACAAGGAGATCGACAACGTCGAGTGGTCCCAGCAGATCGACGAGCGTGACGCATACCGACTTCACAAGAAGGAGGGTCCCGACGCCAACGGCAACGTGAAGATGCGCTGCCCAGCCCTCGGCCCGAGTGCGACGGTCGAGTGCCCGCTCCGCAAGCTCGACAAGCGTGCATCGCCTGACAAGGAACGCCGGCAGGTGCTGCGCGCCAACGTCCCCAAGCAGACAGACAAGGTCTGCTGCCAGACCTCGATCACGGTGCGCCCGGAGGACGGCGAGAAGATGAACCAGATGCTGCCTTATGGCAGCAAGGAGTGGTCCAAGACCTACCGCCGCGACCGCAACAGCATCGAGAGCTTCAACGCCTTCATCAAGACCGGTCCCGAGCGCATCGCCGACTCCAGCGCACGGCGCCTGCGCGGTCTCGCCGCTCAGCAGTTCCTTCTCGCCATGCTCACGACGGCCGCGAACATCCGCAAGATCGTCACCTTCCTCGCCGCCAAGCACCGAGCGCCGAAGGACCGCGACCGCCGCGTCGCGAAGGGCCTGACGCCGGTGCCTGCACAGCGCACCCGCCGTCGTGATGCCGAAGGCATGAGCAACTACCGCGCCGACTACGTTCGGCCCGAACTGTCCCCGTTCCCGACGAGTGGACCCGCTGTCGATCCGCCTCCGCGAACGTAGGCCCACGCCCGTTCCAAGACACGACACGCGAGCTTCCTGCTCTCCCCCAACGCTCACGAGTCAATTCGGCGCGCCCAGACGGGCGGGCCGCTTCGTCGTTTAAGCCGACTGTGCAGCCGGTGGCCCCGAAGGAGCTGCCAAGAGATCCCGAACCCCTCGCCGGGAAGCGATTCTCGGCCCTCAAACGGAAGAAAGCCCCCGAACTACTCGGGGGCTTTCTTCTTGGGCTGCGTTCCGCAAACGGATTCCGATTGATGCGCAAACAACCCGTTGGCGGTACCGGTGGGATTTGAACCCACGGTGGAGTTAACCCCCACACATGTTTTCGAGACATGATCCTTCGGCCGCTCGGACACGGTACCGAGGACGAGTTTAGTACATCCGGCGGCAGGGACGAAACCGGGGGATTGCTCGTCCACCGCACCGCGCCTCCTCGGGGTTGTGCACAGGGTGCACGGACGCCCGGCACGGGCATCGGAGCCCGGCGTAGCCTCGGCCCATGCCCTCACGCCACACCGTCACCGCCTTCCTCTCGGGCGTCGGCGTCACCCTCGCCACCACGGCCGCCGCCGGCGCCGGCGTCAGTCGCTTCATGCAGCGCCGCAACGCGGCCGCCGCCGACCTGAACGCGCTGCTGCCCGTCCACTCCGCCTGGTGGCGCGACCGCTTCGACCGCAAGGGCAAGCTGCTCTACGTCGCGATGGGCGACTCCGCTGCCCAGGGCATCGGCGCCTCGAGCCCGGCCCGCAGCTACGTCGGCCGCCTCTCCGCATACATGCGCCGCCAGAGTCACACCTCGCTGCGCGTCGTCAACCTCAGCGTCAGCGGCTCGACCACCTGGCTGTGCCGCAAAGACCAACTGCCCAAGTTCGAGAAGTACGAACCCGACGTCGTCACCGTGGCCATCGGCGCCAACGACATCATCCAGTTCAACCCCGAGTCGTTCGAGAAGAACCTCCGCGTCATCTACGGCGCCCTGCCCTCACACGCGATCGTCGGCGACCTGCCCGCCATGTGGATTCCCGACCGCGAGAAGAAGCTCGTCGAGGCCAACGCCATCGTCCGCCGCGTCGCCGGAGAGTTCGGCCTCACCGTCGCCCCGCTCTACGAGACCACCCGCCGCCAGGGCTTCTTCCGCACCTACCGCAACTCCGCCGGAGACCTCTTCCACCCCAACGACCGCGGCTACCGCGTCTGGGCCTCGGCCTTCGAACCCGCCATCGCCGCCCGCCTCGCCCGCATCGCCGCCGACGACGCCGCCACCACCCACGAGGCCCGCGAGGCCGAAGCCGTCGCCGCCCACACGGCCGCGGCAGCCGCCGCCCCGACTGCCGGCACCAGCAGCGACACCCCGACGACGGACACCGCAGGAGGCGCGACCACGTCCCCGACGGACGCCTCCGCCGATGTCGGGGGCGCCTCCTAGGCTGACGGCATGGCTCGCACCACCACTCCCCCGTTCCGCTGCACCGAGTGCGGGTGGACGTCGCTCAAGTGGGCGGGGCGCTGCGGCGAGTGCCAGACGTGGGGCACCGTCGTCGACGTCACCTCGGCCCTCGTCAGCGCCCGCGGCACCGCCTCGGTCCGCGTCGAAGGCGACCGCGTCGCACGACCCATCACCCAGGTCGAAGCCAACAGCGTCGCCTACTGGCCCAGCGGCATCGCGGAGTTCGACCGCGTCCTCGGCGGAGGCATCGTCCCCGGCGCCGCCATCCTGCTCAGCGGCGAACCCGGCGTCGGCAAGTCGACCCTGCTGCTCGAGGTCGCCTCCCGCGCCGCCGCCACCGGCGCCCGCGTCCTCTACGTCACCGCCGAAGAGAGCGCCTCGCAGGTCCGCCTCCGCGCCCAACGCACCGGCGCCATGCACGACAACCTCTTCCTCGCCGCCGAGGTCGACCTCTCGGTCATCCTCGGCCAGATCGACCAGGTCGACCCCCAGCTCGTCATCGTCGACTCGGTGCAGACCGTCTCGTCCTCGACCATCGACGGCATCGCGGGTGGCACCTCCCAGGTGCGCGAGGTCGCCTCCACCCTCATCCGCGTCAGCAAAGACCGCAACCTGCCCGTCCTGCTCGTCGGCCACGTCACCAAGGACGGCACCATCGCCGGCCCCCGCCTGCTCGAACACCTCGTCGACGTCGTCTGCCAGTTCGAAGGCGACCGGCAGACCGCGCTCCGCTTCATCCGCGCCCACAAGAACCGCTTCGGCCCCACCGACGAGGTCGGCTGCTTCGAGATGACCGGCGACGGCATCGCCGAGGTCGCCGACCCCAGCGGCCTCTTCATGTCGCGCAACGGCACCCCCGTCAGCGGCACCTGCATCACCGTCGCCATGGAAGGCCGCCGTGCCCTGCCCGTCGAGGTCCAGGCGCTCATCGTCGCCAGCTCGACACCCCAGCCCCGCCGCGTCGTCAACGGCGTCGACTCCTCCCGCGTCGCCATGCTGCTCGCCGTGCTCGAACGCCGCGCCGGCATCCGCCTCGGCGACGCCGACGTCTACGTCAGCACCGTCGGCGGCATCAAGATCACCGAACCCGGCGCCGACCTCGCCATCGCGCTCGCCCTCGCCAGCGCCAGTCGCGAGAAGCCCTTCCCCCAGACCATGGCCGCCGTCGGCGAGATCAGCCTCGCCGGCGAGATCCGCCCCGTTTCCTCGCCCAAACAACGCGCCTCCGAAGCACGACGCCTCGGCTTCACCCAGCTCGTCGACGCCGAGTCGGGCAACCTGCGCGAAGCGCTCCACCGGGCGTTCAGCGCCGCGGGCTCCGAACGCGACCGCGAGCTCGACCGGGCCTTCTGAGCCGGCCCGGCCCGCGCCTCCTTACCCTAGACACCCGCGTCTCTCGGCCCCACCCGCGCCTCGTGACCCGAGGCCGACTCGGGTGTGCTGACGCGTCCCGTGATTCCTGACCCGGGCCCCGGGCCGGGCCGGGGCCGGCCGGTGGACGTACGGTCCCGCACGTCCGACGCCGGGTGCGAGTGGGCAGAAGGTGCGGCTCCCATCAACCTGACGAGCACCTTCTGCCCACTCGACGCCCGCTCCCGCACCCGCACCCGCACACGAGCACCAGCCCGTCGAGTGGTCCCGAACCGTCCCTCCGACCACTCGACCCGCGCCTCCGGAACCAGAGCCGCACCCACCGGCCCGGCCCGCACGAGATGAGGGCCCGAGTGGGCAGAAGATGCTCCTCCGCCGCACACGAGCAGCATTTCCTGCCCACTCGGCCCCCACCTCCCGACTACCCGAGCACCCGCCCCCACCCGACATCGCCCGACATCTCCCGCACCGGGGTACACCCGGGTCGGCGGCCTCACCGGGCACCTGCACCCCGCTCCACGCGGATTCTCAGCCCACACGCCGCGCTGGTCCCGGCCAACCCCCTGACCGGCCCTTAACCTGTGCCCATGTCGACGTTCAAGAACCCGGTCGGGCCGCAACCGCCCTCGGTCTACTGGCGTCGTCGTGCGGTGCTCGCGCTCGGTCTGATCGCGGTCGTGGTCATCATCGTGTTGATCGTCGTCCGCCCCGGGTCCGGCTCGGCAGAACCCGGTGCCGCCGCGACGACCTCCGCGCCCCCTGCCGACACCGCCCCCAGCGAACCGGCCCCCACCGAGACCGCCCCCGCGGCCGACGCCACCGCCGACCCGGCCGACACCTCGACCGAGGGCGCCTCCGACGCCCCGGCCTGCTCGACCCGCAGCATCGAGCTGAAGCCCGTCACCGACAAGACGAGCTACGCCGCCACCGAGCTGCCGCAGATCTCGATGACGATCACCAACTCGGGTCGCTCGGACTGCTCGATCGACCTCGGCTCGGCCCAGCAGACCCTCGTCATCTCGAGCGGCGAAGAGCAGTACTGGTCGTCGAAGGACTGCCAGGTGAACGGCACCAACCAGATCGTCACGCTCACCGCCGGCCAGACCCTCAGCACTCCCCCCATCGCCTGGGACCGCACGCGCTCCTCCGCCGACACCTGCGAGTCGACCTCGCGCGAACCCGTCACCGCCGGCGGCGCGACCTACCGCCTCGCCGTCTCGGTCGGCGACATCACCTCCGCCGACACCGCCCAGATGATCCTGAACTGACAGTGACCCTCCCGTGAACGCAGCCACCCCCTCCTCCGAGCCCACCGACCCCCGCGAGCCCGTCGACCCGGACGACCGCAACGGCACCTTCCGCTCCGAGTCGCTCGAGCTGGCCCTCGCCGCCCAGGACGCCGCCGCCGTCGCCTTCGCCCTGCGTCACGACGTGGTCGTCGTCCCGAAGCTCGTCCTGCCGACCGACGCCAGCGCCACGAACGACACCGCCACCGACGCCGCACCCTCCACCGGCGGCCCCGACGACGGAGCCCTCCCCGACGAAGGCGACCAGGTCCGCGTCTTCGGTCGCGAGAACACCGACAAGCGCATCCTGCTGCTCTTCTCGTCGGACGACACCTACGCCGCGATGGTCCCCGACGACCCGAACCGCCAGGTCATGCTCTACGACGCGCTCTCGCTGCGCGCCTTCCTCGAGGCCCACCTCGACGTCATCGAGCAGGTCTTCTTCGACATCGCCGGCCCGCACACCATGGCCGCCAACCCGGAAGACCTCCTCAAGGCCCTCGGCTAGCGAGAAGCCCCCGAGCCCAGGAGGCGCGGGTCGAGTGGTGCCCGAACGGCACCCCCCCCCCCCCCCGGGGCGCGTGGGGGCCCCACCCCCCGGCCGCCCCCCCCCCCGGTTCCGCGCGGGCGCGGCACCACCCCGCCGCGCCC
>NZ_RKID01000009.1:0-46506 GCF_003751725.1 Frigoribacterium sp. PhB118 | reverse complement strand
TGCCCCCAACCAGGAACGAGATGGACGCTTGGGTAGAACAGCAGATGACACTGCGGGTCTCCTTCGATCAACGCAGCAAGACGCACCACCCCGCGAGTCGGAGCAGCACCAGAAAGGGCAGCCCTGCACAGCGCGTCGTGTGATCGACGACAGCGATACCCCGGGCAAGAAATTAGAGCTAGTGGCGGAACCGAACTAGCCATTCTGGGTAGAACGTCCGTTCGACCATCCGTTCTAGGGTCTCAAATCACCCTGGACTATCCAGATTGCGACACCCCGGATCAAACACAGAGCAAACGCCCACCCCGCAATGCCCCCACATGACCGTCCGGTAAGCCACCGCCTATCGGGCGGACTTCTTGGACAACTGCTTCGTAGGACCTTCCCCTTACGAGAGGGCAATTCGCCCACACCGGCCGGGTGCTCTCATTGCACGCGCTAGAGGCAGGGGTGCGGAAGAAGCTCGCGTAGCCTCGACAAATGGACTTAGTTGCACTGATTGCGGCAGGTGTCGCTTTGGCGGCCGCCCTTGTGGCCACGTACGTGGCGATCGCCGCCCTGCGGGAGTTGAAAAAGATCCGTGCGCAGACGCGCCTAACCCGTGAGGAGCGGGAGGAACGCGGCGTTAGGCAGTCACTCAAGGACGAGGGCTTCACAGACGAGGAGATAGCTGACGCGCTCCGAGCTACAGGTATTAGCCGCGAATAGGTACCGACACACGGAGGGGGCCCGCAGCGATGCGGGCCCCCTCTTTAGAGAGTGCTAAGCGACAATGCGCATCGATGATGCTTCGCCGTCCATGATGCCCAGGTTGCCGGTGTCCCTAGCCGGCCCGAACTTGGACCCTCTGAAGACATCGTCGCGGTACAGCTCCAGCCTGCACGGAGACACCACTTGGAACGACCGGATTCGGTCATTCCAATTGGCCTGCGGGATGGGATTCAGCACCTTGTATTGACCGTAGGTGTAGCTCTGGGCGACTCTGCAGGGCGCCTCGCTCAGGCTCACCGTGTACGACTTGCTCGAGCCCGTGTAGTTCTGGCCATCGAAGATCTTGACTAGCAGGTACGTCTGCGCCGCGACGGCAGCAACGGCTGAAGAACCGTCGGTCTTCTTCATCGCTGCAGCACGTGCCGCCTGGGCCTTGGCCGATGGCTGCTTCATTGCTTTGCTCACTGGCTCCGACGGGCGCGGAGCCAGGTGAATGCCGTAGGTCGTGTAGACGGCGTCTGCCAACGCTTGGTCAGAAGAGGCGCACAATGAGCGGCCTGTATCCACTTCCTCCCAACAAGACTGCGGTGTACCAGCGCTGGCTGGCGCAGCGGCCCCCAGAACGCCCGCGAGCAGAGTCGCCGAAGCAGCGGTTGCAAGGAGGGTCAAAAACTTCTTTGTCATGTCAATCCTTTCAGCGGGGAAGGTCCCCCGCAGACACACTGACAGACAAGTGCGTATAGATTAAGGGCAATCATGAGCAATGCATGCTTTGTGAATGCGTTCTATGGCCTTTAGTCGCGGACCGGTTTGGAGAAACCGACCACCCGCCCGGTAGACCACCGCGTAACGGGCGCCCGCAGAGCGGCTTCCCTAAGAATGTCAGGCACCTCGCCCGCAGCGGCATGTGCTGACGCAGCCAGCTCAAGGGGTCTTCAGAGCTGCCACGAGTTGGCGGCCTGTCGTCGCCCTGCCGCAAACGCTGATGCCTGGTCCAATTTGTGCGCCCCTGCCACTCCGATAAGCCACCGCCTGGTGGTGTTCTGGATCACGTCTTGATGTCCTGTTTGAGGAATCCTCTTACAATGTGGTCCATGAGGAGATTTACGGCGGGGGTCGCCGTGGCGGCGGTTGCGCTGCTGCTGACCGGGTGTGCCGGGATTAGCAGCGAGATGGGCGGGCCACCGGCCCCGACCGGCACCGCGACGAACGGAACCGGGGTGCCGGACCGGCAAGCCGTCCTCGACGAGCTCGGTGCGCCCCCTACCTCGGGGCCGCCGGACCCAGCCCGCCTCGCCGAACTGCGGCAGAAGGCCACCGACCAGCGTTGGGACCAGGTGACAAAGCAATTCCCCGACGCGGTCCGACCCGAGGTCGCCCTGGTCCACGAGATCGAGGGCGGCGACCTCGACCCGCTCATCGCGTGCCTCCGCGAGGCCGGCCTGCCCGTGGTCGACGACGTCGGGAGAGGTAAGGACGGCTCGACCTCGCAGGGCTATTCGTTCGAGATGCCCGACGGCGGGCCGCAGCGCGAGCAGGCCGAACTCGCCAGCTACCGCTGCAACGTCATGTACCCGAGCCCCGTCGCTGAGACGCTCACGGTCGGGCAAGCGGCGTGGTTGTACGACTACCAGACCATGTTCCAGCTGCCGTGCTTCGAGGCGCTCGGCGCCCCGTCAACCGAGCCGAGCATGACTCGCGAGGAGTTCGCGTCGACCTGGCCCCACCAGGGCTGGTTCCCGAGCGCTGGATCAGCATCCAGTCAAGGGCTGACGGACGCCGAAGCGGAACGAGTCGACAAGACCTGCCCCGCGCCCGACTCGGAAACTTTCGGCTAAGGATGCCGTAGCAGCTAGAGGCAACGCATATTCGAGGCGGCACATCCGGCCACAGAAGATTCGGCCAGCAACTTGCTCCAACAAGTACTAGGAAAGCAGTTGCGCAAATGTCGATTCACGTAAAGCCCCTTCTCATTTGTTTGGTGAAAATCCTCATCGCAAGCCTCAGTGTTGGCCTGACTGCCATAGGCGTTCTAGGCGGCAATCGAGCACACCCAGGTATGTACATCGGGGCCGAGAAGCGAGATGACTACCGACCCTAATGAGGCGGAGCAGCTTGGCATTGCTGGTTTATCGACTGGTCCATTCGCCCTGAGATGGCTTAGAGGGAGCCCGTAGCCTGCGCTACGAGCTCCCTCTCGCTTCGGCGATCGTTCATCGGACGTTCTGCGGCTGCGACCACTCCCCCGGACCTCCGGGCGTATTGCTGTCTCAGATAGGCCGTCCGAAATAGGTTCCGGTGACGGCACCCTCTGTGAGGCTGAAGACCACCGGGACCCTCATCGGCTACGCCCGCGTCTCCATCGACACCCAGGACCTCACCGCGCAGCGGGACGCCGCCTGCGCGCTGGGAGTGCCGCCGGAACCGATCTACAGCGACCGCGGCCTGACAGGGACTAATAGGGAGCAGCCTGGGCTCCGAGAGGCTCTGGCGGCCTGCCGGCAGGGCGACACCCTGGGCGTGACGAAGCTCGTTCGCCTCGCGCGATCGCTGCGAGACGCAACCGACATCGCTGAAGAGCTGACGCGCCGGCAGGTGCGGCTGACCCTCGGAGGGTCGGTCTACGACCCGACCGACCCCGTCGGGCAATTGCTCTTTGTCGTCCTGGGGATGGTGGCCGAGTTCGAGTCCGACCTTATCCGAGCGCGCACGCGCGAGGGCATGGCCACGGCGAAGGTGCGGGGGAAGCTCAAGGACCGAAAGTCCAAGCTCTCTCCCGCGCAAGAGCGGCACATGGTGGCGATCCACCGCGCCGGTGACCACACGGTCGCCGAGCTGGTGGAACTGCTCGGCGTGGGGCGGGCGACGGTCTACCGGGCGCTCGAGCGGCACCCGGCCGCGGTCGATTCAGCCGTGACACTCCCCCGCGCCGACGCCTGATCTCACAGCCGTGTTCCATGAACGAGGGCCGGCGAGGCCGTACTGTGCTGGCCGTGACCTCGCTGGCTGAGAGTGCCTATATCTACCGTGATTTCCCGGTCGGATCGTCCAGCGGGGTCGGTGCATGGCTCTTGGCTCTCGCACCGGAAACCGGCGAGTCCACCACTGTCATCTTGCCGACCCGCGATCTCCACCACGACCCCGTCCCAGAAGCAGACGAGCGCCTGAGAGACGAGGCTTACCGGGCCGTCGAGTGGCGCTCGAGCGGCGCAGAGCGCTGGGTCACGGACCTTGAAGGACTGGGCGGCCAGTAGCGTGCATCCGTAATTACTGAACTACGGACGGTCTAGTCGTCGAGCTGCGCGCGGACGCGGCGGGCGATGGCCCCTTGCAGCTCGTCGTTTTCCAGCAGCTCTGCAACGAGGGCACGGGTAACGTGCACGTGCACGACACACACTCGGCCCTGAGCCTCTGCGAGGCCTGCGGCGTAGTCGACGAGGCCTCGGTAGACCTGGGGTGACAGGTCTGCGGTGATGCGTACGGGCTTGGCTCGAATGACGTTCGGCCGGGGTGCTGACGTCGCCTCGGCGGCGGGCGCTCCGGGCTGGCTCTGCTCGGGCGTCGTCGATGCGGCTCTCTCCGTTGCGCGGGCAGCTCGTGCTCGCAGCTCTTCCGCTTTGGTCATCGTCCTGCTCCCAGCGTCTCGATCTCGTCGGCGGCGTCGGCGTACTTGCCGAGTTCGGTGACCGGGCCGGACCCCCCGCGCGCGCGAGGGTCTCGGCGAGATCCTGGGGTCTCGGGACACGGGCCGCGCGGGCGCGAGCCGAGCGGGCGCGAGCCGAGCGGGCGCGAGCCGCGCGGTCAGCGGTCGAAGAGGTTGCCGAGGCCGGGGATCTGGAAGCCCTCGCCGAGGTTGCCGAGCTGGTCGCCCAGCCCACCCACCTGCTCGCCGAGTCCGCCGACCTGCTCGCCGAGTCCGCCGAGGTACTCCTCGCCGCCCGCGGTCAGGCCGTCCAGCCCCTCGAAGCCGAAGCCGTTGGTCAGCTGGTCGAAGTCGATGCCCGACGTCACGGCGTCGGACAGCAGGGGCAGGGCGACGCTGCTGACGGCGGCCGCCCCGGCCACGGCGACCGCGAGGCCCGCGACCCCCGCCACTCCGGCGCCGACCGCGGCACCTGCCGCGACCTTGCCCCCCGTGCTGCCGAGCACGCGCTTCATCAGGCCGGGGTGTGCGGTCTCGCCACGGGTCGCCGCCCGGGCGAGGTCGGCCGGGGCGCTCGACGCGGGACGCTCGCCCGCGGGCACCTCGGCGCTCAGGCGGGCGAGCACCTGCTGACGCTGCTCGGGGGTGAGGCGCTCGAAGGCGTCGCGGTGGACCTGCTCGAGCTGCTGCGGCGGGGCGGTCTGCAGCAGGTAGTCGTACTTGGCGAGGGCCGCGCGGTCCGCGGCGGACCCCTGGGGGGCGTGGCCCCCGGTGGCCGGGCGCCCGACACCCCGCTGCGGCGCCCCGTACCCGTCGCGCTGGGGCTGGCGGCCGCCCTGCTGCGGCTGCCCGCCCTGGCGGTCGTCGCCGGTCACCTTGTCGGAGACCTTGCGCACCACGTCACGCCAGTCGGTGGAACCGCCGGACGCGCCACCGCGGCCGGACGAAGAAGAAGAGGAGTTGCCGAGCGCACGCGCGGCGGCACCCAGGAGACGGTCGAAGTTGGCCATGCAAGCGATCATCCCGGGCCCGCATCCGAGAAGCCCCCGCAGGAGCCGAGCATCGCCCGGGAACGGCGCGTCCACCGCTGCGGGTTACGCCCGAGCCCTCCTCCGGGTTACATTCGCAGGGGACGTCCGCGCGGGCCCGACCGCGACGCGCGCTCCATCCTCAGGAGGTGTCGCATGGGCAAGGCAGCAGTCACGGGCTGGGTCGCCCTCGCGATGCTGGTCTCGGGCGCGGCGCTCGTCCTCGCCGCCACCTTCCGCCTGGCCACGGTCGGGCTCTTCGCCGGCGGTTTCCTGCCCATCGGCGACCTCGACTTCGTCACCATCGCGATCTGGCTGCTCGGTGCCGCCCTCGTCGTCGGCGGCGTGGCCCTCGCCCTCGTCGGGCTGACCGACCGGGTGCTCGGTGCCCTGCCGCGCGACGAGCCGGAGCACCCTCTCGAGCACGAGGCCGTCCGCGAGACGACGCCGGCCCCGGTCCGACCGACCACCCAGGAGGCGCGGGTCCTGTCCGCAGGACGGCCGACGGCCGCCCCCGTGGTCGCGTCCGCCCCCGTCCTCGCCGCCACGCCGACGCCGGCGATCGCCTCCGCCACGGGCACGCCCGTCGAGACCGCGTCCACCCGCTCCGCCGTACCCGAGCAGGCTCCCGCCGGGCCGACCCTCGCCGAACGCCTGCGTCCCGTGCTGTCGTCCGCCGCCACCCGGGTCGCGGCCGCCGTGCGCGCCACGGGTGACGCCCTGGCCCGGGCCGGTCGGGCCACGGCACGGGCCGTCCGTCGCGCCTCCCGGGCCGTGGTCGCATGGGTCCGACGCACCACCCCGGTCGTCGTCGCCTGGTTCCGCACGACCGGCACCACCGTCGCGACGCGCACCCGACCGGCCGCCCGCTCGACCTGGGACGGCGTGCGTCACGGCAGCCGGGCCACCGCGGCCGGTGCCGTCGTCGCCGCCCGGGCCACGGGGGCGACCGCACGACGCGCCTCCTCCGCCGCCGCAGCCAGGGCCCGTGAGAACGCGCGCAGCCTGGCGGACGCCCGCGCCGCCGCCCGACAGGCGGAGCACGACCGCGAACTGGCCCGCGAAGCGGCGCGCCTCGACTTCCTGACCTCGCGCCGCACCCCCGCCGCGCCAGCCACGTCGCCCACCGCCGCGGTGGTCACCGCGGGGGCCACCCCCGCCGAGGCCGCGGTCGGCGAGCGCGAGTCCGCGCCGCTGTCGCACACCGCCTGACGGTCGGCCCGGTCGCTCGACTCACCTAGGCTCGCCGCATGCGCACACGCCTCGGACTCGTCGGACTCGTCGGCATCGCGCTGGTCGTGACGGGCTGCACGGGCGTCGACGCCGGGGCCGGTGAACGACCCGAGCGCGCCTCCACGTCCGCGGTGGGGGCCTCGGGGGCCGCGACGGCCGACGGCGTCGTGCTGCCGCCCGAGGGCGCCCGCTTCGACTACCAACTGGGAGGCGCGTCGCCGATCCCCGACGGAGCCACGGTCGTCGCCCGCGACAGCACCGACGACCCCGCCGACGACGTCTACGGCATCTGCTACGTCAACGGGTTCCAGACCCAACCGGGCGCCGAGTGGCCGGACGAGCTGCTCGTGCGGACGTCCGACGGCGAACCGCTGGTCGACCCCGGCTGGCCGGACGAGCACCTGTTCGACCTGTCCTCGGAGGCGAACCGGCAGGCCGTGGCGGAGCGCCAGGCGTCGACGATCGACGGCTGCGCCGCCTCGGGCTACCAGGCGGTCGAGTTCGACAACCTCGACTCGTGGACGCGGTCGGACGACGCCTTCGGTGAGGACGACGCGGTCGCCTTCGCGACGCTGCTCGTCGCGCGGGCCCACGCGGCCGGGCTGGCGACGGCGCAGAAGAACACCGCCGACCTCGGTGCCCGGGGCCGCGACGAGGTCGGCTACGACTTCGCCGTCACCGAGGAGTGCGACCGCTACGACGAGTGCGACGCCTTCACGGACGTCTACGGCGGGCTCGTGTTCGACGTCGAGTACACCGACGACCTGCGCGGCTCGGTCGCCGACGTGTGCGCCCGCGTCACCGGACTCGACCCGGCCCCCTCGACCATCGTGCGCGACCACGACCTGGTGCCGGCCGACGACCCGGCCCACGCCTACACGGCCTGCTGACCGGCGCCGGGCGGGCCTAGGCCTCGCGGGTGATCTCGACCGTGACGAAGAGCTCGCTGTTCGACGACCCCGCGTAGACCCCGCGCAGCGGCGGCACGTCGCGGTAGTCGCGACCCTGCCCGACGACCACGTGCCGTTCGCCGATGTCGATCAGGTTGGTGGGGTCGTAGCCGTGCCAGGTGCCGCAGAAGAACTCCACCCAGGCGTGGGACTCGCCCGTGACGGTCTCGCGCAGCTCGGCCGAGGGCTTCGGGTGCAGGTAGCCGCTGACGTAGCGCGCCGGGATGCCCGCCGCCCGTAGCGCACCGACCGTGACGTGGGCGATGTCCTGGCAGACGCCGGCCCGGGCGGCCCACGACTCGGCGGCCGTGGTCTTCACGTTCGTGACGCCGGGCAGGTACCGGACCGCGCCTCCGACCGTCTGGCAGATGGCCATCGCCGCGGCGCACGGATCGGCGTGGGTCGCCCGAGCCTCGGTTCCGACGGCGGCCAGGTCGGCCGGAGGCGCGGTGAGGGGCGTCTGCTCGAGGTGTTCGACGAACGACGTGCTGGCCCCCGCGACCGCCGCCAGGTCGTCCCACGAGATCGTCTCGGACGGATGCGCCTGCGGCCGCACCTCGACGAGCGACGTCGCGGTCAGCGAGAGCTGCCGGTGCGGCAGCAGCACCTCGAACGACGACACCCGCGTGCCCCAGTAGTCGACGTACTCGTGCGATGCGGCGACCGGCTCGATGCGCAGGTGCGACGAGAGCACGAACTGGCCCTCGGTGTGCGCCGGAAGCATGCGTGCCTCGTTGTAGCTCGCGACGGCCTCGCCCTGGTACGAGAAGCCCGTGACGTGCCGGATGCGCAGGCGGCTCACGAGCGCTCCCCGACCCAGGTGGGCGCGGCGCTCGTCGGGAAGTACCGCTGCCTGATCGCCTCGGAGGCGGCGCTCGTCGCGGCCTGCACGGTGTCCATCTGCCCGGGCAGGTCGTCGAGGATGTCGCCGATCGGCCGGAACTCGAGCTCGCTGCGCATCTGCCCGAGGATGCGCACCCCGCTGTCGGAGGCCGCGACCCGGTGGGTCGTCGGCTCGACCTCGCGCAGACAGGCCTCGGCCCGGCTGATCGCGAAGAGCACGCTGCGCGGGAACAGCCGGTCGAGCAGGAGGAACTCGGCCGCGTTGCGGGCGCTCGGCACGCCCCGGTAGGTGCGCAGGTAGGCCTCGTACGCGCCGCACGACCGCAGGATCGTCGTCCACGACGGGCCCGACGCCTCGGTGAGCGTGCGGGTCGCGAGCAGGCGCGCGGTCATGTCGGCCCGCTCGATCGACCGGCCGAGGGTGAAGAACTGCCACACCTCGTCGCGGCTCGTCGCGCTCTCGATGATCCCGACGGCGAGCGCGCTCCGTTCGCGCACCCAGGCGAAGAACTCGTGCACCTTGTCGTCGGCGACCTTGCGCGGCATGCGGGCGCGCGTCGTGTTGAGGCACTCCCACAGCTCGGTGGAGACGATCTCGCGGGCCCGGCGGGCGTTCTCGCGGGCGGCGCCGAGCGAGTAGGCGATCGACGCCGGGTTGTGCCGGTCGACCGCGAGCATCGACAGGACGTCGCTGCGGGCGAGGTCGCCCTCGGGGGCGTCGCTGCCCATCACGGCGAGCAGGCTGCGGCAGGCGACGTCCTCCTCGATCCAGGGGTCCTCGAGCAGCAGCTGCAGGTGCACGTCGAGGATGCGGGCCGTGCCGTCCGACCGCTCGATGTAGCGGCCGATCCAGAACAGGCTCTCGGCGATGCGGCTCAGCATGATGGCCCTTCGGTCGGGGTCGTCCCGTGGTCGGGAACGCGGGACGCAGGAGGCGCGGGTCGGCTTCGTGACCCGACCCGCCCCTCCTTCGTCTGTTGCTGTTGCGCCTGCTGGTCGTTGCGGGGGTCGTCCTGGGGCGCGTGGTCGGGACTGTGGTCGGCCGCCGAGGCCGCGGCCGCGGCGACCTGCTCGGGGGTGATGATCGGGAGCGACTGCGTCGGGGTCGTCTGCTCGGCGATCAGGGCGCTGACGTCGTGACCGGCCCAGGCGTTGACGTCGCCGCCGACGATCCAGGTGTCCTTCGAGCCGCCGCCCTGGCTGCTGTTGACGACGAGCTGGCCCTCGGGCAGCGCGACCCGGGTCAGGCCGCCGGGCAGCACCCAGACGTCGTCGCCGTCGTGCACGGCGAAGGGCCGCAGGTCGGCGTGCCGGGGACGGAGTCCGTCGTCGACCAGGGTCGGGATCGTGCTGAGCTGCACCACGGGTTGCGCGATCCAGCCGCGGGGGTCGCGTCGCAGCTGGGTGCGCAGGTCGTCGAGCTCGCGGCGGCTGGCCGCCGGGCCGACGACGAGGCCCTTGCCGCCCGAGCCGTCCACGGGCTTCACGACGAGCTCGTCGAGCCGGTCGAGCACCTCGTCGAGGGCTCCGGGGTCCTCGAGCCGCCAGGTGTGCACGTTCGGCAGCAGGGCGTCCTCGCCCAGGTAGTAGCGGATCAGGTCGGGCAGGTAGGTGTAGACGAGCTTGTCGTCGGCGACGCCGTTGCCCACCGCGTTCGCGATCGTCACCGTGCCGAGACGGGCGGCCATCAGGAGGCCCGGCGAGCCGAGCACGGAGTCGGCCCGGAACTGCAGCGGGTCGAGGAACTCGTCGTCGACGCGGCGGTAGATCACGTCGACGCGTTCGGGCCCGCCGGTGGTCCGCATGAAGACCCGCCCGCCGGAGCAGTAGAGGTCGCGGCCCTCGACCAGCTCGACGCCCATCAGGCGGGCCAGCAGCGTGTGCTCGTAGTAGGCCGAGTTGAACACCCCGGGGGTCAGCACGACGACGGTCGGTTCGTCGACTCCCGAGGGGGCGCTCTTCTTGAGGGCGGCGAGCAGCCGGTTGGGATAGTCGCCCACCGGCCGCACGCGCATCGAGACGAACAGCTCGGGCAGCGTCTGCGCCATGACGCGACGGTTCGAGATGACGTAGCTGACGCCGCTCGGCACGCGCACGTTGTCCTCGAGCACGCGCCAGGCTCCGGCCTCGTCCCGGACCAGGTCGATGCCGCTGACCTGGATGCGCACGCCGTTGGCCGGGTCGATGCCGCTCGCCTGCCGGTGGAAGTGGCTCGAGCTCGTGATGAGGCTCGCGGGGATGACCCCGTCGGCGATGGCGGTCTGCGGGCCGTAGACGTCGGCGAGGAACGCCTCGAGGGCCTTGACCCGCTGCTTGATGCCGCGCTCGACGGTGGTCCACTCGGCGTGCTCGACGACCCGGGGCACGGCGTCGAGCGGGAACGGCCGCTCCTCGCCGGCGAAGTCGAAGGTGACGCCCTGCGCCAGGTACGAGTCGGCCAGCGCCGCGGTGCGGCCGCGCAGGTCGTCCTGCGTCATGCCCTCGAGGGTCGCGTGGATCTCGTGGTACGCCCGACGGGGCGTGCCGTCGCGCTCGAACATCTCGTCCCACGCGGCGGCCGGCGGGCGGGCGCCGGTCGCCCGGGCCGCGGCACCCGTGGTGGTCGCGTATCCCTCGAAGAGCTCACCCATGGCTCGACGCTAGCCAGGAGGTGTTGCCGGGGTGTTTCGGTCGTGCGGCGGGGGTGTGTCGGGGTGGAGCCCGGCGAGGGAGGGGACAAAAGCGAACACCGGGAACTTCCCACCAATCCGATTTGTAACAGAGAACTCCCAGGAGGAATAGCGTCACCCCCGAACGACAAGAACGTCCCACCGGGAGGACCACCACATGCGCTTCAAGTACCTCGTCATCGCCCTCATCGCGTTCCTCGCGTACACCTACGGCGCCAAGGCCGGGAAGGGCCGCTACAAGGAGATCAGCAACTTCTTCGGCTCGTTCTGGAACGACCCCAAGGTGAAGAAGGCGCGTGCCCAGGCCAAGAAGGACGTCACCAAGGCCCGCAAGGCCGCGGTGAAGAAGGCCCGCAAGGCCGCGCACTAGTCCTCTCGACCGCTGGGGCCCGAGAGGACGACCTTCTCACGGGCCTCTTCGCATGCGGTCGTCACCCAGACCCCGCTGACACGCACCCGACCCCGACCGTCTCAGCAGCACCCGCGCACTCCGCGCACCAACGAAAAGGACCACATCATGGGCTTCCTCGCCTTCATCCTCCTCGGCCTCATCGCCGGCGCCATCGCCAAGCTCATCCTCCCCGGCCGTCAGGGCGGCGGCTGGATCGCCACCCTGATCCTCGGTGTCATCGGCGCCCTCATCGGTGGCTGGATCGGCGGAGCCGTCTTCAACGTCGGCTACGACGGCTTCTTCAGCATCCAGAGCTGGATCATCGCGATCCTCGGTGCGCTCGTCGTCCTCGTCATCTGGGGCTTCATCACCGGCCGCAAGGGCAGCCGCGCGTAAGCAGCTCCCCCGCACCACGACAGAGCGGGCCGTCCCTCCGGGGGCGGCCCGCTCCGTCGTGCCCGGGACGGGTGCGGGTGCCGTGGCGGGTGCGAGACTCGGGGCATGTGGACGCAGAACCGGCCCGACCCCGACGCCGAGGTGCCGGAGGCGGTGGTCACGGCCGCGCGCGGCGACGCCATCACCGCGGTGTGGCGCAACGAGGCCGGCGGCACCACCTACCGCCTGGGCGACGGCCCGACCCGGCGCTTCGTGAAGTGGGCCCCGCACGGCAGCGGCCTCGACCTGCACGCCGAGGAGATGCGGCTGCGGTGGGTCGTCGACTTCACCCCCGCCCCCCGCGTGCTCGAGATCGGCGGTGACGACGAGGGCGAGTACCTCGTCACGGCGGGCGTGCCCGGGCGCAGCGCCGTCGACCTGCTCCGGGCCGCGGACCCGGCGACCGCCGTGCGCGAGGCGGGACGGGGGCTGAGGCGACTGCACGACGCGTTGCCGGTCGACGAGTGCCCGTTCAGCTGGTCGGTGGACGACCGGATCGCGACCAGCGAGAAGGCGCGCGCCGTGCCTCCTGACCTCGGCGACCCGCCGCCCGTCGACCTCCTCGTCGTCTGCCACGGCGACCCGTGCGTGCCCAACACGCTGATCGGCGACGACGGCCTCTGGTCGGGGCACGTCGACTTCGACGCCCTCGGCGTCGCCGACCGCTGGGCCGACCTCGCGGTCGCGACGATGAGCCTCGGTTGGAACCACGGCCCCGGCTTCGAGCAGACCTTCCTCGACGCGTACGGCGTCGCCGACGACCCCGTCCGCACGGCGTACTACCGGGCGCTCTGGGCCGCGACGTGAGCCGGATCGCGCCGTGTCGCGGGTCACGACGCCACGATGTGGGCACCGCGCCACGAGAAAACCTGGCGGCGTGACCACATCGTGGCGTCATGGAGCGCCCGGGTCGTCCAAGATGGTGCGGTGACCGACATCGAGACCACACGACGACACGACGGCAGCCGTGACGACATCAGCGGCGCCGTCGACGGCAGCCTCCGTCAGGACGTCAGCTACCTCGGCAGCCTGCTCGGCCGGGTGCTGCGCGAATCCGGCGGCGACGAACTCTTCCAGGCCGTCGAGGACGTCCGGGCCGCCGTCATCGCCGCCTACGAGGGAGCCGACGGCGCGAGCCTCGACGACGCCCAGCGCCTGGTCGACGCCCTCGACCAGGGGCTGGCCGAGCAGGTCGCCCGCGCCTTCACCTGCTACTTCCACCTCAGCAACCTCGCGGAAGAACACCACCGCGTCCGCGTGCTGCGCCGCCGCGGCAGCGAGGCGAGCGCCGCGGGCGACTCGGTCTCGGCCACGCTGCGCCAGCTCACCGAGGAGGTCGGGGCCGAGGAGGCCTCCAAGCGACTCGACGCGCTGCGCTTCCACCCCGTGCTCACCGCGCACCCGACCGAGGCCCGCCGCCGTGCGGTCGCGTCGAGCATCCGTCGGATCAGCGACCTGATGACCGACCGCGACCGGCTCGAGAACGACGTGGCCGTGGCCGAGGCCGAACGCCGCCTCCTCGAGGAGGTCGACACGCTCTGGCGCACCTCGCCGATCCGTACCACGCGGCCCACCCCGCTCGACGAGGTCCGCACGGCCATGAGCATCTTCGACCAGACGCTCTTCGAGATCGTGCCGCAGGTCTACCGCCTGCTCGACGACCGCCTGCTCGGGGACGCCGCCGGCCGCGAACCCGCCGTCGCCCCCGCCTTCATGCGCCTCGGCACCTGGATCGGCGGAGACCGCGACGGCAACCCGCACGTGACCGCCGAGGTCACCCGGGCCGCCGCCGACATCGCCGCCGAGCACGTGCTGCTAGGGCTGCACCGCGCGACCACCCGCATCGGCGGCACCCTGACCCTCGACGAGGCCGAGACCCCGGCCTCCGCCGAGCTGGTGTCCCTCGCGGAGGCGCAGCGCCGGATGGACGCGGACGTCGCGTCCCGCATCGGCGTGCGCTCGCCCCACGAGCTGCACCGCCGGGTGCTCATGTTCGTCGCGGCCCGCATCGACGCCACCCGTCGCGAAGGGGCCCCGCTCGCCTACGGCCACCCCGACGAGCTGCTCGCCGACCTGCGCGTCGTGCAGCAGTCGCTGCGCGCGGCCGGCGCCCACCGCAGCGCCAACGGCGACCTGCAGGGCCTCGTCTGGCAGGTCGAGACGTTCGGCTTCCACCTCGCCGAGCTCGAGGTGCGCCAGCACTCGCAGGTGCACCGCACGGCCCTCGCCGAGCTCCGGGCGGCCGACCCGGTGGCGGGCGGGGAGCAGTCCAGCGGCGGCGACGCCGGGTCCGACGCCGCGCCTCCTGCCCGCAGCGAGACGACCGACGAGGTCCTCGCGGTGTTCCGCACGATCGCCGACCTGCAGAAGCGCTACGGCGTGCGGGCCGCGTCGCGCTACATCGTGTCGTTCACGCAGTCGTCGGCCGACCTGGCCACCGTCTACGAGCTCGCCGAGCGCGCGATGGGCGACGAGCCCGCACCCGTGCTCGACGTGATCCCGCTGTTCGAAACGTTCGCCGACCTCGAGGCCAGCACGCGCATCCTCGACGAGGCCCTGCAGACCGAGGCGGTGCAGAAGCGCCTCGCGGCGACCGGTCGCCGCCTCGAGGTCATGCTGGGCTACTCGGACTCGTCGAAGGACGTCGGGCCCGTCTCGGCGACCTTCGCGCTCTACTCCGCCCAGGCCCGCATCGCCGACTGGGCCGCCGAGAACGACATCGAGCTGACGCTGTTCCACGGTCGCGGCGGCGCCCTCGGCCGCGGCGGCGGACCGGCGAACGAGGCCGTGCTGGCTCAGCCGCCGGCATCGGTCGACGGTCGCTTCAAGATCACCGAGCAGGGCGAGGTCATCTTCGCCCAGTACGGCAACAAGACCATCGCCGCCCGGCACGTCGAGCAGATGGCCGCGGCCACCCTGCTGGCCTCGAGCCCGTCGAACGAACAGGCCAACGCGACGGCCGCCACCCGGTTCGCCGAGGTCGCCTCGACGATGGACGTCGCCTCACGCGAGGCGTTCTTCGGCCTCGTCAAGGCCGACGGCTTCGCCTCGTGGTTCGCGGCCGTCACCCCGATGGAGGAGGTCGGACTGCTCGCGCTGGGTTCCCGTCCCGCCCGTCGGGGCCTCTCGGTCGAGTCCCTCGAGGACCTCCGGGCGATCCCCTGGGTCTTCGCCTGGACGCAGGCCCGCATCAACCTCGCCGGCTGGTACGGCCTGGGGTCGGCCCTCGAGGCCGTGGGCGACCTCGACCTGCTCCGTGAGGCCTACGCGACCTGGCCGCTCTTCTCGGCCATGATCAAGAACGTCGAGATGTCGCTCGCCAAGACCGACGAGCACATCGCCCGCGAGTACCTGGCGCTGGCCGACCGCGACGACCTCGCCGGACGCGTCCTCGACGAGATGGCCCGCACGCGCAAGTGGGTGCTCGCGGTCAGCGGCCACGGCGAGGTGCTCGACGGCCGCCCGGTGCTCAGCCGCGCGGTGCGGCTGCGGTCGCCCTACGTCGACGCGCTCTCCCTGCTGCAGCTGCGCGCCCTGCGGGCGATCCGCGTCGCGGGCGGAGGCGACCCGGCCGATGCCGACCACCGCCTCCTGCTGCTGAGCGTCAACGGGATCGCCGCCGGGCTGCAGAACACGGGCTGACGCCCAGGGGCAGGACGCAGGAGGCGCGGGCGGGGTCGTCGACCCGGCCCGCGCCTCCTGCGTCCTGCGCCTGCGCCGGTCAGGCGAGCAGCTGCTCGCTGAGCGCCCAGAGGCGGTCGGACTGCTCGGGGTCGAGGGCGTAGTCCTTGACGCCGCGACCGCGGGCGTCCTCGCGGAACGGCTCGGCCTCGGCGACGTCCTCGAAGTAGCGGGCCCCGACGCCCTCGGCGAGGGGGTGGACGGCCACGAAGACCGACGTCGCGGCCCCCTGCTGCGTCGACTTGAACGCCGGGTTGGGGGTGCCGTCCTCGTCGATCCAGCCGCGGTCGAGCATCTCCTGCTTGGGCAGGTGGCGCTGCAGCGGCGTCATGATGCCGCCCGGGTGCACGGCGTTGGCGAGCACGCCGTCGTCGGCCCAGCGCTGCGTGACGCCGACCGCGAAGAGCGAGTTCGCGGTCTTCGACTGGCCGTAGGCCGACCACGGGTCGTACTCGCGACGCTCGAACATCACGTCGTCGAACACGACGGGCGAGAAGTGGTGGCCGGTCGAGCTGAGCGACACGAGTCGCGACGGGGTGCCCGAGGCCTGGGCGCCCTCGACCAGGGCTCCTCGGAGCGCGTTCGCGAGGGCGAAGTGACCGAGGTGGTTGTTGCTGAACTGGAGTTCCCACCCCTCGGGGGTGCGGGTCTCGGGCGTGGCCATGATGCCGGCGTTGTCGATGAGCACGTCGAGCGGGCCCTGCCACGCGTCGGCGAAGGCCTGCAGGGTGTCGCGCTTCTCGAGGTCGAGGATCGCGGCACGGACGGTGCCGCCGCCGTCGCCGGTGCTCTCGCGGATGTCGGCGACGGCCTGCTCTCCCTGTTCGGGGCGGCGCACGGCGAGGGTCACGTCGGCGCCGGCGGCGACGAGGGAGCGGGCGGTCTCGATGCCGATGCCGGACGCGGCGCCGGTCACGACGATGCGCCTGCCGGTCAGGTCGAGGCCGTCGACGACCTCGTCCGCGGTGGTGGCGGCGCTGAAGGGGGTGGTGATGCGAGTCATGGGGTCGACGCTACGCCCGGGCCCCGGGCGGGCGGTCAGTCCCCGGACGGGCGGTCGGGCCCCGGACCGTCAGGCGGTACGGCGGGCGCGACGGGTGCGGACGAGTGCCGCGGCGTAGAGGACGGCGGCGACCCAGTGGCCGACGAGTCCGGCCCAGAGCACCACGAGGCCGATCGTGCGGGCGACGGCACCGGCGTCGGCGAGCGGGGCCGACGACGCGCCTCCCGATCCGCCGAACTGGTCCACGACCGCGGCCGCGACCAGCACGAGCAGCAGCCCGACGAAGATGAGCGCGGTGCGGATCTTGCCGACCCACGTCACCGGGAACGAGGCCCCGGCCAGCACGAACAGGGCGTAGGCGCTCAGCAGCAGATCGGGCACGAGCAGCAGCGGCAGGACCGGCCACGGCACGAGACCGCCCGCGACGAACGCGATGACGACGACGATCACGGTGATGCGGTCCGCCACCGGGTCGAGCCACCGGCCGAGCTCGGAGGTGGTGTTCGTCCGGCGGGCGATGAACCCGTCGAGGAAGTCGGTCACGAAGACGACCGCGATGACGACCATCGCCGACCAGTAGTGCTGCCCCACGATCAACACGAGGAACACCGGCAGCAGCAGCAGCCGGGCCGCCGAGATGGCGTTGGGCACGGTGCGCCATTCGTCCTGTCGGAACAGCTTGTCGACGAGCGTCACGGGGCCCCCTCTGCACGATCGCGCGGACCGTCGGTGCCGGTCGCACCGATCACACCCGAGGAGGCGCGGGTCGCGCCCCCGAGATCGCCTCGAGTCTACGGGTGCCCCGCTCCCGACCCGAGGACGCCTTCGCCGTCCGGCGGTGCCGTCACGCGGTGCCGTCAGGCGGCGCCGCCAGACGGTGCCGTCAGGCGGTGCCGTAGAGGGCGACGGGCAGCTCCCGCGTGAAGATCTCGGCCGTCTTCGGGCCGACGCCCTTCAGGTCGGTGAGGCGGCGGGTCAGCTCGGCACGGTCGGCCGACGACCGCACGAGGTGGTTCACCGACCCCCAGTCGGAGTCGATGCGCCCCATGACCTCGTGCAGCTCGTCGCTCATCACGTGGTCGATGCGGGCGTAGCCGGCCTCGTCGAGCAGCCGGCGCAGCCCCTCGTGGTCGTGCTCGGCGAAGCGTGCGGGGCTCGTCAGCCCGTGGTCGACGAGCACCTGGTAGGTCTCGGCGGCCACGCTCTGCTGCACGGGCCGGCCGAACAGCACGCTCGCGAGCAGCCAGCGGTACAGCTGCTGCGGCGAGCCCTCGCTCACGTCGATCCCGAGGTCGGACGGGTGCTTCACGTCGGTCATGCCGTCCTGTCTACGCCGGGTGCGCGGCGCGGGTGACGCGACCCGCGCCTCCTCGGCTCGCCGTGCGCCGGCGGCCGCACGGACCGGCCGCACGGGCCGGCCGGACGACGACGGACCCCGCCCCGGGCGACCGACCACGGGAGGACGTGGTGGGTCGCCCGGGACGGGGTCCGCGGTGCGGGCGCCGGACTAGCGCGCGGCGTGCTCCAGCGTCGGGTAGTCCGTGTAGCCCTCGGCACCCTCGGCGTAGAACGTGGCGGGGTTCGGCTCGTTGACCTCGTGGTCACCCTGCCACCGCTCGACCAGGTCGGGGTTGGCGATGGCGAAACGGCCCACGGCCACGGCGTCGGCCTGGCCGTCGGCGACCTCGGCGATGGCCTCGTCGCGCGTGGTGATCTGACCGAAGCCGCTGTTGACGATGAAGGCACCACCGAAGCGCGTGCGGAGGTCCTGGACGAGCTCGCCGCGCAGGTCGGCCTGCAGCACGCTGAGGTAGGCGAGGCCGAGCGGCGCGAGGCCCTCGACGAGCGCACGGTAGACGGCCGTCACGTCGGCGACGTCGGTCTCGACGACGTCCTGGATGTTGTGCATGGGTGACAGGCGGATGCCGACGCGGCCGGCACCGATCGCCTCGGCCACAGCGGTCGCGGTCTCGATCGCGAGGCGGGCGCGGTTCTCGGGGGTTCCGCCGTACTCGTCGGTGCGGACGTTCGAGACGGGCGAGAGGAACTCGTGCAGCAGGTAGCCGTTGGCGCTGTGGATCTCGACGCCGTCGAGCCCGGCCTCGAGCACGGCGCGCTTCGACGCGGCGACGATGTCGGCCGTGACCTGGTGGACCTCGTCGGTCGTGAGGGCGTGCGGCACGGGGAAGTCGACCTTGCCGGTGGCGGTGTGCACCTGGCCGTCGATGGCGATCGCGCTGGGGGCGACGATGCGGTCGGTGCGCGTGATGTCGGTGTGCGAGACGCGACCACCGTGCATGACCTGCATGACGATCTGGCCGCCCTCGGCGTGGACGGCCTCGGCGACGCGCTTCCAGCCGGCGACCTGCTCGTCGGTGACGATGCCGGGCTGACCGTCGTAGGCCTTGGACTCCTGCGAGGGCCAGGTGCCCTCGGTCGTGATCAGACCGAAGGAGGCGCGCTGACGGTAGTGCTCCACCACGACGTCGCCCGGAACGCCGTCGTCGCCGGAGCGGAGACGGGTGAGGGGCGCCATGACGAGGCGGTTGCGCAGCTCGAGCTGGCCGAAGGTGGCGGGAGAGAAGAGGTCCAAGGGTGGTCCTTCCGAACGGTGACGCGCCCTCGGGCGGGGGCGCTCGTGAGGCAACGCCCCCGCTGCACGATGCATTCCCCGGCCTGCGAGGCCCGGGAGGGCGGCGAGGAGGGCGCCGAGGGCTGCCACGGCGAGGGCCGCGCCGTAGCCGCCGGTCCCGACGAGCGCGCCCAGGACGACGGCCCCCACGGCCTGGCCCAGCACCAGCAGCACGAAGAGCAGGGCCGTCCCGCTCGCGGCCCGCTCGGCGTCGATCTCGGCCGTCCAGGCGATCAGCGCACCCGTCGCCGCCGTGTAGGCCCAGCCGAAGGCCGCGCAGGCCACGAACGCCACCGGCACGACGCCCGGCAGGGTCGCCAGCCCGGCCGTGCCCGCCGCCATCACGGCCAGCGTGAGCGTCCAGACCGCCCCGGGGGCCAGGCGCGCCAGCGGTCGGGCGGTGGCGATGACGGCGGTGCCGCCCGCGCCGAGGCAGACCCAGGCCCCGACCGACAGCTCGGCCGCCACCCCGGCGTCGACCAGCAACGTGCGCCCGAAGTTCCAGACCCCGGCCGAGGCGGCACCGGCGAGCAGCGCCGCGACCAGCACCCACCGGTGGTCGACGAACCACGACGGCGGAGGCAGGAGTTCGCGCCCGACCGAGGTCGTGGCACCCGTCGCGTCGCTCGGTCGAGCCACGGAGCCGCGGTGGTCGAGCACGAGGACGGCCCCGGCCGCGACGATCGCTCCCCCGACGGCCGCCCACCACGCGAGTCGCCAGTCGGGCAGCACGGCGGACGCCAGGAGTCCCGCCGCCACGAGGCCCGGGCCCGTCCCGGCGTTGACGACCGTCTGGCCGCGCGCCTGCCGTCCGTGCTCGAGACCGCGCTGCAGGAGGCGCACCAGGGCCGGCGACGCGAGGCCGGCCCCGGCCGAGCTCAGCACGGCCGCGAGCGCGAACGGCACCACGTCGGGCGCGAGGGCCATGCCCGCGGCACCGATCGAGGCCGCCGCACCCGCCGTGACGACGAGGCCTCGTGGGTGCCGGGCGGACGCCGCGAACCCCGCCACCGCGCCGGCGACGTAGGCGAGCGATCCGCCCGACGAGATCAACCCGGCGACGCCGGCGTCGAACCCGAGGTCGGCCTGCGTCTCGGGCAGGTAGAGCCCGTAGGCGAGGCGGACCAGGCCGTAGGTCACGGCGATCAGGGCCGTGCCGGCCGCGACGAGCCCGGAGCCATTCGAAAACGTACGTTTCATTTTCACAGCCTAAGCTGTCCGCATGCCCCTGCGCCCGGCCAGCGAGAAGAAGATCCTCGACGCCGCCGACGACCTGTTCTTCACGAACGGCATCGCCGCGACGCCCGTCGACGCCGTCCTCGCCCGCGCCGGCGTCTCGGCCGCGACGATGTACCGCGGCTACCGCAGCAAGGAGGCGCTGGTCGCCGCAGCGCTGACCCGTCGCCACCACGACTGGCTCGCCACCTGGGACGCCGCCGTCGCCCGGTGCGACGAGGCCGGCCCGCGCCTCCTCGCGGTCTTCGACGCGTTGGACGACTTCCGGTCCCGCCCGACGGGGGCGCGCTGGTGTGCGTTCCTCGCCTCGGCGGCCGAGTACGTCGATCCTCCCGCCGACGTCGCCGAGGCCGTACGGCTCGACACCGAGACGCTGCGAACGCGGCTCACCGACCTGGCACGCCCGCTCGTCGGCCCCGAGGCCGATGGCCTCGCCGAACGCCTGCTGCTGGTGGTCACCGGCGACCTCGCCATGCGACTCCGCGAGCCCGACCGCGACACGACGACGGCCCGGGCCGTCGCGGCGTCGCTCATCACCGCCGCTGCCGGCCCCACGAGTCCCGGCCGCTGAGACCCTCCTGCGCGCGCGAGGGTCTCGGCGGTCCTACGGTGTCTCGGCGGAACCGTCCCGGTCGAAGCCGGAGCGGACCGCGGCGATGTCGTCGCCGCCGTGCCCCCGGTCGGCCGCCGTCGCGTAGACGCCGGACAGCGCCTCGAGCAGACCGGTGTCGAAGCCGGTGCCCTGGGCGGCCTCCTGCATGAGGTCGAGGTCCTTGCGGATGCCGTCGAGCGCGAACTGGGCCGGGTAGTCGCCGGCGATCATCGTCGCGCCCTTGAGGTGCGCGTACGGGGTGTCCGACTGGCCCCCGTCGATGGCGTCGAGGAAGAGCTGCGGGTCGAGGCCCAGGGCCTCCGTCAGCGCGAGCGACTGGGCCGTGGCGGCGGTGATCGTGGCGATCCACGCGTTGGCGGCGAGCTTCAGCGCCGTGCCCTGCCCGACCGTGTCGCCCGCGACGATCGTCTTGGAGCCCATGGCGTCGAGGACCGGACGCACGGCGTCGAGCAGGGCGTCGTCGCCGGCGGCCAGCATGACGAGCTTCCCCGTGGCGGCCGGCTTCTTCGTGCCGAGCATCATCGCCTCGACGAGCCGGAGTCCGTGCCCGTCGGCCGTCCGGACGACGCGGGCCGTGTCGGCCTCGCCGATGGTGCTGGCCTGCACCCACACGGTGTCGGCACCGCTCGCGTCGGCGGCCTCGTCGAGGAGCTCGAGCACGGCGTCGCCGTCGAACAGCACGGTGACGACCACGTCGGCGCCCTCGACCGCCTGCCGCGCCGTGTCGGCGACCGCGGCACCGTCGGCGGCGAGCGGCTCGGCCTTCGACCTCGTGCGGTTCCAGACCGTGACGTCGAACCCCTCGCGCAGCAGTGTCCCCGCCACGCCCTGACCCATGATGCCCGTCCCGAGCACTGCGACCTTCATGGCCCCGACGCTACGCCCGGGACGCGCGAGCAGCGCGGCTCAGTCGAGCGGATCGGGCCCGACGGGGTCGGGCCGCATCGCGCGACGCACCCGGGCGACGACCGAGGGAGCGGGCGGATCGTTGTAGACGCCCGCCTCGACCTGGCCGCTGAGGCGCTGGACGGCCGCCATCACCTCGTCGGTGGCGCGCCGACGAGCCCGACCCGACTTCGCCTCCCCGTGGTGCGAGAGGTCGAGGGGCTCGCCGAACTCGACGGTGACCTTCCGGAGGCGCGGGAAGCGCGTGCCCACCGGCTGCAGTTCCTGCGTCCCCGTCAGGGCGACCGGCACGACCGGGGCCCCGCTCGTGAGCGCGAGCCAGGCGACGCCCGTCCGGCCGCGGTAGAGCCGCCCGTCGAGGGAGCGCGTCCCTTCGGGGTAGATCGCGAACGCGTCACCGTCCGTCAGCTTGCCGAGGCCCAGGTCGAGGGCGTGCTGCGCGGCGGACCCGGCCCCTCGCTCGACGCCGATCGCACCGACGCCGGTGAAGAAGGCCCGCGACGCCCGACCTTTGAGACCCGAGCCGGTGAAGTAGGCGTTCTTCGCGAGGAACGAGACCTGACGGGGTGCCATGAGGGTGATCACGACGCTGTCCATGAACGAGAGATGGTTGCTGGCCAGGATGACGGCGCCGCGCCGCGGGACGTTGCGGCGCCCGATCACCCGGGGGCGCCAGACCGCGCGCACCAGGGGTGACAGGACCGAACGGCTGAGGGTTGTGAGCACGCTCCACTGTGCCCGACGCCACATTCCCCGAGGCGCATGGCTCGCCTGTGCGCCTCACCCGGGGGCCCTCGGCACCCACCCGCACCACCCGATTCGGGGAACAACGGGTGTCCCCCTCAGGGAGGATTGCCGCCGCCGGAGCCGCGGCCTATCGTCGGAGACCGACCGAAACGGGACGCTCGTCCGGTTCACGACCCTCCGACGAGTCCGCGTCGGGGGATCGACCCGAGACCCGGGACGAGCGCCGCGACGCACCGCCCGTCCCCGTGGGCGGTGGTCCGGCCGGGCGGACGGCCCCCCGCGCCCCGGCTCCGACAGCCGGGGACGACCCCGGACGGCCCGAGGTGCCCCGAGCGCCCCGCCGCATCCCCCGACGACAGCCCCGACGACCCGAGAGGACCGCCTTGGACGACGAGACCATGACCACCCGCCCTTCGCGCCTGCCGGTCGTCTTCGGCGCCACCGCGCTGATCTCCACCTACTTCGCCGTCGCCAGCATCGTCGGCGCGGGCACCTCGGTCGGCGTCGGTCTCACCGCGACGGTCGTGGCGACCGGCCTCTACGTACTGTCGGCGGTCGTCTGGCTCGCGCTCGTCGTCGTGGCGGTCTCGTCGGTCCGCCGGACGCGACGAGGCGCTGCGCTCGACCGGACGAGCATGCGCTTCATCGGGTTGGCACCCCCGGCGGGCGGGGCCGTGCTGCTCGCCGCGGCCTACGTCGCCCGCATGAACGGACAGCCCTTCTTGGGCGGGTTCTCGGCCATGGTGATCACGACGGTCGCCCTGGTCGTCCTGTCGCAGGCGTTCCCGCTGCTCGGCTTCGGCCCGTCGGCCCCGGGTCAGCGCCAGTCGTCGGGCGGCGGCGGGGCGTCGTCGTAGGGGTCGTAGGGAGCGTCGGCCGACACGTCGTAGAGATCGTCGGCGGGCACCTCGGGCACCTCGTCGACGGCGGGCGGCGCGGCACGGCGGGCACCACGAGCGGGCGCGGTCGAGGTCGCTCGGGACGAGCGGGGCGTCGTGCCGGCCGGCGCCGACGCCGTCGGGGACGACCCGACGGCCGCCGCCTCGGCCGGTGCGGTGCCGCCCACGACGGCGAGCACCTGCTGACCGTAGGTGTCGAGTTTCTTCTGGCCGACGCCGCTGATGCCCGCGAGCTGATCGAGCGAGGTGGGCCGTTCGGACGCGATGCCCCGCAGGGTGACGTCTCCGAACACCACGTAGGCCGGGACGCCCTGCGCCCGGGCCACGCCGGCACGCCACTCGCGCAGCGTCTCGAACAGGGCGGCGTCGTCACCCGTCAACTCGGCGGCGCCCCGTGAGGAGCCGCGGCCCGACGAACCCGACCCGCTCCGCGCCCGGGCCGAGCGCGCCGGACGTTCGGGCTCGCGCCGCAACCGGACGGTGCGGCCGCCCGAGAGCACCTCGCCCGCCGCGTCGGTGAGCAGCAGGGTGCCGTAGCCGTCGGGCGAGACCGCCAACACCCCCTGGGCGAGCAGCTGCCGGACGACGCCCCGCCACTCGACGTCGTTCAGCTCGGTGCCGATGCCGAAGGTGGACAGCTGCTCGTGGCGGTTCTGGAGGACCTTGGGGGTCGACTTGCCGACGAGGATGTCGACGATCTGGCCCGCGCCGAACTGCTGGTTGCGCTCTCGCTTCAGCCGGACGACCGTCGAGAGGAGCTTCTGGGCGGGCACCGTGCCGTCGAGCGACTCGGGCGGCGAGAGGCAGGTGTCGCAGTTGCCGCAGGCGGTGCTCGCCTGACCGAAGTAGCCGAGCAGCTGCACCCGTCGGCACTCGACCGTCTCGCACAGGGCGAGCATGGCGCCGAGGTGGGCGCCGAGCTTGCGGCGGTGCTCGGCGTCGCCCTCGGACTGGTCGATCATGCGCCGCTGCTGCACGACGTCTTGCAGGCCGTAGGCCAACCAGGCCGTCGAGGGCAGGCCGTCGCGGCCGGCCCGACCGGTCTCTTGGTAGTAGCCCTCGACCGACTTGGGCAGGTCGAGGTGCGCGACGAAACGGACGTCGGGCTTGTCGATGCCCATGCCGAAGGCGATGGTGGCGACCATCACGATGCCCTCGTCGCGCAGGAAGCGCGCCTGGTTGCGTGCCCGGGTCTGCGCCTCGAGGCCCGCGTGGTACGGCAGCGCCGGGATGCCCTGCTTGACCAGGAACTCGGCCGTGCTCTCGACCGACTTGCGGGACAGGCAGTACACGATGCCGGCGTCGCCGTCGTGCTCGGTGCGGATGAACCGCAGCAGCTGCTGCTGTGGGCCGTCTTTCGCCTCGATGCGGTACTGGATGTTGGGCCGGTCGAAGTCGGCGACGAAGTGCTTCGCGTCGTCGAGCTCGAGGCGGCGTGAGATCTCGCGGTGGGTGGTCTCGGTGGCCGTCGCCGTCAGCGCGATGCGCGGGACGTCGGGCCAGCGCTCGTGCAACACCGACAGCTCGAGGTAGTCGGGACGGAAGTCGTGCCCCCACTGCGCCACGCAGTGGGCCTCGTCGATGGCGAAGAGCGAGACGTGGCCCCGGTCGAGCAGCGACTTCGTGGACTCGAGCTTGAGCCGCTCGGGCGCGAGGTAGAGCATGTCGAGCTCGCCCGCGACGAACGCCTGCTCGACCGCACGACGACGGTCGGGGTCTTGCGTCGAGTTGAGGAACGCCGCCCGGACGCCGACGGCCTCGAGGGCGTCGACCTGGTCTTGCATCAGCGCGATGAGCGGCGAGACGACGATGCCCGTGCCGTCGCGGACGAGGGCGGGCACCTGGTAGCAGAGCGACTTGCCGCCACCCGTGGGCATGAGCACGAGGGCGTCGCCGCCCTGGACCACCTGGTCGATGATCTGCGCCTGCTGTCCACGGAACTCGTCGTAGCCGAACACCCGGTGCAGCACGTCGAGGGCTGCGGGGGGAGCGTCGGGAGCCAGGGCGGGCGAGGCGGTGGTGGTCACGCGTCGAGTCTACGAGCGGCCGCCGACGCGGTCAGTCGACCCGCGCCTCCTGGGGACGGTCGTCGGTCGGACGGGCACCGGGGACGAGGGGTTCGCCCGGCGCGGGAGCGCCGGGCACGAGAGGAGCGCTGCGGACCGTCACGAGCCCGGTGCGTCGGGCCGCCCGCAGCACGAGCCACACGTAGAGCGGCGTCGAGACCAGCGTCACCGCCAGGGCGAGGGGGCTGCCGTCGCTCGACTCGACGCCCGCGAAGGGGGCCGACAACAGGAAGAGCACGGTGTTGTTGAGCACGTGCGCGACGATCGCCGCCTCGAGCCCGCCGGTGCGCCAGGTCAGGTAGGCCGCGGCCACGCCGAACACGGCGACGTCGAGCATGCCCCACGCGTTGTAGTCGTGGCCGAACGCGAACCCGACCGTGGGAAGGACGATCGCTGCGATCGGGTACCTCGACCACGAGCCGATCGTCTGCATGGCGAGCCCGCGGAACGCGTACTCCTCGGCCGTCGCCTGGAGCGGCGTGACCACGAGGATGACGACGACCGCCCAGACGAGGGTGTCGGCCGGCGTGGTGACCGGGCCGGTGCCGATCGGCTCGCCCGACAGCGGGGGCACCACGACGTAGCTGAGCCCCACCGTCAAGGCCATGAACGCGAGGGCGGGCACGAGGCATCGCACGAGCCACCGCCAGCGCAGCCGCCCGGCGACGCTCGAGAGGCTGCCGACCGCGCCGGGGCCGACGATCAGCGTGCCCAGCATGATGGCCGGCAGCATGACCGCGATCGAGGCGAGCGTCGCGAAGAGCACGAGCGGGTCGGCGGCGGCCAGGGCGTCGCCCTCGATGCCGCGCTGCAGGCGTTCGGCGGCGGCGGTGCCGCCCACGGCCGTGGTCACCCCGAGGACTGCCACGTAGACCACGACCGACGCGAGCAGGTACGTGACGGCCGCCACGACGGCCGCCAGCAGCGGTTTCCACCACCGGTACGAGGGCAGGGAACGGAAGAGGCGGTGGTACGCGAACGTCGTCACCCGACGAGCGTACGGGAGGCGCGGTGCCGGTCGGTCGTGCCGCCGTCGCCTCCGCGCCGCCGCGCGATGGTCGCACCACGAAAGGAACGTCGCACCACGGAATTCCGTGGTGCGACGTTCAATCGGTGGTGCGGTGCCGGGGGCGTCAGCCCTCGGTGGGCGTCACCGTCGCGCGGAGGCGACGGCGGCGGGCGACGACGAGCGCCGAGCCGCCGGCCAGCATCAGGACGAGACCGGCGAGGGCCGCGAGACCCAGGCCGTCCTGGCCGGTGAAGGCCAGCGAGCCGTCGGCGTTGCGGACCGTGCCGGTGGGCGTGGTGCCCGGACCCGAGCCGGGGGTGGTGCCGGGCACGGTGCCGCCGGGGGTCGTGACCGGAGGCGTGGTGCCGGGGTCAGTCGGCGGGACGACCACGGGAGCGGCCGCCGCGGCGAAGACGACCGGGACGGACGCCGTCGTGCCGGTGCCGGCGACCGAGAGCACGACCTGGCGCGTGACCGGTCCGGCAGCGGGAGCGGTGATGCCCTCGGGGACGACGAAGGTCACCGTGGCACGACCCTGTTCGTCGGAGTTGTCGAGGATGGTCTCGTCGATCGGGGCCGAGGCGAGCTCGACGCCGTCGAGCGTCGCGGTCACGGTGCCCGACGCGTCCGCGGCGGCCTGCTGCAGGACGAGCGACGACAGGGTCATCGACACGGTGTCACCGGCGGCGAACCCGCCGACGGGCGCAGCGGTCAGCCCCGAGACGCCGACCGAACGCGAGGCGAAGTCGGGGTCGGACGGGTCGCCGGCCTGGGCGTCGAAGTACTCGAGCTGGCTCTGCAGGTCGACCTTGCCGCTGTCGGCATGGGCGCGACCGTTGGCGAAGGCGGTGAACCCGTCGCCACCCGAGGCGAGGAACGAGTTGACCGTCACCTTGTAGATCGTGGCGTCGTCGACGGCCACGCCGTCGAGCGAGACGGCCGCGATGCGCGAGCCCGCCGCCGCGGTGGGGTCGTACGTGTAGGTCAGACCCTCGGACGTGCCGAGCTTCAAGGTGCTGGTACGGCCGGCGGTCGGCCACTGCTGCTCGAGCACCTGGCGGATCTCGGCACCGGTCATGTCGACCACGACGAGCGTGTTGGCGAAGGGCTGCACGGCCGCGGCGGCCTTGTACGTCACGTCGCCGTCCGGCGCCACGAAGGGCAGGTCGTCCCGCAGGCCGCCCGGGTTCATGAAGGCGAGCTGGGCACCGCTCGCCGTCGTCGACGACAGCTGGATGTCGGCGACGAAGTTGCCGAGCGTCGACTCACCGGCCCGGTTCGACACGGGGAGCCCGTTGGCGTCCGGGTTGGCGTTGTAGGCCCGGTTGAAGGAGTCGCTGATCGAACCGATGACCTCGGCCCCCCGCTCGGCGGCGACGTCGACGGCCGAGGCGACGATGGCCTGGACGGTGGGGTCGGGCGTGAAGGCACCGTAGAGCGGCACCAGACGGTGCGAGGCGATGGCCACGCGGTCACGGAAGGCGGTGGCGGCGGGGTCGACCGTCATGGTCACCCGGGCGAGGTTCGTCCCGTAGCTGCCCGTCTGCACGACGGCGCGCTGCGGGCCGCCGTCGGACGGCGAGACGAGGTAGTCGTAGCCCTGGTGGGTGTGTCCCGAGAAGATGGCCGACACGTCGCCCGAGACGCCGCGGGCGATCTCGCCGAACGCGTTGTCGCCGGTGACGGAGTCGAGGCTGCCGGTCTCGGCGCCCTCGTGCAGCAGCAGGACGATGGCGTCGGCCGCGTCGGCCGCGACGATGTCGTCCGCGACGGCGTTGACCGACTCGACGACGGGGGCGAAGGTCAGCCCCTCGATGCCGGCCGGGCTGACGAGCGTCGGCATGGTCTCGGTCAGCGCGCCGATGAACGCGACGCGGACGCCGCCGATCTCCTCGACGACGTAGGGGTCGTAGGCGGGCGTCCCGTCGCTCCGGAGGATGTTCGCGTTCACGTAGGGGAACTCGCTGTTCGCCCGGACACGGCCGTTGAAGTCGTCCTGGCCCTTGTCGAACTCGTGGTTGCCCGGCGTGCTGACGTCGAGGCCCATGGCGTTCAGGGCGTCGAGGGTCGGCTCGTCGTCCTGGATGAACGAGGTGAACGTCGAGGCGCCGATGTTGTCGCCCGCCGAGACGAAGAGCGTGTTGGGGTTCTGCGCCTCGACCGACTTGACGGCGCCGGCGAGGACGGCCGCGCCGGCGATGGAGGCGCGAGCACCGGGGGCGTCGGCCTCGAGTCGACCGTGGAAGTCGTTGATGCCGACGAGGTCGATCGTGACCGGGACGGCCTGGGCCGGTGCCGCGGCGACCAGGCCGAGCAGCAGGGTGCCGGTGGCGACGGACGCGAGGGCCGCACCGCGGACTCGCCGCCGGCCTCCCGTCGGGACGGACTCGGATGACGGGGGGCTGATGCGCATGGGCGTCGGTGCTCCTGGAGAAGACGGTTCGGGCGGGACGGCACCCCCCGACAGGGGGTACACCACACGACCCTAAGTTCTCGCTGGGTGCCCGACAAGAGTCCGCCGAAGATCGTCACATGTTGTTCATCCGACGCCGCGAGGCCGAGCGACGGGCTCGCCGACGGGCGCCACCGGAGCCTCCGGACACCGCGCCTCAGTCGGCGATCAACCGCTTGCCCATGCCGAACGCGTCGTCGACCGCGTACCCCAGGTGTTCGTAGAACGCCCGTACCCGCTCGTTGCCGGTGCGCACCTGGAAATTGGCCTTCGGGCAGCCCAGCGCCTCGAGCGACCGCTCGACCTCGGCCATGAGCTGCCGGCCGAACCCCTCCCCCTGGCGATCGGGCTCGACCGCGACGTAGTACACCCAGCCGCGATGGCCGTCGTACCCGGCCATCGCGGTCGCGACCAGCGCCTCCTCGGCGTCGACGCCGACCAGGAACAGCTCGCGCTGCACGGTCAGCTTGCGTTCGATGTCGCGTCGCGGGTCGTTCCACGGGCGGGTCAGCCCGCAGCGCTCCCAGAGCGCCACGACGGTCTCGGTGTCGGCCTCGTCGAAGGGTCGGATCTGCATGCACCGACCCTGCCAGACCCGACGGGACGAGGAGGCGCGGTGCCGGTCGCCACCACCCCGCACCCCCTCAGGGCCCTCGCGTTAGGGTGGGTCGTCGTCCGAGCCGCGGGCGCAGGGAGGGGCCCACCCGTGACCGATGCTCGCCGACGTCTCGCCGTCCTGGGGTCGCCGATCGAGCACTCGCTGTCTCCGGTGCTGCACCGCACGGCGTACGAGCACCTCGGCCTGCCCTTCGACTACGACCGGGTCGAGGTCGCCTCGGGCGGGCTCGCCGACGTCGTCGGGGGCCTCGACGCGAGCTGGCGCGGCCTGAGCCTGACGATGCCGCTCAAGCGCGAGGTGCTGCCCCTGCTCGACACCGTCTCACCGCTCGCCCGACGCCTCGGGGTCGCCAACACCGTCGTCATCGACGACGACGGTCGCCGCCACGGGCACAACACCGACGTCGACGGCATCGTCCGCAGCGTCGAGGGCTTCCACGACGCCCGGCCCGCCGCGGCCACCATCCTCGGCGGGGGCGCGACCGCCCTGTCCGCGATGGCCGCCGCGTGGGATCTCGGCGCCCGGTCCTTCTCGATCCACCTGCGCAACCCCATGCGCGCCGGCGAGCTGACGTCCCTGGCCGCCGAGCTGGGCGCCGACGTGATGGTCGCCCCGCTCACCGAGCTGCCCTCGCTCGGCCCGTTGGACTTCGTCATCAGCACCTTGCCCGGCGGCGCGGCGGACGACCTCCACCTGCGTCCGGCCGGTGGCTCGTCCGTCCTCTTCGACGTCGCCTACGACCCCTGGCCGACGCGCCTCGCGTCGCGCTGGTCGACCGACGGGGGCATCGTCTTCAACGGCCTCGACATGCTCGTCGAGCAGGCGCTCGGCCAGGTCAGGCTCTTCTCCGGGCGGGCGCAGGACGAGCCGGTCCCCGACGAGGGCGTCCTGCGCGACGCGATGCGCGCCTCCGTGGGCTCGCCGATCCGCGACCGGTCGACGACCGACAGCGTGGCGCGCTGACCATGGCGACCCCTCTTCCGGTCTCGATCGGTCGGGTCGCGCTCGGCACCGGGCGTCCCGCGGTCTGCGTCCCGCTCGTGGCCCGGACCGTCGACGCGCTGGTCGACGCCGCCTCGGCGCTCGACACCGACACGGCCGAACTGGTCGAGCTGCGCATCGACTTCGTCGACGCCGCGTTCGCCGCGGCACCGGACCCCGACGGGCCCGTGCGCACGGGCACCGAGGCGACGGGAGCCGCCGACCTCGACCTCGTGGCCGACGTCGTCCGTCGGGTGCGTGGCGCGCTCGACGCCGAACTGCCCCTGCTGTTCACCCTGCGGACCGAGCCCGAGGGAGGCGAGCACGACGTCGCCCCCGCGACCTACGACGCCGTGCTGCGCTCGGCGATGGCCACCGGGCTGCTCGACGCCGTGGACGTCGAGATGTACACCGACCCCGACCTGCTCGGCGGGCTCGTCGACGCGGCGCACGACGCCGGGCTCGTCGTGGTGATGTCGTCGCACGACTTCAGCGGCACCCCCACGCAGGGCGAGATCGTGTCACGCCTGCTCGAACAACAAGAGAACGGTGCCGACGTGGCGAAGTTCGCCGCCATGCCGTCGAACACGGACGACGTGCTGACCCTGATGCGGGCCACGGCCGAGTTCCGGGCGGGTGCCGGCATCGTGCCCGCGATCACCATGTCGATGGGGCCGCTCGGCGTCGTGTCCCGGCTCTCGGGCGAGACGTTCGGCTCGTGCGTCACGTTCGGATCGGCGGGGGCGACGAGCGCGCCCGGACAGGTCCCGGCGGCGGGGCTGCGGGCGGCGCTCGAGCTGGTGCACGAGGCGCAGCAGGGCTGACGGCGTCGCCTCGGCGTCGGACCGGCTTCGTCCGGGGCCTCGGGCGTCAGGGCTCCGGAGGCCCGACGCACGCAGAGTCCACCACCGGGAAACGAGCGACGGACGTCGCTCAACGGGACCACCACGGCGGTCGGGCCCACCGGAGTGCGAACAGGTTAGCGGTCGGTGGTCCGACCCCGTAACCCCCTTGCGCCCACGAGTGCCACGTGGTCCACGACGAGGACCGGCAATGGACCGGGGCTCTCGACGACGCCGTCGCCGCCGTGTCCCGGCGGGACTCCGGCGCCGTCCGGCCGGGTCAGGCCGGGCCCGGGTACTGCCGCTCGCCACCCGTGTCGAACCGCTCGCCCGAGGCGCGCGAGGGCAGCAGCGACATGACGAGCAGGGTCAGCCACCCGAGGACCGGCAGCAGGTAGAAGAGCACGTACCAGGCGGTGAAGCCCCCGTCGTGCAGGCGCCGCGACTGCAGCGCCAGGGTCGGCAGGAAGCTGACCACCGACCACAGCACGACGACGACGCCCTGTGGGTCGATGTAGGTCCAGTCGCCGTTGTCGCCCCCGGCCCAGGTCGACGTCCCGCCGCTGCCCGTGGCCCAGGCCTGGAGCGCCCCCTGGAACACGAGCGCGATGACGAACCACCACCAGTACTCGCTGCGGCTCGCCCTCCCGTGGAACGTGGCGTACTTGCGCCAGAACCGGACGACCGCGACCTTCGGCGAGGCGCGGTGGTACGGCTGGTCGAGCGGCACGGGGCCTGCGAGTCCGGTCATGGGATCTCCTGCGGTGGGGTGACGGGCAGGACCATCCTCGCAGCGCCTCCGCCGCGTCGTGGCCGATCGGGGCGGCCCGTCGGTACTGTGGGGCCCGCCGACCCTCGCGTCGGCGCCGTCGCCCATCCGGGGCGGCGCCAGACGAAGGAGACCCCATGAGCATCGGCGGCGGAATCGCCTTGATCGTGATCGGCGCGGTCCTCGCGTTCGCTCTCGACTTCCAGGTCGCGGGCATCGACATCAAACTGATCGGCTACATCCTCATCGCGGCCGGCGTGGTCGTGACCATCATCGGCATCGCCTTCGCGTCGCGCCGCCGCTCGACGGTCTCCACGACCCGCAGCGCGGTCGACCCGGCCACGGGCGAGCGCGTCGAGCGTCGCTCGACCGACAGCGACCCGCTGGTCTGACCCGAGGGTCCGACGCGACCCGAGAACGCAGGAGGCGCGGTGCCGGCTGGCACCGCGCCTCCCGTGTGTCGGGGCGGGGAACGCCTAGAGCTGCACGCCGTCCTGCACGGACGCCGCGCGGTGGCGGCGACGCAGCACGAGGGCCGCACCGGTGCCGGCCAGCATCAGCGCGAGCAGCAGGGCGGGCAGGGCGTCGGAGCCGGTGAACGCGAGGGGCCCGCTTCCGTTGCCGGCCGTCCCCGCGCCTCCTGCGCTCGAGCCGTCACCGGGGATCGCCGCAGGTGGGGTCGTCGGAGCCGGGGTGACGGCGCCTTCGACGACGGCGACGGTCGTCGCCAGCGTCGTGCCGCTCTGCGTGCCGGTCAGCGTGATCGTGTAGCTGCCGGGCTCGGTGGGGGCGGTGACGGTGTAGGTCGCGACGCCGTCGACCACGTCGGCGATGCCGAGGTCGGTCACCGTGCCGTCGACGTCGAGCGTGCCCGTGACCTGGCGGTCGCCGGCGAGGCCGGCGGTGCTGACCGGGAACTCGGCGCCGGGGGCGACCTCGGTCGGAGCCGAGATCGTCGCGGCGGCGCTGAGGCCGTCGAGGTCGCGGTCGAGCTGCAGGGCGTTCACGATGGTGAAGAAGTTGTCGGTCTGGTCGATCAGGCCGACGACGTTCGCGGCACCGGGGCCGTAACCCGCGACGCGCAACTGCGTGCCGGTGTGCTGCTGCGACCCGCCCGCCGCGGCGGTGCCGTAGGCGATCTTCATCGTGGTGCCGTCGACCGTCGTCAGCGCGGTGCTGAGCGTGGCGGGCGGCGTCGAGTCGACGATCTGGCTGGTGTGCGCGTGGTCCGCCGTGACGATGACCATCGTGTTGCCGTCGGCCTTCGCGAACGCGAGGGCGGACTGGACGGCCTCGTCGAGGTCGAGCACCTCACCGATCTGACCGCAGGCGTCGGCGCTGTGGTCGCGCTTGTCGATCGAGGCACCCTCGACCTGCAGGAAGAAGCCCTGGTCACCGGTGTCGAGCAGGTCGATCGACTTCTCGGTCAGCGACTGCAGCGAGAGGCCGGTGGACAGGCGGGCCGGGTTCGGCTGGCAGGTCTGCGGGGCCAGGTCGGCCCCGCCGACGGTCGCCGTGGTGGCGGCGTACCGGGTCGGGAAGTTGCCGTCGGTGAAGGTGCCGAGCACGGGCTGCGCCTGGTCGGCGGTCGTCAGGGCGTCGAGGCCGGCCGCGTCGCGCACGACCTGGTAGCCACGGTCCTGCGCCTGGGCGAACAGGGTGTCGCCCTGCCACTGACCGGCACGGGCGGACTGGCCGAACGAGGTCGCGCCTCCGCCGAGGGTGAGGTCGGCACGGGTGCCGATGATCTGCTCGCTGATCGAGCCGAGGCCGCCCTGGTCGAGCGCGTCGGCGCCGCACTGGGTGACGCTGTCGGGGCCGTAGCAGCTGCGGGCGGCGACGTGCGCGGCCTGCACGGCCGGGGTGGCGTCCTGCAGCTCGGCGGTCGAGACGTTGCCGGTCTTCTTGCCGTTGGCCTTGGCGATCTCGAGCAGGGTGTCCTGCGGGACGCCGTCGACGTCGACCGAGATGGCGTTGTCGTAGGTCTTGGTGCCGGTGGCCCAGGCGGAGCCGGTCGCCGCGGAGTCCGGCACGTAGTCGGGCTTGCCCTTGTTCGCGCCGTCCCGGTAGACCGAGTACGTCGTGTACTGGCCGGTCAGGGGCAGGGCGTCGATGCCGGGCAGCGTTCCGCCGGCGCCGTGGGCGTAGTTGCGCGCCGACGTGATCTCGCTGTCGCCCATGCCGTCGCCGATCAGCAGGATGACGTTCTTGGCGGGGCCGGCCTCCACCGAGTCGAGCAGCAGCTGCGTGCTGTCGTCGATGCTGCGGGCGGCACCACCGTTCTGGGCGACGTTCGCGGGGGTGGCCGCGAAGGCGGCGACGGGGCTGAGGGCGAGGGCGGCGGCGGCGGCCGTCGCGACGACCCCCGTCGTCAGGGCCGCACGCCGGCGGTTCGGGGTGTTCTTCGACACGGTTCTGCTCCTGTGATCGTGATCGTGATCCGGTCGCCACGCGACGGAGTCGCCGCGGGGCGGGGACCAGCAGACTCCTGCCGGGTGGCCGCCACGTGAACGAGGCCGTGCGCGCGGGTGAACACCCTCGGACGGGGGTCGCCCGCTCGGCTGGCACGCCCCGCCGCCCCGCCCAGCCGGCCCGCCGCGCTGCCCCGCCCCGCTGCCGGCTCAGCCGACCCGTCCCGCTGAGCCGACCCGCGCTGCCCTGCCTGCTCAGCCGGCCGTCGAGCGGAGCACCGACGACCCGTCGGGGCGACGGCGCACCTCGACCCGGTCGGCGATGCGCTGCTTGAGCTCGTCGACGTGGCTGACGATGCCGATCACCCGCCCCGAGGCACTGAGCCGGCCGAGCTCGCTCATGACCGCGTCGAGGGTCTCGGGGTCGAGCGAGCCGAACCCCTCGTCGACGAACAGGGTGCCGAGTTCGAGCCCGCCGGCCTCGGCCTGGACGACGTCGGCGAGGCCGAGGGCGAGGCTGAGCGAGGCGTAGAAGGTCTCACCGCCCGAGAAGCTGCCGGGGTCGCGGGTGGTGTCGGTGGTCGCGTCCCGGATGACGAGCGAGAGCCCCGTCTTGCGCGAGCGCGACCCGACCTCGCGCTCGTCGGACGAGGCGAGCTCGTACCGCCCGCTCGACATGACCGACAGCCGGACGTTCGCCGCCGCCACGACCTCGTCGAACCGGCGCAGCAGCACGTAGGTGCCGAGCGTCACGCCCTTGACGTTCTCGCCGGTCGAGGCGCTGGCAAGGTTCGCCATGCGCACCACCGCCCGGGCGTGCTCGACGGCGGCGTCGGCCGCGGCGGTCACGGCCTCGAGGGCGGCCAGGGCCTGGCGCGACCGCTCGGCCCGGTCGCCGGTGCGCGTCGCGCGGTCGGTGACCTCGTCGAGCTCGGCCTCGACCCGGTCGAGGGCCTCGACGGCCGACGGGACGTCCGCCACCTCGTCGCCGGCCAGCACCGCGACCTCGGGCTCGACCAGCCCGGCCGCGACGATCGCCCGTTCGCGTTCGTGGGCCGAGACCCGCGCCTCGAGCGCGGCGAGGTCGCCTGCCTCGAGGGCGGCGTCGGCGACCTGGTCGACGTCGTCGAACCCGCTGCGCTCGAGGGCGGCCGCGAGCTCGGCACGTCGGACGGCCGCCGCGTCGGACGCCACGTCGGCGGCGTCAAGGAGGGTCAGGAGGCGCGTGTCGCGTTCGACCCCGTCACCGACCGCTGCGGTGAGCTCGGCGATGGTCGGGGCCCGACCGTCGAGCAGTCGCGCGATCTCGGCCTCGTCGTCGAGCAGGGCCCGCCGGTCGGCGGCCACGCGCTCCCGGCCGGTGGCGGCTCGCTCGCGGAGGTCGTCCCGCTCGGCCCGCAGCTCGTCGACCTCGCGGTCGTGGGCCACGAGCGCCGCCTCGGATGCCGCGAGGGCGGTACGGGCCCGGGTGGCCTCGGCCACGCGCAGGGCGAGCCGGGCCAGGTCGGACTCGACGTCGTCGCGGGTCAGGTCGCCCAGGGCGCGGCGGGCCTCCGCGGCCCGCCCCTCGGCGGTCGCGTGCCGTGCGGCGGACTCGCGCTGACGGGCCTCGGCCGCTCGGGACGTCCGCGACGCGGCCTCGACCTGGTCGTCGGTGGGGTGCTCGGTGCCGGGAGCCGCCGGGGCCGGATGCTCTCGCGAGCCGCACACGGGGCACGGGTCGCCGACGACCAGAGCCGCGGCCAGGTGACCCGCCATGCCCTCGATCTGCCGACGGCGGAGGCCCGCCTCGTCGTCGAGGGCCCGCAGTGCCGCCGCCGAGTCGTCGGCCAGTCGTGCGGACGCCGCGTCGACGGCCCGGCCGAGGGCGTCGAGGTCGTCGAGGTCACGCAGGCGGAGCCGCGCCTCGGCCGTCGCCTGCTCGGCGGCGACGAGGTCGGTCGAGGCGTCGGCCAGGGCGTCGCGCTCGACGACGAGCGACGCCCGCACGGCGGGGGCCGCGACGAGGTGCGCGTCGAGCTCCCGGCGCCGCTCGTCGGCATCCACCAGGGACTGCTCGGCCGCCTCGAGGGCGGTGCGGCGACCGGGCAGGGCCTTCTCGGTCCGGGCCGCCTCGGTCAGGAGGGCGAGTTCCGACAGTCGGGCGTCGCGACGGGCGGCGACGTCGGCTCGGAGCGGGGCCTCGCCGTTCGCCGCGGTCGTCTCGCCGTCCGCGACGACCCCGGCGGCCTCGGCCAGGCGTGACGCCGCATCACGCTCGGCCTCGGTCGCCCGCGTGACCGCGGCGAGGGCGTCGGTCACGGTCGCGGCCCGGGTCGCCGCGGCGACACGCGAGCGGACCGTGGCGATCTCGCCGTCGCCCTCGTCGAGGCGCGTCCGCCGGACGGTCAGGTCGGCTCGTCGGTCGAGTGCCGCCCCCAGCGCCCGCACGCGATCGAGGGACCGTCGTGCCGCGTCTCGGGCCTCGACCACCCGTGACCGCTGAGCCGACGCGGCGACGGCCTGGGCCTCGAGGTCACCGAGCAGGGCGACCCCGCCGTCGGCGGCCAGCCCCTCGTCGAGGGCCTCGGCCTCGAGGCCGCTCGCCTCGAGCAGTCTGGCTCGCGCCAGCTCGATGTCGCGGTCGGCGGCGGCGACGGCGGCGTTCGCGACCTTCCGCCGGTCGACGAGCTCGGCCGTGGTGCGCTCGTAGATCTCGGTGCCGAAGAGCGACTGCAGGACCTCTTTGCGCTTCTCGCCGGTCGAGCGGAGGAAGGCGGCGAACTCGCCCTGGGGCAGGACGACGGTCTGCACGAACTGCTGGCGCGTGAGCCCGAGGATGCGCGAGACCTCGGCGCCGGCCTCTTGCGTGCTGATCGAGACGATCTCGCCGTCGACGGCGTCGGGCGACGAGAGGCGCCACAGCTTGGCGGTCGCGTTCGCCGGCGTCGTGCCCGTGCCGCGTGCCTTCGGACGGCGGTACGCGGGCGTGCGTCGGATGCGGTGCACGCCCGCTCCGTTCTCGAAGACGAGCTCGACGAAGGGCTCGACGTCGGGGGCGGCGTGGTGGCTGCGCAGGCGGTCGGGCGTCGAGGCCGAACCGGCGAGCCCGCCGTAGAGGGCGAAGACGATCGCGTCGATGATGGTCGACTTGCCCGAACCCGTCGGGCCCTCGAGCAGGAAGGTGCCCGAGGCGCCGAGCGCGGCGAAGTCGATGCTGTGCTCGCCCGCGTAGGGCCCGATGGCCCTCAGGGTCAGCCGGTGGAGGTTCATTCGCCGACCTCGCTCGCGAGTGCGGCCTCGTAGGCGCCGCGCACCACGGCGAGCTCGGTCTCGCTCGCCGCCCCGCCCGAGGCGAAGGCGACGAACTCGGCCGCCACCTCGATCGGGTCGGACTCGGCCGTGACGGCGGCGAGCGCCGAGGCCTCGACCGCGCCGACGGGCGTGTGGTGGATCGCGAGGGCGTGCGGGAAGTGCTCGGCCACCCGCGTGTAGAGCCGTTCGGGGTGCACCGGATCGGTGACGAAGACCCGGAGCCAGGCGTCGCGCAGGTCGTCGTGGCGCCCGTCGAGCAGGGCGTCGAGGGAGTCCGTCACCTCGGCCAGTCGTCGCGGGACGGGAGCCGGGACGAGCTCGACCGAGACCGAGCCGTTGGCGGCCAGCTCGACGATCGTGGACGACTTGACCTGGTTCCGCTCGCCGAACGAGAAGGCCAGGGGCGAACCCGAGTAGCGCAGGCGACCGGACGGGCCGACGCGCTGGGCACCGTGCAGGTGGCCGAGGGCGACGTAGTCGACGCCCTCGAACGCGGCCGACGGCACGGAGTCGACGCCGCCCACCCGGATGTCGCGCTCGCTCTCGCTGCGCTCGGGCGTCGGGGCGCCGTCGGGCTCGCGGTCGGCTGCGGGCCCCGCCACGACGAACGCGTGCGCCACCACGACCGACCGGGTGCCGGGTCGCCCGGAGAGGTCGTCGCGCACCCGCTGCATCGCCGCACCCACGACGGCCGCGTGCGACCGGGGCAACGGCTCGTCGGCGCCCGCCGGTGCCAGGGACCTGCGGACGCTGTCGGGGTCGAGGTAGGGCAGCCCGTAGAAGGCGACCGGCCCCTCCGGGTCATCGACGACGACGGGCTCGTCGAGCAGGTCGACCGACGCCCGCAGGTGCAGGCCCGGGCGCATCAGCTCGGCCGCGAACCCCAGACGCACCGCCGAGTCGTGGTTGCCCGGCGTGACGATCACGGTGGCGTGCTCGGTCAGGCCCGCGAGGGCCCGGCCGAGGAGGCGCACGCTGGGCACCGCGGGGACGGCCCGGTCGTACACGTCGCCCGCGACCACCACGACGTCGATCGACCGTTCGACCACGAGCCCCACCAGGTGGTCGACGAAGGCCTGCTGGTGCTCGTGCAGGTCGACCCCGTGCAGCGTGCGCCCCAGGTGCCAGTCGCTGGTGTGCAGGATGCGCACGGGGCCCCTCTCGTGGATGTCGCGGTCGGTGCGGCAACGGGTGCCGGAGTCGGTGCCCCCGACTGTATCGGGGGCCTCCGACAGAGCCGACCGCGCCTCCTCGGGTCCCGCGCCGCGCCTCCTCGGTCCGGCGCCGCGCCTCCTCGGGTCCCGCGCCGCGCCTCCCCACCGGTCGCCGCCCCGCCCACGGGAGTGAGATGGTCAGATGCCCGCACACCGTGGCGGGCCCGACGAGAGCGAGACCGTGAGCCACGACGCCCTGCAGCCCGACCAGGTCACCGCCCTCCGTCGCGAGGTCGAGGCCCGCCTCGACGCGATGGTGGCCGACCTGACGACCTACGCGAGCCTCGAGACGCCGTCCGACGACGTCGACCTGCTCGAGGCGGGGCTCCGCTGGATCGAGACCTGGCTCGGCGAGACCGTCGGCCCGCCGGCCGAGCGCCGGGTGCACGTCGTCGAGGGCTACGGCGACACGGTGACCCTCGACTACCCGTCGCCGTCGGGCTCGACCGAGTGGGTGTCGGCCCTGTGCCACTACGACACGGTCTGGTCCGAGGGGACGCTGGCCGGGTGGCCCGTCACGGTCGAGGGCGACCGCATGACCGGCCCGGGCGTCTTCGACATGAAGTCCGGGCTGATCCAGCTCGGCAACGCCCTCGCGATCGGCGACCGCCTGGGGCTGCCGCGTCCGAACGTGCGCCTGCTGCTCAACGGCGACGAGGAGGTCGGCAGCATCGCCTCGCGTGAGGCGATCGAGCGCGAGGTCGGACGAGGAGGCGCGGTGTTCGTCTTCGAGTCCGCCGCCGACGGTGCCGTGAAGACCGCCCGCAAGGGCGTCGGCATCTTCGAGGTCGAGGCCTTCGGGGTCGAGGTGCACGCCGGCCTGCACCCGCGCTCCGGTGCGAGCGCCGTCGACGAGATCGCCCGCGTCGTCCTGGCCCTGCACGCGGCCGCCGACGTCGAGGCGGGCACCTCGCTGAACGTGGGAGTGCTGCAGGGCGGCACCCGCACCAACGTCAAGGCCGGCTACGCCCGCGCGATGGTCGACGTGCGCGTCACCTCGTCGACCGAGGCCGACCGCATCGAGCGGGTGTTCGCCGGGCTCGCGGCGCACGATCCGGCCGCGACGCTGAAGGTCACCGGCGGCTGGAACCGCCCGCCGATGGAGCGCTCGGTCGCGACCGGCGCGCTGTACGAACGCGCCGCCCGGGTCGCCACCTCGCTCGGCTTCGAGTTGCGCGAGGTGTCGGTCGGCGGCGCCAGCGACGGCAACTTCGCCGCCGCACTGGGCCTGGCGGTGCTCGACGGGGTCGGCGGCGTCGGCGGCGGAGCGCACGCCCGACACGAGTGGATCAGCGTGCACGGCATGGTCGAGCGCACCGAGTTCGTCAGCGCCCTGTTCGCCGACCTCGCCTAGTCCGCCCCAACCAACCCCACCGCACCGCTTTGCAGTGCTTTGCACCGCTACGCACCGCTCAACACCGCTCCGCACCGCCGAGTGGACACGACGCCGCCGCGCGACACGGCGCCTTGTCCATTCGACGGTTCGCTGCCGCGGCGCCGACGACGCTGTGCGATCAGTGCACCCTCACGACCACGACGCCGAGGTGCGGCCCGACCGCAGCGGCACCCCGCCACGGCGCACGATCGCCGCCAGCCGTCGCGGATCGAGTGCGTCGTCGATGTCACATCTCTCGATGCGTCGGACCCGCCCCGTGCCCAACAATCGAGCCTCGCGCTTCTTCTCACGGCGTACGACCTCGGCCGGGGACGAGCCCGCGAGCAAGCGAGGGTCCGAGTACTTGCCGAAACCGTCGAACTCGAGCACGAACCCGAACTCTTCGAAGAAGAAGTCGCATCGTCCGACGAATCCCCGGGCGTCGAAGAACTCTTCTTGCAGGATCGGCTGAGGCGCACCGAGCCGATGCAACGCGACTCGCACGAGCGACTCCCCGCCGTTCTCGGACAGGGGCGTGGCGAACGAGATCGCTCGCCCGAGTGCCAGCTCACCCCGCCGTCCGACCACGCCGTCGGCCATCGCCCCGAACCGGAGCCGGAACTCGTCACGCAGATCGTCGACTCGGGTGCGCATCTCGGCGGCCCTCGGAAGCCGACTCTCGACCAAGAGCCGACGACGCATCACGCCGTCGAGACAGAGGACGCCGTCGTCGAACCCGGATGACCTCGCGACGTCGAAGGCGGTGCGCAGCTCACTCGTGACCAGCAGGTCGCCCACCGACTCGATCTCGTCGTCCTCGAGACCGGCCCCGTGCTTGACGAGGACCGGCGTGCACTGGGTCGAGGCCCGACGTCGGTCGATCACGTGCACCCGGCGCGGGTCGCCCTGGACGCTCGGCAGCCCGTGCACGGCGACGGCCGAGCCGTGGGACACGACGCAGTCGGCGGGGAGCGCGGACACGGCGGCCCGCACCCGGACGACGTGGCGACGCCAGGGCCTCGGTCGGCCCCAGTCCTCCGTCGCCACGTAGACGCCCCGTTGGACGCGCACGAGACGTCCCGCGGCGGCGTCGCGTCGCAGGGCGCGCGCCTCACGGGACTGCGCACCCGGCGTGGCGGAGAAGATCAGATCGGGGAGGTCGTCGTCCATCCCTCGATGCTCGCCCGTCGATCGGACCCGGCCGCGCCTCCAGAACTTCGCTGTGGACGACCGCCCGCCCACCGCGTCATGTCGACGAGACGACCTATGCGCACCGAGAACCGCCGAGTGGACAGCGCGCCGCCGCATGACGCGGCGCGCTGTCCACTCGGCGGCGTCCGGCACCGGCGCCCGACCTCAGCCCTCCAGCGTGAAGTCGTAGACGCCGGCGTCGAAGCGGGCGTAGCCGGGGTAGTCGATCAGCTCGTAGAGTTCGGCACGGGTCTGCATCGTCGGCACCTGCGACTCGAGCGACCCGTCGGCCACGAGCGCGTCGAGCGCCCGGGACGCCGCCCCCATCGCGGCACGCATGAGCGACACCGGGTGGATCACCATGCTCACGCCCACGTCGTGCAGTTGCTGGTGCGTGAAGAGGGCGCTCTTGCCGAACTCGGTCATGTTGGCGAGCACGGGCACGTCGAGCGCCGAGCAGATCGCCTCGAACTCGCCGAGGTCGGCCATCGCCTCGGCGAAGATCGCGTCGGCCCCCGCGTCGACCAGGGCCCGGGCCCGGTCGACCGCGGCCTCGAGCCCGTCGAGCGCCCGGACGTCCGTGCGCGCCATGATCACGAGCGACGGGTCGCGGCGCGCGTCGACCGCGGCCCGGATGCGCCCGGCCGCCGTCGCCGCGTCCACGACCTGCTTGCCGTCGAGGTGACCGCAGCGCTTGGGGTTGACCTGGTCCTCGACGTGCAGCCCGGCCACGCCGGCGGCCTCGAGCGCCTGGACGGTGCGGGCGACGTTCATCGGCTCGCCGAACCCGGTGTCGGCGTCGACGAGCACGGGCAGGTCGGTCATCGACGCGATCTGCCCGGCCCGCGTGGCGACCTCGGTGAGCGTGGTGAGGCCGATGTCGGGCAGCCCGAGCTCGTTGGCCATCACGGCGCCCGACACGTAGACGCCGTCGAAGCCCTTCTGCTCGATCAGGCGCGCGGTGAGCGGCGTGAACGCGCCGGGGAAGACCAGGGTGCGCTCGTCGGCCAGCCCGGCCCGGAACGCCGCACGCTTGTCGGCCGGCGACACCGTCGAGTACAGCATCAGAAGAGCCCGCCCGGCTGGGCGGCGGCACCCGCGAGGGCGTCGGGAGCGACGATGCCCAGCTGCCGCACCTCGGCCGCCGTCAACGACGGGAGGCGCGTGGCCAGGTCGACGAACCGCTCGACCTCGGCGTCGGGCAGCACGCCCTCGGCCAGCGTGCGGAACTTGCGCACGTAGTCCTCGCGTCCGAAGGGCCGCGCCCCCAGGGGGTGGGCGTCGGCGACGGCGATCTCGTCGACGAGGGTCGTGCCGTCGACGAACTCGACCTCGATGCGGCCGCCGAACGCCTTCTCGGCGGGGTCGGTCGAGTGGTAGCGGGCCGTCCAGGCGGGGTCCTCCGCCGTGGTGATGCGCTGCCACAGCTCGACGGTGTCGGGACGCTTCGCCCGGGCCGGGGCGTAGCTGCGCTCGTGGTGCCATTCGCCGTCCTGCAGGGCGACGGCGACGATGTAGGGGATGGAGTGATCGAGCGTCTCCCGGCTGGCCGTGGGGTCGTACTTCTGCGGGTCGCCGGCGCCCGAGCCGATCACGACGTGCGTGTGGTGGCTGGTGTGCAGCACGATGCGGCGCACCTGCGCCGGGTCGCGGAGGGCGGGGTGCGCGCGGCCGAGGCGCCGGGCGAGGTCGATCCAGGCCTGGGCCTGGTACTCGGCCGAGTGCTCCTTCGTGTACGTGTCGAGGATGCCCCGCTTGGACGCACCCGGCGCCGGCAGGGGCACGTCGTACGACGCCCCGGGTCCGTCGAGCAGCCGGGCGATCACGCCGTCCTCACCCTCGTAGATCGGGGCGGGACTGCCCTGGCCGCGCATCGCGCGGTCGACGGCCTCGACCGCGGCCTTGCCCGCGTAGGCCGGGGCGTAGGCCTTCCACGACGAGATCGCGCCCTTCCGCGACTGCCGCGTGGCCGTCGTCGTGTGCAGCGCCTGGCCGATCGCCTGGTGCACCACCTCGGTCGAGAGCCCGAGCATCGTGCCCAGGCCTGCCGCGACCGACGGGCCGAGGTGGGCGACGTGGTCGATCTTGTGGGCGTGCAGGCTGATCGCCCGGACGAGGTCGACCTGCACCTCGTAGCCGGTCACGATGCCGCGCAGCAGGGCCGCACCGTCGAGTCCGCGGTGCTGTGCGACGGCGACCATCGCCGGGATGTTGTCGCCGGGGTGCGAGTACTCCGCCGCGAGGAACGTGTCGTGGAAGTCGAGTTCGCGCACGGCGACCCCGTTCGACCAGGCGGCCCACTCGGGCGAGACGGGGTGCTCGGGCGCGACGCCCGTGACCTGCGAGCCCGCGCCTCCGGTGGTCGGCGGATGCGCGAGCGCCTGGTCGCGCGCGACGGCGACCGGCGCGCGCAGCAGCGACGCGGCCGAGACGGCGGCGTTGTCGATCAGGCGGTTGATGACCATCTCGGTCACGTCGTCGTCGACGGGCGCGTCGTCGGTCGCGAGCGCGGCCAGGCGCCACGCGAGCTCGTCCTCGCGGGCCAACGGCTGGTCGCTGCGGTGCACCCGCACGGTGTGCACGACGAGGTCGGCGGTCGGGGCGGCCGGCCCGTCTCGACCGTCCGTGACCCCGGACGAGGAGGCGCGGGTCGCGTCCCCTCGGCCGCTCTCGTCGGTCGTCGCCCCGGCGTCGTGTGCGTGCTCGGACGCCTGCTCGTGCTGCGTGCCCATCGGCCACCCTCTCTGGTGGGGCGGGCGTCGTGCGGCCCGCCGTGCGCCGTCGTCGGTGACGGCCGTGTCGTTGCCGACCAGTCTCGCACCCGGTCCGGGCGACGCGTCTCGTCCCCGCCCCGGACGACGCGCCTGGCGTCCCCCGGCCCGCCGACGCGCCCCGTTCGGGGGTGGACCCGTCTGTCCGCCACCTGGCAGGCTCGGAGCATGACCACCGAGAGCCCGCTGGGGGGCGGCTCCGACGAGCGACGCCCCTCCGCCGACCAGCCGACCACCTCCTACCCCGCGACGGGGACGTCGACCCCGCCGCCGCGACCGGGCCGCCCGATCGGGCTCGCGATCGCCGCCCTCGTCGTGGGCATCGTCGCGTTCCTGCTCGGCCTCGTGCCCGTGGTGGGCACGATCGTCGGACTCGCCGCCGTGGTGCTCGGCATCATCGCGCTGCTGCGGCACCAGTCGAAGGTCATGGCGTGGATCGGCCTCGGCCTGGGAGCCGTCGCCACCATCGTGTCCATCGTCGTCGCCGTCGGCCTCGGCGCGGCGATCGACAGCGTGCAGCAGGACGACCCGGCCGTGACCGCCACCTCCGAGCCCGCCCCCGTCCGCACCTCGCCGACGCCTGCGCCCACCCCGTCGACCACGCCGTCGTCGGCGGCCGCCGACGTGCCGGCCGACTACTCGGACGCCCTGGCGGACGCCGAGACCATCGCGAACGGCCTCGGCAGCAGCAAGCTCGAGACCTACGCGAAGCTCGTGGCCGGCGGCGCCTCCGAGGCCGCGGCGCAGTACGCGGTCGACACGGTCGACGCCGACTGGCAGGCCAACGCCGTCCGCAAGGCCAAGGCCTACGCGGCGGACGGCATGACGGGCGACGTGCTGCGCAACCAGCTCGTCAGCGAGTACGGCGAACAGTTCACCGCCGAGGAGGCCGACTACGCCCTGGCTCACCTCGACGGCTGACGCCTCGTGACGCGATCGTGACCCTGGCCGGCCCGACCTCATCCTCTGGGACGAGTGCTCGGGCCGGACCGGTCTGTAGCGTCGAGAACGACTGCCGGGGGGACGACCCGACGACCAGGAGGGCACGACCATGAAGAGCACGACGACGATGCGCGCCGCGATCGGCACGGGGGCCACGGCCTGCTTGATCCTGGTGCTGACCGCAGGCTGCGCGGGCGGGGCCGGCGACGCGACGCCGAGCCCGTCCGAGACGAGCTCGGCGACGCCGTCGTCGGCCACCGGCACGGCCACCGCCGCGCCCACGCCCGCGCCCACCGAGACCGCCGGCCCGGTCGCCCTCCCGGTCGACTGCACCGACATCGTCGACCAGGCCACCTACGCCTCGACCTTCGGCGACATCCCGCTCAACCCGGTCGAGTTCGGCGGCTCGGGCACCAGCTCGGGCGTGGTCACGCCGACCACCCCGCCCGCGGGGGCCGGCGCTCGTGACGTCGTCGGGGCGGCGACCGAGCTGTCCTGCCTCTGGCGCGACCCGCGGGCCGACGTCTCGGGCATCTCGGTCGCGATGGGTCACCTCGAGCCCGCCGCCGGCGCCGCGGCCCTCGACGGTCTCGCCTCGCAGGGCTACACCTGCACCTCGGTCCACGAGGGGCGCAGCTGCCAGCTCGTGACGCCCGACCCGCTGTACCCGGTGGACCGCGCGCAGACCTACTGGCTGCGCGACGACGTCGTCGTCACCGTCGACCAGACGAACGTGCCGACGGACGACCTGATCGGCTCGATCGCGACGCGCCTCTTCGGCTGAATCCGCGCCTCCTGCACCTGTCGCACCGTGGACCGGACGTGGGGCCCCCCCCCGGCGGGGGGGGGGGGGGGCGGGGCCGGGGGGGGGGCGGGGGGGGGGGGCCCCCCCCCCCCCCCCCCCCCCCGCCCCCCCCCCGCCCCGCGGCACCCCCCCCGGGGGGGGCCCC
>NZ_RKID01000008.1:0-49145 GCF_003751725.1 Frigoribacterium sp. PhB118 | reverse complement strand
CCCGACCGCTCCGCGGGCGGCCGGGCGATCCACCCTTAGGCGGGAACCGGTGCTGGGGTGAGTGCCTGGATCTCGGCGTAGGGGACGGTGTCGGTCCAGCTGTAATCAGTGCTGACGCTGACGGTCATCTTGTTCACCCGGACGACCTCACGCCAAGACCCGCGGATCTTCACCCGGTCACCCTTGGCGACAGTGCTCCGGTCGTAGCCGGTGGCTTTTCCGGATTCGATCTGCCCGGCTCGCACGCCTTCCCAGAATGCGATCTGGTCGCGTTTTTCCTCGATGTGGGGCGTGAGCCGTGCCAGGCGCTTTGCGTGCTCGTCGAGGGTGGCGGGGCGGATTCCGGTGCGGTGGTCGTAGACGTCTCCCTGGGTGGTGCGTTCGAGCTTGCGGATCTCCGCTCCCAGCTTCTTGATCCGGTTCGCAACCGTGACGGGGGCGTATCGGCAGTCCGTGGTGTGGCTGGCCGCCTCGACACGACCCCGGGCGCGCTCAGCATCGCGGGTGGCCTCGACGGACCGACGTATGGCCGTGTCGGCCTTCTTGATCGCTCCACGATGGCGGGCCTCGGAGTGGTGCCCGACGTGGATCGGCTCGCCCCCCTCGGGCAGACGCCCTAGCGCTCCTTCGGCGCGCTGCCAGGCGGTCTCGTCCGCGGCGCCCTTCCGGTCCGCCTTTGAGTTCAGCGCGTCGACGCGGTCGGCCTGGCGGGCGATCTTGCCTGCCTCGACCTCGGCGGTGGGGCGGTGCTCGGTGCTGAGTTCGGTCGTGACTTCGAACCCCGCTTCACAAAGCGCGGTCACGGTGCGGCCGATCTTCCACAGGTTCGGGAGGTGGTCGCGGCTGTTGGGTACGTACCAAGCCCCAATGCTTCGGCCCCACCGCCAGCCGGTGGCTTTCAGGACGTCGGCGGTGCCGTCGCCACGGGCGGTGCCGCCGATAAGGGTGCCGGACTCGTGGGTGTGGGTGATGGTCAGTGCGGTCATGTCTTGTCTCCTGCTCATGCGTCTGTGAGGCTGAGGGGGCGGGACGGGCCTACTTCCTTTAGGTCCGTCCCGCTTCCTCGTGGCGGTTACTGCTGGCGGGTGAGGGTGTCGACGAACGTCGTGTGATCTGCCCCCGCGATTGCGTGCGTGTGGGCGAGGACCCAGCCGAGGCCTGCGTACTGGGCCAGGTCGCTGTCTCTCTCCCCCAGCTTCCGAAGCTCCCGGTTCAAGGTCTCCTCGGTGGCCGTGGGGACGATCGTCGTCACCGTCGTGATCTGCTGCGTCATGTGCTTTCTCCTTCTCTTCCTCGTTGTTTTTGCCGTGAAGGCACGAAGTGTCGAGCAGGAGGGGCAGGGGGTGTGCAACCCGAAGGGCAGTGGAAGGAGAGAAGTTCGGCCGAAATAAGGGAGCGCAGCGACCGCGGCCGCACTTGTCGGAAGGAGCAGGCGGCGCAGCCGCTTGAACACCCCCTGGACCGACGTACGATGCCGCAGGCTTCACGGCAACAACAACCAGGGCCCGCAGGGCCAGACAGGGCCGCGAAGCGGCTTCCATCAGAGAGCGCAGCGACTCCCCCCGGTTGCCGTCCGCGGGCGATGCCGGCACGCGAGCTCGAGCACGTCTCGGGCAAAGAGAAGCCCCCGCGCGGTTGGGGGAAACCGACATGCGGGGGCTCATGAAGCCCAGCAGTTAGGGACCGCTGGGCGACTCTCGTCGGCTTGGGGGAAGCCGACCGGATCAACGCTACGCGGGCGCCCCTGGGTGCCCGCCAGGGCGCCGCGAGATCACACCGGCCACTCGTCCGGCTCGGGATACAGTCGGCCCGTCAGGGCCGACAGCTCGCCCTCGTGCTGGATCATCCACGCCACGGCGCTGTTCAAGCTGTCCTCCCGGCGAAGCCACGGGCGCCCGCCGGCATCATCTCGGCCGTGGGCGTAGCAGTGGTACACGATGCCGCCGAGCTCGGGACGAGAGAGGACGTAGCCGAGGGGAGCGGAGGGCACCCGGCGGATCTGCCAAACACCAAACGTGCCTGGGGCCGGCGGCACCGCGAGAGGGTGCGTCGGGATCGATCGGCGGAAAATCCTTGCTGCCGTCTCGCCTGACCCTCGAACTCCCATCCGTCAAACGTTAGAAAGTAGCCTCTGACACCTTCCTCGGTGGGTGTACGCCTACTCGCGGCTAGCCGAACCGTTTAAGGGCGTCCCAGGACCCCTTGGCCTGATCAATGTCCGATTCGGACACGAGTAAATAGGCCCATTTTTCACCGCGCGACTCGACCTCCGGTAGGCCGTTCGCATAGTTGACCCACTTCTTTGCTGACTGTCGTTTAGCGACGACAGCAGTGGCATCCATCTCGTCGTCCGCCTTGACCTCGAGCAGTGTTCGTCGGTTTGGCCCATCTGCTACAAGGAAGTCAGGGTTGTACCGCTGTCCATTCCCCCAGGCGATCGTGAGATCGCCCTGCTGCAACCGTGCCCACCATTCCAACGACTGGGTTTCATCGAGCATGCGCGCAACTTCAAGTTCTGGGGTGGAGTCGAACCATTCGGTTGGCATAAGGGACTTTTTCCAGCCCGTGTATGCGCGTCGTTTTTCGAACTTGCCATTGATGTCGTCCGTAACCTCGCGAGCTCCCAAGCGACGAGTAGGGGCAAAAGTGACGAACTCTACTTGCTCGTCATAAGCAACTTGAGAGGGCGTCTTCTTCTGTTCTGCCTGAATGAGACGTCCGAGGCGCACTGCTGCTCGGCCACCGTAGGCAGCTAGAAGTTGCTCAGCATCGTCGCCGAGCCCTTCAATGAGCAGGTCGACTAGTCGCCGGGCGTTGGACTTCTCCATGGATCGCACCGCGGAACCGCTGTCGACCATGGGGAGCCCCATGACCTGTCCAACGAGGGCATCACGCGAGACGTCGAGAGGCATGTCGAGAGTCGCCTTAGACGTGATGGGGTCCTGGGCCGACACTTGTCGGGTCTCAGACCTCACAATGCCGTCCGGCCCGGTGACCCGCACAGCAGTCAGACGCATTCGACGAAGTTCGTCGTCAGGGTTGGCCCTGAGAGTCTTTCCAAGCCCCGTAAACGCGTCTTCGTTGGTCACGTCAGCGAGACTGAACCGCTTGGTGGTGGGGCGCTGTGACAAGCGCGGAAGGATGACTTCGGGTGCATCCGACCTCAACGTGATTGCGGGGCGCTCCAGGTCATCCACGGCCGTTGATGAGGCCTCTTGACGAGAGTCGACGTCGCTCAGCGTTATAAAACCGGGCGACTCAAGGCCCGTGGCGCCCCAATCGTTCAGGCCGTTCGTAGATTCGTCATCTGGTGAAATCTCGATCGGCAAAGTGACGATGGGCGAAGGAACGTCCTTCTGAATTTGACGCACAGTCGCGTCCCCATTTTGATCTTCCACAACCCTGGTCCGGGTTCGGTAAGAGACGAAAGCTTCATTCAGGACGCCGGCCCGTTCGAGAAGTGCAGAAAATTTCTCATGCGCGAGCACCTCGAGTGTGTCCAGCATCTCGACGCCGGTGTAGGCCTCAAACGGAAGCCTTAGCCCACGGCCAAGAACCTGCTCAGTCAACACATTTGACAGCGACGGCTGTGTCGACATGAGGACATAGACGCCCTTGACGTCCCACCCCTCTCTCAGCATTGCCACACTCACCACCACACGGACAGCAGAATCAGGTGAGTCAACCGAGGCAAGCCGCCCCCACATGCCTGGCTCTTTGTCTTCAGTAACGGACGAGTCGACCTGAATGACTGCGTCGACGTAGGCGCCTTCCCGGAAATCGTCTGCTCGCAGAAGGGAAGCGATGTGGTCGGCTTCCGCAGTGTCTCTTGCCACAACCAACATGAACGGGTTGATTGCTTTTCGTTCAGGCTCGCTCGCAAGGAAAGCCTCTAGTGCGCTCCGCTTGCATTCGAGGAGAGTGACGCCATCGTTAAGGCGGGTGAGCAGGTCGCTTCGATCGTCTTTCCGCCCAACAATCACGGGCGTCTTGACGTATCGATCAGCTATTGCCGCAGCTAGTGGATATCGGAAGATGATCTGTTCGGAATCAGTCTTCTTGTTCGGTGTGGCTGTCAGCCCAATGATTGCCCGCGGGTTTAGCCCACGGATTGCATCCGAAAACTTCTCTCCGTAGTAGAGGTGGTGCTCGTCAGCCAAGACCACCAGATCGTCTGTGGCGGTTAGCCAGTCGTAGAACTTGGCTCCGAGGCCCTCCGTGAATTCTCGTGTTCTGCGGTTCATCTGAGGCGAAGGCTTAAGAAGAATCTGGACTGTGAGGACGTAGACCTTGACGACATCAGGATCATCCATGGCCCTAGCCATTTCTGGCGTCTCAAAGTTTTCAGCCGTGACCAGGACCGTTTTCACCCCAAGAAGCTTTGTGAGGTCGCGAGCTGCGCCTGGCGTGAAGTTGGCAATCGTCTTTTCTCGGATGGTGCGTCCCGGGACGACGATCATGAAGTTGTTCCAACCACGCGCCTGGGCGAGGTAATCGATGGCGCCGGCTAGAACGTATGTCTTTCCCACTCCCGTCGCAGAGACAACGACGCCCTCGAAGGTGTCAGACCGGCCGAGGCGGTCGAAGTGGTCTGTAATGGCGACTGCGATGTCTGTAATCGCATCGAAGTTCGGGTCGCGGAGTTCCATCTGATGGCTGATGAGTGCTAGCAGATCTTCATCAACTTCTAGTGCTGCGTCGTCGTTCATTTGCCAGCCTCCCCCGACTGCGTGACCAACCAATTGAGTCCCGCCTGCCGCCTGTTGGCCCGGCGGTAGGAAGAGATTATCGATGCAGGTATTTTCACCAGGCGCGAGCCGGGGAGAAGCTTCTTGAGGTATGCCTGCGCGTCAGGATCTATGCCAGTTGCATAGATTTCGACGAGCTCGCTGGCGTGCAGGCCAGAGACGAGGTAGTCGACGAAGTCTTCGTTGACGAACCCGTCGACAACAGCGAGGCGCACTGTTCCGCGGCTGCCGGCGAAAGCGCCCTCCGGGTTGTAGGAGAAGCCAAACTGGGCGGCAACAGCTTCGGCAAGAGGCTCACCGGTCGCCCATTCGGACAGGTAAATATCTCCTTCATCGAGGCTGAACATCGACGGAGCCACATCAAGCACCCGGAACCCGCCGCCACCCGTCCAGTTCTTCGAGACCACGTCCTTAGTCTTTAGGGCGTCCCTGAGGGCTTTGAGGACAGGCTTAGCTGCCACCGATTGGTCGGTCAACGCTCCAGCTTTCACGGCGGCGGCCACAACTCGGAGCGCTTCCTGAGCCTGTTCAGGTGAGACCCCTTCAGGCAAGGGCGCGCCTGCCACCCGCTCCGTTGAAGTAGTCATCCCTCCGGGATCAGTGCCCTTGACCACTTTGATCAATCTGGGGAGGGTGAACTGCTCCACGACCTTGCTGAGCCACTCGACGGTGACCCAACGGCGGCCCATTTTGTGTGCGACTGCGGCAGTTGTGCCAGATCCGGCGAAGCAGTCAAGGACAATGTCGCCTGGATTCGTCGCGATATGGAGAACCCGTTGCATCAGGCGCTCCGGTTTAGGTGTGTCGAACGGGTCCAACCCGGGAAACAGCTCCTTGATCTCCTTCTTGGCCTCCTGGTTATGACCCACGGCCGCGTAATCCCACCATGTTTGCGGCACAACGCCGTCCTGCACCTCAGACAAGAAACTTTTCAGGGCCGGGCCAGCTTGACCGTTCTTGCCGAACCAGACGCGGTTGTCTGCGACAAGCTCCTCATATCGGTCTTTTGTGTAGACCCAGGCACGGCCAGACGGTGGTGCCAATTCTTTCCCTGCTGGGGTCACGAGCGTGTAGAACTGGCCCTTCGTTGCTCGGCCCGATTGAGCGCTGAAGTCGACGGTTTTCCATGGGCCACGCGGGTCATGGTCAGGGTTTTGGTACTTAGCCAGCTGAGCAGAGTTTCTCGCGACGAGGTTGCGCTGGTTCTTCCAGAGGGTCTTGTCTTTTGCGTAGACCAAGAGGTAGTCCTGGGATGGAGAAATTAGCGTCCGGTTGTCGGGTGAATAGACCTTTCTCCAAACAACAGTCGCCACAAAGTTTCCGGGACCAAAGACTTCGTCCATGACGGATCGCGCCCGGTGGGCCTCCACATCATCCAGATGTAGCCACACCGAGCCATCGGGAGCGAGAAGGCTTTTGATCTGCGCAAGACGGTCGCGCATCATCGTGAGCCAGACGCTGTGCTCGAGGGCGTCGTCGTAGTGCGTGAACGCCTGATCCGTGTTGAACGGGGGGTCGATGTAGACGAGTTTCACCTTGCCCAGGTACTCGTTCGCGAATTCGGGGATCGAGCCAAGAGAGGTCAGAGCGTGAAGCGCGTCCCCTCGCACGAGGAGGTTGTCCCTGGCGCGGTGCTTGACGGGGAGAACCTCGCCGACTGTCGTTACACCGTGGAGGAGGCGTACTTCCGAGGTGCGGTAGTCCCCTGCCGTGGTCCACTCGTAGCTTCCGTCTTCGTGCGACAGCAGTCGTTGACCCTTGTTGGTCCACGTCAGCTCCAGGCGGCCGCTGTGTCGCGATTCTTGTCCCTGCATGCGTGAGCGCCCCCGTCGTTGAAGTCCGGACAAGGCTACCGGGGCAGCACAGCCACGAACGAGCGGCGAACGTCGTCTACGGAGAGCCGCACGCCGCTGAGGCCGGCCTCGTCCCCGGTCAGCTCGCCTGTCAAGCTGGGACAGCTACTCACGCAGGGCCGAACAAGGAGGGTCAGATCATCGAACTAGGAAGTATTGCCGACTGGGTGGGCGCCCTGGGTACCGCTGGCGCTCTCTTTGCGACGTTGCACATCATCAGCAGCGACAGAAAACGAGCAAAGTCAGCAGACGCCGCGGCCGTAAGCGTCTGGTGCACGCAGCGCTACGTCGACCACGCCGAGAGGCCTGCGTCGAGGTTCATCAATGTCCATGTCTTCAATGGCTCCTCAGCTCCCCTGCCAACCGTTACCGCCTACTCGCGAGTCGAGGGTCGCGACTACATCGATGAAGTGCTGAGTTCGGCTGGGGCGAACCTCGCGGCCATCGAGCCCGGGGTGACGGTTGTGAAAGAGATACCGGTTGTCCACTACGTCGACGTCGACCGTGTCTTCGTTTTCTTCATCACAAAAGACGGTCAGAGATGGGCACGGCGACTCGGAGACGGACGCCTAATGACGGGCATTCGAGCGAGACACCTAGCCGAGGGTGCAAAACCAGCGAGGGCCGCTTGGGCCCGCTCATCCCCTTCCGAGTAACGAGACCTCGCCGCAAGTCGAGAGGGTACGGCGCGCTGGGTGCAACGAAGTCGCGAGGACGACAGGCTCGTGTCTAAGAAGATGCTGCTGACCCCTATTTCTTTTTCTCTGAACGAGCTTTGGCCTTAGCCAGCTTTTCTTTGTACGCAGCCTTCTCCATGAGACGCCTGGCCTCAGCCCGTAGCTCGCGCGGGGTCTTATTCGTCGCACCCGGAGTCCTCGGCATAGCACTACCTTTCGTCGTATTTATGATTTTTTTATCATAAACGGTGCGCCGGCATTTGCCCACCCTTGACGTGGATCGGATGTCTCAATAGCCGATCGTCTATCGGGCACCGAGGAGGTCGAGCGGCGGGTTGATCCAGACGCCACTGCGATCAACTGCACGCTCTTGCTCTCCACATCCGGTGATGACGGTATCTGCGGCGAACACAGTCGTCTTTCGGGATGAGGTCGCTGGGCACATCACCATCGGTGATCGATCGAGGTAGACCGCTAGACCACCTGCTGCCCGTGATGTGCCGCACGGCGCTCCGTCACGAGGAAGACGACGAGCAGCACGACGCCGACGAGGACGACCACGATGTTGCCAAGCTGAGCCAGGGACCCAAGGCCGCCCTGCAGGGGGTATGTGCCCTGCATGAAGATGCTCGGGTCGGTGCTCGCGTGAAGCAGGATCGGAGCGATGATTGTTCCCGTCACCCGGAGGGCGAGGTACATGCAGAGGCCGAAGAAGAATGTGTAGAGCATCTGCAGCATGGTGGAGATGAAGGGCTGACCGGTGAAGAGGTTGGTCGCGTGCAGTAACGAGAACAACGCAGCGGAGACGAGCCCGACGGCGATCTCGGAACGGCCGGCCGAGCGCATGATGCGGACCACGTATCCACGAGTCAGCACTTCTTCGGAGAAGCCGATAACCAGTCCTGCCAAGAGCCACGCGGCGACCCAGTCGAAGCCTGCAGCGTCGTAGTCGATGCTCGCGAAGCGCAACACGTTGAAGAGCAGCACGACGGCGATGGCGATCCACATCCAGCCTCGGCCGGGGACGTCCTGCCGTGCGAAGAGGCCTCGCAGCCAGCCGAGGCTGGCACCGAAGCCGATCAGGATGAGGCTGCCGATCAGGACCGGGACGACGATGAGGACGAGGACATAGCTGGCTGATCCAGCGTCGCCGATGAATGGCACGAAGGGTGCCATGAGGAGCGATGCCGGTTCGTAGATGGCGAGGTAGCCGACGGCGAGGATCAGCGCCTTCCACCAACGACCCCGTTCCCAGAACCGCGTCCACCCTGATCGTGCAGCAGTGTCTTCCATCATCATCCCCTCGATTGGTTTTCAGTTAACCATCAGGTTCGAGACAGATTCAAGTTCAAGTCGGTGGGCGAGAGTCCGCCTTAGGCGCGCTCCGCTGCGTGCCGATCGTGGTCAAACGGCGCAAACGCACGCGACCGATGACGATGCATGCCGCTGTGCCTCCCCACCAGATGAGAAGGGCGACGATCGCGACCACGAGATAGGCGTCCTCGGTCGCCGCCCCGGCGTACGGCTTGGCGTCCAGGGCGTTCAGGGCTACCCGAACGAGGGCGGCCCCGAGGACGACGCTGGAGATGCAACCCACCGCAACGCCTGCGTAGATGCGTCGCCGTCGCGATGGGCTGTCCGGTTGCTCAGGCTTCATGGTCGTGGCCTGCCCGTCGGCGTCGCACTGCTATCAGGGTGAACCCTGCCAGCAAGAAGAGTGCGGCCGCCGTGAGTACGTGACCCGATCTTCTTCGTCGCCCTCCTTCAGAAAAGCAGCTGGCGCAAGCCTTCAAAGTGGCGCCTGGTCGGCGCGCTGAATTGCCCGGTAGACAGTCGAACGCGCGACCCCGAACAGCTCGGCGATCTCGCTTGTGGTGTGCTCGCCGGTGCGGTGCAGCTGCACGAGATGCTTCTCCTGCGAAGCGGTCAGCTTCGGTTTGCGGCCGCGGAGCTTGCCGGCGGCCTTGGCGATCGCCATCCCTTCACGGGTACGGGCGCGGATGAGGTCGGCCTCGAACTCGGCGACCATGCCGAGGACGTTGAACAAGAGCCTGCCGACGGGGTCGGTGGGGTCGTAGACCGCTCCCCCGAGGTTCAAGGCGACGCCCTTCTTCGTCAGCTCGTCGGCGATGTCGGTGGCGTCTCGCAGCGACCGGGCGAGACGGTCGAGCTTCGTGACGACCAGGACATCGCCGGTGCGGCACGCAGCCAATGCTTCTCGGAGGCCGGGCCGCGCTCGAGTCGTGCCCGACAAGCCGTGGTCAACATGAACGCGTTGATCGTCAACACCGAGTGCTTTAAGACCGTCACGTTGTGCTGCGAGATCCTGTCCAGAGGTCGACACACGCGCGTATCCGATGAGCATCCGCCGACTGTAGCGTTTAAACCCCCGTCACCGGGCATTTTTGCGGGACAGGCATACGCGAATCCGCAGGCCAGGAGCTACTTGGTCTCAGCCGACCAAGAACGGCCGGGGCAGGTGTCCCGATGAACGACCGCCTATCGGGCACTAGGTCAAACCGAAATACTCTGCTTCCTTTCGGAACTCAGAGGATGTCCAAGCTAGTGACGAACGCAAAGAAGACCCGCCAGAATGCGACGGGTCTTCTTCACGCTTGCCTAGAGGGGTAGATCGCTAGGGAAGAGGCTTAGTTTTCTCACTTCTCACGGCCGGGCCGGGGCGTCCCTTGTCGGATGAGTTTCGCGGCACCGAATCCACCAGCGAGAGCGATCAATGCCGCGATGGCGAATGCAGGTGTCGTACCTAACCCAGCGAGAGGAAGAAGAACGACGCCAAGGGACATAAGTACGCCCGCAACCAAAACCCCAGCCACAGCACCCAGGTAGTACCTCATAGGCGATCACAGTACGTGGTCTGCACGTACGAACCGATAGCGAAAGCCGCGAGCCCGAGGGCGATGCTCGCCCCCGCAGTAGGTCCTGCCAGCCCCAGTGCAACGATCGTCGAAATGCTGTAGACGGCTACTAGGCCGCTGCACGTACCACGGCCGCTCGCAGACAATCCCGTGGGATCACTTGAGTTGACTGGGTCCCCTCCTGCGAATCCGTACCGGTTGGCATCAGTGGGGCTGAGCGGCGCGTCGAGGGTGTCTTGTTGCGTCCATGTGCCAGCCGTGGCGTCGTACCAGCGCAGCCCGAACTTCACGAGTCCGGTTGCGCGGTCCTGAATGCCGGCCTTGAACGAGTACGGATTCTGTCCTGCTCCGCTGCCGGTGCCGCCGGCGGTGAGGGCGCGGGTGCCGTAGGGGTCGTAGGCGTATGAAAAGGAGTTGGTGGAGAAGTCCGTCAGAAGGCCGACGGGGTTGCCGAGGCCGTCCCAGACGTAGAGGGCGGAGATGTCTGACGAGGTGGTCAGCATCAGGGCCTGGCCGGTGATGGGGTCGGAGTACACGTGGGCGCCGGAGGTGCCGCCGGTGTACTTGGCGATCGTGGGGTTGCCGTTCTGGTCGCTCTTGCCGTAGGTCGCGTTGTAGCTGACCCCGCTCGAGACGCTCTGCGACAAGACGGCTTTCTGGTCGACTCCGGCGTAGGTGTAGTTGCTGGTGACGTTGCCCTTGACGGCCTGGGTCATCTGCTGCGCCGTGTTGTAGGTGAACGCCGTGGTCGGGTTCGCGGTGAGGTTCCCGGCCCCGTCGTAGGCGTACCCGGCCGAGGTGATCTGGTTCGCGGCGTTGTACGTCAGGGTCTGCGAGGACGGGGTGGCACCGGTGACGACGGCGGTGAGGCGGTTGCCTCTGGCGTCGTAGGTGTAGGCGTACGTGTTTGCCCCGGTCCCGCCGGACTGCGCCACCTGGGTCACACGGCCGGAGCTGTCGTAGCTGTAGGTGGTGACCTGGCCGGTGAGGTTGTCCCTTGACCACTGGAGCTTGGAGCGGTCGTTCGCTGGGGTGGTGCCGCAGGTGGGTGCGGGGCTGGTGGTGTTGTAGCAGTAGGTGGTGTCGTAGACGGCGGTGTTGCTGGTGTCGCCGGACCCGGTCCAGGCCTTGAGGCTGTTGACCCGGCCCGAGGTGTCGTACCCGGTGAGCTGCTTGCCAGCCCACACGGTGTGGGCGGCGTTGGACTGCAGCCAGGTGCCGGTGCGGCGACCTTGGGCGTCGTTCTCGAACACGATCAGCTTCGGGCTGCCGCCCTTGGGGTAGGTGGTCGAGGTCAGCTTGTTCGCCGCGTCGTAGGCGTTGGTGTACGTGCCGAAGGAGTCGGTCTGGGTGGCCTGGTTGCCGGCCTTGTCGTAGGTGTAGCTGACCGTCCCACCACCGGCCGAGTTGACCGTGGTGAGCTGCCGGCCGAGCTGGTCGTAGGTGTTCGTGATGGTGCCCGTAGCGCTGCGGCTGGTGAGCAGGCGCCCGGCCTTGTCGTAGGTGTTCCGAACGTCCAGCGCGTCGGTCTGCGGGTTCACCTGGGTGAGCCGGTCGAGCTTGTCATAGACGTACCCGGTGGCGTTTCCACGGCCGTCACTCTCGGAGGCAAGGCGGCCGTAGTAGTCGTAGGAGTAGCTCTTCGCGCCAAGGCTCGTGCCGGTGACCGGGGTGAGGCTGGTGCGCTGCTTGTTGGCGTTGTACCCGTAGACGGTCTTGTTCGTGCCGTTGCCCGGCGCGGTCGCCGTGGCCACCGTGCCGTCGGTGTTGTACGTGAGTGCGGCCTGGGCGCCGGAGGCGTCGGAGTTGGTGAGGATGTTCCCGGCGCCGTTGAATGTCTTCAGGCTCTGGTTCCCGGCGTCGTCCGTGGTCGAGGCAGGCAGGTACGCCGTCGCGGCAGTGGAGCCGTAGGTGGTGCTCGAGGCGGCGCCACCGGGTGAGGTGACCTTCGTGAGGCTGTTCTCGCTGTTGGCGCCGTAGTCACCCGTCGTCGTGCCAGCTCCGGTCCCGGTGCCGGTGGTCGAGCTGGCGACGAATCCGGTGGCGGGCTTGTAGGTCGCGGACTGCTCACGGCCTGCCGGGTCGACGGCCTTGGTCACGAGCTCCTGGGTGGGGTTGATCGTGTACGTCGTCCGCGGGACCGCCGTGATGGCGGCCGCGGTGTCGGTGTTGGGGCCGGCGACGAGGGTCTGCGACGTCGACGGGTACGCCAGGCGCGTCGTCGACGTTCCCGGGGAACCGGCGGTGGTGTTCTGCTGGTCGACCCGGGTCACCATGTGGGTGGCACCGTCGTAGGTGATGGTCGTCACCGCGCCGGTGGTGGAGGTGATCGAGGTCAGGTCCCGGCCGGTGTACCCGAAGGCGGTGGTGTTGCCCTCGGCGTCAACGATGGATGTCAGGTTCGATGCGGAGTCCTTGAGGTACTTCACCGTGCGGGTGTTGTAGGAGTCTCCGGTCTGGGACACCGTGAACGTCAGGGTCGAGGAGTTGTAGGTCAGGGTCGCCGTGCGGGCTGCGGTGGGGCCGGCGGTCGACACGACCGAGGCCGGCTGCCCGGAGGCGTAGGTGATGGCGGTGGAGTTGCCGTTCCGGTCCGCGACCGCGGTGGCCTTGCCGTCAGCGTCGAAGGTGACGACCTGGCGCGAGGTGCGGTCGGTGAGGGTGTACCCGGTGCCCGTCTTGACGAGGTCCTGCGTGAAGCCACCAGGCGAGGTGAAAGCGGTCGCGGAACCGCTCACAGGGACGAACTTCCACGTCACCCCGTCGGCGCCGGTGTAAACGACGTTGGCGCCAACGAGGGAAAGGCTGCCGGCGGAGGCGAAGCCCATGGACCAGTTGTTGGCCGACAGATTCGTCGTGGCGCCGGTCTGCCAGCCGAGAGAGTTGTAGGACGCCCCGATCGGGATGGTCGAGGTCACCCCCGGCAGGGCGAGACCGACGGTGCTGAGGAGCAGGTTTCCCGTGGCGACGTCGACAGAGGCTTCGACTTGGTCGCTGATCTCGAACGGGAGCGACGTCGCCGACGGTCGCTCCCCGGTCAAGCCGGTGGTCGTCGGTCCGGTGGGCAGGGCCGCTTGCGCGGTCTGGGCGACACCACCTACGAGTGCGGCACAGGTGATGCCGACGAGGGCCGCTTTCGCGGCGAAGCCTCCCCCGCGGTGCGGGCGCGGAGGCAAAAGGGTAGAGGACAACGCAATTTCCTTCGACTGCTCAGACAGGATGAATGCCGGCCACAGCGAAAGTCGGGATTGCGCGCAAGGACCGGGTGGAAGAGTGGCCCCGAAGAACGCGTCAGGATCGAGATCTGACGTCAGCGTCGCCCCACGTGGAGAGTAAGCGGAACTCACGTTCTGGGGCAATGGAATCTTTGGGTGAAGTTTGCGGGCCGCCCTTTCTGGGGACTGCCACCCGCTCCACCGCCCTCGCTACGGTCGGACGATGACTGGCCGATACGATCCCAGCGACCTCACCACCTACGGGGCCATGGACGACGAAGAACTCGACATGATTCTCGACGCTCTCGACCGTGCAAACGAGGACTGACCGACGCTGTGCGGCCCATCGATTGGCCCTATGCCCGGCTCAGATTCCGGGAAATGTTCCGCCGAGACGACAACGTTGACCGCGCCCGCCGGCACACCACCCACGAGACCTTGCGCCACATCGACCTCCGCGTCGTACGCTTTCTTGACGAGCCGCCCGCGGTGCAGCGGGCCGCACTTCTGATCTTGCAGCGAGATGCCCTCACGCATGAGGCCGGCAACCGCGGCGTCGGCGCCTCAGCGCTCGTGTCGGGACTCGCGAGTGTCGCCACGGTTGTCACGGCCGTGGTGGCCGCGATCCTTGCGGCCTACCTTGGGTTCGCTGACCAACTCACCTCAGCCGACATAGACGCATCGCAAGGCTTCCTCGACTCACTCTTTCGGTGGGTTGCCTGGAGCCTAAGCGGGCTCGCTCTCGTGGTGACCCTGGTCTGGCTTGAGGGTGGCCGACGCGATCGACGACGCGCCATGGCGAGAACGTGGCTCCAAGTGTTCACAGACGCCCAGAGAAGGTCGCCTTCTGTGCTAATCGAGGCACCTAGCAACTCTCAGTCCACATCTTCCGCTGCCGAGGTCAGTGGTCTCAACTACGGTCAAGCCATGAATCCTGATTCCGGTGCCACCGAAGCGCCCACCGGCGGTCAGCAAGCCGCGACGGACGGCAAGGCCCAAGCGCGCTTCGCGCGAGTGCGCCTGCTCAATGAAGAACTTGACGCTCTTGTTGGGGATTCCGGCACCCGTGCAGCCTCGGTGCTCAACAAAGCCTCGTTTCTTGCCGTGACAGCAGGCGTCATTGTTGCGGCATCAACGGCGCAGCTGTGGACAACAGCCGGCGTCGTTGGCGTGTGCGCCTTGGTCTTGGCAAGCCTTGCCATCTTCTGCGCCGCCGCCGCTCTCCGCCCAGGGAAGCGCCTCGGCCTGCAAGCCCAACGCATGGTGGACTTGTACATGGATTCGACAAAGTCGGTGCGGCGAATCGAAGCCGAGATTGTCCGCAGCAAAGCTCAGGTCATCGAAGCGCACGAGAACGACCTAAGAAACCGAGCAACGTGGGTCTGGGCTGGATTCATCCTGCTTGGCGCAGGGACAATCTTGCTCTCCGTCGTTTACGCCCTCGAAGTGATTGGAAAGTGACATGGCTCGACCCGACTACGAAGACAGCATCGCCGGAGACGACAACGATTCAGACGACGATGCATCCCAGGCACCCTTGGGGTACCTCACCCACGGCGCAGAAACCGGCCAAATAGTGGGCCGCGTCACCGAAAGCGCAACAGGGTCCGTTTTTGCTACGAAAAATGATTCCGAGGACGCAGATGACTAGGCCCACCTTTGAGGAATCAGGACCTGACGAATCAGGCGATGACCACGAGCCTGAAACTCCAGAACAGGGCACAGGCCTCTTGCAGAACGGGGACCAGCAGCCCTCGACGACCACCAGTCCTGCTGGCAACACTGAAAGAACCTGAATCGCCCGTCCCGGCCTCAGCCGTCGACGACGCACTGAGCAATCTGCCCCGCGTCACTATCCGCCACGACACCGTCCCTTCAGCCCTCCAGCCCTCGCGCTTCCTCGACCTCATGGTCAAACGAGTCATCGACGCCAGGCCTACCGATCGCCACGAAACTGCCCGTGAGCGATTCGACAAACCGCGACGGATAGGGCCACATACGGCGTCCGCCTAGGGGGCTCTCTCGTTTGGAGCAAGTCTCGGCGGGGCGAGGCGAGGCATCCAAGTCTCGGTCCTAGGTGTCAGCGTGACGGCCGTCTCGAGTTAGTACGTCTGCTCTCTGTAGATGGGAAACCATCACCCGATCAGAGTCACGAAGACAATGACGGGCGACATAGAGGAGATCTCATGCCTGTTGGCACGACTGCGAAGACCGGACAGCGATGCCCCGAGTCCGGCGTGTGGAAGGTCGAGGGCACCCCCTCGACCACCGCCCCGATCGCCAAGAACAACGTGATGCCGCCTTACGCGGGGAAAGCTGTGACCTGGCGCCTGACGCGGCTCGCTTAGCGACCGCGGCGTGAGAGTGGGCGCAGGGGCCCACTCTCACGCCGGGCTGGCAATTCCGATTTTGAGGCAGGACATTTCAAGGTCATTTCTGCACTCAAAGTCTGCCCGGTGGATATCGTTCACTAGGGATAGCAGGATCTGCCGCCCGGGGGGACGACGATGACGACACCACTTCAGGAAATACAGCAAACCGGAAAACTAGGGACAGCCGGGTACGAGCTCTTCCGGTCCCTGGTACGAAAAGCGGCCCGCCGATATCCCCCGCCACCCGGATATGGTTCGTGGTCCGACGAAGCCACTCGGGAATGGCTCCAAGAATTTTTCGCCGTCAAAGGTCCTCAGGTCGTCACGAAGCTTGCCGCCCTTGCCCACGACGAAATCTCCTTGGCAAATCTCGCATACAAGGCCGTCAGCAACGCCTTAGTCGACGACGCCCGCAAGACCGTCGCCGGCCGTATGGCCAAACGCCTCTCCACGCTTCTCCCACCAGCTGGCATCATCGATGCAACGCGGCTACGCGCTGGCGACCCGGCGTGGACCCTCCCTAGCAACGGGGATGCTGTCTTCACGGGTGACTGGGAGACAATACTCACGGCACCTGCTTTGACGCGGATCGGCATCATCACCGAACTGAACGCCAGCGGCCCCACCTCGAGCAAAAACGCGGCAGTAATTTCCGAAGCGGCACGCATCATCCTTGAGACGGCCCGCGGTGCCGTCCGCGCTCGCGACCTCGCAACCGCCATCGTCGAACTATTCGAGCTCGACGATCCAGACGCTTATCTGCAGCGCGATGACGACGTTCCCGAGACCCCGAGCACGGGAATCGACCTCCCAGGCGAACGCATCGTCATCTTGCACGACGCAGACCTTCTGTGGAGTTGGCTCACGAATTCAGAGCGACTCGCCTTCGCATATCTGGGCGAACCGCTGGCCGTCGCCCGCCGAGCCCTCCCGTCACACACCGATCTCGCCTCGGCCATGCCGGCGCTCGTAGAAAAGGTCGCCTCGATCGTCAAGGAACACCACATCAGCGAATCTTCCATCTTGATCGTGCAAGCAAGAAGCCACGATGCAGCAGATCAAACTCCCGGTCGAAATCAGCACCATGGAGAACAACATGCCTGAAGACATCACCACTTCGCCCCAGTCGTTCCCGGCTCCGCGCCCGCTCAATGGCGACACGGCCGTCCGTAGCGGCGACATTTGGAGGGCACTTTGGGATGGTGTCGCCATCCTCGTCCTTGTCGGCAGCGTCGACGACAACCTGCCCAACAGGGTGCACGGTGTGCCCGTGGATATTGGTGACGAGGAGGCAGATGACAGCTCAATTATTCTGCCCGCCGACGTGACAACCTTCGCACTGCCCGTCACCGTTTGGCCCGATCTGGCCACCGACTTCGCCTCGCTTATTTTCGACCGCCGTGTCGGGGACATCCGTGATGGTTTTGAAACGTTGGACAAGGTGACAAAGTTGGGTAAGCGGGGGCGGCCGATCCTGCGGGACACCAGCCCCCGCTCACACGCCAAACGCATCCGCGGATTGTCGGTAGACATCCTTCATGACGCTGCCCAGCTTCCTTCCGGTAGCGGAACGCTTCAGACGCTCCTTGCCACTCTGCCGATGGCCACCATCGCAGACGCGCTGGAGGGAAATCGAGCCCTTGCGGTCAAGATCAAACGGGGAACGGCAGCAGTGGACGCCGCCCAGGCAGCGATCCTCGCGAGTCTCATTGGCACCTCAACACAGGCCGTACTTGATGCCAACCCACACGCTCCGGCCGACTTTTCCATGGAAGTGACGAATCCGCGTCACAGTGAATTGCTACGCGCGGTCGCGTCCAGCCGGACGGAGACTGAGTCTGAAGCGTTCACGCAGATGACCCAGAGTGTGCTCGCGCTAGCCGCACGCGGAGAACATCGCGACCGCGCCGACTGGGCCGGCCGCGTTGATACCTACCTTGCTATGGCCTTGGCCTCGGCTTCGTCGTGAGCTCCTCAACCGAGCTAGCCATCCGAGCACGTCTTCTCGTGCCTGGAAGAGTCGAAGCTCTTGTCGAAATTCTGAACGGCATCGACCCCAACCTGGAAGATCGACTCCAGACCGACGCCATCCGCGCGGTGTCGGAATGGGAGGGGCTGTCGGTCATTCTTTTGGACGAGCTGCCGCAAACCGAGTGCAGCATCGCCGGCGTTTACTTCTCTGACTTTGAGCCGGCCCAGATAGGAATCTGGACTCAGGTACCCAAAGCTCGGCAGCAGTTCACAGCCCTACACGAGCTTGCCCACCACCTACAGTTCCACGATGACGCCCTCCTCGAGGACTTCGATTCACAGTCAGACCAAGGTGTGATCCTCGAAGAACTCACGTGCGACGCATTCGCCGCACGCATCCTCTTGCCCCCAACGATGACGACCGCAATTCTCGGTGCTGGCACGCCCATGGCGGAGGCAGTTGCAGACCTCTGGCGTAGCAGCCGCGCGTCTCGTGCAGCTGTCTGCGTGACGGTAGCCCAACGGCTATCGAGCCCAGGGCATGTGGTTCTCCTCGATGAGGACGGAAAAGTGCAGTTCTCGAGCAGCAAAGGAGAACCTCCTCTGGCGCGCGGTCGTGACCAATCGGAGACTGCCATCGTCCGCGCCCTGCACGAGTCCACTCGACAAACAGTCACGGTGCGCAACCAACAGTTCCTGTACCGAGACAACATCGCCGGTGAAAGGCTGTACGCCCAAGCCACCAGTCTTGATGGGTATACGGTCGTCATTGCTGTCGCCCATAACGCGCCTTGGGAGAACCTTTCGCTCTCCTCCCAGAGCGCCGGGCCGAGCGCGAAATGGCAGAACTGCGGTGGCTGCGACCACATTTTCCAAGTTTGGGGCGACCGATGCCCACAATGCAGTGCGGGCTACTGCCCGGAATGCAGGAAGTGTGATTGCCCCTCCAGAGTCATTGATCGGCTTTGCACGGAATGCTTCCTTCTTAAGCCGGCTCAGGTATTCCCGCTAACTGGGGATGTGTGCCTGGAGTGCGTGGGGTAAACACTGCGCAAGGCTCCGATGCCAAGGTTGTCTCCTTTCCCTAAAGACACGAGGCCGCTCGGCGCCAGTCAAAGCGCGGTCAGACCAACCCGTTGCGTTAGATTGCCCGGTAGGCGCAGGAGAAGTTCCTCGTGCAGCTCCACCAAACAGGCGCCAAAACAACTAACGCGACCGTCGAGTTCTTCCGCGTCACCCGTTCAAGCCGAGAATAAACCACCTTCTTACGGCCCTGAACAAGGTTATTTGAGCACTCGATCTAGGTAGTGGTCCAGTTGCGAGTCACTCAGGGGAACAAATGCGCTTTGGCTTTCGGCGCGGTAACCGCCGAGCACGTCGGTGCCGTCTTTCTCGAAGATTCGAACGGTTTGGTCTTTGCTTGTCTTTCGCCCCCGCTTATAAGCAGGCATTTGCCGAAGTGCCTTCTTCGTGAACCGGGGGCGGTCAACGGCCCGATTACGGCGAAGGACTTTGACGGTGTCCTCCCACTTGATGTAGTCGAGGAGGGGTACTCCGTAGTACTGCCCGTACGTCATTTGCAGCTTGAAATTGACGAAAGCCTTAGGCACCAGGAGAAGGGGCTTGTTGTGAGCTTCGGGAAGGGTCAAGGTTTTTGGCTTCCACCTGCCTTGTGCACTGTCCCAGTAGTGGGTTGTCAGGGTAGTTGTGGACCGAACGGTCGTGAACTCGGAGTGTTTGACCATCATGTCGGCCGTGAACTGTTCAAGGGTTTCGAGGATGATTCTGGCCGTGAGGTCGGAAGTGACATCCCGGTCGATGCCATCGACGAACAACGGGACATCCTCGATGTACTTCAGGGTCGCAATCGCGTGCTGGCAGAGCGGGTTGCTGAAGAGTTCGTCCCAGATACGGGTGCCGAGTTCTTTAGCGGCTCCATGACCGTCTGTTCCCGTGCGTGACAGCCCCAAGCGTGTCCCACCGAGCTCAGTGAAGTACTGAAGAGCTTCCTCGCCCGCCTGGTGGTCATGAGAGCTTGTGGAGCGAAGTTTGGTCAGGGTGTTGTCGAAGAATCCAGTGAGAGCGGCGTCTGCTTTCAGGCCATAAGGGTCGCCGCTTCTGGCGGCAACTCGAATGGCGCTGGGATCAAGAAAGAGGCGGTTGTCACGCTCCTTATGAACGTCGAGAAATTCGACAGGGCCGGTGATTCCGAAGTCATTCGTGAGGCGCGTCATGGAACTCCCTTGCTGACAAAGCGAGAAGTGCTCGGTCCTTCTGATTCGGAGCTGCCACGCTAAGCGATGGGTCTATTCCAAGCGACTAAACTCTGGACAATTGCCCTGACGGTGCAATCTTTCACAACTACTTCAAGGAGAGCGTCATGGCGCAGAAAACTCTTGTCCAACTTGTTGACGATCTCGACGGCACCGCTCTTACTAGCGGTGAGGGAAAGACTGTCACTTTCGCCGTCGACGGAGTTTCGTACGAAATCGATCTCAGCCGGGCACACGTCGACGAGCTGACCGCGGCCCTCGCGCCGTACGTCGCTGCTGGTCGAAAGATCGGTGGGCGGAAAGGCGCGGCCCGCACATCGTCGGCGAAGTCAGACCCGGTGGAGCTGCAGAAGATTCGCGACTGGGCCGGCAAGAACGGACACACCGTCTCGAGCCGCGGCCGGATCTCCGCTGCGGTGCGTGACGCCTACAACGCGGCCCAGTAACTCGTGCCTGCAAGCTACGAGGTGGGGACGACGCTGGTCTATCCTCACCACGGTGCCGTCACGATCACGGGCCTCACCACCCGGGTCATCAAGGGCACCCCGACGAAGTACATGACCCTCCGGGTTCACAGCAGCGACCTGATCATCCAGGCAGCGATCGACAAAGCAGCTGACCTTGGCGTGCGGGACGTCATCGACCAGGCCGGCGTCGAGAAGGTCTATGCCCTCCTCCAGGCCGGCGAGGTCGAGGAGGCTTCTAACTGGTCGCGGCGGTTCAAGGACAACCAAGCAAAAATGATCAGCGGAGACGTCTACAAAGTCGCTGAAGTAGTCCGGGATGTCTGGCGGCGGGAGCAAGACAAGGGCATCTCTGCGGGCGAGAAAAGCATGCTCTCTCGTGCCCGGCAGATCCTGGTCTCAGAGCTCGTCCTTGCCCAGAGCACTACGACCGACGACGCCGAAACCAGGCTCCTCGATGCCTTGCAAGCACCCACCCTGTAAGAGCGCATTACGCTCGGCTGCCCGATGGGGCGTGGTTGCGATGCGACTGCGAGCGTCACCTTGTGTTCCCGTCCGCCCTCCCCGGTCTGGTCGAAATCAGGCGTCCCCCGCCTTGAACGGCGTGGGACGCCTCACTTCCCCACCGCACCTTCCGTAAGGCCCCGAGCAAGCGCCCGGTACAGGGTCGTCCGGTCAATCTGTAGATCGCGGGCCACCTTGGCCTTCGGCACTCCCGACTCGATCAGCCGGCGCGCGTCCGCCAGCTGCTCGGCGGTGAGCTTCTGGGCGCGGCCCTTGTACTTCCCGGCAGCCTGCGCCAACCGGATGCCCTCCCGCTGCCGCTCCCGGATCAAAGTTCGCTCGAACTCCGCGAACGCACCCAACAGGTTCAGCATCAGCCGGCCGATCGCATCGTCCGTGTCCCGGCTGTAGGTCTGCTGCTCTTTCACAAACACCACCGAGGCACCCTTGCCCGTGATCTCATCCACAATCTCCCGCAAGTCCGTCAGCGACCGAGCAAGGCGGTCCATGGAGGCAACCTTCACGACGTCACCTTCTCGGACGTACCGGATGCACTCCAGCAGAGCCAGCCGGTCGGCACGGGACCCGCCAGAGACCTTCTCCTCGAACACCCGATCAACGTCTCCGATGGTCTCGAGTTGCCGGCCAAGGTTCTGATCGAGCGAACTCACCCGGACGTACGCGACAACCTGCGTTTTGTGCTGCACCATCCTTAGACCCTGACACACACCCGTCGCGAAAGGGCCAAGAAGGACCTCAACGCCACGCGTGTCTAGTGACACGAGCTATGTGGTGCTGGGGTATACCCGAAAACCGCACCTAGGCGTGGTTCGAGGGGGAAGCGTTTTAGGGATGAGCCAGTCTCAGACGAAGGCTCTTCTAAAGACTAAATCCGATTACAGAGAGGGCTCCTCCTCACGGAGAAGCCCTCTCTGCGTCTATCTCTAAACCGCTGGGTGGCGGTTCATGTCTTTCGTGACCTACGAGGAAGTCAAGGGGGCCACGATGGCTACCGATATTGCGACAAGTCCAACAAGGATGAAGAGGATGCCCGCAAAGCGGATTGGCCTGAGACTGCCGAAGAGGGCATTCGCACCCTGGTTGCCCATGAAGGTTGACCCGCTACCCCGAAGAACTTCTTGAATTTTCTTCGGAAACCGGAGAATGAGAATGCCAGCAACCAGAATCACTGCACCAATGAGTGCGGCAGGCCAGAAAATCATGACTCATTCTCCATCCACGCGGCTACCAGACCCATGTGCGAGATGTATTCACAGAGCACCCTGCCCCCACACCCCCAAGGACACCAGCCCCATAGCTCTGAGATCCTGATGTTCCTATGGAACCGGTCCCGTAGCCGCCAACGTAGTAAGCCGCTCCACAGGTAACTGACGATTCGACTCCGCTCGAAAGCGAACCACTAACGCCACCCAAATTTGCGGACAGGTCTGCACGCGGGCCAATCCCAACACCCACGGAACCTGCCCACTTGTTTGACCACGGGTCGTAGTTGATACTTCCGGACAGGCAAACGACGGCGCAGGCTTCGACACCCAGCGTTCCGTAGCCCAGGCCCGAGGGATCGGCGCCACTAGTCGGGTTTCCTGCACCGTACGCGTAAGGGTTTGCTTCTTGGCCGCTGGGGTCAAACTGGGTGAATCGCCCAAGTCCCGAGTCGTAATACCGCGCTCCCAGGCGATACATTGCCACGCTTGAATCGTAGTAGCTACCGATATACCGGATAGTGTTTTTCGTCACAGTCGTATTTGACGTCGCGCTCCGTAGCTCACCGTAGGGTGAATACGAATACCCCCCAATAAATGAGCCAGTCGCGCTGAACAAACCGGTGATGGATCCTAGAGCATCACCCACGAAGTACGAGCGACTTGCGCCTTCTCTCGAGGAGACAGGACCGCCATCATTGGTCCGGGTGAATGCTACGACCGTTCCTGCGGAAACTTCACTCATGAGGCCGAGGCTGGCATCTGTGTAGGTCGTATTGGAAGTGGAACGCGACTGGGTCATCGTGTTTCCCTCGCCAAAGGCGCTGTAGCTTGACGTTCCGATGGAGGTAGCTGCCAAACGTGAGTTATAGGTAGCGGCCTGCCCGTTGGCACCATTGACCTTTTGGTTGCCGGCCCCATCGTATTGATAAGTGGCAGTGGCGCCTGTCGAACTGGTGAGCTGATTTGCCGTGTTGTACGTGTACGACGTCGTGCCGGCCGGAGTACCGGTGGAGCCAGCTCGGGTCTGAGCAGTGCGGTTTCCCGCCTTGTCGTATGCGTATACCCATGACGCTGTGGTCGTCGTACCTGATTTTTCTACTGCGGACGTTAGGCGCTTGAGAGAGTCGTAGCCATACGACGTGATTGCGCCAGCCGTAATTCCGACTTCTTTATATGAGATACGTGTTTGGACATTCGTGCGGTCACTGCTTTTGCCAGACCCGCCACCAGCGGAGTACGTGTAGCCAATGTCCGATACGACTGCGCCACTTGCATCCTTGGCCGTGATTCTCGTAGCCCGTCCTGACAAGTCAACGACCATAGCCATAGACGCTCCGCCGGGAAAGGTCCGTTTGGTCTCGGCACCGTTTTTGTCGTATTCGAACTTTACGCACCCGCTTGAGGCCGCGGGGGTTGCGGTGGTGCAGGTTCCTCCAGGTTCGGTGAGTTGGGTGAGCTGGTTGGCGGCGTCGTAGGTGTAGCTGACCTTGCCCTGGGCGTCGGTGTAGCTGAGGACGTTGCCGACCTTGTCGTACGTGTACGACTGCGTCGTACTCGCAGCAGGACCCGTCACGCGCAGCAGCCGGGCGAGGCCGTCGTAGAAGGATTCCTTGGTTCCGGTGGTGCTGTCGCGCTGGAAGTGGACGGTGCCGTTTTGGTAGTACTCGGCGTTGAACGTGGCTCCGCCGGCGAACGTGGTTTGGAGGACGTCGTCGCGTTGGCTGTAGGTGTACGAGGTGGCGTCACCGTTGCCGTCGGTGACCTTCGTCACTCGGCCGAGGGAGTCGTACTCGTAGACCGTCTTGCCCATGGGCGCCGGCGGCGTCACCGAGAGCAGGTTGCCCGAGGTGTCGTAGGCGTAGGAGGTCACTCCCCCGATGCCGTTCTTCGACGAGCAGATCTGACCCTCGAACCCGCCACAGACGCTGCGGTTGGTCTTCTCGTACGTGTAGGACTCTGTGACCGCGCCAGTCCCACCGGAGGTGGTGTCGGTCGTGCTGGTGACGTTGCCCGCGGTGTCGTATTCGAAGGACTTTCCGTTCCCGGCGTCATCCTTCGAGCACTTCGGCAGGTTCGGGTTGCCCGACCCTGCCCCGGGGCACGAGGTGCCCTGCGAGTACGTCGCCGACGCGGCAGCGCCGGTCGGGTAGCTGACGCCGGTGGCGTTGTTCTGCTGGTCGTAGCTGTACGTCGTCACGTTCCCCGGCGTTGAACCTGAGCCCAGGGCGTCAGTGGTCGTCGCCACGTTGTTGTTCGTTGTGTACGACGTCGACTGCGATCGGCCAAGGGCGTCCTTGACGGCGGTGACCTTGCCACTGGAATCGATCGTGTGCTCGGTGACGTTCCCGCGCCCGTCGGTGATCTTCGTCAGCCCCGACGTGTACGTGTAGGTCGTCTTGGACAGTTCTGTGCCGGGAGTGCTGGCCAGGGCGGAGCTGATCGAGGTGACTTTGTGGGAGGTGTCGTAGCCGAAGGTGAAGACCAGGTCGCCCTGGTCGGTGCCGGTCATCTTCGCCGTCGCGACACGGCCGGAGGCGTCGTAGGTGTACTCCTCGAAGTTGCTACCGGGTTTTGTCACCCGAGACAGCTGACCTTGAGCGTTGCGGTCGTACTGGATTGTCCGCCCGGCTCCGTCGACGATCGTGGCGATGTGGTTGTCGGTCGCGGAAGCCCAGTTGATCAGGTACTGGCGCCCCGAGGCGGTCAGGATGCTGTTGATGCGTCCGTCGGTGCCGTACGTGTAGGAAGACCCGACGTTGTTGCGGTCGGTGTCTTTGGTGATGTACCCACTGGTCGAGAACGAGATCTTCTCGCCGGAAGAGTTGTACTGCAGCGTGTACCGCTGATCGGTCGAGGACGCGTTCTCCGTCAGGGTCGCGTTGAACCCGTTCGGGGCCTTCCAGGTGGTGCCGCTCTTGGTGAAGGTCGCGGTGAACCCCGTGGGGCCACGGAACTTCGCCTCGGTCGAGGTCACGTCCAGGCCGATGTCGACCTGGCTGAGGGACGACGACCAGCCAGCCCCGTAGGAGCCGTCCGAGGTCGAGAGGCCGTTGTAGAAGCGGTCGTTCCGAAGAGCGATGCCGGCACCGTTCAAGACGCCGTCGTTTCCGGTGAGCAGCAGGTTGCCGTTGCCGAGGTTGACCTGGGCCACGGTGTCCAGGCTGAGCTCGGTCTGGTCGAACCCGAAGTAAGGCAGCGACCCGAGGCCCGGGGCGCCAACGGTGGCCGCGGCGACACGCGCATTGGAAGACGATGCTCGGGCCGAGGACGCGGGGGCGTCCCAGTCGCTGGTGGGCGGGTTCGTGGCGGGGATGAGTGCGCCGTTGGCTGATGCCGGAGGGGTCCAGGCCTGGTTCCAGGCATCTGGTGCGGCCGCGGCCGCGGGAACGGCAACGAGTGCCGATCCGAGAACGGCCGCCACAGCGACGGCCGAAATGAACGATCTAGTGCCCAAGGGTGCTCCAATGCGCCGGGTCCAAGGAGCCTGTGATCGAGGCTCCGAGATGACTTCACCAGACAGGCCGGTCGAGCACATCCCTGGGCACGGGTGAATCGAAGACACTTTCGGGTGAACCAGTACGTCCACCCCCACAGGGGGTACACCACAGTCACCCATCAGCTACTTACTCGCCATGCAGCCGGCTTCCGACACACAGTCGACAAACCCCCACGCGGGCCGCCTTAGCGAGACGGGTGCTGTACCAGTGGACGACCGCCTATCGGGCTCCGTGTCTGCCGACTCCTGAATGTATTCCGACTTGCGAGCTCTTACGGAGCGGAGGCGCTAGCTGGTCATCTTGTAACGGGCCCGGACCGCATCCTCGATGACTCCGCGGATTGTGCCTTCGCCCTTGCCTGAAGCGACGGCGTTGTCGATGAGTTCTACGACGTCAGGAGCAAGCCTGGTACTGAACGGAATGGTGGCTTCACGCCGCGGTCGTCCGCGGCGAGGCACTGTGGCCGGAACGGGCGTGGGGAAGCTACTGGCGACGGTTTCTGGAGTTGCTTGCCGGTAGTCGACAGGGTCGACGCGCTCGTCAGGCGCGGGCTTTGGCCGGCGCCGGCCCCTGAGGTCGGCGGGACGGTCCAGCTGCTGGTCGCTCATCGAATCACCTGCTTCACGATTGCTTTATACGCGTCCAAGACGGGCGCACCCTTTCGGTAGTTGCCATACCACTCCCCCGTCAAGCGCACCTCTTGGACAATCGCGCGCTCGGGCACCAACGGGACGAGAAGCATGCCTGTTTCTCTCAGCTCGTCGATGCTGGCAACAGCGGGCCTGGACATAATCGTCTCGCGGACACCACCGACCACGACACCGGCCTCACGCAGGCTTACGGGAGCATTAATGCGCTCTCGACTATGCCGAAACTGCTGCACAGTGCGTCGAGCACCGGTCACGCCATCGACGCCGTCACTGCTGGCCGTTGCCGCGTACACAACAGTATCGGCTGCGTTTAGTGCGGAGAGGGTCAAAGGCCCTCCTTGACGGTTGGGGCAATCGATGACGACGAGATCAGCGGTGATCCCCTCGAGAGACGTCTTTAAGCGGAGCTCCGCGTGGTCGGCTCGGTCTGCTTCGCGATTAGACACCGAGCGAGCCGAAGGCACGACACGAAGGTTTGGCGACCACGTAGTTGCTACAGCTAGATCCTCAGCCCAGCCAACAGGGTCGTCGTCACCGAGGATCGCCCCAACATGGAGACCATCGGCGGAAGGTTCTACGTCGAGCCACTTAGTTGACGCAGCTCGAGGATCAAGATCAACGAGAACAGTGCGCCGGCCCTCTTGAGCCGCGATCGTTGCGATCGAAACGGCCGTCGTGGTCTTCGATACACCACCCGACTCGCTATAGACCATAAGTATCTGCATGCAAGCAAGCATGACAGAAGGCTTGAAAGATTACAATCCTTCCTTCTTGCTGACTTGCAAGCTTTCTTTCCAGCAAGAATTCACTAACCAAGCAAGGACCGCAGCAAACGAAAACCGCTGAGGGGATGTGTCGAGTCGGTGGGTGCTGCGGTCGCGTTCTGCGAGGCGCATGAGGTCGATCTGCCGGCTGCGACCGCCGGTGACGACCTTTTTGGTGGTGTGGCCCGACCAGTGCAGCCGTGGGCGCTGGCCACGGTCGTCGACGGCACTTGAGAGAGCACAACTCACGACCGGAAGCCGTACCAGCGGGCGTGGAGAGCTGCGAGCTTCATCCTGACGACCAGGTACGCCTCGGGGTCGTTGACGTCACCGGCGTTCTTGGGCATCTGGCCCATGCTCTCGTCGATCGCCTGCCATATGGCGATGAGATCGCCGTAGGAGAACCGGTCAGCGTCGAAGCCGGATCGGTGCACGATTCGCTGCACGCGGAGCGTGGAGAGGTCGTCGGGCAGCCACGGGAGGCTGCTCACGAGTCGGGCGGCGAGGCGTTGCAGGGGCAGTGATCGTGGTTGGTCGGCCCCAGGAACGAATTTCGCTGGCTTTTGTCGTGGCTGTGCCCGCGAAGCGGGCTCCGAGTGCGGCTTGCCGCTCCTTGGATTGGATTTAACTAGGTAGGTCGACGGGTTAAACCGTGAAGCTACAGCTAGGTGCTCATTAAGAGCAGAATCGTGAATTTCCGGCATCGTCAGTCCGCGCACGGACGCTGCCCGGCGCTGGTCGCCGCCGTGCAGGGCTGTGGCTGCCAGCCGCTCGAGGCGGTCGAGGTAGCGGCCAGGCTCCACGGTCGCAAGGCATCCCAGGGCTTCCATGAGGGCCCGGGCGCGGCGGGCAGTGATCTTGCTCATGCCGACCATGCGGGCGAGGGTGTCGTGGCTGGTGGTGATGCCTCGACCGTCATGGGTGGCCATAGATGCCTCGGCCTCGGCGAAGGCCATGAACGTGGAGAGTTTGATCGAGATCCTGCGACGGTGCGCATCACCGGCGGGCGTCATGACGACGGCTAAAAGACGGTTCAACCACGCCTCGCGCGACGTTGGCAGACACAGGCCCTGATAGGCGGTCTCCAGGACTGACAGGGAAAACGAGCCCCCAGGGCGCGAGGGCACCACTCCGGGGCGCCGAGATGGACGTGCGGGCCCTGCTGAGTGACGACCCGACCGACGGGCGCCGCCGCTGCCGGCGCCATGTAGCCGACGCACTCCAATATCGCGAGGGCTCGACGCTGCGGATGCATCAGAAGTGGGGGAGTTTCGGGACTGGATGAGCCCAGGATCAGGGGTTACTATGGCTTCATTCCTTCCAGGTGCACTGGATAGGTACGACGAAGCGCCGGCCTGCAAGCCGGTTTTTCATCTGGAAGCTCGAATCCTGGTCAGTCGCCAAACTTCAACAGGTTCGAGCCAAGAGCTTTAGGCCCCCGCGAAAGCGGGGGCCTTCCTCGTTAAGCCGGTTCGATAGGCAACTCCTCGGCCTTTTCGGTGTTCCACCAGGCCGGCAGTCCGCGGTCATCGAGAGTGTTGTTCGTGTGAACGATCAGCGCATCGATGAACTCGCTAGGTGATTTGTGGGCGCGTTGCGCGATCACCTTGACTGCCTCGCGGTTCTCGGCCTCGACGCGCCACCCGGGGGTGACGGCTGACTTCATCGATCCGCGCGGGCGTCGGGTGGGGGTCATGCGTGCAAGTTAAGCATCTGCACATAGTTAAGTTGGTTCGACACGCGCGGCGGCGCGCCGAATCAGCGACGTCTTGGCCGCGTTGCATCGTTCGCGTCGACTCAGTCTTGCCAGGGGTCCATCTGCCGGGCGGTGTCCCGTTCCAACATGTTCACGAAGCTCAGGACACCATTCGAGCGGCGCGCGACGCGAGCGGCTACGCGGATGAAGGCAAGCCCAACCACGACGAAGAAGAACGTCAGCAGGGGCAAGATTTGGACGAGGTCGTAGCTCGCCGGGTAGAAGAACGTCACGGGTGAGAGCAGGAATCGAATCGGAACGAGCCCAAATCCGATAAGCATCAGCACGCGTCCCCGCTTGTCCGTACGCGCGCCTCGGAGCTGTTGTGGACTCGGGCCGAAGTCGGTTCGCCCGACGGACCGAGCGACACCGACGAGGAGCAGGACCGAGAGGTACGTGAAGTACGCCATCGCAGTAGCCGTGTAGAGAGCAACGGCAGGCTGATCTATGGCGACAGCCAGCATGGGCGAGGAGGGCTCGACGCCTGCAATGACGAAAAGCACGATGAGTGCCAGGGACGCTATTGCGAAGACGATTCTGCCCGGGCGGCCCGAAATAAGGTTGACCAAGCGGGGGCTATCGAGTCCTTTGGCAGTCTGATCGCCGAGGATCAGAACGGCCGTGAACAGGATGATCTTGGTCACTGGGTCGATGGTGTTTTGGCCAGGCACGATCCGGTCGAGAAAGCCGTAGACAGCGGGGGTGACCATCAGGAACGCAGCGATGGCCAGGAGGCCGGCAACAAGGATGGGTCGGCCACGTCCCCTCGTCACCGCCGGAACCCGGAACGCGGTGAATAGCGCTGCAACCAGCAGCACGGCGGCGGTAATAATCGTCATCAGCCGAGGGTGTCCCTGAACTTCTGCATCTTTGCTCTTTCTTGTGTGGCCTGCGTCAAAATGCGCGATGCATGCCGGGATCGCTGAGTGAGGTGGTCGACGAGCTCGAGCTCAGTAAGAGCCGCGAGGGCTTGTTTACGCGCGTCGTGTGGCCAGCCACCCTCGGTGGGGTGAATGAATCCGGTGACGACGAGTCCGCTTGTCGATGAGACACCAGCCAGGTCGGCGGCCAGGACCGCGAGGTCAGGCCGCAGCTTGTTGTCGGTGAGGGATGCGGACAAATTCTGGGCGCCCATGCCTGAGGCCTCGGACACGCGGCGGCGGAGGTCGTCGTGATGATCGATCGCGTAGAACCACGACCGCACTCCGTCGAGAGTGGGTAGGGGCGGCTCGGGGTAGCGATCTCGGGCACCGACCATCGTTCCGCCTAGGCGCTGGACGACCTCGACCGCTGTGTCGATGTAGGTCGTCTGGCTTAGAACTTCGGTCATGGTCGGTGGCTTCATCCGGTCAGCTAGGCCCTCGTATATGGCAAACGAAGACAGGGCGCGGACAGGGCTAACTCCCGCTGCTCGTGCCGCCAAGACGATGGTCTGGTCACTTACGCGTCCGCGCACGAATTGCGCTTGAACCGTGGGCCGAGAGACACCCATGGCGCGGGCGAGAGCCGCCACTGAGGACGGCAGATCGACCGTCTCGGCCCACCGCTTGAAGTCGCGGGCGTCAACGGCCATGCGGTGCGCCAGAAGCCATGGATGTATTCAACCTCACTGGCCCTGAGGCACCCCCCGAAAAGGGTGTCAAATAGTGATGCGACGGGATAGTCTTGGCGCACGAATATGCGTCTGCACTCAAAAGTGTGACGCACAGGACGAGGGGCGAGAGCCCGTGAAGAGGGGTGCATAGTGACGAGTTCAGAACGAGACGTGTTCGGCGGGGCGGCACGAGCTGCGAACTACGTCGAGGAGGACACACAAGGGCCACCGGCATCTCGAAAGAGGCCGGCGCCCGCGGAGACCCTCGATGGGTTGCCCGTTCTTCCGCCGATGCCCGGACGAGTCGACGCCTTTGCCGAGAATGCGGGGGCACCAGAAGCATCAGACGCCCGGGAGATCGCGCCTGCCCCAGCAGCGGTCGTGGAGGCGCCAGCCCGATCCGACTCCACTTCGATCTTGTTTGGCGGCGCACCGGCCATTCCGGCTGAATCGCCGGCGGCCAAGCCGACGTCGGGGTGGCAGGGATTCCTCGCCGCGCTCGGCCTGTCGACGAAGCCCAACGCTCAGGAAGTGGCGCGCCGCGAGCACGCGGAGCGTCAGGCCCGGTTCGAGGAGGAAGTCAGGCGCGCCGTGTGGACACGCGCCGTCTCGGTTCTCGTCGCGAACCGCAAGGGCGGCGTGGGGAAGACTCCCGCGTCGGTGTTGCTCTCGGGAACCATGGCCGCGATCAAGGGCGGCTCGGTCGCCGTCATCGATACGGCCGATGACTCGGGCGCGCTGCGCCTCCGGGCCGAGGGCACACCGCGCCTTGGCATGGGGGAGCTGGTGCGCGACGTCGCGCAGATCAAGACGGCCGGGCAGCTCAAGGGCTACACCGCCCCGCAGACGTCGTTTGCTGACGTCATCGGCTCCGCGCCCGAGCGGCCACGCCTGAGCGGCGAGGACGTCGTCAACGTCTCGAAGGTCGTCGACGAGTTCTACAGCATCCGCGTCATGGACTCCGGCAACGTCTACCGTGCCGAGGCCTTCCAGGGGGCCGTGTCCGTGACGGACGTGCTCGTGATCCCGATCACGAACGCCGGTGACGCCGTGATCGACGCGCTCGAGCTGCTTCGCCAGCTCCGAGCTGCCGGCGGCGCCCCGAAGCGCCTCGCCGACACGGCAGTCATCCTCCGCATGCACGACGGTCGCCCCGAGAGCCCCGTCGTGGGCGAGGAAGTCGAACGGCTCCTGCGAGACGCAGGCATGAACACTCTGCTCGACATCCCCTATGACGCTCACATCGCAGAGCGCGGCGAGATCACTCTCGGCAAGCTCCAGCCCGTGACCCGCGAGGCGTTCGTCGCCGCCGCGGCGGCGGTCGTCCGCACCCTGCAAGACAACGTCTCGAACGACTGAAAGGTCACACCATGAACGACTTGATCCTCACCGCGGCCACCCGCGTCCCGCTCGCGATCCAGAACCCGCTGAACGGCATCATCCCCGACTTTTCCTTCGGTGGCGCCGAGTTCACGCAGCTCTGGCAGAAGATCATCGCCGCCGTCTGGGCGGTCGGAATTCTCATCGCGATCGTCTACGTCATCATCGGCATCGTCGAAATGGCGGGAGCTTCCGGCGACACCAACCCGAACCCGGCACAGCACTCCGTCGGTCGAAAAAAGGCCATGTGGGCCCTGATCGCCCTTGGCGGCCTCGCGGCCCTCGCGCTGATCGTCGGCGCTGTCCTGACCTTCGCCGGCTAAGTCACCTCTCGACTCCCTAGGAGGCACACATGCGCATGCACACAGCAGCAGGAACAAGCCGCTGGCCGTTCGTCATCGTCGGCGGAGTCGCCGCCGTAGCCATCGTCGGGGGAGTGGCGTTCGCCGCCACCCGCCCCAACGACGACCCGGTCGCAGCTCCAACGACGTCGGCGCCGGCATCGCCGGCCCCAACAGCAGCCCCCACCGGGGGAAGCTCGGGCGCGGGTGACAACGAAGACGATGTGCCTCCCACCGGCTGCCTTGGAGGGCCAGACCGGACGGCGGACATGGTCTTGACCGCACAGAGCGAGGCCAAGCAGACCACGTACGGGGCCGTTGAGGTCGCCACGAGCTTCTACCGGTTCTTGTGGCAGTACCCGTTCGCCAGCACGGCAGACGCGACCAACGTCAGCGGTCAGATCATGTCTGCGGATGCGCCGGAGTCGTTCAAGAACCTGTCGGCCGACCTCGAAAAGGCCGGCGATGACCCGACTCAAGGTGTCGTCTCGCCTGGGACCCCGTTCCATATGTCGACCACGAACGGGCTGTGGCGCGTTCTCGAAGGATCAACTGCAGACCGGGTGTCGGTGGAGTTCGCTGCCGGGTACGTGGTCGATGGGGCGCTGAGCCCCAGCCTGACCGGTGTCGGCGGCTACGTCATGGTCTGGGAAGACGGAGCTTGGCGCATTGAGACCGGGCTAAACGTCGACCAGGACATGCTCGCGGCCGGCGGTAACCGCTACACGGGGGGCTGCTGATGGACCCGGACAACCCCATATGCAGCGTGGCCCCTCTGGGGTGCCTCGCCGTCGGGGCCGGTGAAGACATCAAGGACGCCGCAAGCGGCATCGCTGACAGCGTCGGTAGCGTCGCGGACTTCTGGTCTGACCCGGCGGGGAACACCTTCAACATGTTGCAGGACGCCAACCGAGGACTGGCCGAGACGGTCATGCCGGCAATCACGAAAGCGACCCTCCCCGATCTCACGACCGACTGGTTCCTCCGGTCGTACGCGATCAGCTTCGGCCTGGCGATCTTCGTCATGGTCGCACTCCTGGTCCCGCAGCTCGTGCGGACGGCGAGGGGTCAGCAGTCGGGCCGGGACACCGCCGAAGCGCTGGGGCTCTACGCGCCCCTGTTCCTCATCAGCGCCGCGTTCGGGCCCGCGGTCGGCACGGTCCTCGTGCAGTTCTTCGGAGCGCTCACGGAATCGATCATCGCCTGGGGGATCAACACCAACTCCGGCCAGATCGTGGACCAGTTCACCGCCATGCTCTCCGAAGAAGACAACGGAGAAGGGCTCGCCGGCGGCGCAGTCATCGGCGTGATCCTGCTGTTCCTGATGCTGCTGGGGCTGCTGATCGTGGTGCTGATCCTGATAGTGCAGCTCATCACCCTCTACTTCACCGGCATCCTGTTCCCGCTGGGCGTGGTGTGGATCATCGATCCCACCAAACGGAAGTTCGGGACGAAGATCGCCTACCTCTGGTTCGGCATCCTCGCCTCCCACCCGCTGCTGTTCTTCCTGCTCGCGGTGGCGTACTTCATGGTGGGGGCGAACCTCACCGTCTTCTCCGAGACACCCTCGTTGCAGCGCACCGTCAACCTCGTCGTGTCGCTGCTGGCGCTGCTGATGGCCGGGCTCTCGCCCCTGCTGCTGACTAAGTTCGCACCCGTCATCCCCACGGGCGGCATGGGGTCGGCCCCGGCCGGGCCGACGGTCGGCTCCTCGTCCATGCAGCAGGCCGACTCCCGAGTGAGCCAGCAGTCCGGTAGCAACACCGACAACGACAGCTCCGGTGGCGGCGGATCGAGCAGCAGCGGTGGTGGTGGGTCGTCGACGAAGGCGACCAGCAGTGCCGGGTCCGAGGCCGAGGCCGAGGAGCCGACGTCGTCGGTGACGTCGGCAACCAAGGGTGCCGGCTCCGGTGCGAGTGCTGGGGAGACCGTCGGTGCCTCCACAGCGAGCGGCGGTGCGGGAGCGGGTGCCGGGGCAGCAACGGGCGCGGCGGCGGCCGAGGGCGGCATGGCTGCGGCGGGAGCGGCGGAGTCCGCGACCGGTGTCGGCGCTGCGGTCGGCGTCCCGACCATGCTCGCCGCCGGCGCCATGGCCGCCGCTGACGCAGGCAAGAAGGCCAACGACGCCGTTGCACAGACCGCCGTCGACCCGGTCCAGGACCACGACGAGCACTACGGAAAGGACTCCACCAATGAGTGACACAGGGCAGGCCCCGTCGACCGTGAGGTTCCTCGGCGGTGAGGCAGGACACCGCGGCTTCTTCGGCGGCACCGCATCCAAGGGGCGCTCGATCACTCTGGCGATCATCGTCGTGGCGGGGATGATCGGCATGATCGTCCTCCAACAGGCGTGGGTGTTGATCGTCGCTGCCGCTGCGGCGGGCCTGACGTTCCTCATGACAGCGAAAACGCACCGGGGATCGTTGATTCAGCGTCGGCGGAAGCGGAAGCGGTGGGCTGCCCGCAAGCGGCTTGGTACGGACGTGTTCACGCCCTACGACGACGAGGCATGGGGGGTCCTCGAGGAGCAGGCCCGCACGGGCTCAAAGGCTCAGCAGGCAGAGGCTGCGCGGCTCATGCGGCAGATGCGGGCCAACCCCGAGGGTGCCGACGGCATGGGCTGGTTGCAGTACGGGGCGAACGTTCCCGGCATCGCTTGGCACTCCCCGGTGGGGGAGTCGGAATACCTTTCCGTGGCGTTCAGTGTCTCCGGGCAGCTCCGCGGCATGGAGACCGCTGCGGCGCTTCTTCGGGCGTCGTCGGGGTGGGGCCGGTTCTTGGCCCGCCGGGCGGCGCCGTCGTCGCTGATCAGTGACGTGCAGCCCATGACACGGGTGCTGCCGCCGGATTCCGCGAGGCAGCAGCTTTGGGTCGCCGACCGCCTCGAGCGTGAGACGCCCGAGCGTCAGTGGACGGCCGCGCAGTGGTCGTCGTGGAATGAGCAGACGCGCTCCTACGACGAGGTGATTCGCCTGGCGAGTGCGGGATCGATGGTGCAGCGGCACTACGTCGTGGTGTCGTGGCCGATCACGCAGGCCTTCACGGACGCCGCGGCCAAGTTCGGCGCCGAACGTGACGCCTGGCGGTCCTTCATGGCAGATGAGATTGATGCGACCGTTCGTGGGCTCCGGGACGCTAAAGAGGGCGACGTCGCCCCGTTGACGGCGAAGCAGACCGCGGCGTTGATGCTGCACCAGCAGAACCCGCACCTGCCTATCGATCAGATCAGGAAAGTGAACCCGGCCAGGTTCGGGCTGACCTCGCACGACGAGTTCAGCGCGCACGTCGTCGACGGCATCGACCCGACGTTCCTTGCCCCCGGCGACCCGGTCGAGAACGCACCTGCCGTCCAGTGGTGGCATCGCACGGCCGCGGTTCACGGCGAGAACCTCGCCGTTGCCGGGCGGACGCCGTTGTGGCTGCTGGATCTGCTGATCGGGCGCGAGCTGAAAGTCGTTCGGACCATCGCGTTCCACCTGCACCTGGTGCCAGCAGGCCAAGCCAAGGCGAAAGCCCGGCAGGACGCCGTGCGGGATGGGTCGGCGATCTACGCCGCGCAACAGAAGGGCCGCCTGGTCAACGACGAGACCCAAATGGGTCTCGGCGCGGCCGAGCGCCGGAAAGCGGACCTCGCCGCCGGGTCGCACCACCACGGCGTCGAGTGGGTCGGGTACGTGACGATCTCCGCCACGAGCCGCGACGAGCTGGCAAAAGCGTCCCGGCAGCTCGAAGAGGTCTGCGCAACCGGCCTTGGGATCGAGCGCCTCGACTGGCAGGACTCGTTCCAGTCGGCAGCGTCCGGCGCGACCTGGCCTATCGGCCGGGGTCTGCGCCCCGATGCCTCCACCTTGGCTGGCCGTGCGGTATCGCGCCTGGCCGGTCGCAGCGAGAAAGAAGCGATCTCATGACCGACACGACCCCGAAGACCCGTAAGCAGAAGAAAGCCAAGCAGTCGGTACCGGCGGAGCCCACGGCGGCCGACGCGACGAAGGCCCGCCGGCACCCGCTGGCGGGTGTGCCGCTGCTGCGCGTGTTCGTGCCGCCGGAACTACTGGCCCCCGTCATCACCGGCGCAACCGTCGAGGGCGCACCAGTTGCGCGGTCGGTGGAGGTGTCTCCGCACTCGCTCCCCGGTGGGAAGCTGCGCCTGGCCTCGGGCCCTGCGGCACGGGGTTGGTACGCCCCGCGCATCCAGGGCGCCCCGTCGACGACGAGGCAGGCGGAAATCTTGAACACCGGGATCATTGGTGCGCCGACGGGTGTCGAGGGTGTCGTCAACGGCACCGACAACCTGTCGTCGACGATGATCAGCCACGACGCTCCCACCGCGTACAACGCGACCCCTCGGAAGTTGACGAGCCCGAACGTTCTCGTGTTGGGGACGGTCGGGTCGGCTAAGTCATCGTTCGTGAAGACCGTGTGCGTGATGCGGCCGCTGCTGCTGGCAAAGCACCGCGCCGTCGTGTTCGACAAGAAGGACCAGGGCGACGAGGGCGAGTACTCCGGTGTCGCCCGCCACCTTGGGTCAGAGCCGCTTCGGTTCTCACCCGACGGGAACGGCACCCGATTGAACCTGCTCGATCCCCTAATCGTGCAGGGCAGCGGGCTCGTCGGTCAGATGCAGCTCGTGAACGCCGTGGCCCGCATCGCGCGCGACGACAAGCCCGCAACCGAGTGGGAGGAGAACGCCACCCAGTTCGCCCTCCAACGTCTGTTCGCAGACAAAGAGGGCGACCGGGCGGCCACGATGGCGGACCTGCTGCCCTACCTCGGGATGGTACCGACGGATCTGGGCTACTCGGCCGAGGCAAAGGAGCGGTACCACCAGGCCGGGATCTCGATCCAGCTCGGGTTGAAGAACCTGCTGACCGCCTACGGCGACGTCTTCGACGGCGAGACCAGCAAGGACGTCGACCTCGCCCACAAGCTCACCGTGTTCGACGTCTCCCAGCTCCCCAGCGACGGCCCCGCCATTCCGACGATCATGTCGATTGGTCACCAGTGGCTCCTCGGGCGTCTGATGCGTGAGCGCGGCTGGATCACGAACGTGGTCTACGAAGAGGGCTGGCACATGATCGCCGGCCCCTCAGCCCGGCTCGTGAAGGCCAACCAGAAGCTCTCCCGCTCCCTGGGGATCTCGAACGTGTTCGTGATGCACAAAGGCACCGACATCCCCGTCGGGTCCGAGGGCTACACCGTCGTGCAGGAAGCACAGACGATCTACGCCTACCGGCAAGACCGGCCCGAGGACGCCCGCTGGGTGACCGACACGTTCGGGCTCAACCCGGACGCGGCCGAGACGCTGATGAACCTCGAGCCCGGGCACTGCGTGTTCAAGTACGGCTCCAACCCCGCCACCCACATGCGCCACGTGCGTAGCGAGTGGGAGACGGCCGTGACGAACACCGACGAGGGCATGGCCGGTGGCGCTGGCCCGTCCGGACTGTAGGGGCTCGTCATGGGGAAGCGTGCTCTGCAGGCGGGTGTGGTGCTCCTGCTCGTCGTGCTGTTCTCCGGGGTACTGCTCCTCGGTGGTGGCGGATCCGGGCAGAACGCCTGCGCCGCCGTCACCGCCGACACGGCAGCGGCCGAGACGGCGAACGCGGTCGATGGGTACTCCGGCGACCAGCTCGTGAACGCCGCGGCGATCATGAACGCCGGCGCCGCCCTCGGGGTCAACGCCAAAGGGCAGACCATCGGCGTGATGACCGCCATGGGCGAGTCGACGCTTCGAAACATCGAGTACGGCGACACCGCCGGCCCCGATTCTCGGGGCCTGTTCCAGCAGCGCGACACCTGGGGCACCCTCGCGGAGCGGATGAACCCGACGAAGTCGGCCACGTTCTTCTTCGAACGCCTGATGAAGGTGCCGAACTGGGAGACCCTGACCCCGACGGAGGCCGCCCACCGGGTGCAGATCAACGCCGACCCGAACCACTACACCCGCTTCTATGCCGCCGCGGAGAAGGTCGTCACGGCCCTTGCCGGCAGCGGAGACGCCGCCTGCGCGGCGACGTCAGTCAGCGGCGACGCGCAGGCCCTCGCGAAGGGCCTGACGGCGAAGATTGACGCTGGTCAGATCACCGGACTCTCCCCGGACCACCTCCGCGAGATCCGCTGGATCGCGGCCGGGGAGGTTCACCCGGACTGCGGCATCGACACCCGAGTGCTGCAAATCATCACCATCACCACGAACACGTTTCAGCAGGTCGGGATCTCCGACATTAACCGGGCCTGCACGGGGCAGCGGCCCGGTGCCGGCAACGCCTCGATGCACGTCATCAACGGCGGTGGCCACGCAGTCGACTTCTACTCACTTGACCGCGTCCCCGTCACCGGCTCCGACGCCAGCTCGATGAAGCTGCTCAAGATCCTCGACCCCCTGATGGCCGACGGGTCCGGTTTCGGCCAGTCCCAATGCCGCGCCGCGGCCGGGCTGAGCATCCCCATGCAGACACCCGAGTTCCCCGACGCCTGCAACCACTTCCACGTCCAGGTCGACGGCCAAGGCACCCAGCCGATGAAGCTCGACACCAGCAACTAGGAGATCACCGTGCTTGCCATCCCTAACCCCGAGCCGACACGGCCGCCGCTGCCGTTCCTGGACGACGTCTCCTCGAGCCTTGTCATCGCCGCATATGTCGGCGTCGCTCTCGTGCTGGTGCTGCTCGTGCTCTGGGGAACTGGTGTCCTCCGTCGCGCCGGCCTGAGCGCCCAGCAGAGCCTCACGCTGACCGGCGCCCTCACCGCCGTGGTCGTCGTCGTCGGAGTCCTGGGAGTGCTCCTCCGTGGCTGACGTGACGACGTCGACGGCCGTTCTCGCGGACGAGGAATGGGCCATCACGAACCACGACCACAACGTGGTGACCTACGGGTTGTGGCTCGACGAGACGCTGGCCTGCCACCGCTTGGAGCTCGCGGCGTGCACTGCCGCGGCCGTCGAGGTGCGCTATGTCGTCAACGGCGTCGACGTCGACCTCGATGTGCAGAAGATCCGCGACGTCATGCACTGGTTGCAGGAGACCTACCGGATGAGCAAACGGCTCGAAAAACAGACCCGCCCAGACCGTGACGCTCTGCTGCAACAGCTCAGCGTGCACCGGGTCATGCCCTCCGAAATGGCGCTGATGGCGGGCGTCGACCTGTCGATAGCCGAAAGGTTCGCCGGGGAGGACGCCGAAGCACGAATCGCCAGGCGGCTGCTTCACAAGCTCGGCCCACCGGGCACCGAGACACACCTCAGCTAGGCCCTACCGACTCACCACCGAAGGAGAACATCATGGCTATCAAAACTGTCTGGCCCGTCACGTACACCTGCGGCCACACCGAGAACCGCGACCTGTCCGACAAGCCCGCCGGGAAGCGTGCCGCGTCGGCGAAGTGGTACGGCGAACACCTGGTGTGCGGCCGTTGCTTCAAGAAGGACGGCGGCTCGGGCGAGAGCGAGAAGGAACGTGACGACCGTCACGCGGCCGAGGCGGAGGAGCTGCGCGCCGAAGCGGAGCGCGACGGGCTGCCGGTCGACCTGGTCGGCACCGACAAGCAGGTCCCCTGGGCACTGCGCGTCCGAGGAGAGCTGATTCGCGGCGCGTACGCGGCGCTGGTGGAGACCGAGCAGCTCAGTGAAGCGGAGTTCCAGGTGCAGGTCCTCGACGCGGCACGCCCCCTCGACCGGGCCCGCTGGTGGATCGACAACCGCGAGCAGGACGCAGCGGACCTGCCCGAGCTACTGGCCGACCCTGGCGTCCTGGATGAGGGCGCGTCGACAGAGAACGTCGCATGAACGCCGACGGGCTCTGCCGCTCGAGGTACATCTTCAACGGTCAGCTCTGGCGGTGCCGCATGCCCGTGGCCACGCCCGGCGACACCTGCCCGGGCAGCTCTCACCTGACCGACACTCCTCCCCTTGATGATGACCGCGCGAACGTGCTCACGTGGGAGGACGAACACCAGGTGCCGCTCGACCTGGTCGACCTCGTCGAGCGCGCCGAGGACGCGGCCCCGGAGTTCGACTGGCAGCTCTACCTCGCGACGGACGAGATCACGAGATCTCGCGTGATCGAGATCATCGGCACGTCGCGCACGCCGCGCGCCGACGTCGACGCCGCAGCCCGCGCCGCGTTCCCTGCCGGCACGTTCTCAACGTCGTTCCTCGATGAGGGCTACGCGATCGTCTTCGGCGACGCCGACCTCCCCACGGGCGAGCACTACGGGGTGCAGCTCACAAGCGAAGTCCCCGGCCGCCCCTGGGACAGCCCCAACACCGAGGACGTGCACGCATGAGCGACATCAGAGCCAAATTCCTTACCGGCGTGCTGCTAGCGATGATTCTCGGAGCCGTGTTTCTCGCGGTACACGTCGGTGCCGCATTCACACCGACGGGCCACGAGTACTCGTGGAACATCTTCCGGCTGGGCGGCGACATGGTCATGCGGGGCACCCCGTGGCCATCGGCCGCGACGCCGGCAGCCATCGTCGGAGTCATCCTCGTGCTGGCACTGTTCACGGTGCTGCTCGCATGGCGAGCACGACGGGCAGCGAGAAAGCGTGGCGCCGTCTCTAATGAGCACCTGGCCTCCAAGGCGGAGGTTCGGAGCTTCCTCGAGAAAGCTCGGCGCGCGGAGGTCCGGCGGCTGCACCCGTCCCTGGCGGTGACGTCGTTCGGTCTCGCGGTCGGAGTCGTCCTGGGTTCGCGGAAGTGGCTCTACCAGGGATGGGAAGACACCGGCGTCTACGTGTTCGGCAACCGGCAGGGCAAAACCAGCGCTGTCGTCGTCCGCCACATGGCCGACGCCCCCGGCGCCCTCGTGCTCACCTCGACCAAACCCGACGGGGTGCGCGAGGCGTTGGCGCTCCGCTCGCATCTGGGGTCGGTGTACCTGTTCGACCCGAACGGCATTCACCGCGACGCCGACGCCGCGCCCGATTTCATCTTCAACCCCCTCGACGCGGTGACGTCGTACCAGTCCGCGCAAGAGCTTGCGGGGATCTTCGAGGCCTCGACGAAGACCGGTGACGAGCGAGGCGGGGATGCACAGTTCGACTCCTCGGGACGGAACCTGCTGGCGTGTGCGTTCCTCGCCGCGGCGAACGACGATCTGCCGTTGTCGACGGTGTGGCAGTGGCTCTCGGACCAGGACGGCGACGCGATCGCGAACCGCCTGACCGTCACGGGCCTTGTCGGGCCCGCAGCGGTCGTGACGGGCATCCTCGCCACCCACGAGCGCACCCGGACCTCCACGTTCGCCACGGCTCACCGGATGGCGTCCGCGCTGGCCTATGACGAGCTGCTCGCGTGGACGGACACAGCCGGGAACGAGGGCGTCCGCCGGTTCGACCCGGCGGCGTTCGTCGGGAGCCGGGACACTCTCGTGCTACTCGCAGCTCAGGAGACCGGTTCGGCGGGTGCGATCCTGACCGCGCTGGTGCGGGCGGTGTTCAAGGCTGCCGAGAAAGAGGCGAACCGTCACGGTGGCCGTCTGAGCGTGCCGTTGGTGATGGAGCTGGACGAGTGCGCGAACATCGTTCGCTGGCCCGAGCTGCCGTCGCTGTACTCCGTCGCGGGATCTCGCGGGATCATCATCAGCTCCTACTTCCAGAACCGGTCGCAGGCGCTTGAGGCGTTCGGGAAGAACGGGTGGGACACGATGTGGTCAAACGCCCGCATCGCCGTTCTAGGGCCCGGCGTGAAAGACGACGACTTCCTCAAGTCGCTGTCGAACCTGGCAGGTGAGCACGACGAGATCACCCACGGGTCATCGACCAGCCGTGACGGCCAGCTCTCCATGTCGACCAACACCCGCCGACAGTCGAGCCTCACGGCCTCGCAGCTCGCGGCCCTGCCGAAGTGGCACATGGTGCTCTTCCCCGCAAACGGCCGGCCCGTGACGATGAAGGCCAAGCCCTGGTTTGAAGACAAGAAGCTGACGCGCCGCATCAAGCATCCCGAATCTGCACCGGCGGCTGCTGCTGTGAACTCGAAGGTGGCGCAGTCGTGAGCGACGAGGAGGACGTGAACGCGGGCGAGATCTCCGAGGCCGAGGCGGACGGCTACAACCCGGACGACCCCGCCGACGCTGCGCCGCTGCCGCCTTTGAACGTCATGTTCGCCGAGTGGGTGCAAGAGCACTTCGCGACGGTCGAGTTCTTCACGGCCGAAGCGAAGATCCGGTGGTGCCCCGAGTGGTGGAAGCACACCGAAGCCGTCTCACGACTCAAAGCTCTGTGGGTGTCGCACACGAACCTCGACGAGAACGAGGACGCGAGTGCGCTGTCGAGCTGGTGGCTGCATCACTGGGACGCGCACCGGGCGATCCTGTTCCACGACAGGGGACCGTTCCGTAACTGTGACGTCGAGCATGGCCACCTCTGGTCAACGAGCGACAAGCGGGTGCTACCGGTGCCGGCCATGCCACCGGAGGACTGGGAGGGCTGATCGGCAGACGAGCCGACGTGAAAGGGGCGGGACACCAGATGGTGTTCCGCCCCTTTCAGCGTCTCAGCGCTCGTGGCCGCGGCCCTGGTCCCGGTCGCGTTGCTGGGCTGCGCGACGCTGCGCGGCCTGCTGCTCCTGCTGCCGCTTGGCCGCCGCGGCGGTCTTGTCGTCAGTGCCGGTCTCGGCAGGGGTGCGCTTGGTGCCGATGAGGCCGGCCTGGCGCATCTGCTCACGGATGGCGGCCTTCCGAGCATCCTGGCTGGAACCGTTCGCCGTGGTGGTCGTGACAGCGTCACGGGCCCGCTGGGCGGTCGTGGCGGCCGTGGCGGCGGCACGCTGCCGCTCGGCGTCGGTGGCGCCCGGCTGGGTGCTGAGCTGAGTCGACTTGTGCAGCGCCGTGACCCGCCGGGCGAGATCGGCGCCGACTGCCTGCTCCCGGTACTGGTCCGGGATAGCCGTGGGCTCGGCGGTGTCGACGCCGTACCGCTGGCGGAACACGTCGATCTCGGCCGCGAGCTGGGTCCACTGCTCGCGCTTGACCGGCTCTGCCGGCACCTGACCGAGCTGGTTCGCCCATTCGGGTTGCTCGACGGCGAGGGCCGCGCCGCGCTCCTCGAGGCGGGTGTGGAGGTAGTCGTAGCGTTCGGCCATGTGCTCTCTCCACGAAGGGTCGGTGTGGGGGCTGTCGATCGCGCGCCGGTCGGCAATCCACGACGGCACCGCCGGCTCCTCGGTCTGCCGGTCGTAGGGCAGCGCGTCGACGTGCTCGGTGGTGTTCTTGAGGATGCGCGCCGAGAGCACCGCGGGGCGGTCCTCGGCACCCTCCATGTCGCGCTCGGTCCAGGACTGGTAGAGCACGTCGGCCGGGTCGAGGCCCTGCGCCTCGGCGTGACGGAGGGCACCTTCAACTGCGCCCCAGCTCTCGTGGTCACGGAGGGCCTCGGCGGTGTCGTCACCGAGGGCCTGGTCGGCGACCTTCTCGAACCGGAGGGTGTCGGCTCGCTCGGAGACGTCGGCGTACTGGTCGACGAGGGTCACGAGGTCATCGACACGGGCCTGCTCGGCGCGGATCGTCTCGGTGGCGGACAACATCCCGTCGGCGTTACCGGCGATCTGCTCGAGGACGTCACGGACAGGCTGCGCCTCGCCCGTTTCGACGTAGAGGTGGTTCGCCTCGCGGCCACGAGTAAGCCCCACGTAGGCCAGCTCCCGCGAGGTCGCCGCGTCGGCGAGGACGTGCGCGGTGTCGGCCGTCATGCCCTGTGCGCGGTGGATGGTCGAGGCGTAGCCCAACTCCACGTGCCGGCTGACGTAGTCCGCCGGCAACGTGATGCGGCCGCCGCTGGTGGTGTGCTCGACCGACAGGGAACCGTCCTGGTGTGCCTCGTGGACGGTCCAGAGATCCCCGTTTTTCACGCGGTCGCGGCCGCCGCTGATTTTCAACTCCGAGTTGTTCGACCGGGTCACGACGACGTCGCCGCGGTAGGCCGAGAGGCCGCCCCGGACGGCGACCGTCTCGCGCCCCTTGACGACGCCCTCGGACATGCGGAGCGCCTGCGCGCGGGTGTTGAGCTCGGTGACGGTGGTGTTCGTCTGGGCGAGCATCACGGAGTGCTTGCCGGCTTCGGTGTCGGCCTGCCACGCGGTGAAGACGTCACCGGTCATCCGGTCGACGTCGCCGCCCCTGACCCGGCCGTGGTCGACGTACCAGGCGAACGGGTCACCTGTCTGGGCCGGGTCACGGAGCAGCTTGGTGGCGTCGGCTTCGGAGCGGTCCACGAAGCGGTGGAGCTGGTCGAGCTTGACGCTGCCGACTTCGTGCTCGAGGAGGCGGAGGGCGCCGCCGGCCTCGACGGCGGAGAGCTGCCTGTCGTCGCCGATGAGGCGGACGTGCGCCCCGTGAAGCTCCGCGATGCGTGTCACCTTGGCGAGGTTCATGGTCCCGGCCATGCCGGCCTCGTCGACCACGATCACGTCGCCGGGAGAGAGGTCGATGCCCTCGACGGGGCCCTCGTGTGCCAGCAGCTCGGTGAGGGTGCCGGTGCCGTGCGTGAAGGAGTGGATGGTCTTGGCGGGGACGTCGAGGGCGTCGGCCATGACGGCCGCGGCGGTAGCGGACGGGCCAAGGCCGATGAGTTTGCCGCCCTCGGCCTCGACGGCGCGTGCGGCGACGCGGAGGGCGGTGGTCTTGCCGGCCCCCGCGGGCCCGGTGCCAACGACAAGGCGTGCGCTGGACGTTGCGAACTCGCCCGCGAGAGCGTGCTGGCCCTGGTCGAGAGGGTGGGTGCTGGTGGCGTTTTCCTCGGCTGCGATCCGGTCGAATGTCTCCCGGCTCACAGGACGCACGGTGCGGTCACGGGCAGCGTCCAGCAGCGTGTCTTCGGCGACGAGAACGCTGCGGGAGGTGAGGAGCTGGCGGCCCTTGTGCTCGTAGATGCTCGTCCCGTCGGCGCGTGTCAGGGGCTGGAACGACCCGTGCGGCGCCGGGGGCGTAACAGTCACCGAGTCGGTGTCGAGGGCGTGCCGGGTGATCTCGTCGACGCTGCCGTCGACGCCGACACCGGCGGCCCGTTGCGCCTGAACGTACCGACGCGCTTCGGCCTCGATGGTGTGGGGACCCCAGACCGAGTGGTGCTCGGACACAGTCTCCACGATGGCCTGTGCAGCCTCGGAAACCCCCACGGTCTTAGGTGTCGTCGTGGGGCCAGCGGTCGACTGGGCCGCCTCCCTGGCGCTGCTGAGAACGTCCGCGACGACACGCTCCCCAACGACGGCTGCGGCTTGCGCCTGCCACCCGGCGCGCAGCTCCTTGAGGGAGCGTGCGGGTGCTTTGGCGGGGCGGGTGTCGAGAGTCGCCTGCTGCGCGAGACGCACGCGGGCTTTCATGTCGGGGGCGCGTCCGTGGTCGGCACGGTAGTCGCGTTCGAGCTTCTTCATCGACGCTTTGATATCCGCCGAGCGGGACGAGAACCCGGACGTCAGACGGTCATCGATCCCTGCGATCTCGACTACGGGACGCTTCCCCGGGGTCACCTCACGTAGCTCTGTGGTCAGGCCCAAGGCGTCGGTGACACGGTCCATGACGCGAGCGTTGTAGAACTCGGACGCGGCAACGCCCTGCCGATGCAGGAGCTTGGAGTCGATGGTGCGCCACTTGCCATCGGAGCCCTTGACCTTGTTCGCCACGACCAAGTGGTCATGGAGCTGCGGGTCACCGTTCCGGGAGTCATAGTGCCGAAACCGAGTAGCGATCAGGCCACCCTCGACGTCTATCTGAGCGACGCCGTTGCGGCCTGCGCGGGTGGCGATTGCCTCGGCTTCAAGGTACTTGACGGTGTCCTCGATCGCGGCCTCGTGGGCGCGCTCAATGACCTGCCGGGTGTCGTTATCGCCGAGGCCCCAGAGCGTCGAGACGGTCTTAGCGGGAGAGAACACGAGGTCAAAACCAGCGACAGCCTGCTGCGTGGGACGGGACGCGGCCGTGATGAAACGTCCCAGCTCCTCCTTATCGGCAGGGGGCCGGCCCTTGGCAGCACGGAACGCCTGGACGCCCTCGCGGACCCGGATCGCGCGGCGCTCGTCCGCGTTCGGTTCGCGGTACTCAGTGCGCTCGAAGCGGGCGTAACCCTCGTCGATTGCGGCGCGCAGTCCCGTGGTGCCCTGGTCGTAGGCGTAATACCCGCGGCCTAGCCGAGCGGCGCCCTGGGCCTCCTCAGCGGTCTTGCCGGCGTCCTGCGCGGTGGCAATGATCTGCTCCGCCTCAGGGTGAAGTCCCTCCCCAAAGAGGGCCTTCATCTGCTCCTCCGAGACGGCTCCCGAGACGCCGAGAGCCGCGAGGCCGGCACCAACCCAGACACCGGGAGGGTTGCCGTCCGCGGTGTAGTAGTCGCCCAGCTCGCGGTCCGGGTCGCGCTTGGCGTCCCCGGTCGCGGTCTCGCTGGTGTAGTAGGCATACCCGTCTCCCGCGGAGAGGATATGCATGGTCATCACGGGGGCAGCTTACCTCGTTGATCAATTGATGCCAGAGGTGTGACGATCTGATGACCGTAGGACTGAGGAGATCGAGTGAGGAACGAACGATGATCGATGCTGGACGGAGGGAGAGAAGGTTGACCGGGAGCGCAGCGAGTGCGGCTGTGGTGTGAGACCGGTGAAGCACGCGGGAGGGACGAGGAACGAGGACCGGAAGCGTGCGCGGTCGAGGAGCAACAGCCGAGCCAGCCTCGGCACCCCAGCTCGCCGCTGGGACGTGCCGCACACCCAACCGGGCGGCCCCTCCACCCCGGGGCCGGGCGGGCATACTGGACGGACCGATCTACCAAGGGGGTACCACATGGCCGAACTGCGCAAGTCCGCCAAGCAGACCGACGCACGACGCAGGGCACGCGAAAAGGCGGCACAGTTCCGGGAGCTGCAAGACACTCTCGAACAGCACGCCGTCGACTACTTCGTTGCCGTCGACTCGGTCGACGCCACGAACGAGGAGACCGAGCGCGAGATCGAGAAGTTGCGCGAACGCGCCGCCAAAAAAACCCAGGAGGCGCGCGACACCGCCGATCAGATCATCGGCAGGATGATCGACGCGGGAGCGAGCGCGGCCGAAGTCGCTGCTCGACTGGGTGTGTCCGTGCGCGAGGTCAAGAAAGCCACCAAATCTGACCCGGCGTCCGCCCCCGCGGCGGACAGCCATGCGACCGCGCTGAGTGGCGACACCCATCAGACCGAAACCGGTGAATGCCAGCCGGCTGAGTGATGGGCGTCAGGTTCCCACGCCTACCAGCCCGGCTCCTCGGTTACCTCCCTGGCTCTCGCGAGCTGGCCGTTACGACTGTCGGCGGGCGACGGTTCCGTGTCACAGATCACGGTGACTACGGTTATGTCCTCGTCGCGCACATGCACCCCTACCCGACCGTCGGGCAGCGTCTTCGCCACCTCGTCGGCGGGGTCGATGTGTACGGGATTTCCGACATGCGCTTCAAGGTTCAGAGGTACCCGGAACGACGCCGGGGGTTCGTGGCCAACATCGGTGTTGACCAGGCGCACCGGCATCAAGGGTGGGCGTCGTCGATGGTTGAGGCGCTGCTTCGTCTCTACCCAGATTGCGTGTGGACAGTCGAGTCCCCCAACGAGCAATCAGGTCAACTATTCGTCCACCTCGCGGCACGCCACCCGGGTCGGATCGTTCCTGCCGTCGAAGACTCGTCGTTCCCAGCGGATGACCCGCGCCGGTACCGGATGCCCGAACAGTGGTGACCGGCCGGGTCGCTACCGGCGTTTGTCGCGTCGGCTAAAGGCGGCCTGGTAGAGGCGGTCGGCTTCGTGGTTGAGGTCCGCGACCTGACGTTCGTGCTCAGCTCGTTGCAGGTCATACCCGGTCATGAAACCGGCGTCATAGATCCGCTGCTCCGCCGCTGTCAGCTCCCACGGACGCACGTCCTCGGTTGGGTCATCGAGCACCTGCGGGGCGTCATCGTCAGTAGGCGGAGGCACCTCCTCCTCGGCCCACCCGTAGAAGTCCACGGGGCTACTCCCCCGGGGTCTCGTCGTCGGCCCCGCCGCCGGCGATGACCCGTTCGATGTTGTCCAGGCGAAGACCCGTCCAGTGGTCGTGCTCGGACACCACGACGACGGGCGCACTGAGATAGCCAAGATCGTTCTTCACGTACTCGAGAGCGTTCGGGTTCTCCGTGACGTCGACGACATGGACGGGCAGCCCTGCGGCCTCGAACTTCTCGATGGTCTTCGTGCAGGCGAAGCACTGCGGCTTCTTGTAGACGGTGATCATGGTCGTACCCCCTCGGGTCATTGTCGTACGTCGCTCACTCGGCCAGACCGAACGCGGCGGTCCAGCAGTCGGGGTGGATACCCGAGCGGATCAGCTCGCGCTCGTCCGCGGGACGCTCCGGCATGGCGTCTTGGATCGGTGTTCCGGCGTGCCAGTCGCGGGCCTCCTGAATGGTGAGGTCGATGGTGCTCGTGCGGTGGCAGAACATGCAGGCGGTGGTGACGTGTGCAGTGGTCGTGGTGTCCATGTGCTTCTCGCTCTCTCCTCGTTTTTTTGCCGGGAAGGCGATTGATCGCCGCTAGAGCGACGGGGCGAAATGCAACTGGTCGTGGAATACCGGACTGAGCGCAGCGAGGGAGGATATGCCGCGAAAGCCGGTTGCATGAAGCGCTGTCGCTCGTACGCTGCCGAAGGCTTCCCGGCAAAATGACCGCCCGTCAGGGCCAACAGGGCCGTGCAGCGGCTCCCCTCTTCGCCGTGCGCGTCATACTGCTCAGATGACATCGTTCTAGGTACAAGCCTGCCCAATGCCATCGGCTCGGGCTCCGCCTTGAGTTGGTTCATCGTGGCCATGGGTGCCCTCAACACCGTCCTCGGGGTGTTGCTACTCCGGAAGTCTTCTAAGCCGCTGTCGTAGCTCTTTGGGGAGCGCGAGGGGCCGGCCCCTCGCCCGACCGCTCCGCGGGCGGCCGGGCGATCCACCCTTAGGCGGGAACCGGTGCTGGGGTGAGTGCCTGGATCTCGGCGTAGGGGACGGTGTCGGT
>NZ_RKID01000007.1:0-58351 GCF_003751725.1 Frigoribacterium sp. PhB118 | reverse complement strand
TAACTTGCCTAGGCACGACATTATCGCCTCTATCGCTACGCCCCTATTCGTCTTAATCCCCCCCGCCTCCACCTGGCCCACGGTGCACCGGACGTCGCACCGCCGAATTCGGCGGTGCGACGTCCAGTCGGCGGTGCGGCGCACGCGCGGCGCGCGCAGCGCACGCGCAGCGCACGCGCGGCGCACGCGCGACGGGCGCTACAGCACGTGCTTCGGCACGCGGTGCAGCGTGACCGCGCCGACGGCGTCGAACGGGTGCAGCGGGTCGGGGGCGACCGAGCCGGTCGGGCCCCCGAGCCTCGAGTGCCCCACGGCGCTGAGCACGGCGTAGGCGTCTCCGCGCGACCAGCCGTGGTCGTCCACGAGGAACGAGAAGGCGTCCTCGTACCCGCGGCGGATGCTCTCCTGCACCGGGTCGCCGAGGCCGACGAAGATCCAGTCGTCGGCGGTCTCGATGCGCGGCGCCCGCAGGCCGAGGCCCGGCACCAGGTCGATCGAGACGACCGCCGTGCCCTCGGCCTCGATGGCCACGAACGACGACTCGCCCTCGGCCATGATCGCGTGCACGTCGCCGATCGACAGGTACGCCCCCTCGACCATGACCGGGAGGTAGACCGTCGACCCGACCGTGTTCTCGGTGACGTCCATGTTCCCGCCCTGGGCGTACGCGGGCATGATCGTCGAGTTCTCGCCCTCGGCGGGCGCCGTGCCCATGCAGCCGATCATCGGGCGGGCCTCGAACACGTGCCGGTCGGTGACGTGCACCCCGTCGGAGTCGATCGGCACGCGGCGGGTGAACATCTCGTCGCCCATGACGTGCTGCAGGGCCCCGGAGCCGGGCAGGCTGACCGACCAGCCGTGCTCGATGAGTCGGATCTCGTGCACCGTGACGGCGAGCGCGTCGCCCGGCTTCGCGCCCTCGACGTAGACCGGCCCGGTGACCGGGTTGATCGGCACGGACAGCTTCGCGAGGTCGTGGTGTCGGTGCAGCTCGGCGTAGACCGCGTCGCTCGTCTCGAACCCGATGCGTTCGCCGGTGCCCGGCTCGATGCGCAGGGCCGGCGGCACCGTGGCCGTGAAACCGGGGCGACCGTGCTCCTTGCCGAGGAAGTGGTCGATCCCGTCGCGGGCGGCGTCCTCGGCGGTCATGCGTCGCGCCGTTCCGAGTCGGCCGCGGGCACCGACGTGACCGCCGGCTCGTCCGCACCCTGCCCGAGCGACGGCGCCGCGCCTCCTCGGCTGCGGTAGTAGAGGAACACGCCCGCGCCGAGCACCAGCCAGACGAGCCCGCCGATCTTGGCCTCGGGTGCCGCGTTGACCAGCACGTAGCCGATGATCAGGAACCCGACCACGGGCACGACGAGGTGCAGCAACCAGTTGCGCGACTTCTTCTTCACGACGTAGTGCACCACGACGGACACGTGCAGCAGCATGAAGCCGAACAGCGCCCCGAAATTGACCAGCGACGAGATGACGTCGATCTGGCCGACGAAGAACAACACGAGCACGGCCGAGAGCGCCGACACGACGAGGATCGCGGCCTGCGGCACCTGACGCGTGTTGATCTTCGACAGGAACGCCGGCAGCTGCCCGTCGCGGCTCATCGAGAACAGCAGACGCGACGTCGCGGCCTGGGCGGCCATGGCGTTCGCGATGCCGACGGCCAAGACGTTGACGACGAAGAACGCCGTCGCCCACCCGCTGTTCGACGCCTCGCGCACGAGGTCGAAGAAGGCGTTCCCGGCCTCGCCCTCGGGGAACGAGTCGCGGCCGCCGGCCAGCGCGCTGGCCAGCCAGGTCTGCAGGATGAAGCAGAACGCCACGATGAAGAGCGCGATGATCATGGCCTTGCCGGCTCCGCCGCGCTTGCCGGTGCTCTCCTCGGCGAGGGTCGAGATGCCGTCGAAGCCGAGGAAGCTCAGCACGGCGATCGACAACGCCGAGGCGATCAGGGGGGCGGTGACCTTGCTGGAGTCCCAGATCGGGTCGGTCGTGAACTCGGCACCGGGGATCGTGCCGCCGTTGAGCGCCGTCACCGCGATGATGACGAAGATCACGATGAAGACGACCTCGATGGCGAGGAACACCCGGTTCATCAGCTTGATCGAGCTGATGCCGAGCAGGTTCACGGCGGTGTTGACGGCGACGAAGATCAGCGCCCACATCCAGCGGGCGGTGCCCGGGAAGATGCCGATCATCGACTCGGCGGCGAAGACGTAGAGCAGCGTCGGCACGAGCAGGTAGTCGAGCAGGATGGCCCAGCCGGCGAAGAACCCGGCCACGGGGTGGATGCCCCGCCCGACGTACGAGAAGACCGACCCGGCGAGCGGGATCGACTTGGCCATCTGCGCGTAGGCGAGCGCGGTGAAGATCATGGCGACGAGGCCCACCAGGTACACCAGCGGCACCATGCCCGAGGAGGCGTTGTAGACGGTGCCGAAGATCGCCCAGGGCGCGATCGGCACCATGAAGATCAAGCCGTAGATGAGCAGGTCGACGGTCGAGACCGACCGCTTGAGTTCTTGCTTGTAGCCGTACTGCTCGAGCTGCTGCTGGTTGCTCAGCTCACCGCTGGAGGCGGCCTTCGTGGGCAGGGACATGGTGTGCTCTCTCGCTCGGGTGCGGATCGGGTCGGTGCGGATGCGGGTGCGGGTCGGGTCGGGGGGGGTGCGGGTGCGGGTGCGGTCGGGGTGCAGGTCGGGGGGGCGGGAAGCGCGGGCCGCGTCGGTTCAGGAGGCGCGGCCCGCGCCGGTCAGGAGGCGCGTGCGGCGTCGCGCAGCTCGTCGTGCGCCGCCAGGAACGGCGCGACGACGGCCCGGAACTCCTCGGGCTGTTCGAGGTGCGAGCAGTGGCTGGCACCGGCGAACACGTGCGACCGGACGTCGGCGATGCCGTCGACGAAGGGCTGCCAGGTGGCGGGCGTCGCCTCGTCGAACTCGCCCGCGACGACGAGGGTCGGCGTCGTGATCGCCGGCAGGCGGTCGACGACGGTCCAGTCGCGCAGCGTGCCGATGACGTGGAACTCGTTCGGCCCGTTCATCGTGTGGTAGACCGTCGGCTCGGCCTCCATCTGCTCCTCGCTGTCGACGAAGTCCTGCGGCATGGGCACCACGCGGCAGACGTGCCGCTCGTAGAACGCCTGGGTGGCGGCGAGGTACTCGGGGTCGGTGGTCGTGCCGTCCGCCTCGTGGCGTGCCAGCGCCTCCTGGGTGTCGGTCGGCAGCTGGTCGCGCAGCTCGGCGGCGCCCTCGACCCAGAGCTGCATGGACGCGGGCGAGTTGCAGATGGCCAGGCTCGCCAACCCGTCCGGTGTCGTCACGGCGATCTCGGCCCCGAGCATGCCGCCCCACGACTGGCCGAGCAGGTGATACCGCTCGAGGCCGAGGTGCGCGACGAGGTTCTCGAACTCCGAGACGAAGAGGCTGGGCTGCCAGAAGTCGACGGGCGCGTCGGGCAGGTGGGTGCTGCGGCCGCAGCCGAGCTGGTCGTAGTGCACGACGGTGCGGCCGGTCTCGTCGGCGAGGGCCTCGAGGTTGCGAAGGTAGTCGTGGGCCATCCCCGGGCCGCCGTGCACCACGACGAGGGGCAGCGCACCCTCGCGCGGCTCGTCGGGCGTGGTGACCCGGTACCAGGTCTCGGCGTCATGGAAGGCGGCGGTGCCGGTGGTGATCGTGGACATGCGGGTGAGCATGCACCCGGCTAAGGTCTCGCGACAAGACCTTTCGCGATGCCTTAATCTGCTCGTAACACGACGAGACCTCGACGGCTGCACGCACGACGGGTCGGCGAGCCGGGACGGGGACGCGATGGGCCAGGACGACAGCCGAGGAGGCGCGGGCGGCGCGCGCTCGGACGTCGCGGTCGACGGCGCCCTCGGTGGCGCCCTCGGGGCCCCTCTCGCCCCCACGACCCGGGTCGACGACCTCACCGACCGCCTCGTCACGGCCATCACGATCGGCGAGTACCTACCCGGCTCGCGCCTGCCCGCCGAGCGCGACCTCGCCGCCTCGCTGCGGGTCGGCCGCATGACCGTGCGGGCCGCCCTGGCCCGACTCGTCGAGCAGGGGTTGATCGTGACGCAACGCGGGCGCGGCGGCGGCTCGTTCGTCCAGGCGCCGGCACCGGGGTCGGGCACCGACGTCGTGCGCCGCACGCTCGCCGCGCGCTGGTCCGACCTGCGCGACACGAGCGAGGCGATCAGCCGACTGCACGGCGTCGTCGCCGAGGCCGCGGCCGAGAACCGCACCCCGGACGACGTCGACCGGCTGCACGACCGGCTCGAGGGCTACCGCGGCGCCGCGTCGGGTCTCGCGTCGCAGAAGGCCGACGAGGCGCTGCACGTCGCGATCGCCGAGGCCGCCGGCAACGCCACGCTGCGCGGGGTGCTGTTCGACCTCGAGGCCCGCGTGAGCATCTCGGCGCCGGCGCACCTCTGGGGCGGGCCGGACGGCATGCGCGAGATGGAGCTGCGCGCCCTCGCCGACCACGAGGCGCTCGTCGCCGCGATCTGCGACGGGCGTGCGGCGGACGCCGCGGCCATCGCCCGCGAGCACGTCAAGATCGACCTCGAGCTGCTCGAACGCGAGCTCGGCCGCGCCGCTCCCTGACCCCCTACCCGCGCCTCCCCGCCTCCGTCCCCGCGCCTCCTGAGCCCCCGGGACCCCGAGGATCTCGGCGCGGCGGCGCGGCCGAGGCCGGCCGTGACAGGCTGGGCGCGTGAGCGACTCGACGACGAACGACACCACCCCCACGACCGCGGGAGGCGCGGCGCACGGCGCCCCGCCCGTCACCACCCCGCCCGCCTGGTGGACGACCGCGACGGTCTACCAGATCTACCCGCGCAGCTTCGCCGACTCGAACGGCGACGGGGTCGGCGACCTCGGCGGCATCCGGCAGCGGCTCGGTCACCTGCACGACCTCGGGGTCGACGTGATCTGGCTGTCGCCGATCTACCGCTCGCCCCAGGCCGACAACGGGTACGACATCAGCGACTACGACGACGTCGACCCGCTGTTCGGCACGCTCGCCGAGTTCGACGCCCTCATGGACGAGGTGCACGCACTCGGCATGAAGCTGGTCATGGACCTCGTCGTCAACCACACGAGCGACGAACACCCGTGGTTCGTCGAGGCCCGGTCGTCGCGCGACTCCCCCAAGCGCGACTGGTACCTCTGGCGCGACCCGCTGCCGTCGGGCGAGGGGACCGACGCCGCGGGCACGCCCGGGGCCGGCACCCACCCGACCGCCTGGCGCAGCGCCTTCAGCGGCCCGGCCTGGACCCTCGACGAGCCCACCGGCCAGTACTACCTGCACATGTTCGCGTCGAAGCAGCCCGACCTCAACTGGGAGAACCCCGACCTGCGCCGGGCCGTCTACGACATGATGAACCGCTGGCTCGACCGGGGCGTCGACGGGTTCCGCATGGACGTGATCAACCACATCGCGAAGGAGCCCTCGTCGCTGGCGCCCGGAGCCTCGCACTTCGTCATGGGCGGGCAGATCCACGACCACCTGCGCGAGATGCACCGCGAAGTCTTCGCCGACCGCACCGGCCGCGAGCTGATCACGGTGGGCGAGATGCCGGGGGTGACGGTCGACGACGCCCGGCTGTTCACGGCCGCCGACCGGCACGAGCTCGACATGGTGTTCCAGTTCGAGCACGTCGGCCTCGACCACGGACCGGCCTCGAAGTTCGACAACCTCCCGTTCGACCTCGTGGCGCTCAAGCGCTCGCTGTCGCGGTGGCAGGAGGGCCTCGCCGACCAGGGCTGGAACAGCCTCTACCTCGGCAACCACGACCAGCCGCGGTCGGTCTCGCGCTTCGGCGACGACGGCCGGTACCGGTTCGAGTCCGCGACGCTGCTCGCCACCGTGCTGCACCTGCACCGGGGCACGCCGTACGTCTACCAGGGCGACGAGATCGGCATGACGAACGCCGGGTTCACCGCGGTCGAGCAGTACCGCGACATCGAGTCGATCAACTGGTTCGACGATTCGGTCGCGGCGGGGGCCGACCCCGAGTACCTGCTCGAGGCGTTGCGCTTCCGCAGCCGCGACAACGCGCGCACCCCCGTGCAGTGGTCAGGAGGCGCGGCGGCGGGCTTCAGCACCGGCACCCCGTGGATCGAGGTGGTCGCGAACCACGACACCGTGAACGTCGACGCCGACCGTGCGGCGGGTGACCGCTCGGTGTTCGAGCACTACCGGCGGTTGATCGCGCTGCGGCACGAGTCGCCCGTGGTGGCGCTCGGGTCGTTCGAGCTGCTCGCTCCGGACGACGAGCGGCTCTACGCGTTCACCCGCACGCTCGGCGACGAGCAGCTGCTCGTGCTGGCGAACTGGTCGGGCGAGGCGTACGAGCTCGACCCGGCGCTCCACCCGGCGCTGCGGCGCCGGTCCGTGCCGCAGGTCGTGATCGGCAACGTGCCCGGCGGGGGCGGGCTGACGCTCGCGCCCTGGGAGGTGCGCGTCCTGCGGGGCTGACCCGCGCCTCCTCGGCTCCCCCGCGCCGCGCGCCGCGCCGCGCGGGGATTCGCATCGCACCGTCCGCTGAACGTCGCACCGCCGATGTTCGCGGTGCGACGTTCAGTCGACGGTGCGACTCGCGCCCCCGGGACGCGCTAGCGTCAGCGAGGTGAGCGATCCCGACGACGCGCCCGCGCCTCCCGACGACCCGGCACCCGCCGAACCGGCACCCACCGAGCTCCCGCACGGCTGGGTGCGCGTCGGCGAGCGCCGCTGGTGGTCGACGTGGGTCGGGGCGACGACCGCGTTCGCCTTCTTCGCGGCGATCCAGGCAGTCCAGTTCGTCTTCCGCATCGCCGAGATCAGCTTCCGGTGGGATCTCGCCCTGTTGGTGGCCGTCGGGGTGACGGTCGGGATCTTCGCGCTGATCACGGTGATCCGGAACGCCCGGGCCCCGCAGCCCTGGATCGACCTCGACTCCGGGCAGCTGCGCGCCGGCACCCGCCGCCCCGTCCCCCTGGCCAGGGTCGACCGTGCCGTCCTGACGACGGCCCCGGTCGGCAACGGCGGCCGCGTGCTCGTGCTCCGCCTGACCGCCAAGGAGGCGCGGGTCGACTTCATCCTGCGCGACCGGAAGGACGCGACCCTCGACCCGACCTCGACCGCCGTGTTGGCGGAGGCGCTGCGCCGCACCTCCGTCGCCATGCCGACCTCGATCCACGACCCGACCGGCCGGTTCGCGCGCTACAACTTCCCCGGCCACGTCGACCGCGACGACGCCGTCGCCCTCGTCGAGCACCCGCCCGCGGCCGGCGACCCGCTGCCCGCGGCCTGGTGACCGGTGCTGGTGACCGCGACTGGTGACCGAGGCCTCGTGACCGGCTCGCCCTCGAGCGCCCTCGTCCGCGACCACGACCACGTCGCACCACCGTCGCGTCGTCGAACCACGCGAGAAGGTGGTTCCCCGACGCGACGGTGGTGCGACCTCGCCGACGGGTCCCGGACTCAGCGCTTCCAGTACCCCGAGAACGTGATGCGGTTCTTCGGCAGGCCCGCCGCGTGCAGGTGCCGCCGCCCGCCGGTCGCCAGCGCGGACTCGCCCACGACGTAGGCGTAGGCCCGTGGGTCGGCCGCCGACCGCGAGAGCAGTGCGGCGAGCGCCCCCTCCCCCGGCGCGACACCCCCGGCACCCTCGGCACCCCCGGCACCCCCGGCACCCCGACCGTCTGCGTCGTCGTCGCCGCCGAGCGGCCGGCTGCCGGACCCCAATGCGCCGAGCGCCCGGGCGTCGAGCTCGTCCCGCACCACCCACGTCACCTCGACGCCGTCGGGCGCGTCGAGCGGCCGCACGTCGGCCCGGGTCGGCACCTCCTGGATCACCGACCCCACGGAGGCGCGGTGCAGCGACCGCACGATGCCTTCCGTCCCCGGCAACCCGGTCTCGTCGGCGACCAGGTGGATCTCGGTCGCGTCGTCGGGGGCGTTGAAGAGCACGCCCTGGTCGAGCAGGCCGAGGGCGTCACCGGGGCGGGCGGCGCAGGCCCAGATCGCCGCGCCTCCTTCGAGTTCGCCGGACTCGCCGCGGTGCAGCACGAAGTCGATGTCGAGCTCGGCGCGCGACGCCGCACCCGCACCGGCCGCACCGGCCGCACCGGCACCCGCGCCGGCCGCCCCCGCACCCGCACCCGCACCCGCCGGACCCGCCGGCCGGAACTCGCGCACCGTGTAGTTCGCGCAGTGCGGCCGCTCGGCCTCGGGGATCGCCAGGTACTGCGCGTACCAGAGCGACGTGGTCGCCCGAGGCAGCCTCAACGAGTCGCTGCCGGGCACCGGCAGGAACAGCCGGAACCACTGGTCGAAGCCCATGCCGCCGAACTCGTGCAGGTCGTCGCCGACGACGGTGACGCGCTGGAAGCTCGGCGAGACGCGCTCGGAACGCAGCACCTCGAGCCGGTGCACTCGGGGGTCGGCGGGCTTGACGGGCGGACGGCGGGTCGACATAAGGTAAGGCTAACCTAACGAACCGCGGGTCGCATCCGACGTCGTCGACCACGCCTCCGACGGGCACGCCGACGTCGAGCCACCCGCACGACCCGCATGACCAGCACCACCCGCACCATCCGCACGACCAGCACGACCCGCACGACGCGCGACACCGCGCCCTGCCCCACCGCTCCACGATCCGAAGGAGACCCGTGTCCGAACGCCACGCGTCCGCACTGCTGACCACCTCGACCGCCGACGAGTACGAGCGCCTCACCGGCGCCGCCGTCGCCCGGATCGCCGACCGCTTCCGCACGACGCGCCAACCCTTCTCGGGCGAGAGCCGTGCGCACCTGCAACACCTCGTCGACGCCGTCGACCTGGACGCCCCGGGCACCGGCGTCGACGACGCCCTGCGCGAGGTCGACGAGCTCTTCACGGCGAACGCCGTCTGGTTCCACGACCCCGCCTACCAGTCGCACCTCAACTGCCCGGTGGCGCTCCCGGCGGTCGCCGCCGAGACCGTGCTCGCCGCGGTCAACCCCTCCGTCGACACCTACGACCAGTCCGCCGTCGGCACCCTGATCGAGCGACGACTCGTCGACTGGACCGCCGAGCGCATCGGCTTCGACCCCGCCACCCGCGACGGCGTCTTCACCTCGGGCGGCACGCAGTCGAACCTGCACGCCCTGCTGCTCGCCCGAGAGCACGCCACGGCGCGCGCCCGCGCCGACGCGAGGGACGAGGAGGCGCGGCTGCGGGGCACCGCCGCCCCCGGCCACCGACCCGTCCCGCGCGCCACGGCACTGCACGACCTGCTCGGCCGCATGGTCGTGGTCGCCACCGCCGAGAGCCACTTCAGCGTGCAGAAGTCGGCTCGGCTGCTCGGCCTCGGCGAGGACGCCGTCGTGACCGTCCCCACCGACGACGCCGGTCGGATGCGACCCGAGGCCCTCGCGGTCACCCTGGACGCCCTCGTGCAGGCCGGACACCTGCCGGTCGCCGTCGTCGCGACCGCCGGCACGACCGACCGCGGCTGCCTCGACCCGCTCGCCGCCGTCGCCGAGGTCTGCGACCGCACGAGCGTCTGGCTGCACGTCGACGCGGCGTACGGCGGTGGCCTGCTCGTGTCGCCGACGCGTCGGCACCTGCTCGACGGCATCGAGCACGCCCGGTCGGTCACGGTCGACTTCCACAAGACGTTCTTCCAGCCGGTGTCGTCGAGCGCCCTCATCGTGCGCGACGGGCACGACCTCGACCCGGTCGCCTGGCACGCCGACTACCTCAACCCGCTCACCGACCCCGAACCGAACCAGGTCTCGAAATCGCTCCAGACCACCCGACGGTTCGACGCGCTCAAGCTCTGGGCGACGCTCCGCGCCCTCGGCGCCGACGGCGTCGGCGAGCTGGTCGACCGGGTGATCGACCTCGCGACCGGCGCCCACGACCTGCTGCGGGGCGACGACGAGTTCGTGCTGCTCGCCGAGACCCAGCTCAGCACGGCGCTGTTCCGCTGGCAGCCGGCCGGCGTCGACGACGCCACCGCCGACCGGCTCGTCCCCCTCGTCCGACGCGTGCTCTTCGAGTCCGGCAGGGCGATCGTCGCGAAGACCGTGGTCGACGGGCGTCCCTGCCTCAAGCTGACGCTGCTCAACCCGGACGCGGGTCTCGACGACGTGAGGGGCGTGCTCGAGCTGGTCCGCGCCTCCTCGTGGGCCCTGCTCGAGAGCGACGCCCCCGCCCTCGTCGCCGCCGGGACGGAGGTCGCCCGATGACCGCCGCCACCACGGCAGCCGTAGCCGCCACCGCCCCGCGCGACGCCCCCCGCGACGCCCCGCGCCTCCACGACCTGGTCGGCATCGGCCTCGGCCCGTTCAACCTCGGCCTGGCCGCCCTGACCGACCCGCTCGACGACGTCGACGCGGTGTTCCTCGACGAGAACGACGGCTTCGCCTGGCACCCCGGCATGATGATCGAGGGCGCCACGATCCAGGTGCCGTTCCTGGCCGACCTCGTGACGATGGCCGACCCGACCTCGCGCTTCGGCTTCCTGAACTGGCTGAAGGCGACCGGGCGGCTCTACCCGTTCTACATCCGGGAGGAGTTCTCCCCGCTCCGCGCGGAGTACGACGCCTACTGCCGCTGGGTCGCCGACCAGCTCGACACCCTGCGGTGGGGTCGACGCGTCACGAGCGTCGACGAGCAGCCCGACGGGACGTACGTCGTGACCTCGCGACGTGCTGCCGACCAGGCCGTCGAGACCTGGCACGCCCGACACGTCGTGCTGGGGGTGGGAACCGAGCCGCGCCTCCCCGAGCCGCTGCAGCGCCTCGCCGGCCGGGGCGACACCCACGGCCGGGGTGACACCCACGGCCGGGTCGTGCACAGCGCCGACTACCTGACGGCCCGCGACCGCCTGCGCGCCGCCGACTCGGTGACGATCGTCGGCAGCGGACAGTCGGCCGCCGAGATCTACCGCGATCTGCTCGACACGACCCGCGTCGGCGACCGACCGGGGCACCGGCTCGACTGGGTCACCCGTTCGCCGCGGTTCTTCCCGATGGAGTACACGAAGCTCACGCTCGAGCTCACGAGCCCGGAGTACACCGACCACTTCCACTCGCTGCCGCGCGAGACCCGCGACCGCCTCGGCCGCGAGCAGCGCAGCCTCTACAAGGGCATCAGCGGCGACCTCGTCGACGACGTGTACGACACGCTCTACCGGCTGAGCGTCGACGGGCCGGTCGACTCGACCCTGCTGACCGAGACCGAGCTGGTCGACGCCCGGTGGGTCGACGCCGACGAGCAGCTCGAGATCACGGTCCGGCACGCGCAGCTCGGCACGACGACGACCACCCGCCGCACGGACGCGCTCGTCGTCGCGACGGGCTACGCCGCACGGCTGCCGTCGTTCCTCGACGCCCTCGGCGACCGCGTCGACCGGGACGACCTCGGCCGCCTCGCCGTGGCCCGGGACTACTCGATCGACGGGGGCCGGGGACGGCTGTTCGTCCAGAACGCCGAGGAGCACACCCACGGCCTCACCGCCCCCGACCTCGGCTTCGGCGCCTGGCGCAACTCGAGCATCATCGCCTCGATCACCGGCCGCGAGGCCTACCCGATCGAGCGCCGCATCGCCTTCCAGACCTTCGGCCGGCCCGACGGGCCGACGCCGACACCGACACCGACCGAGGAGGCGCGTGTCACCCGATGAGCACCACCCACGACACCGAGGCGCTCGCGCCCGAAGCCTCCCCCGCGGCACCCGCAGCGCCCGCGGCATCCGCAGCGCCGTCCCGCACCGACGAGGGGGCGACGGGCGTGGCGTTCTCGCGCCGCGCCTCCTGCGGGCTCGTCACGATCGAGCCGTTCGCCGCGGACCCCTACGCCGTCTGCCTCCGCCGGTGGTTGGCGCACCCGGCATCGGCCGCCTGGCAGATGGCGGGCCTGAGCACCGACGAGGTGCGCGCCTACCTGGCCGCGATCGACGCCGACCCGCACCAGCAGGCCTGGCTCGGGCGGGTCGACGGCGAGCCGACGTTCTTCGTCGAGACCTACGACCCGGCCGAGGTGCTGCTGACCGAGGTGCACGACGCCGAGCCCGGAGACGTGGGCATGCACCTGCTCGTCGCTCCCCCGCGAGGGCAGCGGGTGCACGGCCTGACCAGCGCCGTCATGGCGAGCGTCGTCGACTTCGTCTTCGAGATCGAGCGGGCGAGGCGCATCGTCGTCGAGCCCGACGTGACCAACGACCGCATCGCGGCGAAGAACGACGAGGTGGGGTTCCGGGCACTCGGCGACGTCGAGCTGCCCGACAAGACTGCGCGGCTCTCGGTCCTGACGCGACACGACCGGGCGGCGGCGCACCTCGCGCCCGGCCCCGTGGACTGGGCCCATCGGCACCTGGTGACCAAGGCGCTGAGCGAGTTCGCCCACGAGCGGCTGATCGCCCCGGTGGCCGACGACGCCGCGACCTCCCCCGCAGTCGACGACGACGACGCCGCGACGGACGGCGCCTGGCGGGTCGCCCTCGACCACGACGGTCACCGGATCGACTACCGGTTCACGGCCCGCCGGCTGGCCCTCGAGCACTGGGCGATCGACGAGGCGTCGGTCACCCGCGCGATCGACGGCCGCCCCGAGCCCCTCGACGCCCTCGCGTTGGTCGTCGAGCTCGACGACCTGCTCGGCATCCCCGAGTCGCTGCTCGCCACCTACCTCGAGGAGGTCTCGTCGACCCTGGCGAGCGCCGCCTACAAACGTCACCGGGGCGGCCCGACCGCCGAGCGGTTGACCACCGCGGACTTCCAGACGGTCGAGGCGGCGATGACCGAGGGGCACCCGGGCTTCGTCGCGAACGCCGGGCGCATCGGCCTCGGACTCGACGAGTTCCACGCCTTCTCCCCCGAGGCCGCGGCTCCCGTCCGGCTGGTCTGGCTGGCGGCGCGTCGGTCGGTGACGCACCTCGCACTCGGGGCAGGACTCGACGAGAGGACGCTGTGGCAGGCCGAGCTGGGCCCCGGGAGCGTCGCCCGGTTCGACGCGACCCTCGCCGCGAAGGGCCTCGACCCGGCCGGGTTCCACTACCTGCCGGTGCACCCGTGGCAGTGGCAGCACCGCGTCTCGATCTCGTTCGCCCCCGACGTCGCCCGGCGTGACCTCGTGCTGCTCGGCGAGGGCGACGACACGTACCAGGCGCAGCAGTCGATCCGCACCTTCGCGAACCGCAGCCGGCCCGACCGGCACTACGTCAAGACGGCGCTGGCGATCCAGAACATGGGCTTCGTCCGCGGCCTCTCGCCGGCCTACATGAGGCCGACGCCCGCGATCAACGACTGGGTGCACGACCTCGTGCACACCGACGCGACCCTGCAGGAGGCGCGGTTCCGGGTCCTGAGGGAGCGCGCCTCCGTCGGCTACACCGGTGACGCCTACCACCGGACGACGACGTCGTCGCCGCACCGGAAGATGATCGCCGCGCTCTGGCGCGAGAGCCCGGTGCCGCTGGTCGGCCCGGGTGAGCGGCTCGCCACGATGGCGGCGCTGCTGCACCGCGACGGCGCCGGCGACGCACTCGCCTCGGCCCTCGTGAAGGCCTCGGGGCTCTCAGCCGAGGACTGGCTGCGGTCGTACCTGCACGCCTACCTCCGACCGGTGGTGCACTGCCTGCGGGCACACGACCTGGCGTTCATGCCGCACGGCGAGAACGTCATCCTCGTGCTCGAGGGGTGCGTGCCGACGGCCGCGTTCATGAAGGACATCGGCGAGGAGATCGTCGTCGTCGCCCCGCGCGAGGTCCCCGAGGCGGTGCGGCGGACCGTGCACCCGGTCGACGACCGCGAGAAGGCGTTGGCGGTGTTCACGGACGTGTTCGACGGGGTGTTCCGACACCTGGCCGCCATCCTCGACGGCGACGGCGTGCTGCGCGCGGCCCGGTTCTGGGCGCTCGTGGCCGAATGCGTCGAACGGCACGCCGACGAGCACTCCGACCTGCCGGGGTCGGTCGACCTGCGGGCGGCGCGCTTCGACCACTCCTGCCTCAACCGGCTGCAGCTGCGCGACACGCGCCAGATGGTCGACCTCGCGGCGCAGTCGTCGTCGCTGATCTTCGCCGGGACGCTGGCGAACCCGATCGCGAGGTAGGGGGCGGCGCCCCGGGGCGGGGGCGGTCGGGCCGCCTCCGCCCCTGGGAGGTGGCGGTCGGTTCACGGTCGACCACCACCCCGATCCGCGCAGGGCCACGGGCCGTGCGGGCCACCGCCGATCACAGGGGGAGAACCATCGGCGGCGGGTCGAGCTGCCCGAGCGACGATACCGCCGTCGAGTTGCTTGGATTTGAAGATACTCGCCCGACAAGGGGAAGGCAACGACCGCGCGCTGGGCATTCGCTGCGCGGGGGTGGGTGATTCGAAGCTCGAACAACTCACTCGGCGAGGTATCGTGGCCTCCGTGGCGTCCGTCGCCGCGCCTCCTCGTCTTCGCTCCGTCCTCGCGTCGCCGTCCCGCCAGCAGAGAGCCCACCATGTCCGACGTCTCCCCTCAGCCGCCCGCCGGCTCCCCTCCGCCCCTCGACGACGAGGGCCAGTTCGACGTGACCCTCGTGCTCTCGGCGTACGCGTCGCTGCAGCGACAGGGCGAGCGCGTGCAGAAGGTCGTCGCCGACCACTTCGGCATGGGCACCACCGACCTCCGCTGCCTGACCTTCATCGCCACCGACCACGACACGACCCCGAAGCGCGCCGCCGAGTTCCTCGAGCTGTCGACCGGGGCGACGACCAGCCTGGTCGACCGGCTCGAGAGCGGCGGGTACATCTCGCGCCAGCCTCACCCCTCCGACCGGCGGAGCGTGCTGCTCGAACTGGCCCCGGCCGGGCGCGAGGCGATCGACCAGATCCACGACTTCTACCGCCGGGCGTTCCGCGACGCGGTCGACCCGAACCACCTCGACTTCCTCGCGGCGGCGATGCGCGCGATCGGCGACTCGCTGACGCGCGCCGCGGCCGGCGACGACGCCGTCGGCTGAGCGACCACGCCGCCACCGCCGGGTCGAACCACCGATGTGGCGTCGAACCACGCACTCCGGTGGTTCGACGCCACATCGGTGGTTCGGTGCCGTCGGGATGGTCCGCGCGACCTGCACGGGCGCACGCGGCCGGTCGTAGGGTGGGTCGATGACCCCCTCGGACGTCCTCGTCGAAGCCTTCTCGCGCCTCCCCGCCATCGCCGTGCGGGCGGTCGCCGACCTCTCCGTCGACGACCTCGCCTGGCGCCCCGACGACGAGGCGAACACGATCGCCTGGCTCGTCTGGCACACCGCGCGGGGGCAGGACGTCCAGATCGCCGACCTCGCCGCGTCGGAGCAGGTCTGGACGGCCGACGGCTGGGCCGAGTCGTTCGCGCTGCCGTTCTCGCCCGCCGAGATGGGCTACGGCATGCCCCCGGCCGACGTGGCCGCGGTGCGGGTCGACGCCGAGCTGTTGATCGGCTACCTCGAGGCCGTGACGCTGCGGACGCGCGGCTACCTCGACGACCTCGACGGCGCCTCGTACGACGACGTGGTCGACGAGGCCTGGGACCCTCCGGTCACGGCCGGCGCCCGTCTCGTCAGCATCCTGAACGACTGCGTGCAACACCTCGGCCAGGCCTCCTACGTGCGCGGCCTGCTCGACCGCCGCTAGCCGCCCGCCTGCCGGCCGCCCCACCGAATGCCAGCAATCCGCCGAGACCCTCTTGCGCGCGCGGGTGTCTCGACGACTTTCCGGGGTCTCACCAACGCAGGAGGCGCGGGTTCAGTCCTCGAGGGACGGCGGGAAGTCGGTCGGCACCGTGAATCCGAGCCGTGCGGCCACTTCGTCGAGCTCGGCCCGGCGCGCCTCGTACTCGGCGGCGAGCACCGGACCGACGACGGCGTCCGCGTGTGGCCAGCTGCCGTCGGACGTCGCCTCGCGCCACAACTCGATCGACGTGAGCGCGGATCGCGTGGCCACGCAGGCTCTCGCGAGGTCCACGACGTCCGCCACGGGGGCGTGCCCGGCATCCGCCCACTGCCGCACCTCGACGGGCACGTACTCGAGGACGCCGGGCGTCTCTGCTCGTGAGCGATGCCCGGCACGCACCCGTCCGCGCGTCCCGAGCCCGCCGATCCAGCGGGCGAGGGCACGGAGACCCGCCGACGTCGCCGCGCCCGCGGATGCTCCGGCGGCCACGGGCACGACGAACGACGGTGGTTCCCGCAAGCCCGCCACGTCCCAGGCGAGCCACCAGGCGACGGCCACCCCGAGCGTCACGCCTGCCCAGGAGGCCACGCGCCTGCCCGCCGAACCGTTCGAGACGAAGGCCCGGCGACGCACGACCTCCAAGGCGGCGTCGAGAGGGACGGACGGATCGGTGACGAGGTAATGGGTCTCGTCGCCTGCGCGGGCGACGCTCACGAAGGCCGTCATGCCGCGTCGTCCCTCATGAGCACGGGGTCGGGGTCGAACCCCAGCGGTCCCGCGACGACGCGGAGCGCCTCGGCGGCGTCGCCGATCGCCGAGCTGAGGGCGACGAGCGGCCGGGCGTCCGTGCGGCGGTCGAGTGGTAACTCGAGCTGAGGTCCCGGGTCGCCCACGAATTCCAGTGCTCCGTCGCCGTCCACGTCGACGTACCCGTGGAGGAGTTCCTCGACCGTCCACGAGGCCTCGACGAGTTCCGTGTACAACGACACGGCCTCGTTCAGTCGCCACACGTCCGAGGCGAGCGTCTCGTCGGTGACCCACCCGAGTACGTCGTCGTCCACCTCGACGATGCCGGGCGCCGTGACCGGTACCGGCAGGTCGGGAGTCGTCACCGCCCACACCCCCCTCGCGGCGAGACCAGCGGCGCCGAACAGGACGATCCCGCCGACGAGGTTGACGGTCCCCTCCGCCAGCGCCTCGGTCAGCTGCAACGCATCGACCACGTCGTCGATGCCCGCGCCACCCGCCACGACCACCAGCACGAACGCGAGCAGCGGCGCGTACCGCACCACCCTCCGCACCGGCCCGACGTACGTCCCGGAGTTCCGCCGCCGCAGCTCGGCCACCGCCGCATCGGCCGCCGCCGCGTCGAGCGACGGGTCGACGACGTGCCAGCGCCTCCGGTTCCCCAGGCGCACGCGCAGCAGGCCGGGGCGGTCGCGGGTCGGGGGCACATCGAGAGACTAGGGGGCGTGCGGCCTGCCCGCCGCGCCCCCGTCCACGGGACGTCCGCCGCGGGCCGGCGGCGCGCCTCCTCGGCTCGTCCGCCTCGCACGGCGTCCGCACGACGAAGAACCCCGTTCCGAACGATCGACCCACGCGATGCGGGGTCCGTCGTCCGGAACGGGGTCCGAGAGCAGGAGGCGCGGTGTGAGCCTCCGGGGAGGGCTCGCTACGCCTGCACTCCCGCGAGCTCGTCGATCAGGCGGTCGCCGGAGCGGGCCTCGATCATCTCGGCGTCGATCTCGGCGCGGTCGAGCAGCTCTTCCATGCGACGGCGGCGCTGACGCGTGATGAGCGTGACGACGGTGCCCTCCTTGCCCGCGCGGCCGGTGCGGCCCGAGCGGTGCATGTAGGTCTTGTACTCGTCGGGCATGTCGGCCTGGACGACGAGCTCGATGTCGTCGACGTGGATGCCACGGGCGGCGACGTCGGTCGCGACGAGCACGTTGACCTTGCCGCTCGTGAGCAGCTGGAGGTTGCGCGTGCGGCGGGCCTGGTTCAGGTCGCCGTGCAGGCTCGTCGAGCGGATGCCGGCGTCCTCGAGCTGGTCGGCGAGCTGCTCGGCGAAGGCGCGGGTGCGGGCGAAGACCAGGGTCTTGCCGCCGCCCGAGGCGAGCTGCTCGATGACCGCGGTCTTGTCGCGCTGCTCGATCAGGAGCACGCGGTGGTCGATCGTGGCGCTGGCCTGGTCCTCGCCGGCGACCTCGTGGACGGCCGGGTCGACCAGGAACTCGTCGACGAGCTTCGCCACGCCCTTGTCGAGCGTCGCGCTGAAGAGCAGCTTCTGGGCGCGGGCGCCGTCGGGGCGGACCGTCGCGGTCTCGCGGATGATGCGCTGCACCGGCTCGAGGAACCCGAGGTCGCACATGTGGTCGGCCTCGTCGAGCACGGTCACGACGACCTCGCTCAGGTCGAGACGACCCTGGTCGATGAGGTCCTCGATGCGGCCGGGGGTGCCGATCACGATGTCGACGCCGCGGTTGAGGGCACCGACCTGGCGCTGCTGGGGCACGCCGCCGTAGACCTGCGTGGTGAACAGGCCGACCGAGCGGGCGATGGGCTGCACGGTGCGGTCGATCTGCATGGCGAGCTCACGGGTCGGGGCGAGGATCAGCGCGCGGGGCTTGCGGCCCATCTTGCGGTTCTTCGCGCCGTTGTTCTCCATCAGCTTCTCGACCAGCGGCGCGCCGAAGGCGATCGTCTTGCCCGAACCCGTGCGGCCACGGCCGAGCACGTCACGACCGGCGAGCACGTCGGGGATCGTCGCGGCCTGGATCGCGAAGGGAGCCGCAGCCCCCATCGAGGCCAGCTGACGCTCGATGTTGTCGCCGAGGCCCAGGTCGCCGAAGCTCACGCCCTCGACGTCGGCCGCGGTGACGACCTCGGCCTTGAGCTTCTCGAGCTTGACGTCGTCCTCGGGCGAGTAGTGGGTCGCCGCGTCGCGCTTGGGGTAGAAGTCGCTCGAGCGGTCGCCGACGCGTGCCGGGCGGTCGGGGCGGTCGGTGCGGTCGAAGCTGCGGGGCGCGCGGTCGTCGCGCGCCGGGCGGTCGCTCCGGTCGAAGCTGCGGGCCGGGCGGGCGTCGCGGTCGAAACCACCGGAGGCGCGGCCACCGCGCTCGGGACGGTCACCGTACGAGCGCTGGGGGCGGTCGTCGCGCGCCGGGCGGTCGCTGCGGTCGAACGAACGAGGGGCGCGGTCGTCGCGCGCCGGGCGGTCGTTCCGGTCGTACGAACGAGGGGCGCGGTCGTCGCGCGCCGGGCGGTCGTTCCGGTTGTACGAACGAGGGGCACGGTCGTCGCGGGCCGGGCGGTCGCTGCGGTCGTAGCTGCGAGCGCCACGGTCGTCGCGGGGAGCGCGATCGTCGCGTGCGGGGCGGTCCGAGCGGTCCCACGAGCGGGGTCCGCGGTCGGAGCCCCGGGCGGCGTCGCGGCCACCGTCGCGGCCGTAGCCGCGGGCGGCCTCGCGGCCACCGTCACGGCCGAAGCGAGGAGCGGCGTCGCGGCCACGCTCGCCGTTGCGGCTGTCGAAGTCTCGGTTGCCGAAGCGGTTGCCGCCGGCCGGCTTCTCGCGGGGCTCCCAGTTGGGGCGGCGGTCGTCGGAGCGGGCCGCGCCGGGGGCACGGTTGCCGCCGCCGTCACGGGTGCCGAACTCGCGGCGTCCGCGGTCGGCGCGCTCGCTGGCGTCCCAGCGCTTCTTGGGGGCAGGGGCCCCGGCCTCGTCGGCGCGGTGGCCGCGGTGCTTGGGGCTCTTCGAGCCGGCCTTGGGGGCACCGCCGGTGCGGTCGGTGCGCGGGCGGGAGTTGTCGTAAGGAGACATGGAGGAGTTCTTTCCGGGCTTGTCAGAGATGACGCGAAGAAATACCCGGGCAGCCATTGACCAGGACCGTTCACAATCGTGAATTCATCCCGTCGTGACTCGACGGGAATCCGGCCCACAAGACTTACAAACCCTCGTGCTGTTCAATGCTGTGCATGATCGGCACCACCAGGTGCCGATGTGCTCGCGCCACAGGCGCGGTGTCTTGAGCCGACCCATCTACGATACCCGAGCCTCCCCCGAACCGGAAGCCCCGCCTCCTCGGGCACGCCGACCGAGGTCACCCCCGGGCGGCAGCCGTCTCGGCACCCTCGGCACGCTCGGCACCCGCGGCGCCCTCGCCCGACTCCGCCGCCCGTCGATCGGCCCGGCGTTCGCCGATGCGCTCGAACAGGTAGTAGATGACGGGCAGCACCACGAGCGTCAGCAGGGTGGACGACACGAGCCCGCCGATCACGACGATGGCGAGCGGCTGCGAGATGAAGCCGCCGTGCCCGGTCACACCGAGCGCCATCGGGGTGAGCGCGAAGATCGTGGCCGCCGCCGTCATGAGGATCGGCCGCAACCGCCGCGACGCTCCCTCGAGCAGCGCCTCGCGCACGCGCAGACCCTTCTCGCGGTACTGGTTCACGAGGTCGATCAGCACGATGGCGTTGGTCACCACGATGCCCACGAGCATGAGCACGCCGATCAGCGATGCCACCCCGAGCGGCACGCCCGAGGCGAGCTGCAACAGGATCGCCCCGGTCGCCGCGAACGGGATCGACACGAGCAGCAGCAACGGCTGGATCAGGCTGCGGAACGTCGCCACCATCACGATGTAGACGATCAGGATCGCGATCAGCACGGCGAGGCCGAGCTGCGAGAAGGCGTTGGCCTGGTCGGCCGTCGCCCCACCGATGGTCGCGTCGGTCCCGTCGGGCAGGTCGACGGCGGCCACGGCGTCGGACACCTCGGTGCCGGCGGCCGAGAGGTCGTCGCTCGACGGCGTGATCGTCACGGTCGCCGAACGTACCGCGTCGGTCGTCGTGACGGAGGTCGGCCCGGTCGTCTGCTCGACCGTGGCGATGGAGTCGAGGCGCACGGGCCCGGTCGGGCTCGGCAGCTCGAGGGCCTTCAGCTCGTCGATGGTCGCCGGCGGCGTCGGGTCGACCGTGTAGACGTCGACCGAGCTGTCGTCGATCTCGAGCGACCCCACCCGGAAGGGCTGGATGGCCTGCGACACGATGCCCCCCACGGCGACCTCGCTGTAACCGAGGGCCGCGGCCGCGACGCGGTCGACCTGCACGCCGATGACCGGCTGGGCCGCCTGCAGGTTGGAGCTGGCCTCGGCGGTGCCGGGAAGCCCCTGCACCTTCTTCAGCACGGCGTCCGTCGCGGTCTGCAGGCTGTCGGGGTCGGGTGCCGTGACGTCGACGGTGATGTCGTTGCTCGTGCCGAAGCCGCTCGACGCCGAGACCTCGATCTCGCCCGCGTCCGTGACGTCGTCCAGCCGGGACCGGACGTCGGCCTGCAGGGCGTCCTGGTCGGCGCTCTCGTCGGTGGTGATCGAGTAGGTGACGGTGCTGTCGCCCGATCCTCCGAGGAAGCTCGCGATCGACGTCCCGCTCGAGCCGATGGTCAGCTGCACCGTCTCGATGCCGTCGACGCCCTCGAGCACCTGCTCGACCCGGTCGGCGGCGTCGGACTGCGTCTGCAGGCTCGACGCGGGCGGCAGGGTCTGCGTGACGCTGAACGTGTTCTGCCCGCTCGCCCCGAGGAAGTTCGTCTTCATGAAGGGGATGACGGCGCCCGTGCCCACGAGGATGAGCAACGCCACGAGGATCGTCACGACCGGACGCTGCAGGGTGCCCCGCAGCACCGGGACGTACGCGCGACGCAGGCGGTCGAGCGGTCGGGTGTCGGACGGGTCGGAGGCGCGGGTCGTCAACGACTCGACCGTCGCCCCCTCGACGGCGGCGGCCTCGCCCCCCGGCGCGTGCTTGTGGGCCTTCGGTGCCCGGAGGAACCAGTACGCCAGCACGGGCACGATCGTCAGCGCGACGAAGAGCGACGCGACGAGCGCGATGGTGACCGTCAGGGCGAACGGCCGGAACAGCTCGCCGGTGATGTTGCCGACGAAGGCCAGCGGCAGGAAGACCACGACGGTCGTGACCGTGGACGCGGTGATGGCACCCGCCACCTCGCGGACGCCGACCTTGATCGCCTCGAGCCGGTCGACGCCCGCGGTGAGGTGCCGCTTGATGTTCTCGATGACGACGATCGAGTCGTCGACTACGCGGCCGATCGCGATCGTCAGCGCACCCAGGGTCAGGATGTTCAGGGTGTAGTCCGCCGCCTGCAGCCCGATGAACGTGATGAGCACGCTCGTCGGGATGCTGATGGCGGTGACGATGGTCGACCGGATCGACAGCAGGAAGACCAGGATGACGATCACGGCGAACACGAGGCCGAGCAGCCCCTCTTCGGCGAGCGCGTCGATCGACTGCTGGATGAACGGCGCCTGGTCGAACACCACCGACAGCTCCACGCCGTCACCCAGGTCGGAGGCGAGGCCCGGGATGGCGTCGCGAACGGTCTGCGACACGTCGACGGTGTTGGCGTCGAGGGTCTTGGTGATGGCGACCGTGAGGGCGTCCTGCCCGTCGACGCGGCTGATCGAGGTGACGGGTGCGCCGGTCAGCTGCACGTCGGCGACGTCGCCGATCGTCGTGGCCGAGGTGCCGCCGAGGAGCGGCAGGGCGCGGATCTCGTCGACGCTCGTGAGTCTCTGACCGGCCTGGATGGACAGCGTCTTGCCGTCCTGCGTGAGGGTGCCGCCGGGGATCAGCGTGCCGTTGGCGTCGAGGGCGTCCTGGAAGGCGGCCGTGGTCAGCCCCGCGGCGGCGAGCGCCGTCTGGTCGGGCGAGATGGTGACGCGTTGGCCGGCGTCGCCGTAGATCGAGGCCTCGCGGACGCCGTCGAGCTTCTGCAGGTCGGGCACCGTGACGGTGGTCAGCCGGTCGACGAGGGCCTGCGAGTCGGCAGAGTCGTAGCCGGTGACGGCGATCTGGATGACGGGCAGGTCGTCGAGGCTGCCCGTGACCACCTGGGTGTCGACGGAGTCGGGCAGCGAGAGCCGGTTGATCGCCGACTGGATCTTCTGCTCGGCCGAGTCGAGGTCGGTGCCGTAGGTGAACTCGGCCGAGACCGTGCTCTGCGAGGTGCTCGAGGTCGCCGAGGTGCCCTCGAGCCCGGGGATGATCTGGACGGCCTGCTCGATCGGGGTCGAGACGTCCTCGTTGACGACCTCGGGCGTGGCCCCCGGGTACGAGCTGACGATCGCGATCTGCGGGAACTGCACGTTGGGCGCGAGCTCTTGCTTGAGCGAGGTGAGGGCGATGCCGCCGAAGACGGCGACGACGATGGTGACGAGGGCGATCAGCGCGCGGTTGCGCAGGCTGAAGACGGACAGCAGGTGCACGGTGCTCCGGTGGTGAGAGGGAGAGCGGAGGAGGCGCGGTGAACGACGTGCACCGCACCTCCATTGTCACCAGCCTCTCTGGGAACTGGCGGCGGTTCCATTCACGCTGTGCAGATCCCTGCCTGGTCACCGTGACGGGGACGAGCCGACCGCAGGACCCGGCTCAGACCACCTCGGCCAGCAGGGGCGAGGTCGGCGCCTGCACCCCGTCGACCCCGTCCCACGCCGCGCGCAGGGCCGCGAGCGCCCGGTCGGTGTCGCTGTCGGCGTACGAGAACGGCACGCGGAGGAACCGCTCGAACGCCCCGTCGATGCCGAACACCGGGCCGGCCGCGAGCAGCAGGCCCTCCCGGCGGGCCGCGAGGGTGAGCTGCGAACTGACCGGCGCCCCGAGCCCCACCCAGGTGGTGAGGCCGCCCGCCGGCGACGGCACCTGCCACGACGGGAACGCCTCCCTCAGGCCGTGGACGACGCGGTCGCGACCTCGTCTCAGGTGGCCGGCCCGCGCCTCCAGCACGCGGTCGAAGTCGCCGAGCAGCTCGGCGACCACCAGCTGCTCGAGCACGGGGGTGCCCAGGTCGCCCGCCGAGCGGGCGCGCACGAGCCGCTCGACGAGGGAACGCTCGGCACGGATCCAGCCGATGCGCAGCCCACCCCAGAGCGACTTGCCGACCGAGCCGATCGTGACCGCGCGTCCGTACGCGGCCATCGGCGAGGGGGCGTCGCGACGGTCGTCGATCGCCATCTCGGCCATGGTCTCGTCGGCGATCACGACGGTGCCCTCGGCGGCCGCCGCCTCGAGCACGCGCGCCCGCTGGTCGGCGGGCATCGTCGCGCCCGTGGGGTTGTGGAAGTCGGGCATCAGGTAGGCCACCGGCGGGCTCGTGCGCCGCAGGGTCTGCATCAGCGCCGCTTCGTCCCAGCCGTCGTCGACGGTGACGCTGACCGGCACCAGGCGGGCGCCGGCGCCGCGGAGGGCCTCGAAGGCGTGCGGGTAGCCGGGCGCCTCGACGACGGCCCGGTCGCCGCGCGAGACCAGCACGCGGGCGAGCAGCGAGATCGCGTGCTGCGCCCCGAGGGTCACGACGATCTGGTCGGCACTCGTCTCGAGCCCCCGCCGTCGGTACCGTTCGGCGATCGCCTCGCGCAGCACCGGCCGCCCGACCGGGTCGTAGCCCGGGTCGTCCAGGTACGCTCCGAGCCGCCCCGCCGCCCGTTGCGCCGCCTCGGCGATGCCGTCGACCGCGGGCAGCGCCGCCTTCGTCAGGTCGAGCAGCCCCTCGGTCGTCGTCGGACGCGGCACCGAGGCGCGGGCCGGCAGCCGGACGACGCTGCCGCTGCCCCGCACGCTGTCGACGTGCCCCGAGTCGCGGAGGGCGGCGTAGGCCGCGGCCACGGTCGTGCGACTGACCCCGAGGTGCGCGCACAGGTCGCGTTCGGACGGCAGGCGCGTGCCGACCGGCAGCCGGCCGTCGAGCACGAGCAGGCGGATGCGGTCGGCGAGCGCCAGGTAGCCGGGAACCGAGGAGGCGCGCCACGAGTCGAGCAGGACGCCGAGCGCCCGCGACGAGACCGTGGTGGCACCGTGGTCGAGGTTGGTCACGCGGCCACCCTAGGCGGATTGGACCCTTGCCACCAGGCCAGTCGAGCGATTGGATCGACCCCATGCTCCTCTCGCGTCGCCTGCTGCAGTTGTTCGTCGGCCTCACCGCCTACGGCTTCGCCATCGCCCTCATGGTCCGCGCGGGCATCGGCGTCGCCCCGTGGGACGTGCTGTCACAGGGGCTCGTCCGCCACACCGGGCTGACGTTCGGCACCGTCACGTTCGTCACGAGCCTCGTCGTGCTCCTGCTCTGGATCCCCCTGCGCCAGCGACCCCGCTTCGGCACGATCGCCAACACCCTGATGATCGGTCCGGTCGCCGACCTCGGCCTGCGCGTCCTGCCGCAGCAGACCGAGTGGTGGGCACAAGGCCTGACCTTCGCGGGCGGCCTGCTGTTGCTCGCCGTCGCGAGCGGCCTCTACATCGGAGCCGACTTCGGGCCGGGCCCTCGCGACGGGCTCATGCTCGGCCTCCACGCCCGGTTGGGCTGGCGGGTGGGCGTCGCGCGCACCGTCATCGAACTCACGGTCCTCGCGGCGGGGTGGCTGCTCGGCGGGCAGGTCGGCATCGGCACGGCGGCCGAGGCCCTGCTCATCGGCCCGCTCGTGGCGATCACGTTGCCGCTCTTCGCCCGGCGCCGGGTGGCGACCTCCGTGGTCGCCCCGGCCCGCGCCTCCTCGCCTGCCTGAGCCGCGGCCGGTACGAACCAGTTCGGACCGACCCGCGCTGACCGGGAATAAATCGTCCACGAGCGAAGTTGACAGGCCCTCGCACGGGAGTAGAGTCGCCGCTCGTGACCAACGACACCCGGTCGCCGAAGCGTTGGCTGATCGGTGAACCCCTCCCCTCGGAGAAGCTCGAGGGGCAGCTGCTCCCGAAGCACCTCGCACTGCCGATCTTCGCCAGCGACCCGCTCAGCTCGGTGGCCTACGCGCCGCAAGAACTGCTGATGATCCTGCTGATCGGCGGCCTCGGGTTCCTGACCCTCGCGCCGTGGGTGGCCGTCGCGGTCGTCGTCCTGCTGCTGGTCGTGGTGGCGTCGTACCGTCAGCTGATCAAGGCGTACCCGTCGGGCGGCGGCGACTACGAGGTCGCCCACAAGAACCTCGGCGAGAAGGCCGGGCTCGTGGTCGCCTCGGCGCTGCTCGTCGACTACGTCATGACGGTGGCCGTCTCGGTCGCCTCGGGCGTGGACAACATCATCTCGGCCGTGCCCGAACTGGCGCCGGTGCGCGTCGAGCTCGCGATCTTCTTCGTCGTCCTGCTGGCGGCCGTCAACCTCCGGGGCGTGCGCGAGTCGAGCAAGGCCTTCGCGATCCCCACCTACCTCTTCGTGTCGAGCGTCTTCGTCATGATCGTCATCGCCCTGGTGCGCACCGCCCTCGGCGACCCGCCCGTCGCCGAGAGCGCCGAGTACACGGTGCAGGCCGACCAGCTGACGCAGGCCGCCTTCATCCTGCTGTTGCTGCGGGCGTTCTCGAGCGGCTGCTCGGCCCTGACCGGCGTCGAGGCGATCGCCAACGGCGTGCCCGCGTTCCGGCGGCCCAAGGTGCAGAACGCCCAGAAGACCCTCGTGCTGATGGGCAGCATCGCCATCGTCCTGTTCGCCGGCCTCGTCGCCGTCGCCTTGATCGCCAAGGTGCACTACGCCGAGGACGCCTGCGACCTCCAGGGGTTCGTCGACTGCGCCACCACGCCGCAGCGCAGCCTCGTCGCGCAGATCGCGAGCGCGGTCTTCGGCGGGTCGCTGTTCGGCATCCCCTTCTACGTGATCCAGGCCTGCACCGCGGCGGTGCTGTTGCTGGCGGCGAACACGGCCTTCAACGGGTTCCCCTTGCTCGGGTCGATCCTGGCCCGCGACCAGTACGCCCCCAAGGCGCTCAACACGCGCGGCGACCGACTGATCTACTCGAACGGCGTGATCGTGCTGGCGCTGGTGGCCTGCGCCATCCTGCTCGTCTACCAGGCCAGCGTCACCGGGCTGATCCAGCTGTACATCATCGGCGTCTTCGTCTCGTTCACGCTCGGCCAGACCGGCATGGTCGTCCACTGGACCCGCATGCTGCGCGAGGGATGCGCCGACCGTGGAGCGGTGTACCGCGCCCGCGGCATCAACGCCTTCGGCGCCCTGCTCACGGCGTCGGTGCTGATCGTCGTGACGGTGACCAAGTTCACGCACGGCGCCTGGCTGGTGTTCGTCATCATGCCGATCCTCTTCGTGCTGATGCTCGGCGTGAACCGCTACTACCGGGACGTGCTCGTCGAGATCGAGCCCGACGCCACGACGCAGTTCGGCTCGCACGGCGACCACGCGATCGTGCTGGTCGGCACCATGCAGAAGCCCGTGCTGAAGGCCCTCGACTACGCCATCGCCGCACGCCACGAGTCGCTCGAGGCGATCCACGTGGGCATCGACGACGAAGCAACGGCGCTCCTGCAGCGTCAGTGGGCCGAGCAGGACATCGAGGTGCCCCTGCGCATCGTCGCCTCGCCGTACCGCGACATCAGCATGCCGCTGATCAAGTACATCAAGGCCCACCGTGAAGAGCACGGCAGCGAGGTCGTCACCGTCTACACGCCCATCTACATCGTCGGCCACTGGTGGGAGGCCGCGCTGCACAACCACAAGAGCCGCCGCATCCGCCAGAAGCTCATGCTCGTGCACGGCGTGACGATCTCGCTCGTGCCGTGGCTGCTCGACTCGTCCGAGGTGCTCTACGGGCGTCGATCGCGACCGATCCCCGGCCAGGACCGCCGTGGCGAGCCGATCCGCCCCCGCCCCGTGCCGCGCCGCGTGCTCGAGCCGGCCGGTCGCCGGTCGGGCGCCGCCGGCGGGGCACTGGGCGCCGACGCGGGCCCGGACGGCCGCGCCGGGGCGGCGGTCGAAGGAGGCGCGGTGCAGCGGGGCCTCGACGTCCAGCCCGCGCAGAACGGCACGAAACCTGGCCCGAAGCAGACCCCGCGCGCACCGGGCTCGGCGGCCGGCAACCGCGGAGGCGGCGCCGCCGCACGCAAGGCCCGCTCGGCCGCCCGCAACTCGACCGGCACCTCCCCCCGCAAGAAGAAGTAGCGCCGGCGCCCGGGAGCGTCAGCGCCAGACGGTGCGGGGCCGCAGCAGCCGGTGCCGCGGCTCGCTGTCGTCGAGCAGCAGCGAGAGCACGGCTCCTGCGACGTCGACGAGTGGTTGCTCGACGCTCGACAGGCCGAGCGCCGAGGCGACCGGGGTGTCGTCGTAGCCCACGACCGGCACCGACGATCCCAGCACGACCGATGCCCCGAGCGCGAGGGTGTCGCTCGCGCACACCACGGCGTCCACCGCGACTCCCGCGTCGAGCACCGACCGGACCGCAGCCGAGGCGAGCGGCACCGAGTCCTCGACGGCCAGGTCGAGCGCGTCGATCGAGGCCGGATCGAGCGTGCCCCGTGACGCGAGCGCCTCGCGCCACCCGCGCCTCCGGTCGTCCCCGGCGCCCGAGCCGGCGGGCCAGCCGAGGAAGGCCACGTGCGTCGCACCCCGGTCGAGCAGGTCGTCGGTCGTCGAGGCGAGGCCGGCGCGTCCGTCGACGTCGACCCAGCGGTGTTGCGGGTCGCCCATGTCGTCGATCCCCCAGGGCCGACCGAAGGTGACGAAGTCGGCGCCGGCGTCGATCAGCCATTCGGTGCGCGGGTCGTCGAAGAACGTCGAGGTGAGCACGAACCCGTCGACGTCGGCGCCGTCGAGCAGGCGGCGGAACTGGGCGATCTCGTCGTCGGGCCCGGCCGCCGTGTACAGCAGGATGCGGTGGTCGCGAGCGTCGGCCTGCTCGGTGACCGCGTGCAGGAACCGGTCGAGCACCGCGCCCGAGATGCCGTTCTGCACGGGGTCGAGCCGGATGCCGATGGTCGAGCTCTTGCGGGTGCGCAATCGTCGCGCCGACGCGTGCGGCCGGTAGCCGAGGTCCGCGATCGCCCGCTCGACCCGGCCCCGCGTGTCGGGTCGGACGATGTCGGGCGCGTTCAGCACGTTCGAGACGGTCTGCCGCGACACCCCCGCGACCGAGGCGACGTCGCTGACGGTCGGGAGGCGCGGTGTCGGAACCCGAGTCATCGTGCCCTCCACCCCGGCGCCGGTCGGCGGCCTCGGGTCACGTTACCCCAGCGCCCGGGTACCTCTGGGCTCTCCGGTCTTGACACCCACGGGGCGGCCTGCCTACTCTGACGACACGGATTTGATCGATCAAATCGCACGTCCGCCCCCGCTCCATCCCGAGGCGCCACCCCGGCACCACACCCCGACCACAGCACCCGCACCATCGCAACGACGCGACGAGAGGCCCACCATGCGACGACGCACGACCCGCCTGGCGGCAGCAGCCGCCCTCACCACCATCTCGGCCCTGGCCCTCACGGCCTGCGGCTCCGGCTTCAGCGAGGGGTCGGGCGCCGCCAGCGACGGCGCCCTCACCAGCAGCGACGACTCGCTGACCGTGCTGATCGGCTCGAGCGGAGACGCCGAGACGAAGGCCGTCACCGACGCCGTCGCGAGCTGGTCCGACGACTCGGGCACCGGCGCCGAGGTCAGCGTGGCCTCCGACCTGCCGCAGCAGCTCAGCCAGGGCTTCGCCTCGGGCGAGCCGGCCGACGTGTTCTACGTCTCGACCGACACGCTCGCGGGCTTCGCCGGCAACGGCAGCCTGCTGGCCTACGGCGACCAGCTCGCCAACGAGGGCGACTTCTTCCCGACCCTCGTCGACAGTTTCACGCTCGACGACCGGTTCTACTGCGCGCCCAAGGACTTCTCGACCCTCGGCCTGATCATCAACACCGACATGTGGGCCGCGGCCGGCCTGACCGACGCCGACGTCCCGACCGACTGGGACTCGCTGAAGGCGGTCGCCGCGAAGCTCACGACGGCCGATCACGTGGGCCTGGCCTTCAGCCCCGAGTACGCCCGGGTGGGCGCGTTCATGGCGCAGGCCGGCGGCGCGGTGACCACCGCCGACGGCACCGAGGCGACGCTCGACTCCTCTGAGAACGTCGAGGCGCTGACCTACGTGAAAGACCTGCTGACCAGCGGCGACGCCGCGTTCTCGAGCGACCTCGGCGCGGGCTGGGGCGGCGAGGCCTTCGGCACGGGCAAGGCGGCGATGACCATCGAGGGCAACTGGATCACCGGCGCACTCACCAACGACTACCCCGACGTGTCGTACCAGGTGGCCGAGCTGCCCGCCGGCCCCGGCGGCCAGGGCACGTTGCAGTTCACCAACTGCTGGGGCATCGCCGCCGACAGCCCCAACCAGCAGGCCGCCGTCGACCTCGTCGAGCAGCTGACGAGCACCGACCAGCAGCTCGCCTTCGCCGACGCGTTCGGCGTCATGCCCTCGATCCAGTCGGCCGCCGACACCTGGAAGTCCGACAACCCCGACCAGGCCGCGTTCCTCGACTCGGTCGAGTTCGCCCAGGGCACGCCCACGCAGGACGGGTCCGCCGCCGTGATCAGCGACTTCAACTCGCAGCTCTCCGGCCTGAAGGACGGCGACCCGAAGACGATCCTCGAGTCCGCGCAGAAGAACTTCGAGGCGATCCTCCAGTAACCCTCGGGGCACCGCGCCTCCCCCGGCGCGGTGCCTCGCACTCCCCACCCGACGGGGGCGGCCTGGGCCGCGACGCGTCCTCCCCAGGGCGGTCGCGCCTCCGTCCCTCCCCGGTCCCGCTCCCCGCCTCCCCCGCGGCCGCGCCTCGTCGGCGATCATCCGAGGAGGCGCGACCCATCGACCCGAGACAGCGCACGAAAGGCAGTCCCCATGACCGCGATCTCGACCAAGGCCCCCCGCCGGCGCAGCGCCGTCTCGCGCGGCGAGGGCCTCTCGGGCTGGCTGTTCGTCTCGCCCGTGCTGATCGTCCTGGGCCTCTTCCTGGCCGTGCCCGTCCTGATGGCCCTCTGGGTCAGCGTCTCGGACTGGACCGGCCGGGGCTCCCCCTTCGCGGCCGGCGTCGGCTTCGTCGGGGCGCAGAACTACCGAGACCTGCTCGGCGGCGGCGGCCTGGCCGAGCGCGACTTCGGCCTGAGCCTGCGCAACAACGCCTGGTACGTGATCCTCGTCGTGCCGATCCAGACCGCTGTGGCCCTGCTGCTCGCCGTGTTGGTGAACCGCCAGGTGCTGCGCGGCCGCGGGTTCTTCCGCACCGCGTTCTACTTCCCGTCGGTGACCAGCTCGGTCGCCATCACCGTCCTGTGGCTGTTCCTGTTCTCGCAGAGCGGCGCGGTGAACAAGCTGCTCTCGTTCGTCGGCATCACCGGGCCCGCGTGGTTCAACGACGCCAGCGGCGTGCTGCACAACCTGCTCGCCGTCGTCGGCGTCACGCAGCCCCCGGCCCTGCTGGCCGACCACACCGCCCTCGGCGTCAGCTGGTGGGACTGGCTGGCCGGGCCGTCGGTCGCGATGTCCGCGTTCATCCTGATGGCCGTCTTCACCACCAGTGGCACGTTCATGCTGCTCTTCCTGGCGGCCCTGCAGAACCTCGGTGGCGACGTCCAAGAGGCCGCGATGATGGACGGCGCGAGCGGCTGGCAGCGCTTCTGGCGCATCACGCTGCCGCAACTGCGACCGACGCTCTTCACGGTCCTCACCCTCGGCCTCATCGGCACCTGGCAGGTCTTCGACCAGATCTACACCGGCACCCAGGGCGGCCCGCAGAAGACCACGCTGACGCCCGCCTACCTCTCGTACACCTCGGCGTTCGGCGAACAGGAGTGGGGTCGCGGCGCGGCCATCGCCTTCGTGCTGTTCGTCATCATCGTCGCCTTGACGATCCTGCAGCGCATCGTGCTGCGCGAACGGGCCGTGTCGAAGAGACGCACCCGGCTCTACACGACAGGAGTCGAGCGATGACCACGACCGCACCGATCGCCGACCGGACGAACCCCTCCTCGCCGGTCGCGCCTCCCCCGGCCCCACCTCACCCGGCCGGGCGCGAGCCGCGCAGCACGCGACGCATCGCCGGCACCTCGGTGCTCTACGCCGTGCTGATCGTCATCGCGGCGATCTACATCCTGCCGTTCCTGATCAACGTGGCGACGTCGTTCAAGACCGACCCCGAGGCGGCCTCCGACCCGCTGGCGTTGATCCCGATCACGCCGACGGTCGCCGCCTACCGCCAGCTGTTCCTCAACAGCGACTTCCCGACCTGGTTCCAGAACTCCGCGATCGTGACGATCGTGGTGACGCTCGGGCGGGTCTTCTTCAACTCGCTGGCCGGCTACGCCCTGGCGCGGCTGCAGTTCCGGGGGCGCAACGTCATCTTCGTGCTGCTGATCGGCGTGATGGCGGTGCCGACGGTCGTGCTGCTCATCCCGAAGTTCCTGGTGATCAACCAGCTCGGCATGTACGACTCGTACTCGGGCATGATCGTGCCGCTGCTGACCGACGCCGCCGGGGTCTTCATCATGAAGAACTTCTTCGAGTCGATCCCCCGCAGCGTCGAAGAGCAGGCGCGCATCGACGGCGCCGGCACCTTCCGGGTCTTCTGGTCGATCGTCCTGCCCATGGCTCGCCCGGCCCTCGTGACGATCATCATCCTGTCGTTCCAGGGGTCGTGGAACGAGCTCTCGCACTTCATCGTGTCGACCCAGTCGCCCGAGCTGACCACCCTCACCAAGGGCGTCGCGAGCCTCGCCTCGGGGCAGCTGAGCCAGGGGTCGAAGTACCCGATCAAGCTCGCGGCCGCCGCGGTCATGACGATCCCGGTCGCCGTCGTCTTCTTCGTCTTCCAGCGCCGCATCATGAACGCCAGCGCCGGGGCCGTCAAAGAGTGATGCACGCCGCGACGCCCACCCCGTCGCACCCCACGCCCGCCACCCGGAGCCCCAGGAGCCCCCGATGACCCAGACCTCCCCCCTCGATTCCGACCACGCCGACCGGTCGACCCCGACACCCGGCCTCCAGCCGTTCCTCGCCGCCGAGACCGTCGTGCTGAGGGCTCCCGTCCAGGCGTGGTCGGCCGCCGACGGGTCGATGGGCGCGGCGACGATCCACGGCGTCTACCTCGGCGACGTGCGTCTCGTCGCCGGGCACGGCGTCACGGTCGACGGTCTCGTCCCCGAGCACGTGGCCACGGTGCCCCTCGGAGCCTCGTCGGTCCGCTTCGAGTCGCTGCTGCGTGGCCTCGACGACGCCGGAGCCGACCCCGACGTCCGCCTGAGCTCGCTCCGTGACGTCACGACCACGGGCGTCCACGAGCGCCACACGGTCACCTCCCGGCTCGACCGCGAGCTCACGGTCACCCTGGCTGCGACCCTCCGACCCGACGCCTCCCCCATGGACCACGTGAAGGCCGGGATCGTGGGCGCGCCCGTGCGCGACGCGACGCTCACGTCCGACGGCACCCGCGCCTCCTGGCGGGCAGAAGGAGTCCGGGTCGACCTCGAGGCCCGAGGAGGCGCGGTGCGGGACACCCCCGCCGGCCTCGTCGTCGAGTGGGTCGCCGTCGTCCCCGCCCGGGGTTCCGTGACGGTCGGTCTCGACCTGGTCGCGACCGCCCCCGACGCCGTCGTCCGGGGCGTGCCGACGCCGCCGCACTGGGCCGACCTCGACCCGGCACCGCGTGACGACCGGCTCGCCCGCTGGGTCGACCGTGCCCGCGACGACCTGGCGGCGCTCCGCCTGACCACGACGACGGCACCCGACGACGTGTTCTACGCCGCAGGTGCGCCCTGGTTCTTCACGCTCTTCGGCCGCGACTCGCTCTGGGCCGCCCGCTTCACCCTGCCCCTCGACCTCACGGTCGCGGGGGGCACCCTGCGGGTGCTCGCGGGCCTCCAGGGCACTCGACACGTGCCAGGGACGGCCGAGCAGCCGGGCAAGATCATGCACGAACTCCGTCAACGGACGTTGACGATCCCCGGTGAGGACGTCAGCCTGCCCCCGCTCTACTACGGCACCGTCGACGCGACCGCGCTCTGGATCTGCCTGCTGCACGACGCCTGGCGCTGGGGCCTGCCGCAGGCCGAGGTCGAGGCACTGCTGCCGCACCTCGACGCAGCCCTCGCCTGGATGCGCGACTCGGGCGACAGCGACGGCGACCTGCTGCTCGAGTACGTCGACGAGACCGGTCACGGCTTGGCGAACCAGGGCTGGAAGGACTCCGGGGACAGCGTCCAGTGGCGCGACGGAACCCTCGCCGAGGGGCCGATCGCGCTCTGCGAGGTGCAGGCCTACGCGTACGAGGCGGCCGTGCACGGGGCCGACCTGCTCGACGCCTTCGGTCGGGCGGGCGGCGACGCGTGGCGCGACTGGGCGGGGCGCCTGCGCGACCGGTTCCGCGCCTCCTTCTGGGTCGACGACGACGCGGGCGCCTACCCGGCGATCGCCCTCGACGCGGCCAAGCGGCCGGTCGACACGGTCACGAGCAACCTCGGGCACCTGCTCGGCACGGGTCTGCTCGACCCGGACGAGGAGGCGCTGGTCGCCTCCCGCCTCGTCTCGCCCGAGCTGTCCAGCGGTTTCGGCCTCCGCACGATGTCGACCGACAGCGCCGGCTACTGGCCCCTGAGCTACCACGGGGGCAGCGTCTGGACCCACGACACGGCCATCGCGGTGCAGGGCCTCGCCCGGGCCGGGTTCGCCGACGAGGCCGCGGTGCTCGCCGAGGGCCTGCTCGCGGCGGCGCCGACCTTCGACTACCGGATGCCCGAGCTCCACTCGGGCGACCCGGCCCGCGAGATGCCGTCGCCCGTGCCGTACCCCGCCTCGTGCCGCCCCCAGGCCTGGTCCGCCGCAGCCGCCGTCGCCGTCTGGTCCGCCACGCACGCCGTGCGCCCGCCCCGCCACCCATGACCGCTCGCCCCGCCGCCGATGGTGCGCGCACCCTCCCGCCGAACGCGGGCGAGCCCGCGCACGGGCATCGCCTGCGTCACCCCTGCCGTCGGCGCTCGGCGTCGCTCTCCGACAACCGCGCGACCACCTGACGGGCGATCGCCCGGCCGGCCCGGTTCGCCCCGATCGTCGAGGCCTGCGGCCCGTAGCCCGCGAAGAACAGCCGCGGGTCGAGGGTGGAGGCGCCGCCCTCGACGCTCACGCCCCCGTCGGCCGAGCGCAGGCCGAGCGGCGCCAGGTGCCGCAGCTCGGGACGGAACCCGGTCGCCCAGACGATCGCGTCCGCGTGGGCGGAGGTGCCGTCGGCCCACCGCACCCCGTCGGGTTCGACGGTCGCGAACATCGGCCGCTCGACCAGCACGCCGCGCTCGATGCCCGACACGAAGCGCCGGGTGCGGGGCACGCCCGTCCCGCTGACGATGCTCGGCAGCGCCTGCCCCGCCCGTGCCGCGCGGTCCTGCGCGGCGACCGCCGCGACGGCCGACTCGACGTCGAGCTCGCCCTGGTCGAGCCAGTCGACCGGCCGGCGGGTCACCCACGTCGTCGAGGCCGCGACGCCGTCGAGCTCCAACACGAAACCGATCGCGCTCGTGCCGCCGCCGACGACGACGACGTCGAGCCCCTCGAGCTCGGAGGCCGCCCGGTAGTCCGAGGTGTGCAGCTGACGCCCGCGGAAGGTGTCGCGCCCGGGGTACCACGGCACGAACGGGGCGCCCCAGGTGCCGGTCGCGTTCACGACGACCTCGGCCCGCAGAGCGCCGAACCCCGGCCCTGTCGCCGCAGCCGGAGCGCCCCCCGAGGAGGCGCGCCCCGCCCACCGCACCGAGAACCCGTCGCCCAGCCCGGTCACCCCGGTCACCTCGACCGGGCGCCGCACGTCGAGCCCGAGCGCGTCCTCGTACCGGGCGTACCGGTCGGCGACGACGTCACGCGCCGGGGCCGACCGGTCGGCGTCGGCGAACCCCAGCCCCAGCTCGGCCATGCCCGGCAGGTCGTGCACCCGGTGCGCGGCACCCAGCCGCAGGCTCTCCCAGCGGTGCTGCCACGCGCCTCCGGTTCCGGGGCCCCGGTCGAGGACGACGAGATCGCGACCCACCTCGAGTCCGAGCCGGCGCAGGTACCACGAGACCGACAACCCGGCCTGGCCCGCACCGATCACGAGGACCCTCGTCCGCTCGCCTTCGCCCCCTGCAGTCATCCGGACCATCATGCCCGTCCGAGGCGGCAGCCGGGGCTAGGGGTACATGATAAGATCGGTCCAGTTTTTCACCAGCATCCTGTCGGCAGTTCCCGGGTCGTCCGACACCGTTTCCGGGCCGAGTTCAGAGGGGGTCACGCATGGGGCGCGGCCGTCAAAAAGCCAAGCACACCAAGGTCGCCAGAGAGCTGAAGTACTTCAGCCCTGACACCAACTACGGTGCACTCGAAAAAGAGTTGGCGACGAAGAACGACTCCGGCGACGAATACGTCGACAAATGGGCCGACGACTTCGACGACGAATACGACACCGAGCACGACCAGAACAAGAGCGCCTGAGGCCGGCTGGCTGATGACCTCTTCGTCCTCGTCCCTCGCCTGGGAGCAGGTCGTCGTCGATGCGAGCGACCCGTCCGGGCTCGCCAGTTGGTGGGCCGACGCCCTCGGGTGGGTGTTCGTCTCGGTCGACGACGACGAGCCCGAGATCCGTCCGACGGCCGACACGCTGCCGGGGCTCCTCTTCGTGAGCGTCCCCGAGGCCAAGACGGTCAAGAACCGTCTGCACCTCGACTTCCGTCCGACTCCGGTCGACGGCCAGAGCCGCGAGGCGACGCAGGCCGACGAGGTCGCGCGGCTCGAGTCGCTCGGGGCCGTCCGCGCACAGGTCGGCCAAGACGACACGGACGTGTCGTGGGTCGTCCTCGCCGACCCCGAGGGCAACGAGTTCTGCGTCCTCTGAGTCCGCACCACGCACGCCACACGACGACGGCCCCTCGATCTCGAGGGGCCGTCGTCGTGTGTCACCAGCTCACCGGGTGACGGGCCGACCGGGCGCCGGGACCGCCGTCAGGAGGCGCGGCTCAGCCGCCGACGAGCGTCGCGACCGCGGGCAACAGCCCCACGACCAACAGCAGGATCATGCCGCCGGCCGTGAGAGCAGCGACCTTGCGCCCGCCGGTGACGGGTGACGCGGACGAACGCAGCGGCGCGGGCTGGGCGGGGACGCGGCTGATCCGGGCGCTGCGCGGAGCGGCGACCGCCGCGCGCGAGACGGTGGAGAGAGGGATGCGGGTGGTGCTCATGGGTCGACTCCTTCGTCGTCCGGTCTGACGTCGTCGTCAGGACGCCCGGCAGGGGCGTGGGTTCATGGTACGTCCGCCGCCGGACGAACGCCACGCGACGTCGCCGGCGATCAGCCCGCGTAGGACCCGACGAGCCGCACCGCGCCTCCGTCGACCCCCTTGGCGCCCTGTTCGAAGCCGGACAGGTCACGCGCCCGCGTCGAGACGGTGCCGACGGGCCACGTCGCGATGCCGTCGGCCTCGAGGGCCGCGGTGACCGAGTCGGCCTGTCCGGCGGCCACGACGGCGATCATGCCGATGCCGAGGTTCCAGGTGCCCTCGCTCGACTCGAGGGTCGAGCCGGCCAGGTCGCTCAGCACCCGGAAGACGGGCAGCGGCGACCAGGTCGAACGGTCGACCTCGGTCCACGACCCGAGGGGGAGCACGCGGGCGAGGTTGGCCGCGATGCCGCCCCCGGTGACGTGGCTGAGCGAGTGGATCGCGCCGTCGAGCGCAGGGTCGTCGAGCACGCGCAGCAGGGGCGAGGTGTACAGGCGCGTCGGTTCGAGCAGTGCCTCGCCGACGGTGCCCGAGAACTCGGGCAGGGTGTCGTCGTAGCCGACGTCGCGTGAGGCCAGGATGTGGCGCACGAGCGAGAAGCCGTTCGAGTGGACGCCCGACGAGGCGAGGGCGAGCACGACGTCGCCGTCGCCGACGAGGTGCGGGCCGAGCTGGCGCCCCGACTCGACCGCACCCACCGCGGCGCCGGCCACGTCGTAGTCGTCGGGCCCGAGCAGGCCGGGGTGCTCCGCCGTCTCGCCGCCGACGAGGGCGGTCCCCGTCGCGCTGCACGCGCGGGCGATGCCCTCGACGATCGAGGCGATGCGGGTCGGCACCACGCGGCCGCAGGCGATGTAGTCGGTCATGATCAGCGGCCGGGCGCCGACGACGACGATGTCGTCGACGACCATGCCCACGAGGTCCTGCCCGATCGTGTCGTGCTTGTCGAGCGCCTGGGCGATGGCGACCTTCGTGCCGACGCCGTCGGTCGACGTCGCGAGCAACGGCTTGTCGAAGTCCTTGAGGAACGACACGTCGAACAGCCCGGCGAACCCGCCCACGCCACCGACGACACCGGGGCCGTGCGTGGCGCCGACGGCCGCCTTCATCAGCTCGACCGCCCGGTCGCCGGCGGCCGTGTCGACCCCCGCTGCGGCGTAGGAGGCGCTGGTCGAGTGGGCAGAGGAGGTCGCCATTCGTTCATCCGTTCGGTGTCGCTCTAGACTGTCGCGGTAACCCCAACTCTACGGTCTGGAGCCAGATCCGCATGTGCGGCATCGTCGGTCTCGTCGCGCACGAGCCAGCAAATCAACTCGTCTACGACTCGCTCCTCCTGTTGCAGCACCGAGGGCAGGACAGCACCGGCATCGCGACCGCCGAGGGCGGCATCTTCCACGTGCACAAGACCAAGGGGCAGGTGCGCGAGGGCTTCCGCACCCGCGACATGCGCGCCCTGCTCGGCAACATGGGCCTCGGTCACGTGCGGTACGCCACCAAGGGCGCGGCCAGCAACGAGCAAGAGGCGCAGCCGTTCTACGTGAACGCGCCCTACGGCATCGTGCTGATCCACAACGGCAACCTGACGAACACCCGCGAGCTCACCAGCGAGCTCTTCCACGTCGACCGTCGCCACCTCAACACGAACAGCGACACCGAGCTCCTGGTCAACGTGCTGGCGCACGAGCTGCAAGAGCAGGTCAACGGCAGCGAGCTCGACCCCGAGCAGATCTTCGCCGCGGTCTCCCGCGTGCACGACCGGGTGCAGGGCTCCTACGCGGCGATCGCCATGATCGCGGGCCACGGCCTGCTGGCCTTCCGCGACCCCTTCGGCATCCGCCCGCTGGTCCTGGGCCGCCGTCTCGCCGCCGACGGCGTCCGCGAAGAGTGGATCACCGCCTCCGAGTCGCTCGTCCTCGAGTCGGGCGGCTACGAGATCGTCCGCGACGTCGCCCCCGGCGAGGCCGTCTTCATCTCGCTCGACGGCCAGATGGTGTCGAAGCAGTGCCACGCCAGTCCGCGCCTCATCCCCTGCTCGTTCGAGTACGTCTACCTGGCCCGCCCCGACTCGATCATGAACGGCATCTCGGTCTACGACGCCCGCCTGCGCCTCGGCAACCGGTTGGCCGACACGATCGCCGCGCACTCGCCGATCGGCGACATCGACGTGGTCATGCCGATCCCCGACTCGTCACGCCCCGCGGCCATGCAGGTCGCCCAGAAGCTCGGCATCGAGTACCGCGAGGGCTTCTACAAGAACCGTTACGTGGGCCGCACCTTCATCATGCCGGGGCAGGCCGAGCGCAAGCGGTCGGTGCGCCAGAAGCTCAACGCGATGTCGAGCGAGTTCAAGGGCAAGAACATCCTGATCGTCGACGACTCGATCGTCCGCGGGACGACCTCGCGCGAGATCGTCGAGATGGCCCGCGCCGCCGGAGCGAACAAGGTGACGTTCACCTCGGCCGCTCCCCCGGTCCGGTTCCCCCACGTCTACGGCATCAACATGCCGTCGCGGCACGAGCTGGTCGCCCACGACCGCAAGATCCCCGAGATCGCCCGCGAACTGGGTGCCGACCACCTCATCTACCAAGAGGTCGCCGACATGCAGGCCGCCATCACCGAGGGCAGCGACGTCACCGAGCTCGAGATGAGCTGCTTCACGGGCGAGTACGTCACCGGCACCGTCAGCCCCGAGTACCTCGCCTGGGTCGAGGCCAACCAACTCAGCTGAGTCGCGCCGCCGTCGCCACCCGCACCTCGCCCCTGCTTCCACCCGCCGGGGGAGGTGCCGTGTCGGCAGGCGTCCCTAGGCTGGGGGCCATGAGCGACGTCGGCATGCCCCGCCCCGAACCGACCGCGACGCCCCCGGCGTCCGCCCTGCAGATCACCGGTCTGCGCAAGGCGTTCGGCGACAAGGTCGCCGTCGACGGAATCGACCTGACCGTGCCGACGGGCTCGTTCTTCGGCCTCGTCGGCCCGAACGGCGCCGGCAAGACGACCACGCTCTCGATGGCGACCGGTCTGCTGCGTCCCGACTCGGGCAGCATCGCGGTCCTGGGCGTCGACGTCTGGTCCGACCCGACGCACGCCAAGTCGCTCGTGGGCGTGCTGAGCGACGGCATCTCGCTGTTCGACCGCCTCACCGGCGAGCAGCTCGTCACGTACCACGGCCTGCTCAACGGCATGAGCCGCGAGACGACGGCCCAGCGGGTCGGTGACCTGCTCGACCTGCTCGACCTGCGCTCGGCCGGCGGCACGCTCGTCGTCGACTACTCCGCGGGCATGACCAAGAAGGTGGCGCTCGCCTGCGCGCTCGTCCATGCCCCGCGCCTCCTCGTCCTCGACGAGCCGTTCGAGTCGGTCGACCCGATCTCGGCCGCCAACATCCGCGACATCCTGCACGGATACACGCAGAACGGCGGCACGGTCATCGTGTCGAGCCACTCGATGGACCTCGTCCAGCGCATGTGCGACCACGTCGCCGTCATCGCGGCCGGGCGCGTGCTCGCGGCCGGCACGACCGACGACGTGCGCGCCGGCTCCACCCTCGAAGACCGCTTCGTCGAACTCGTCGGCGGCCGTCAGCACAACGAGGGGCCGTCGTGGTTGCGCACCTCCTGAGCCTGCGCTGGCGGGTGCTGCTGAACGGCTTCAAGCGCAGCACCTGGCAGATCGTCGCGGCCGTCATCGGCGGGCTCTACGGCCTCGGCGTGCTCGCCGCCGTCGTGGTCGGCCTCGTCGCACTCTCGTTCGCGCCCGAGCGCTGGGCCTGGACGGCCGGCGTGCTCGGCGGGTCCCTCGCCGTCGTCGGCTGGATCGTCGTGCCCTTCGTCGCCCGGGGCTACGACCAGACCCTCAGCGTCTCGAAGCTGCGCCCGTTCCCCCTGCCCGCCGACAGGCTCCTCGTCGCCCTGTTCGTCACCGGGTTGCTGGGCATCCCGGGCATCGTCACGCTCGTCGCCGCCCTCGCGACGACCTTCAGCTGGCTGCACCACCCTCTCTCGGCCGTCCTCGCGCCGTTCTGCGGGGTGCTCGGCGTCTTCGTCTGCGTCGCGGCGTCCCGCGCGGTCGAGACCGCCACCAGCGCGCTAGGTGCCAAACGTCGCTACCGCGAGTTGATGAGCGTCGCGATCTTCGTGCCCCTCATCCTGGCCGGGCCGCTGATCGGCCTGGTCGGCCAGGGGATCAGTTCCGTCGGCGACGACCTGCCCCGTGTCGCTCACGCCCTGTCGTGGAGCCCGCTCGGCGCCGCCTGGTCGATCCCCGGCGACGTCGCCCTCGGCCGACCGGGCGAGGCAGCCCTCAAGGCCCTCATCGCCCTGGTCACCCTGGGGGTGCTCCTCCTGCTCTGGCGACGTGGACTGGCGACGGCGCTCGTGGCTCCCCCGGCCGTCACGGCCACCGCGGCGTCCAAGGGCCTCGGGCCCTTCGCCCGGTTCCCCGCGACGCCGACCGGTGCGGTCGCCGCCCGGACGGCCGTCTACTGGCTGCGCGACCCGCGGTACGGCGGGTCGCTGATCGTCGTCCCGCTGATGCCGGTCCTGGCGATCTTCCTGTCGTTCTCCCTCGAGACGACCTGGCCGCTGTACGCCATCGGTCCGGCCGTGGCCGCGCTCCTCGCCATCACGCTGGCCGCCGACGTCTCGTACGACGGCACGGCCTTCGCCGCACACCTGTCGACCGGCTTGGCGGGTGCGGCCGACCGCGCAGGTCGCGTCCTCACTCTCTCGCTGTTCGCGGTGCCCTCCGTCGTGCTCGCCACGCTCGTCCCCCTGGCCGTGGTGGGCCGATTCGACGTGGCCCCGGCCCTGCTCGGCATCGGCCTGGGGCTGCTGCTCACCGGGTTCGGCGTGTCGAGCGTGGCCTCGGCGCTGTACCTGATGCCCGTCCCGGCGGCGGGCGAGAGCCCCTTCAAGTCACCGCCCGGGGCCAACGTCACCTCGACCCTCGGGCTCTACGCCTCGTGGGCGATCGTCTTCGTGCTGTCGCTGCCCGAGCTCGTGCTCGGAGTCGTGGCGCTGGTCCAGGGCTCGGTGATCCTCGGGCTCGCGACGCTCGTCGTCGGCGTCGTCCTGGGTCTCGTGCTGACGATCATCGGCATCCGACGCGGCGGCCGCCTCCTCGACGCCCGCGGCCCCGAGCTGCTCACCAGGTTGCGGCGGGCTCGCGGGGCCTGACCCGGGCCGTCAGCCGGGCACGCGGCAGGTAGGCGGGGCCTGGCGCGGCTCGGTGAGGCCTGGCGAGGCTCGGCGAGGCCTGGCTCGGCTCGGCGAGGCCTGGCTCGGATCGGCTCGGCGAGGCGAGGCGAGGTCAGTCGCGGTCGTGTTCGCCGTCGGTGACCTGGCGGGGCGCCGTGTCGACCTCGTCGTCGATCGGCATCTCGAGCCGTTCGCGTTCGACCTGGACCCGCTTCGCCCCACGGCTGGTCACCTGCTCGGCGACGATGGCCACGACGCAACCGACGGCCCCGCCGATGGTGAGCCCCCAGAGCGAGATGTACCCGTAGGTCTGCGCGACGCCCTCGCCCGAGTCGAACGGGAAGAGCGAGGTGACGATCAGCGACACGACCACGCCGAGCGCCGCACCCATGATCAAGAACACGGGCACCTTGGGTGCCCGACGCACGGTGACCTCGTCGCGTTCGACGATCGACTCCGCTGCGCGATCGGCCGAGGGCTCGACGACGGGCTCGGGTCGCTGCTGGTCGTCGGGTGCGTTCGTCACCCGCCCATCATCCCAGAGGAGGCCGACCACCGCCGCCGCCCCTCTCGACGTCGAGCAGGGCCCCTCGAGGAGCGACCACGGCGGAGGCACCGCCGAGGAGGCGCGGGTCAGCCCCGCTGCCAGGCGATCGGCACGTAGCCGGTCAGGTCCGCCCTGCTGCCGGAGGCCGACACGAGGGCCCCGGCCCGCGCCTCCTGCCAGCTGAGATCGCCGGTGGCGAGTCGCACGAAGGTGGCGGCGTCGGTCTCGACGACGTTCGGCGGCGTGCCCCGCGTGTGACTGAGTCCTTCGCGGAACTGCACCGCGCCGAACGGTGGGACGCGCACCTCGACCGTCGCACCGGGTTCGCCGTCGGCGAGCACCTGCAGCAACCAACGGACGGCCATGGCGGTCACCGGCCGTGGCGCGGTCTCGTCGGCGGCGAGCGCCGCCCGCACCTCGCCCACCGCGGCCGATCCCGCCGCGTCCTCGATCCGTGCCCTGGCCATGCGCCCACGCTACCCGCGCCTCCTCGTCTCGCCCCGGCCCGGCCCACCCGCGCCAGCCCTCCCCGGCCCGGCCCGGATGACGGACTCGGCATCGCCGCACGCCCTCGGTAGGCTGTGGCGCGTGCGAATCCTCGTCCTCGGTTCCGGTGCTCGCGAGCACGCCATCATCACCGCCCTGCTGCGCGAAGACGCGGGCCACGAGATCACCGCGGCCCCCGGCAACGCGGGCATCGCCGACCAGGTCGGCATCGTGCACCTCGACCCGTCGAACGGCGCGGTCGTCACCGAGTACGCCCTCGAGAACGACGTCGAGCTGGTCGTCGTCGGGCCCGAGGCACCGCTCGTCGCCGGTGTCGCCGACGCCCTCCGCACCCGGGGCATCCCGGTCTTCGGGCCGGGCAAGAAGGCCGCGGCGCTCGAGGGCAGCAAGACCTTCGCGAAACGCATCATGGACGAAGCCGGCGTACCGACCGGGCGGGCCACGCGCGTGGGCACCCTCGACGAGGCCCTCGGCGTGCTCGACGACTTCGGCTCCCCGTACGTCGTCAAGGCCGACGGGCTGGCGGCCGGCAAGGGCGTCCTCGTCACCGACGACCGCGACGCGGCGGTCGAGCACACCACCTACTGGCTGCAACACGGGCCCGTCCTCGTCGAGGAGTTCCTCGAGGGTCCCGAGGTCTCCCTGTTCTTCCTCAGCGACGGCCACACGGTCGTGCCGCTCAGCCCCGCGCAGGACTACAAGCGTCTGCTCGACGGCGATGCCGGTCCCAACACGGGCGGCATGGGTGCCTACTCGCCGCTGCCCTGGCTCGCCGACCGCTTCGGCAGCGAGAAGGACTTCGTCGACGAGGTGCTCGACGCCATCGCCACCCCGACGGTGCGGCAGCTCGAGTCCGAGGGAACGCCGTTCATCGGTCTCCTCTACGCCGGGCTCATCCTGACCGAGCGGGGCGTGCGCGTCATCGAGTTCAACGCCCGGTTCGGCGACCCCGAGACGCAGGTCGTCCTGCCCCGTCTGGTCACGCCGCTCAGCGGGCTGCTGCTCGCCGCGGCGACCGGATCGCTGGGCAACCACGAGTCGCCGCGGTTCTCGTCCGACGTCGCGGTGACCGTGGTCCTCGCGAGCGAGGGCTACCCCGAAGGCGCCGTGAGCGGTCGCCCGCTGCGGGGTCTCGACGACGCGACCGCCGTCGCCGGGGTCCACGTCGCGCACGCCGCGACGGCTCGACTCGACGACCAGCTCATCGCCACCGGAGGGCGCGTGCTCAGCGTCGTCGCCGAGGGGGCCGACTTCACCGAGGCCCGGGGTCGCGTCTACGACGCCCTCTCCCGCATCGAGCTCGAGGGCGGCCAGTACCGCCACGACATCGCCGAGCGGGTCGCCCGATGACCGCCCCCGACGGCACGACGCCCTCCGCCTCCGGCCTCGACGCCGCCCCTCGCCACCTCGACGGGTGGACGCCGGTGTACTCGGGCAAGGTGCGCGACCTCTACGTCCCGGCACCGGTCGCCGGCTCGGTCGGCGACGCCGCCACCCTCGCCGACACCGAGTACGTGCTCGTCGTCGCGAGCGATCGGGTCAGCGCCTTCGACCACGTGCTCGAGCCCGGCATCCCGGGCAAGGGAGCACTGCTCACGCAGCTCAGCCTCTGGTGGTTCGCCCAGCTCACCACCGTGCCCAACCACCTGGTCGACCCGACCACCGCCTCCGTCTCGTTGCCCGCGCAGGTCCGGGACCGCGCCATGCTCGTGAAGCCGCTCGACATGTTCCCCGTCGAGTGCGTCGTCCGCGGGTACCTGGTCGGCAGCGGCTGGGCCGAGTACCGCGAGCACGGCACCGTCTGCGGCATCCCGCTGCCCGAGGGGCTGTCGAACGGCGACCGGTTGCCCGAACCGATCTACACCCCGGCGTACAAGGCTCCGCTCGGCGAGCACGACGAGAACATCTCGTTCGAGCGCACCGTCGAACTCGTGGGGGCCGGGACCGCGGCGGCCCTGCGCGACCGGTCGCTCGAGATCTACCGCCTGGCGTCGGACGTGGCCGAGGCCCGGGGGGTCGTCCTCGCCGACACGAAGTTCGAGTTCGGCGCCGACCGGGCCACGGGCGAGATCACCCTGGGCGACGAGGTCCTCACGAGCGACAGCAGTCGCTTCTGGGACGCCGAGGTCGACGCCTCGGGCGACCGCACCCAGAGCTTCGACAAGCAGATCGTCCGCGACTGGCTCTCCGCGCACTGGGACGGCACGGGCGAGGCCCCCGCCCTGCCCGACGACATCGTCGCCCGCACCTCCGCCCGCTACCGCGAGCTGATCGAGCGCCTGACCGCCCGCTGACCCGGGCCCCACGCCCCGGGGCCAACCCCCCGGGCCGCATCCCGGGTCCTGACCCGGGCTCCACACCGCGTTTCGTGCACGGCACCGCGTCGAGATCCGGTGCCGTGCACGGAACGCGGTGCGCCGTCGGTCGGGAATGCCCGGCCCGAGCGGCCGGTTCCTGTCGATGACACGTCACCGACCCGGTGACCACCCGACCAGACCGAGGGCCCCCATGACCGACACCTCCGCGACCGACGCGACGCGCGCCTCCTCGTCCGACCTGCTCGCCGCCGACACCGGCATGGGAGCCGTCACCCTGCGGGTCGCCGACCTCGACGCGATGACCGCGTACTACCGCGACGCGGTCACCCTCACGGTGCTGACCGCCGAGCCGGACGTGGGCCGCGTGGTGCTCGGTCGAGGGGCGACCCCGATCGTCATCCTCGAGCACGCTCCCGAGCTGAAACACGCCGGGCCGCGTGACGCCGGCCTCTTCCACACGGCGATCCTGTTCGAGACCGAGGCCGACCTCGCCGCCGCCGTCTACAGCGTCGCGACCCGTCACCCCGGCACGTTCACCGGCAGTGCGGACCACCTCGTCAGCAAGGCGTTCTACTTCACCGATCCCGAGGGCAACGGCATCGAGCTCTACTGGGACCGCAGCCGCAGCGAGTGGTCCTGGACCCACGGCCAGGTCGACATGGCCACCCTCGCCCTCGACCCGAACGCGTTCGTGCAGCAGAACGTCACCGAGGAGGCGCTGGCCGGCTCGGCATCCCGTCCCGCCACGGTCGGCCACGTCCACCTGAGCGTGGGCGACGTCGAGTCGGCCCACCGGTTCTACGTCGAGCAGCTCGGCTTCGAGACGACGACGCGCTTCGGGCCGCAGGCACTGTTCGTCAGCGCGGGCGGCTACCACCACCACATGGCGATGAACACCTGGAACAGCGCCGGCGCCGGGCGCCGTCAGCTGGCGCTGGGCCTCGGCCTGGTGCGCATCGAGGTGCCGACGGCCGACGACCTGGGCGCCCTCGGCGAGCGCCTCGGGCACCACGGCGTCACCACCCGCGACGACGGGCGTGTGCTCGGGTTCGACGATCCCTGGTCGAACCAGCTCCAGGTGACCGTCCGACCGCAGTCGGCCTAGCCCTCGGTCGCAGGCTCCCTCGGCGCTGGCGTCGCAGAGCCGCTGGCGCGGCTCCCTCGGCGACGCCGATGGCTACGGTGGTGAGCATGCCTGCAGCCGACTCCCCCACCTTCTCCACGACCCCCGAGGGCGACCTCACGCTCGACGACCACGAGGCCGTCGCGGCGATGCTCGCCCGGGCCTTCCCGAGCTACGACCACTGGTACGCCGGGGCCCGCAGCTGGGCGGGCATGCAACCCGAGCTGCGGGTCGTCGCGCGTCAGGGCGACGTCGTGGTCGCGCACGCCGGTCTGCGACGTCAGTTCGTCACCGTCGGCGACGCCGACCTGCTCGTCACCGCGGTGGGCATGGTCGCGGTCTCACCGGCCGTCCAGGGCACCGGCCTCGGGGGCGAGCTGTTGCGCCGGGTGGACGCGGCGCTGACGTCGCTCGACAGCGGCTTCGGCGTGCTCGAGACCGGGGACGACGTCCAGGGCTTCTACCGACGCGGCGGGTGGCTGCCGCTCGACGGCCTCACGGCGCACTACACGGCGTTCAGCGCCGACGGCGCCGGCGTGCTGGTCACCCAGGACCACGGCTGGCTGCTCCGGGAGGGCACGCGCACCCTCGCCGACTGGCCGCAGGGCGAGCTGCACTGGAACGGCCAGATGGTCTGACCCGCGCGGCACCCCAGACCGCGCGAAGCCCGGAGACGCCGAGGAGGCGCGGTGACCGACGAACGGTCACCGCGCCTCCTGCGGTCTGTCGCGACTCGCGGCTACGCCGGGACGCCGACCTCGGCCGGGTCCTCGTTCGAACCGGGAGCCTCGGGCTCGACGCCCTTGCGGACGCGCAGGCCCAGGGTGGGGTCGACGTTGGTCCAGTACTCGTAGACCCGCTCGCGCAGGGCGGGCTGGGTGACCTTCGAGACGTGGCCCACGATGTTCTGCACCAGGCGGTCGCGCTCCTCGTCGTCGAGCACCTCGCGGACGAGCGTGCCGGCCTGGCCGAAGTCGTCGTCCTCGGGGTGCAACGTCACGGACGAGCGGACGAGCTCGCCGTCGCTCTCCCAGCCACCGGTGTCACCGGCGGCCTGCGGGTCCGCCGCGGGACCGCCGACCGAGTTCGGTGCGTAGACCGGCGCCGTCGCCTCGCTGAAGTGGTACCGCGCGGCACCGTCCTTCGAGTACGAGTGCACCTCGGTCTTGGGCGTGTTCACCGGCAGCTGCTGGTGGTTGACGCCGATGCGGTAGCGGTGGGCGTCCGCGTAGCTGAAGATGCGGGCGAGCAGCATCTTGTCGGGGCTGGTCGCGATGCCGGGGACGAAGTTCGACGGGGCGAACGCGGCCTGCTCGATCTGCGCGAAGTAGTTCTCGGGGTTGCGGTTCAGCGTCATGGTGCCGACCTCGATGAGCGGGTAGTCCGCGTGCGGCCACACCTTCGTCAGGTCGAACGGGTTGAAGCGGTACGTGGCCGCCTCGTCGTAGGGCATGACCTGCACCGACAGCGTCCAGGTGGGGAAGTCGCCGCGGTCGATGGCCTCGGAGAGGTCGCGGATGTGGAAGTCGGCGTCCTCTCCCGCGATGCGGTCGGCGTCGTCCTGCGTGAGGATCTTGTTGCCCTGGTTCGTCTTGAAGTGGTACTTGACCCAGAAGCGCTCGCCCTCGGCGTTGATCCACTGGTAGGTGTGCGAACCGAAGCCGTCCATGTTGCGCCACGAGGCGGGGAGGCCGCGGTCGCCCATCAGCCAGGTGACCTGGTGCGCCGACTCGGGCGAGAGCGTCCAGAAGTCCCACTGCATGTCGTGGTCGCGCAGGTGCGAGCCGGGCAGGCGCTTCTGCGAGTGGATGAAGTCGGGGAACTTGATGCCGTCGCGGATGAAGAAGACGGGCGTGTTGTTGCCCACGAGGTCGTAGTTGCCCTCGCTCGTGTAGAACTTCAGCGCGAAGCCACGGGGGTCGCGCCACGTGTCGGGGCTGCCCTGTTCTCCGGCGACGGTCGAGAAGCGGGCGAGCATCTCGGTCTCGACGCCGGGCTGGAAGAGCGCGGCGCGGGTGTAGCGCGAGACGTCGGCCGTCGTGACGAACGTGCCGAAGGCGCCGCCGCCCTTGGCGTGGACGATGCGCTCGGGCACCTTCTCGCGGTTGAAGTTGGCGAGCTTCTCGACCAGCTTGTGGTCGTGCAGGACGATCGGGCCGTCGGCGCCGACCGACTGCGAGAACTCGTCGCTGGCGGCGGGGGCGCCGTTGTCGGTGGTGGTGATCTTCTTGGCGTCGGTCATGTGTCCTCTTTCGTTCGTGGTTCGTCGTCGTGTGAGATCAGGGGGGCGGGCCGATCAGACCGCCGGGACGGCCGCGTCCACGCGGTCGGACGAGGAGGCGCGGGTCGGCTCGTCGCCCTCCGCACCCTCGGACTCGGCCGCCCGACAGGCCGGGCACAGGCCCCAGAAGGTCACCTCGGCGGTCTGCACGAGGTACCCCGAGTCGTGCGAGGGGGTGAGGCAGGGGGCGTGGCCGACGACGCAGTCCACGTCGGCGACCGAGCCGCACACCCCGCAGACCACGTGGTGATGGTTGTCGCCCGTCCTCAGCTCGTAGAGCGCTGCCGAGCCCGCGGGTTCGATGCGACGCACCAGCCCGGCACCGGTCAGCGCGTTGAGGACGCCGTAGACCGCCTGCACCGACGTGCCGGGCAGGTCGAGGGCGACCCGGGCGAAGACCTGCTCGGCGGCCGCGTGGGGCGACGGCTCGAGGGCGCGCAACACGGCGAGCCGGGGCTCGGTCACGCGCAACCCGGCGGAGCGCAGTGCCTCGCGGGGGTCGTCGGTCGGATGGGTCATGCCTCAAGTGAACCACTCTTTTGATCAGATCAAAACAATCCGGGCCACCTCGGAGGACGTTCCCTGGTTCGGACGCGCCGCACCTGTGGACAACCACACCCGAGCGGCCACGGGTCGCTACCGTCGTCGACATGAGCACCGCCGCCACGACACCGCCGTCCGTCGTCGTCCCCCCGGGCCGCGACCTCGTGGTGGATCTCGCCCGCGTCTTCTGCGTCCTGCTGGTCGTCGCGATCCACGTGATGATGGTCGGTGTCGCCGTCGACGCGACGGGCGCCGTCGTGGCGAACCGTCCCCTGCAAGAGCAGTCCTGGTTCCCGCTCTCGACGTGGACCGGGCAGATCATGCCGCTCTTCTTCGTGGTGGGCGGGTTCGCCAGCGCCACGGCCTGGGCCGGGGCACGGCGCCGCGGCGCCGACGCCGGCGACTTCGTCCGCGGTCGCCTCCTGCGCCTCGCCCGGCCCGCGAGCGCGGTCTTCGTCGTCCTCGCGATCGCCCTCGCCGTCGCGACCCTGCTCGGTGCCGATCCCGAACTGCTCGACGTCGTGGCGACCGGTGTGGGCTCCCCGTTCTGGTTCCTCGCCGCCTACGGCATCACGCAGCTGCTCGTGCCGGTGATGGCCCGGCTGCACACGACCCGCCCGTGGGCGACGCTGTTCGTCCTGGTGGTCGCCGCGGTCCTGGTCGACGCGGTGCGGTACGGCACCGGCGTCACGGCCGTCGGCCTCCTCAACCTCGCCTTCGTGTGGCTCTTCGTGCAGCAGCTCGGCTTCGCCTACGCCGACGGGCTGTTCCGTCGGACCCCTCGGGCCGTGCTGCTCGTCGTCGCCGTCGTGGCGTACGCCTCGCTGGTCCCGCTGACGACGGCCGGGCCGTGGTCGGACGACATGCTGAGCAACCTCAACCCGCCGACGGTGCCGCTCATGGTGCTCGGGGTGGCGCAGATCTGCGTCCTGTCGCTCGTGCACCCCGCCCTGGCGCGTCTCATGTCCACGTCGGCGGCCCGCGCCGTCGTGTTCGCCGTCGGCAGCCGCGGCATGACCATCTACCTCTGGCACCTCCCGCTGTTGATCGCCGTGCTCGGGGTCCTCTTGGCCGTGGGCGGGCCGCTCCCCCAACCCTCGACCGCCACCTGGTGGTGGACGCGCCTCCCGATCTGGGCCCTCGTCATCGGGCTGACCTGCCTGGTCTCGCTGGCGACCGCCCGGTTCGAGCTGCCGCCGCGAGCGTTCGCCGAGGGGCGGCGCCGCGCCTCCTGGTGGTCGATCGGGGTGGCGGCGGTGCTCGCCATCGGGCCGCCGTTCGACGTGATGCACGAGGGCCTCGACCTGCGCAACGCGATCGCGGGCGCGATCTGCCTGCCCCTGGCCGTCTGGCTGCTCGGCCGGTCGCGCCCCGACGTCGACCCGGAGTCCGCCCTGAGGGCCGCCGACAGACCCGCGGACGCAGCCCACACGGGGTAGACGCCCGGCCGACGGGGGGCTCGGCCGGGCGTCCGGCGGTCTCGGAGCGGATCAGGAACCCCGGGACCGGACGCGGAACAGAAGGCCCGATCACGAGGCCCGCGCTCTGTCCGCTGAGAACACTCTGCGGCGCGAACCAATGATCCGGCTGACAGGTGGCCCGCATTCCGCTGACCATCGCCGCGACGGCCGATGCCTCCACGACAACGGCACCACCAGGAGGCGCGCGCGGCTGCCGTAGACTCGTCGCGTCCACCCGTTGACGCCTCTGCAGGAGTAAACCAGTGCCCACAATCGTCGTCGAGGTCATGCCCAAGGCTGAACTGCTCGACCCCCAGGGCAAGGCCGTCGCCGGTGCCCTCTCCCGTCTCGGCAAAGGGGCGTTCACCGACGTCCGCATCGGCAAGCGCTTCGAGGTCACGGTCGAGGGCGAGGTGACCGACGCCGTCCTCGCGGACGTCCGCGAGCTCGCCGACGACATGTTCTCGAACTCGGTCATCGAGGACGTCGTCTCGATCACCGTCGCCGACGCTCCCGCCGCCCTCTGATGCGCGTCGGCGTCGTCACCTTCCCAGGCTCCCTCGACGACCGTGACGCGCAGCGCGCGGTCCGACTCGCGGGCGGCGAGCCCGTCGCCCTCTGGCACGGCGACCACGACCTGAAGGGCGTCGAGGCGATCATCCTGCCCGGCGGCTTCAGCTACGGCGACTACCTGCGTGCCGGCGCGATCGCCTCCTTCTCGCCGATCATGGCCGACGTGGTCGACGCCGCGAACGCGGGAATGCCCGTCCTCGGCATCTGCAACGGCTTCCAGATGCTCGCCGAGGCCCGCCTGATCCCGGGGGCGCACACCCGCAACGCGCACCAGCAGTTCATCCGCCGCGACCAGCGTCTCGTCGTCGAGAACGCCCGCACCGACTGGACGAACGGCTTCACCGAGGGGCAAGAGATCACCATCCCCCTCAAGAACGCGGACGGGCGCTTCATCGCCGACGCCGAGACCATCAAGCGCATCGAGGGCGAGGGGCAGGTCGCCTTCCGCTACGTCGGCGTGAACCCGAACGGGTCGATGGACGACATCGCCGGCGTCACCAATGCGCGCGGCAACGTCGTCGGCCTCATGCCGCACCCCGAGCACGCCGTCGAAGAGGGCTTCGGCCCCGACACCCCCGCCGCGATGTCGAGCGGCGTCGACGGCCTGACCTTCTTCACGTCCGTTCTCGAGAGGGCCCTCGCCAAGTGACCGACCAGACCGACCGCGCCCCGCACGACGCCGAGATGATCGACGTCCGCCCCGAGGGCCACGTGCCCGACACCGTGGCGAACGCCGCGGCGACGCCCGATCGCGAGCAGCCCTACGGCGCCCTCGGCCTGAAGGCCGACGAGTACGCGAAGATCCGCGAGATCCTGGGGCGTCGCCCCACGAGCGGTGAGCTCGCCATGTACTCGGTCATGTGGAGCGAGCACTGCTCCTACAAGTCGAGCAAGATCTACCTCCGGCAGTTCGGCCAGAAGGTCTCGCCCGCCATGAAGAAGAACCTCATGGTCGGCATGGGCGAGAACGCCGGAGTGGTCGACGTGGGGGGCGGCTGGGCCGTCACCTTCAAGGTCGAGTCGCACAACCACCCGAGCTACATCGAGCCGTTCCAGGGGGCGGCCACCGGCGTGGGCGGCATCGTCCGCGACATCATCTCGATGGGTGCCCGCCCCGTCGCGGTCATGGACCAGCTGCGCTTCGGCGACATCGACGCGGCGGACACGGCCCGCGTGGTCGACGGCGTCGTCGGTGGCATCAGCTTCTACGCCAACTGCCTCGGCCTGCCCAACATCGGCGGCGAGACCTACTTCGACGCCGTCTACCAGGGCAACCCCCTGGTCAACGCACTGGCCGTGGGCGTCCTGCGCCACGAAGACCTCCACCTGGCCAACGCCCGGGGCGTCGGCAACAAGGTGGTCCTGTTCGGTGCGCGCACCGGCGGTGACGGCATCGGCGGCGCCTCCATCCTCGCCTCCGACACGTTCTCGTCCGGCGGGCCCACCAAGCGTCCTGCCGTCCAGGTCGGCGACCCGTTCGCCGAGAAGGTGCTCATCGAGTGCTGCCTCGAGCTGTTCCGCGACGAACTGGTCGAGGGCATCCAAGACCTCGGGGCAGCCGGCATCAGCTGCGCCACGTCCGAGCTCGCCTCGAACGGCGACGGCGGAATGTTCATCGAACTCGACAACGTCCTGCTGCGCGACCCGTCGCTCACCGCCGAAGAGATCCTGATGAGCGAGAGCCAAGAACGCATGATGGCCGTCGTGCGTCCCGAGAAGCTCGACGCGTTCCTCGCGGTCGTGGCGAAATGGGACGTCGAGACGAGCGTGCTCGGCGAGGTCACCGACACCGGCCGTCTCGTCATCAACTGGCACGGCGAAGAGATCGTCAACGTCGAGCCCCGCACGGTCGCCGTCGACGGCCCGGTGTACGAGCGTCCCGTCGCCTACCCCACGTGGATCGACGCCCTGCAGGCCGACAGCGCCTCGTCGCTGCCCCGCCCCACGGGCAACGCCGTCCTGCGCGAGCAGTTCCTCGAACTGCTCGGCTCGCCCAACCTGGCCGACAAGAGCTGGGTCACGAACCAGTACGACACCTACGTGCTGGGCAACACCGCGCTCAGCTTCCCCGACGACGGAGGCATGATCCGCGTCGACGAAGAGACCGGTCTCGGCTTCGCGATCGCGACCGACGCCAACGGGCGCTACTGCCAGCTCGACCCCAAGCAGGGCGCACGCCTCGCCCTGGCCGAGGCGTACCGCAACGTCGCTGTCACGGGTGCCGTGCCCGCCGCCGTCACCGACTGCCTCAACTTCGGCAGTCCCGAGGACCCCGAGGTCATGTGGCAGTTCTCGCAGGCCGTCGAGGGCCTGGCCGACGGCTGCCTCGAGCTCGAGATCCCCGTCACGGGCGGCAACGTGTCGTTCTACAACCAGACCGGCACGCGTCCGATCCACCCCACTCCCGTGGTGGGCGTCCTCGGTGTGATCGACGACGTCGCCAAACGCATCCCGTCCGGCTGGCAGGACGAGGGCGACAACATCTACCTGCTCGGCACCACGGCGCTCGAGCTCGACGGATCGGCCTGGGCCGGCGTGGTCCACGACCACCTCGGCGGTCGACCGCCGGCGGTCGACCTCGCGGCCGAGGCGCAGCTCGCGCAGCTCCTGCACGCCGGTGGCGACCAGTCGTTGATCGCGGCGGCCCACGACCTGAGCGACGGCGGCCTGGCACAGGCGTTGGCCGAGGCCGTGCTGCGCTTCGGAGTCGGTGCTCGCGTCTGGCTGGGTGAGATCATCGAGCGGGACGGCATCGACGTCGCGACCGCGCTCTTCAGCGAGTCGACCGGTCGCGTGATCGTCTCGGTGCCCCGCGAGGACGACGTCCGCTTCCGCGGCCTCTGCGAGGGCCGTGGCTACCCGGTGGCCCGCATCGGCGTGACCGACGGCGAGTCGGGGTCGCTCGAGGTACAGGACGTCTTCACGGTGTCCATCGACGAGCTGCGCAGCACCCACCGTGGCACTCTGCCGGCCCGCTTCGGAGCCACCATCGGCGACTAGTCACCAACCTGCATGGCACCGGAGGCCCTCACCACAGGTGAGGGCCTCCGGTGTCTTGCGAGGCAAGCCCTGAGTCTCGGATAATTCGCATGTAAAATGTCTCATGTGCAGACCCCGATCCTGTCCCCTGAGGCACCCCTCCGCGATCTCGAACACTTCTCGGGCATCCAGAGCCTCCGGTTCGTGGCGGCCCTCCTGGTGGTCGTCACCCACACCGTGTTCTACGCCCACGAACGACTCGACCCCTCGTTCCGCCCGTGGAGCTACGGATCGGTCGGGGTGGACGTCTTCTTCGCGATCAGTGGGTTCGTCATGATGCACACCGTCCGTCGCCTCGAGGGCACGCCGCGAGCCTGGGCCATCTTCGCGCGTCGCCGACTCGATCGCATCGTCCCGCTCTACTGGCTCGCGACGACCCTCAAGGTGCTGACGTTGGTACTCGTCCCTTCGGCCGTGCTGCACGCCACCCTCGAGCCGGCCAACACGCTCGGGTCGTACTTCTTCATCCCGACCCGCAACGCCGAAGGCAACATCGAACCCGTCCTCGGCGTCGGCTGGACCCTCGTCTTCGAGTGTGCGTTCTACGCCCTCGTGGCCCTGTGCCTGGCCCTCAGACTCAGAGTCCTGCCCACCGTCGGAGCGGTGCTCGTCACCTGCTCGGCGCTGTGGTGGGCCTTCGACGCCGCACGCCCGGCATGGGCGGTCTATTTCGACCCCATCGTCCTGTTCTTCCTCATCGGCATGGTGATCGCCGAGCTGACGCGTCCCGCCCGCCGTGGCTGGTTGTGGGCCGTGCTCGCGGTCTCCCTGGTGGCCCTGGCGGTCGTGCTCGCCACGTCCGTCGGAGACGGGGGCTTCGGGCGCAACGCACCAGCCCGATTCGCGGGCGTCACGGCTGTCGTGGCGGCGACGGTGCTGGCCGAAGGTCCCCTTCGCCGCGTGACGCCGACCTGGGTGCTCACCGGCGGTGCCGCGTCGTACGCGCTCTACCTGTTCCACCCCTTGGTGGCCCCGGCCGTGCCCGAGCTCTTCGCGCGCCTGGGTTGGATCGACGGCTGGCTGTCGGTCGCCGTGTCGGTTCCACTCCTGGTGGCTTTGTCGTTCGTCATCCACCGTCGCGTCGAGCGCCCCATCGCCAGGGTTCTCGCCCGACGAGGACGCGGCCCACGGCGCCCACTCGGCTCCGAGTCAGAAGAGCCCCAACCGGCCTAGCTGCTGGCGCCCGACCGCGCACCGACGACTCGCCCCCGAGGCGCGAAGCGGGGACGATCGCGTTCGGCGAAGCCGAACACGCCGCCGGAGGCGGCGAGACAGGCACGAACAGCAATTCCCCCGGGCCGCAAGGCCAGGGGGAATCAAATTGCTGGGGTACCTGGACTCGAACCAAGAACAACTGAACCAGAATCAGTCGTGTTGCCAATTACACCATACCCCAATGATGACAACCGTCAGGTCTGCATCACTGTCGGCCCATCATCTGGACCGACGTCTACTGTACAGCATCTGCCAGGTGTTCGAGGCCACCGATGAGGTCCCGGTTGATCACGGCAGCGACACGGGCGCCGTCGCCGGCGGCAACGATGAGTTGCTGGGGGCCGGGCGCGGTGCTCTCGCCGGCGGCGTACAGCCCGGGAACCGACGTGCGACCATGGTCGTCCACGACGAGCAGTCCGTCGCCGTCCAGGTCGGCCCCCGTCGCCGAGACGTAGTCCAGCGCAGCCGACCACTCCGGGCGGACGAAGCCACCGGCCCGAGGCACGACCGTGCCGTCCTCGAGCACGACGCCACGCATGCCGTCACGATCGCCGTCGATGCTCATGACGCGACGACGATCCACGGTGATCCCCCGGGCGGCCAACGCAGCCTCGTCCGCCGAGGTCACCACGTCCGAACCGTGCGTGAAGACGATGAGGTCGTCGGTCCACTGCGAGAGCAACAGGGCGCGGTCGACGAGGTCGGGGTGCTCACCGATCAGGGCGAGCGGCTGGTCACGCTTGTCGTACCCGTCGCACTCGATGCAGCTGTGGACGTACGTGCCGTAGAACGCTCGGAGTTGGGCGATCTCAGGCAGGGTCTCGCTCAGCCCCGTCGTCACCAGCACGGTCCCTGCCAGCGCGGACGACTCCTGCCCACGGAACGCGCACGAAATCTCGAACCCGCCGTCGACCGGGACGACGTTCGTCGCCAGGGTCTGCCGGTGTTCGGCCCCCTCGTACCCCAGGAACTCGTCGCGTCCGAGCTTGCGGAGCTCGAGCGGCGAGATGCCGTCGCGGGTGAGGTACCCGTGCGAGAGCAGCGTGGCGGAGTTCCGCGGCCGGTTGCTGTCGATCAGCACGACGCGTCGGCGGGCGCGGACGAGGTTGAGCGCGGCGCTCAACCCTGCGGGGCCGCCCCCGATGACAGCGACGTCGTAGCGCTCGGTCATGAGCGGTCGGCGAGAGCCGAGAGTCGGGCAAGGGTCGACTCGCGGCCGAGGATCTCCATCGACTCGAACAACGGCGGACTCACGCGACGCCCGGACAGCGCCACCCGCAACGGGCCGTAGGCCACGCGGGGCTTGAGGCCGAGTCCGTCGACGAGCGCCTCCTTGAGGACCGCCTGGATCGACTCGTGCGTCCAGTCGGCCAGGCCCTCGAGGGCAGCCAAGGAGGCGCGCAGCACCTCGGTGGACCGCTCGCCCAGCGAGGCCAGCGCGTCGTCCTCGTGGACCAGGTCTTCGTCGGCGACGAACAAGAAGCCGAGCATGCCACGAGCCTCGGACAGGAGGGTCATGCGTTCTTGGACGAGGGGCGCCGCCTGCACGAGCACGGCACGCTCGGCCTCCGTCGGCGGAACGCTGACGACCCCGTCGAGGTAGGGCAGCAGTCGCTCGGTGAAGTCCCCGACGGACAGCAGTCGGATGTGGTCGCCGTTGATCGACTCGGCCTTCTTCACGTCGAATCGCGCGGGGTTCGGGTTCACGTCGACGACGTCGAACGCCGCGACCATCTCGTCGATCGAGAACACGTCCCGATCGTGAGTCAAGGACCACCCCAGGAGCGCCAGGTAGTTGACGAGGCCCTCGGGGATGAAGCCGCGGTCTCGGTGATGGAACAGGTTGGACTCGGGATCGCGCTTCGAGAGCTTCTTGTTGCCGTCGCCCATGACATAGGGCAGATGGCCGAACCGAGGGACGAACGTGGTGATGCCGAGCTCGACCAGCGCCTCGTAGAGGGCGATCTGGCGGGGAGTGGACGAGAGGAGGTCCTCACCGCGCAGGACGTGGGTGATGCCCATCAGAGCATCGTCCAGCGGGTTCACGAAAGTGTAGAGAGGCACTCCGTTCGGTCGGACGACGACGAAGTCGCTGAACGATCCCGCCGGGAACGTGATCGCACCGCGGACGAGGTCGTCGAAGCTGAGGTCGCGGTCGGGCACTCGCAACCGGAGTGCCGGCTGACGCCCCTCGGCTCGGAACGCCGCACGTTGTGCGTCGCTCAGCTCACGCTCGAAGTTGTCGTAACCCTGCTTGGGGTCGCGACCGTTGGCGATGTTGCGAGCTTCGATCTCTTCACCCGTGGCGAAGCTCTCGTAGAGAAGCCCCCGCTCGAGCAGCTGATCGATGACCCCGCGATAGATGTCATGGCGCTGAGACTGACGGTAGGGGCCATGAGGCCCACCTGCGTCGATGCCCTCGTCCCAGTCGATGTTGAGCCAACGAAGCCCGTCGAGGATCTGCTCGTAACTCTCTTCGCTGTCTCGGGCCGCATCGGTGTCTTCGATGCGGAACACGAGCTTGCCACCCGTGTGCCGGGCGTAGGCCCAGTTGAAGAGGGCGGTGCGGATGAGGCCGACATGCGGCGTTCCGGTGGGCGAGGGGCAGAACCGCACGCGCACGTCGGTGCCGGTAGCGGTGGAGAAGGGAGCTGACATCGCTGACGATCTTACCGGGGTTGGTGGGTGGGTCAGCGTTAAACGCAGAAAGGCCCCTTCCGAAGAAGGGGCCTTTCTGGTGTTTCGTGTGCTGTTCGCACTAAAAGGAGTCCGGCGGTGTCCTACTCTCCCACAAGGTCCCCCTTGCAGTACCATCGGCGCTGAGAGT
>NZ_RKID01000006.1:0-138526 GCF_003751725.1 Frigoribacterium sp. PhB118 | reverse complement strand
GGTAACGGCACGAACAAGACCGTCTACAGCTACAACGCCAACAAGCAGCTCTCCGGCATGACCCCCGTCACCGGCACGAGCCTCGGCGCGAAGGCGTACACGTATGACGCCTACGGGCGGAAGGCGTCGGAGACCGATGGTCGTGGGAACACGATGCGGTTCACCTACGACAAGCTCGACCGTCAGGTCCAGGCCGCCAGCGCCAATAGCGCGTCCCTGGTGGACACGAAGACCTTCGACAAGGCCGGCCGCGTCCTGACCAGCAAGAGCGCTACGGGCACGATCACCAACACCTACGACCAGCTCGGCCGCCAGCTCTCCACGGCCAACACTGCGGGTGGTGGCACGGTCAGCTACACCTATGACAAGGCCGGCAACCAGCTCAGCCAGGTCGACTCCTTCGGCACGTACACGAACACCTACGACGCTTCGAACGTGCTCACCAAGACCACGTACCCCAAGGGCGGTGCGACGCAGGCCATCGAGTACGAGACCGACGCCAACGGGCGCCGCATCAACACCTGGCTGCAGTCCAGCGGCAACCACACCACCTGGGCCGGGAAGCAGACCACCGGGTACGACACCTCCGGCCGGGTCTCGAGCCTGAAGGCCTGGACCGGGTCCGGTGACAGCAGCAACACCGCGGTCTACGACACCACCTACTGCTACAACACCACCAGCGCCGCCCCCACCTGCGGCACCACCCAAGCGAACGATCGCCAGAAGCTGCAGTGGTCGCGTGACAACCTCACCGGGCAGGTCACGACCTACAGCTATGACACCCAGGGCCGCGTGACGAACGTTGCGCAGTCCGGTGGGACGGGCGCGAACACGTACGCCTACACCTACGACGCAAGGGGCAACCGCCTCACCGCCGTCGTCACCGGTGCCAACCCGTCCTCGCAGACCCTGACTTACAACGCCGCGAACCAGATCACCACCGCCGGGTACACCTACGACGGGACCGGCAACCTCACCGCGTCCCCGACGACGACGTTCACCTACAACGCCGCCCAGCAGATGACCGGAGCCGTCGAGAACGGAATCACCAGCAGCTACACCTACGCCGGTGTCGACCAAAAGGCCGTCCTGTCGCAGTCGGTCTCCAGTGGCACCAGCTACACCGCCACCTACGGCAAGACCGACCAGAATGGCAACCCGACGATCGTCAAGTACACCGGCGGCACTTCCGGCTCGCACGTGTACTCCGACCCGATCACCGGGCAAGCCCTGATGCTCACGACCTCGTCGGACATCTCGGCCCTGTACGTGTGGGATGGTCTGGGGAACCCGGTGGGTCTGTTGACGGACTTCTCTACCAACTCCTTCTCCTACGCCTACGACCCCTACGGCACCCGTGCCCTTACCGCTGGCGGCAGCGGCAGCGGTGCAGGCCAGAACCCGTACTCGTTCAAGGCCGGCATCCAAGACCGCGGCACGGGGCTCGTGAAGTTCGGGCTCCGCTGGTACGAACCCACCACCGGCACCTGGACCCAGCAGGACACCCTGGACTCACCACTGAGCCCGAATGATGCAAACAGGTACGGCTTCTCAGGAGGCGATCCTGTAAATCAATACGATCCGACGGGACTTGCCAGTGCTGGGTGCGTGTACGGGACTTACGCCGCCACCGTCCTCATTGGGGCTGTGTTCTTGGGAGCAAGCATCGCAACCGCCGGGGCTGCTGCAGCGGTCGTCGGGGTAACCGGCTTTGTCCTGGGGTCTGGCGTGGGATTCTTGAGTACGCAATGTTGAGCGGAAGGCAAGCCATGGACCACAAGCCCACGCGGAAGAACGAACTATCGAAGTTCGGGGTAGCTACCTTGCTGTCTTTGGCTGCAGGATCTTTCTTCGCTTGGCAGCGCATTGCCCTTGATCGGCCATTTCTCTGGTCGATAGGATCTGCTGTCTTTCTCGGGTTGGCCGCTCTTTTCCTACTCCGAGGCCTCTTCGGATCTACGGGACGAGCCCACAAATGGTTACTGCCCGTCGTGGCGGGAGTCATTGTTGGTGTGGCTGTGATTGCCATTTTGGGGCTTAACGGAGGAACCATCTAGACGGGGACGCCATCTGCCAGGGGCCTGATCTTCGACTTAGAGGATTGGGCCCCTTCGCCGCAAGAAGCTGCCCGCACAAGTCGTCTTTTAGACGGTCGTTCATCGGGACACCTTCGCGCGTCTGTCTCGGCCGCCTGAGGTCAAGTGCCGCCTGGCCTGCGGATTCGCGTATGCCTGTCCCGTAAAAATGCCCGGTGACGGGGGTATAAACGCTACAGTTATCTGATGCTCATCGGATACGCCCGCGTCTCGACCTCGGGACAAGATCTCGCAGCACAACGTGACGGTCTTGCAGCGCTCCGTGTTGACGATCAACACGTGCATGTTGACCACGGGTAGTCGGGGACGACTCGAGCGCGGCCGGGTCTGCGTGAGGCACTTGCTGCGTGTCGGGAGGGCGACGTTCTAGTGGTCACGAAGCTCGACCGTCTCGCCAGGTCGCTGCGCGACGCCACCGACATCGCGGACGAGCTCACGAAGAAGGGTGTCTCGCTGAACCTCGGGGGAGCTGTCTACGACCCCACCGACCCTGTCGGCCGGCTCCTGTTCAACGTCCTCGGCATGGTCGCCGAGTTCGAGGCCGACCTCATCCGAGCCCGCACCCGTGAGGGCATGGCGATCGCCAAGGCCGCCGGCAAGCTCCGTGGCCGTAAGCCGAAGCTGACTTCCTCGCAGGAGAAGCACCTGGTGCAGCTCCATCGCACAGGCGCCCACACGACGAGCGAGATCGCGGAGCTATTCGGCGTCGCCCGCTCGACGGTCTACCGCGCGATTCAACGAGGGGAGCAGTCGTGAACGCGTTTGATGAGGGCTCGGCCTCCGAGCCGGTCCACTTCGAGCTGAGCGATGACGAGCGAACGTTGCTATGGCAAGGCCTCGGGCAATGGGGAGGCCCTGCTGATCTTACGGATGCGATGGCCGTCGCTATGGGGTTCACCAGCACGGCTGGTTTTTTCGAGGAGGAGGAGAGGTTGTCGGCTGCGCTGAAGGCGAAGGCTGCGCTGCCTCCGGAGGATTGGCGACGCATCCTATTGGCAACTGAGATCGTGTTCGCCTCGGCCATCGTCGGAGCCGGCTCCTTGTGGCAGACGGTCACGGGCTTGGATGACGAGTCTACTTTTCGCATCCTCCGGCGCCTGCAGCAACGGTTCCCGGCGTCTTTCTGGTGATGGCCTCTCGACCCTCGACACTCCTGCCTTGAGAGGGCCGATGAGGGATCGGCCAGCGGGCGCGACTGCTCGGGTCAAAGAATGGGTTTACTCGTGGCATGGGTAGTCACTCCGGGAATCCGACATCAGGCGAACAGCGTGTCCCGATCGAGCAGGCTCTGGCGGGCTTAGAGGTCCATCCACTGGAGGAAGGCGAGACGGCTATTGAGGCGTTCGTACTCGTGAAGACCTTGAATGCCGAGGGGGAAGCGACGTGGGCATACAGAACGACAAACAGGCTCAACCGCGAAGAACTCCTTGGGGCCCTGACGGTTCAGGTCGCAGTTCTTACAAAGGAGATGCGCGACGAGTGGGATGACGACTGAGTCCCTGACAAACGTGTTTTGCGTCAACCTGAGTTAGCGCCCGATAGACGATCGCCTGCCGGGCTATGCGCCGATGAGGTGAGCGAAAAGCAGGTGGAATGAAGACGGGCACGCGAGGTGGCAGAGCAAGATGAGTGCCATGGCACCCGCAGACCTTCTCCTTGCGATCGGGCTTGTGTGCGTCGTCGTCGCCGTTGGGATGAATGTAGTCACGGCCGCTCGTTTCAGTGGCGGCAAGGCGATGTCGAAAGAGCGTCGCCTCCGCTTCGCTGTGCTCACGGTTTCTATCGCTGTTGTGGGGGTGGTTTGCATGGTCGCTTGGTTCGCGCAGTCTTGATTGCTTTGCCAAGCGGGCACGGGGCCGTCGTGTGCCCGATAGACGATCGCTCGCCGGTCAAGGACGCGTCGTCAGGAGGCGACGGTCTCGTATTCGGCGTCCATCTCTGATGCAAGCCCTTCTAGGTCAACGGCCGACGGCTCACCAGTAGCCACCCCGGTGAGGTCCACCACCATCCAGTTGCCGCCATGCACCAATGGCACGGGACCTTGTTGGGTATCGCTCCACAGGTCAAGAGCCTTGTCCAGTGCGGCCTGGTCCCCATAGAGGTCGATCTGCACGTGAGGCAGGCACAGCACTTGGTCCGTGGGCAGGGCATCGCCGTTCATCGGGGTGACAGGATCTCCGGCAGGGTCGGTGTCGCAGCTAAGGTGCTCATCAACGGCGGAGACGAGTTGGTCCATCGACGTGAAGGTTGGCAGGTCGTCGGTTCCCGCCGCAGCGGTTCCGCTGCATCCTGAGAGCATTAAGCAGAGAACGCTTGCTCCTGCAAAAGCTTCGAGGACGCGTCGTCGGATCATCGTGTTCTACCCTTCGCGACAGTGCGGCTGGTGATGCTGCGAGCATACGCACACGACTTCAGCTCAACGCAATGTCTTCTGCTCGGTCCGTTCCGATAGGGGATCGTGTGTCGGCAAGCTTTGGCTGCAGCTCGGGGGAAACCGTTAGAAGCTCCGTGCGGTTTCGAGTGCGGTTCGGATGTTCCGAATGCGTCGTAGCTGCAGTCGGCCCTGCAAAGGCGAGAAAACGCCGAACACGGTGAAGAATGCGAGCTGGACCCACGAGCGCCATTCCAGCGGATCTTCGACGAGCAGGATGATCGTCACAACGGCCAAGGCAGGAAACATGATCAGGCCCGCCACAGTGATGGCTTTCCAGAATTGCCGGGATCGTTCGAGAGCGGGCAGCCACTCTTTCAGGTTCGCCGTGGCGGGTAGACGGCCTGTAAGAACGGCTCGATTGATGCGCTGGGTTACAGAGACTTCGTTGCGGCTGTGGGCGCGTTTGGTCCACGCTGCAAAGATCGCGAAGCCGATCCCAAATAGCAGCCCGAGGCCGAGCCCCACGAAGGTTGCGAGCAAGAGAGAGCCGCCGCCGAACAGGACACAGCCAAAGATGACGATGCCCATGCCGAGACCGGTGATGGCACCGAAAACGGCGGAGGGAACACGCGCAAGGGGTGCAGGAAATTCCTCGGGCGCGCTCACGCCGCAGATCCTTGGAAGCGGTCGATGAAGATGCCCATGCGTCGATAGAGGATGACCAGCTGGATCGCCACCACAACGAAGAGCACGCTGACGCCGAGTTCGAGGATTGTCAGGAACAGCACGTTCGCTCCGATCGCGGTGGAGACTGCGAACAGCAGCAGCGCCGCATAGATAGGTGCAACACCGAGAACTGCGCGCCGGCTTTGGTTCGCAGCCGCGACCAACACGAGTAGACGGTCGCGGTTTGGGGCGTCTTTTCCCGTGATCTGCCGGCGCACTGACTTCCTCTCGGCCCGGTCGAGGGGACTCGCGACAGCGCGCCATCGGGTCACGTAGTGACCGGAACGCTTGGCCCAAATGAAGCCGCCTATTCCGATCATGAGACCGAGCACGAGAAAAACGAGCTGTGCGATGAACCGGGCCGTACGGGGGCCCTCGTCGGCGGGGGCGTTTCCCCCGCCGGGAAGGAAGACCAAGGTGAGGACAACGCCGACAAGCCAGGAGGCCGTGATGAGCACTGCGACTTGGGCGATGACACGATTGCGACGTCTGGGGAGGCCCTCGTCGGTCTCGCCGCGGGCTAGGTCTTCGGCGGCTGCCCATCGGGCAGCGCTATCTAGGGAAGGGTTGGTCAAGGAGAACTCCGTCGTTCGGGTTGACAGATGCTCGGAGCCTAACGGGCTATTTACCACTGGGTCACCTGCGACTTTGGCGTCCCGTTAGGGGATCGTTCACTGACTCGGCGTGTCCGTGGGCTTGTCGTCTTCGTCCTCAGGCTCAAAGCCGCGGTCAAAGACTTTGTCGGCTCGGTGCCAGAACTGAATCCCGATCGTGAGGACCACCACGGGGAGGGCGCCAGCCAGGTGAAGCAGCCAAGGACGGTCAGGGGCGACCAGGTCGGCTACGAGGGGACCGGCGACGAGCAGGATTGCCGTGATGATCAGTCCGGAGGCCAGTCGCTTCCTCCTCTGCGCTGCAGGAGTTTGCATGGTTCAGTGTGCAACGAATCGATCTTCATCGCGTCCACGTGTTCCACTCCGCATGTGCCCGATAGACGATCGCCATCTGCGCCAGCGTTCGGGGCCGGTGGCTGAAAGTTTCGCCAGCTTGAGCAGGACGTGGCAAAGGAATTTGCGGAGACCATGACTGAACGCGGCCGTCGAGCTCTCGAGGTAGGGGGCGTTCGTTGCCTCAGTCCGTGGGCCTGCTTTCATGTCGTGCGCGGAGCAGGGCCGTGTGGAGGTCGTCCGCCAGGAGGTCTTGATGATTGTTGAGCAGTGTGATCGGGTTCTCCTGCTCGACGCTTAGGACGACCCATCGGCTACCACGGACGCGTTTTCGTTGATCGTTCGGCTCGATGCTGACTGTGCCCAGTCGGTCCAGAGACCATTCGGCAGGGCTAGCGCCTCGAATTCGGGCCAAGGCTCGGGGTAGGTATCGCAGGCGTGTCGACGAGAGGGCGAACACCCCTGCGTAGCCCCCGCCGCCGGTCGCCAGGATTCGCTGGGCAGAGGTGCCCCACAGGAGAGTTTCTCCAGGCTCAGTGATAACTCGCCGCCATGCGCCGACTGCCCGAAGGTCTCCAGCGATTTGCGCGGCACCCAGGACAGCGAACACCACAAACAGCGCGAGAAAAGCCCACGAGAGACCATCCCCGTTAGTGCGAAACACGAGCTGAGCACAAACGATGGTGCCCAGGATGGCGAAAAGGGGCAACTGTCCGAGGACCGATCTTCGCAGAGCGCGCTCAGATGCCGTGACCGGTGGATCTAGGGCTGTTGCCATACCCTTATTTTGCAGCCATCCGACTGGAAATGGCTGCCCGATAGACGATCGGCGACCGGTCAGCGATCGAACTCGCGGATCACGTCCGCGAAGTCGTAGACCTCGAGTTCGACCTCGTTGGCGAGACGGTGGCCGGCAACGAGCCACACCTGGTGGAGCTGTTCATCAGACCAGCCGTGTTCGGGACTGCAATGCTGCGCCCACGTCTGGTACCACGCGTGGAGGCGCTCCCCGAGATCTGCGGACAGGCCGTAGTCGCCGGGTTCCTTCGTGTAGCCGTCTGAGCCGTCTTCCCAAAGGGGGTACCTGTGACCCCAGTCGAGGAAGAAGCGGATGCGTCGGAGCTCCCCATTGCGACTTCGCCGAGCGTGCTCGATGGCTTGTTCCGGCCAGATGCCGGAGGGGACACGCACCTCGGTCTGCGTGAAGGGGTCGACGACGAACTCGCGATCAGACACAGCGCCACCTTACGGTCTTACCTCGACAGAGACGCGGTGTCCCGATAGCCGATCGTCTAGCGGTCCGGATCGAGCTTGCAAGTCCCGCGGGGTCACAGGTGACGCGAGAGGCCGAGAGGACCTGACTAGACAACCCGTCCAAGGCGTGCCCGAACGGATCGTTGGAGCATGGCCGGGTACAGCTGCAAGACGATCGTCGACACCATCAACCAGGCGGCACCGGGGGAGGTGCCGGCCACGAGCGCAGCCACCGCGAGGCCGAGCCCCGCAGCGGCACACAGCAGATGCGCGACCTCTGAACGACGAGTGTGTTGCTCGAGGGCCAGCATCCCTGCTCGTGTGACCTGGTAGTTGCGCTCCCGAGTGATGACTCGGTTCCAGCCGACAACGGTGAGCAAGCGACCGAACGCACCGACACCGGCCATCCGGAAGAAGCTCGCTTGCCGCTCCGAGACCCTCCACCATCTGCCTCGCAGAGGAGGGAAATGCTCCGTGATGGTGAAAGCCGCCCAGGCCATGAGGAGAAACTGGACCACGATCGCGAACACGGGCTGCTCGGGACCGATCGAATGCCACCCCGCGACGATGAACCCGGCCACGACGGAAGTCGAGACGAAAAATCTCAGCATCAGAGGTCCGTCCTCGTCTTCGTGCTGATGTCGACCGTCAGCGGCACGTCTCGCACGCACGAGTGAAGAGGAGCGATCCTCCGGTGGTCTCATCGTGTTCGCGGCGGGGCTCCCCGAGATAGTTCGGGTCGATACAGCGGCTCACCGACGCTTCCGCCGCGGAGGGGTCGCACTGCCGTGCACGCGCGTCGGCCCCCAGAAGTTAAAGAGCAACTCGATGACCGTGCCCAAGCCAGCTGCGACCTTGAAGAACAGGGCGGTGATCGTGTTCTTTCGTGACGTGCGCGGTAGGTGCATGAAGGTCCCTCTCGATAGCGAGAGCTTCAGGCTATGCCGAGCCGAGCCGAGCCGAGCCGAGCCGAGCCGAGCCGAACCGTTCCGCTATCGCGCATCGCAGCGGGTCGGGTGCCTCGATAGCCGATCCCTCACCGAGAGGGATTCCGGATCGACCTATCGAGGCGATCCGCGTCCTGCAACTACGGGGGAGTGGCCGGCGCTCTCGAGCGTCCCGCGACCGATCGACTTCCTCACAGTCAAGCGGAAGTTAGCGTCCGAACAGGCGCGAGAAGAAGCTTCCCTGGCTCTTTTCCTTCACGTGGCCAGGGCATCGGTCCGCCTGTCGTACGCCGGCCATCACCTGGTCGACGTGCTGGCCGCAGCCAGCCCAACTTGCCTTGCCGCACACCTTGCAGGTCACCTGTCGGCACATGGGGGGTCCTCTCGTTCAACGGTCGCCGTCGACTGACGGCACTAGACGAACGTATACCCCCAGGGGTATCGTGGCAAGCATGAGAACGATCATCATCGGAGGTGTTGCCGGCGGTATGTCCGCGGCGACTCGACTGCGTCGCCTGGACGAGAGGCGCGACATCGTGGTCTTCGAGCGGGGCGCGTACGTGTCCTTCGCCAACTGCGGCCTGCCATACCACGTGGGCGGCGTGATTCCGGATCGCTCGTCGCTGCTGTTGCAGACGCCCGAGTCCTTGTCCGCGCGCTTCGCGCTCGACGTCCGCGTCCGCCACGAGGTCACCGCGATCGATCCTGCCGCCAAGACGGTCGAGGTCGTGGACCTCGCGACCGGGCGGCACTCAGTTGAACCGTACGACGACCTCGTACTCGCTGCGGGCGCTGGGGCCACGGCCGGCGTGACGGCAGGCGTCATCCCGACGCACACCCTGCGCAGCGTCGAGGACGTCGACCACGTCAACGCCGTTCTCGGCGGGGCCCCCGGGCAGGCTGACGTCCTCGTGATCGGGGCAGGTTTCATCGGCCTCGAAGCCGTCGAGAATCTCCTTGCCCGCCATGCACGGGTCACCCTCGTGCAGCGTGGAGCGCACGTCCTCTCTCCTCTGGACCCCGAGATGGCTGCTCCGGTGCACGATGCACTGGTCGCCGCCGGCGTCGATGTCCGGACGGGCACGACGGTGGCGGGGACATCCGGCGGCCTGGTGGAACTCAGCGACGGCACGACCGTCGCCGCTGATCTCGTGATCGAGGCGAGCGGAGTCCGCCCCGAGAGCCGCCTCGCCCGGGAGGCTGGACTCGTCATCGGGCCCACCGGAGGCATCGCCGTCGACGCCCACCAGCGGACAAGCGACCCGTCGATCTGGGCGGTCGGAGACGGCGTCGAGAAGATCGACCACCTCGATGCTGAACCGACCCTCGTGACAATGGCAGGTCTCGCCAACAGGCACGGCCGGGCTGCGGCGGACGACGTCGCTGGCGTCTCCTCGACCGCAGCCCGGCCGGCCCTCGGGACGTCGATCCTCGGCGTGCTCGGACTGACCGTGGCGTTGGTTGGGTGGAGCGAGAAGCGCCTCCGTGCGGCAGGTCGTGACGTCCGGGTCGTGCACACCCACCCGTCCTCCCATGCCGGCTACTACCCAGGGGCACAGCAGATGGCGATCAAACTACTGGTCGACCCGGTGACCGACCAGATCCTCGGCTCCCAGATCGTGGGGCGTGACGGCGTCGACAAACGGATCGACGTGATCGCCGTCGCGATGACCGCCGGCCTCACCGGCAGTGCCCTCTCCGAACTCGAACTCGCCTACGCACCCCAATACGGCTCCGCGAAGGACGCCATCAACATGCTCGGCTACGTCGCCGAGAACACCGCGACGGGCGCGACGCGCACAGCGCAGTGGCACGAACTCGACGCGCTGACGGCATCCGGGGCGACCCTGATCGACGTCCGTTCAGCGGCTGAGCACGAGGCCGGTTCCATCCCCGGCGCGATCTCGCTTCCCCTGGACGATCTCCGGGCTCGGCACACCGAACTGCCGCATGGGCCGCTCGTGGTCCACTGCCAGGTGGGGCAGCGTGGCCACACGGCCGCGAGACTCCTCACCCAGCTCGGCCACGACGCCCGTAACCTCGACGGCGGCTGGCTCACCTGGCGTGCCGGCACCGCACCCCACCGCTCTGCCTCGGCAACCGCCTGACCCCACGACACTCGCAGAATCGCAGATTCGAAGCACTCCACGAAAGAGATCCCATGAACCAGATCACCGTCGACCAGCTCGCCACCCTCGATGCCCCCGTCGTCATCGATGTCCGCGAGGCGGACGAATACGCCAGCGGCCACGTCCCTGGCGCCCGCAACCTGCACCTGTCCCAACTCGAGGACCGCCTGGGCGACGTGCCCACGGGCACCCCGGTGCACATCATCTGCCAGTCCGGAGGCCGAAGCGCCCGCGCGACCGCCACACTCACCGCTCACGGCTTCGACGCCGTCAACGTAGAAGGCGGCACGTCCGCATGGATCGCCGCCGGCAACCCGGTGGACCGCGCATGACCGACACTGCTCCTACCGACGGCGCCCTGCACGATCCCGCTGCGATCCGCAAGGTCGCCAACCGCCTTAAGCGTGCCCAAGGGCAGCTTGCCGCCGTCATCACGGCGATCGAGAACGGGGGCGACTGCCGCGACGTCGTCACCCAACTCGCCGCCGTGAGCAGCGCCCTCGACCGCGCTGGCTTCGCTATCGTCTCGACGGCGATGCGCGAATGTCTCGTCGCCGACGACGACGCGAAGCCCGTCGACGGCATCGCGGCGGGGCGAAAGCTCACGGTCGACGAGATTGAGAAGCTCTTCCTCACCCTCGCCTGAGCGCACCAGGGAAGTGTCTGTCAGGCAATCGGCTGTCGCGACAGTGTTTGGGCGCTGGTGTTGGTGGTCAGTTTCCTGGTGTGGTGAGTTCCCCGGTTGTGTACTGGGCGCGGCCGAAGCCGAACGACCAGTCGGCGGGGCCGTTCTCGACGAAGCCGATCACGAGGTCCTCGCCGGCGACGCCCACGGCCGCGAGGTTCTCGGCCAGGGTGCGGAAGAACTGTTGTTTCTCGTCGGTGCTGCGCCCGGCCTGGGTGAAGATCTGGATGATGACGACCTGCTCGGAGCGGTCGATGCCGAGTCCGACGTCGAGGGCGGTGAGACGGCCGGGGGCGTGCTCGGTGACGATCTGGAAGCGGTCGCGCTCGGGCAGGTCGTAGACGTCGACGAGGGTCCGCATGAGGGTGTCGCCGATCGCGGCGATCTGCTCGTCCGAGCGGCCTTTGACGAGGTCGATCCTGATGAGGGGCATGCGTGTCTCCTGTCGGTGGGGTGGGGCGGGAGCTGCGGCTCCGGCATCAGCTGTACTCGGGGTGCCTGGGTCATGGCCCCGAGCTGGATGCGGGCTCGCCTGCGCGGTTGACCGTGACGATGTGGACGGGCCAGCCCTGTTCGGCGAGCAATCTGGTCGCGGGGCCGCCGGCGAGGATCGCGGTGGCGAGGACGTCGGCGGTCATGAGGTCGTCGGCGACGATGGTCACCTGCCGGTAGGTGCTCTTTGGATCGGTCCGCCAGACGTGCTCGCCGCGCTGGCTCGTGCCCGAGGTCGCCACGGCTCGTTGCGGGCCGTGGAGCGACACCACGCGCAGCACGTGCTGCGGGTCGTCGGGGTCTGCCAGCGCGACGGTCCAGGGGTGCGCGGGTGTGCCTCCTCGGGTCAGGACGTCGCCCCCGGCGTTGATGCACCAGCGCTCGTGGCCGGCGGCGTCGAGGACGTTGCCGGCGGCCTCGGTCGCGGCTGCCTTGATCGTGCCCGCGAGGTCGACCGTGCCGTCGGGACGGTGGGGCGTGAACGCCCCTGCGGTGTCGGCACGCCAACGGAGGGCTTCGGCGTAGCGCTCCCTGTGGGCCTCCGACGAACGGAGCAGCGACAGCTGGCCGTCGGCGATCTGCGACGCGGGGGAGTCTGGTCGCCAGCGGCTGAACTCACGGTCGAGGTCGTCGAAGACCGCCTCGACCGCGTCGAGGGTCGCCGCGTCGACGGCATCGTCGTCGACGCGGACCGACACGACGGTGCCCATGGTGGCGAAGACGTGGGCCACGGGATTACCGGGCCTGGTCGAGGGCGGACTGCAGCGACTGGAGGTACCCGTCCGATGTGTAGGTCGCACCCGAGACGGTGTCGATCGACGCGGACTGGGCCGCGACCGCCTCCTGGGCCAGGACAGGCGCGGCGCGGGCGCTGATCTGGACGCTGCGCCCGTCCGCGTCGGTGAGGTGCAGGGCGGTGACGTCGCCGAAGGTCCCGCCGCTGATGGTCACCTGCACCTGGACGGTGCCGTAGCGGGTGGAGACGGCCGTGCCGGTGTACGTGCCGTCTGTGAGGCCGTTCGTGGCGGCGGGGTTGCTGCCCGAGGCGCTTGACTGCGACGGGCTCGATGACGGGGCCGCACCGGAGGTGCCCGAGTCGCCCGAGTCGCCTGCGGTGCCGGTGCCGCCCGACGACGGAGCCGCTCCGGCCAGTGGTTGCACGAGCGAGGTGGTGGCGGACAGCTGGGTCACGGTCGACTCGACGCCGACGGCGAGGATGCCGGCGGAGACGAGCAGGCCGCCGATCACGATGCGTGCTCTCACCAGTCGAACCTCTCCCGGTGCAGCTGGCCGGCCGGCAGCCCGGCTGCGACAGCGTCCTGCTCGACGAGGTCGCTCCAGCGTCCGGGGCCGCAGACGTACAGGTCGGAGTGGGCGAGGTCGGGGAACACGCTCGCGGCCGTGACGCCTCGGGAGGTGTCGCCCTCGGCCAGCCAGGACGCGGACCCTCGGCCCCGGGGGCCGACGCTGATAACGACCTGGTGGCCGCGGGCGTGCGCCCAGGCGGCGATCTCGTGCCAGAGGAACGTCTCGCGCTCGGACCGGGCGCGCAGGAGGATCGTCACGGCGCCGGCCGGTGCGTCGAGGCGCTCGAGGAACGCCCGCACGGGGGTGACGCCGATGCCGGAGGCGGCGACCGCGACCCTCGTGGAGGTGCGGGCGGCTTCGGTGAAGATCCCGTACGGGCCGGCAAAGGAGACACGGGTGCCGGCGCGGAGGGATGTCAGGGAGGCGCTGCCCCTGCCCAGGGCGCGGATCGTGAGGCGCATGCCCGTCGCGGTCGGCGCGGCGGAGAGCGAGATCGGGTGGGCGTGCCACCAGAGTCCGGGCGCCCAGAACCGCCACACGAAGAACTGGCCGCCGACCACGCCAAGGCGGTCGAGGTCACGGCCATGCAGGTGGACGGAGACGACGTCGTCGGCGATGCGCTCGACGTGCGTGACGACCACGCCGTGGCGCAGGGACCTGACGGCGGGGAGCGCGAAACGGAACACGGCGACCGAGCCGAGCGCGGCCACGTAGAGGGCGATCCAGTACGCGCGCTCCCAGGTGCCCTGCGCGAGCATCTGTCCCTGTGAGAGCTGGTGGGGGATAGCGACGGCGACGGCGGCGTACGAGAGCAGGTGGATGGCGTGCCACCCCTCGTAGGAGAGCACTTTGCGGACCGCGACGATCGAGGTCCACACCACGGCGACGAGGCCTCCCAGGCCGAGGAACGCCAGCAGCACGTCGGGGGTGTTCCAGAGGCCGACCGTTTCGGCCACGACGCTGTCGCCTGCCTCGACCGCGTAGCCGCCGATGAGCAGGCCCGCGTGCGTCAGCAGCAGGTAGAGGGCCGGCTTACCGAGCTTGCCGTGCTGGGCCATCGCGGCGTCGTGACCGACCAGCCGGTCGATGACCGGCAGGCGTGCTGCGAGCACGAGCATGACCAGGATCAGGTCGGTGCCCACCAGGCCGGCGACGATGCCGGCGGCGATCATGACCTGCCCGGGGCCGGAGAGGTCGACGCTGCCCGACGTCAGCCAGAGGGTGACCGCCATCGCCGCAGAAGCCCACACCGCGATCGCCAGCAGGTCGACTGCTGCCCGGCGACGGCGGGCCCTGGCGGCAAGGGAACGGCCGGCCGTGAGGTCGTGTTGAGAGGTCGACCGGGTGGGTGGGGAGGGCGGAGCCGGTGGGGTGTGGTGCAACGTCGCGGTCATGGTGTGTCCGTTCGGGAGCGGCCTGCCGGGCCTGCGGGTCTCACCGGAGAGGTGGACAATACCGATCAGAACGCCTGAACCTATGGTCTACCTATGACAAAACTTGGGACGGACCATGGGTTTTTGATGCTCCCGGTGAGTTCCCGAGATGGGGGTTTTCTGAGTCGTTGTGTGCTGTCGGGGAGGCCGGCTCAGGCGATTCCGGCGGTGCCGAGGAGGGTGCCGACGAGGTAGGTCGCCGCCAGGGCGAGCGCGCCGCCGATGACGACGCGGAGGGTCGCGCGTCCGACGGCGCCTTGGCCCAGGCGTGCCCCGAGTGCGCCGGTCGCGGCGAGGGCGAGGAGCACGACCAGGACGGTGACCGGCACGCGCAGCCCGGCAGGCGTCAGCAGGATGGCCAGGAGCGGGAGGATCGCCCCGGCGAGGAACGCGATGGCGGACGAGAGGGCGGCGTGCCAGGGGTTGGCGACGTCGGCCTCGTCGATGTGCAGCTCGGCTGACAAGTGTGCTGCGAGGGCGTCGCGCTCGGTGAGCTCGGCGGCGACGCGGGCGGCGGTGTCGTCGCTGAGTCCCTGGGCGCGCCAGAGTGCGGTCAGTTCCTCGAGTTCTGCCTCGGGGTCGGCGGCCAGCTCGGCGCGCTCTTTCTCGATGAGTGCTCGTTGGCTGTCGGTCTGGCTGCTGACCGAAACGTACTCACCGAGGGCCATCGATATTGCCCCGCCGACCAGGGCGGCGATGCCGGCGGTGGCGATGGCCGGGGTTGATGTTGTCGCCCCGGCGACGCCGACGACGACTGCGGCGACGGAGACGATTCCGTCGTTCGCGCCGAGGACGCCGGCACGGAGCCAGTTGAGGCGACCGGCCAGGCTCCCGGCGTGGGGCTCGTCGGGATGGGTGGGGAGAGGTGACGCGTCAGTCATGACGCCATCACAGCACCCGAGGGGTTCGGCTGCCACGCAGAGGAGCCTGCCCTCACCAGATCGGGTGTCATCCCTCGCTCGAGTCCGACCAGACGGCCTCCGCACCCGAGTGACCAATTTGGACCGTCGTGATGATCCCGCCGATGCTTGTACCGACGGCCAGGACTGTCAGCAGGGTGCCGACGATCAGTCGTGCGCTGCCGCGGACAATGGGACGGGGCCGTTTTGTGTCGGGCGTCAGCACCCAGTGCTGCCACGCCCACTGCGCCACGGCGGCGACGAACACCGCGATCGCCCAAGGCAGCAGGGTGTCGCCCAGCTCCGTGTGGGTCTCGAGCAGTGCGCTGCCGCCGACCCGCTCCTCCAGCGATTCACCCGACGACGTCGCGAGTGGAACGGCGATCAGCGAGACCAGGGCGATCAGTGGGGTGATGATGCCGAGTCGTCGACGAAGCGCGGGCCAGAATGCCCCGACCAGGATCAGCAGCGACGCTGTCGGGAACGCGACGGTGACGAGGTGGACGATGAGCGGGTGCAGAGGGAGGCCGTTGAGCTGCCAGTCCATGGATGTGCTTCTCTTTCTCGCAGTTCACAGCGATCAAGTCGCGATCAATGCCCGGGGTGAGGCTGAGGGAAACCCCGGAGTGACTTTCGCGCGTCAACTCCCAGAATTCCCCCAGAACCGCGCTGGGCAGCGACGGCCCGGGTGCTGACGAGCCCGCGAGTACGTCTGGGCGGTTTCTGGGACGGCCGGGCGGAGCCTCGGCGCATGACCGTCCTGCACCGTCCGCACTCGTCGGCGCTCTCTCGTGGCCGCACCGCGCCTCCTCTGTTCCGCGCCGTCCGAGCGTCCGTCCACGACCGGGCGTGGGCGGCGTGGGGCGCGACCGGCATCGTCGGCGTCGTCGTCGCGGGGCTGCTGATCACCTCGGGCGCGGGCGGCGTGAGCGAGGTCGACCTCGACCTCGTGGAGCACGCGAGCCGCGCGCACGAACCGGTGCTCGACGGGGTGGCGCTGCTCGTCGACCGGCTGCTCGGGCCGCAGCTCGGCGCGGCCCTCGTGCTGCTGCTGGTCGTGGCGGTGTGGGTCGTGAGTCGTCGCGCGGCTGCGGCCATTACCGTCCTCGGCGTCGCGGTCGGGCCGTGGGCCGCGGCCGAGCTGGTCAAGCTCGTCGTGCAGCGCGATCGGCCCGACCCGGGGCTGCTCGTCGATCCCCTGATCATCGAGCCGCACTCGTTCTCGTTCCCCAGCGGGCACACAGCCCTCGCGACAGGGCTCGCACTCGCGCTGGTTCTGATCGCCTGGGGGCGTCGCCGCGCTGGAGTCGTCATCGCCATGTGCGCGGCGGCGGTGGCGGTCGTCGGGCTGTCGCGCGTCTGGGTGGGCGTGCACTACCCGAGCGACACGCTCGCCTCTGTCGTGCTCGGCTGCTCGGTGGTGGCGCTGGCCCTGCCGCCGTGGCTGCGCCTCCTCGACCGGGTCCAGCGGCGCTCGAGGACTGGCCACCCCATCGGACCGTCTGCGCCGAACTCCATCCCGACCATCGACCAAGGACGGACCCGGGCGTGAGCATCCTCGACCCCCAGACCCTCCTCGCCGGCATGGGCCCGTGGGCTCTCGGCGGCCTGTCGCTGATGATCTTCGTCGAGTCGGGCCTGCTGTTCCCCTTCTTGCCGGGCGACTCGCTGCTCGTCACCGCAGGGCTGCTGCACCAGAGTCTCGGCCTGAGCGTCGTGGTGATCGCGCTCTGCGCGTTCCTCGCGGCGGCGGCCGGCGACCAAGTGGGGTTCTTCCTCGGCCACCGGTTCGGGCGCCGCTGGTTCCGCCCCGACGCCCGCGTGCTCAAGACGGCGCACCTCGAGCAGGCCGAGGCGTTCTTCGAGCGGCACGGCGGCAAGGCCCTCGTCCTCGGCCGGTTCGTGCCCGTCGTCCGCACCTTCGTGCCCCTGGCCGCCGGCACCAGCGGCTACCCGTACCGGAAGTTCATCGTCTGGAACGTCACCGGCGCGTTCCTGTGGGCCGTCGGCATGACGGTGCTCGGATCGCTGCTCGGTGGCCTACCGTTCGTGGCAGACCACATCGACCTGCTCGCCGTCGGGCTCGTCGTCGTGTCGGTGCTGCCGATCGTGGTCACCGCCCTGCGGCGCTCCCGCGCCGGCGGGGCGCAGAAGGACGACGCAGCGACGACGACGAGAGGCGAGGAGGCGGTGGGTGACCGGTCCTGACGCGCGCCCGCGCCTCCTGCTGGTCGAGGACGACCCCGGGCTCGGGCCCATCGTGGCCGACGTGCTCGGCGAGGCCTGGCAGGTCGACCTCGAGACCGACGGCCGACGCGGGCTCGACGCCGCCCGGGTAGGAGGGTACGCGGTGTTAGTCGTCGACCGGCGCCTCCCGGGGCTCGAGGGCACCGAGCTCGTCGCGACCCTCCGTCGCGAGCACGTGACGACCCCCGTGCTGATGCTGACCGCGCTCGGCACGACCGCCGACCGGGTCGCGGGGCTCGACGGCGGGGCGGACGACTACCTCGTCAAGCCATTCGAGTTCGACGAGCTGTTCGCCCGGCTGCGCGCCCTGACGCGGTCGTTCGCCGCCGAGGAGCGCTGGCTCGACCTGGGGGAGGCGCGCCTGTATCCCGAGAGCCGCATCGTCGTCACTCCCTGGTCCAGCCGCGTGGTGCTGAGCGAGCGGGAGAGCGCCCTGCTCGCCGAGCTCGCCCGACGCCCCGACCACACCTTCGACAGGGCCGACCTGCTCGCGCGGGTGTTCCCGCACGGGGAGCAGCTCGGCACCGTCGACACCTACGTCAGCTACCTGCGCCGCAAGGTCGACCGCGACGTCGTCCTCACCGTGCGCGGGCGCGGGTACCGGATCGGAGCGCTGTGACCAGACGACGAGGGCGGGCCCGTGGCCAGGCCGATCCCGAGGCCGCGGCCCTGCAGGCCGCCGCCCGGTCGATCGGCCGACAGATCGTGCTCGTCTCGGGCCTCGTCGTGGTCGGCGCCCTCGCACTCACCATCGCGTGGGTGCTGCACCAGACCGTCCCGCAGGAGCGCCTCGAGCAGGTCGCCGCCGCCGGACAGGGCGAGGTCTTCGTCTCGGCCACGGACGTCGTAGCCGGCCTCATTGTGCTCGGAGTCGCCGGCGTCGTCTTCGCCGGCCTCGTGACCGTAGTCATTGCCCGCCGTGCCGTCCGGCCACTCGGCGACGCGCTCCGCGTGCAACGACAGTTCGTCGCCGACGCCAGCCACGAGCTCCGGACACCTCTTGCTGTCCTGGACGCCCGCCTCCAGGCGCTGCAGCGCAAGATCACCGGCGGCGCAGCGACAGCCGACGACAAGGTCACCGCTGATCTCGCGAGACTCCGTGACGACTCGCGGGCCCTGATCGACATCGTCGGCGACCTGCTCGAAGCAGCGGGAGGAGACTCTTCCGCTGCTTCGACCATGTCCGACCCCGTGCATCTCAACGACGTCGTCGAGGACGTCCTTCGGTCGATGTCAGTCCTCGCTGACGAGCGCGATGTAGCCCTGCGGTATGACGCTGCTGGCTTCGCACTTGTTGATGCGCCGACTGCGAGCCTCCGCCGGGCGGTACTTGCTCTGGTCGACAACGCCATCGGCCACGCCCCCTCGGGATCAACCGTGACCGTGTCGACCCGCCTCGAGCGTGACTCGGCCATCATCACGGTGACTGACGAGGGACGAGGCATAACGGGTATCAAACCAACCCGGGTCTTCGACCGGTTCGCCCGCTCAGACCCGGCACCCGAAAACACCGGGACGAACGCACACGCCAGCCGTCCCAGCTTCGGCATCGGCCTCGCACTCGTCAGAGAGGTTGCTCTTCGTCACGGCGGCAGTGTCCGGGTAGCCGCAACGTCCCCCACCGGGACGACGCTTGAGCTGGTCCTACCGGCCTCAAATCAGGGGACCTGACACCAGTGAACCAGGCGCCCGATAAGAGAGCCTTCACCGAGATACGTTTCGGACTGACCTATCGAGACGGCAAGATCAGTGCACTTCCGTGGAGTAGTTGAGGTGCGGACGCGTTCGGTGACCGATCGTCTATCGGACACCTGGAGTGGGCATGACGAGGTGCATCCCGGTTCGTCCGGGGGCGACGTTGACGAAGCCGCGGTGCTCGTAGAGGTGCCTGCCCGGTGGGTCCGCCGTCAGAGTCACGTAGGCCCCCGAGGGCGCGTGCTCTGCGATGTGAGCGAGGAGGGAGTCCAGGACTGCGCCTCCGATCCCTCGGCCTTGGTGCGCGGGGAGGGTGGCCATGTCGGCGATGAGGAAGTACCAGTCGCCGTCGCCGACGACACGACCCATCCCGACGACGTTCTCTCCGGCGTCGACGACGTGGCGGAAGGTCCAAGACCCGGTCAGGGCGCCGGCACCCTGAGCTTCGCTCTTAGGTGACAGGCCGCTCTCGAGTCGTAGCCGCAGGTAGTCGGCCAGGGGCGGCGGTCCGTCGAGGAGGCGGTAGTCACGGTGCAGGGGCATGCGTCGAGTCTTCCTGACGACGAGTGCGGGACGGGCAGCCCCGATGGGTCTGCCCGTCCTGCGAGTTCCTATCGGCGTGCGGCGGGTGATCGTGTCGCGGTGACGATGGCGTCGACGACGACGAACCCGATCAAGGAGATCCCGAGCAGGGGCAGGAACCATCCGATGCCGGCAGCGACGACGATCACCGCGGCGGTGCCCCACCAGGGTGCCCGGGCGAGGGCCCCAGCGGTGGCGGGCTTGCCAACTAGGGCTCCCGGGCGGGTGGGGCGGCGCTTCCACCACATCAGGTATCCGAAGACGACCGTCGTCGCGATCCCGAGGGCGGTGATGACGAGGACGATCTGGTTGGCGAGCCCGAACTGCTGGCCCATGTGGGTGTCGATGCCCCACCGGGTGAGTTTCGCGGCGAGGGTGAAGTCCTTGAAGTCGGTGCGGTCGACCACTTCGAGGGTGTCGCCGTTGATGGCGACGGAGTCGACCTCGGTGGGGTAGCTGCGTTGGATCTCCTGCACGACCCAGGCGGTGTCTGCCGTGGTCGGCGGGGTGATCTGCACCAGCCCGGTGTTCACGTTGACGCTACGTGCGACTCCGAGGACCTCGTCGAACGTCGTCGGCTCGATCACCGGGGCTGAGGCATCATCGGTTGCGGGTGCGGAGCTGTCGTGGCCGGCGTGGCCTGCGTGGTCGCCGGTGGAGGTGGGGCCGGCGGTCTCGGTGAGGGCGGTGTCGACGGCGGGGGTGCCCCAGTCGAGCGCTGCACGCAGCTTGTCGACGTTGGCGCCTCCGTAGGTCGACCAGGTGATCCCTGTTGCCGAGAGGAAAAGGGCTCCGACGAGGAGCCAGATCCCGGTGGAGGCGTGCCAGGAGAAGATGCGCCGGTACCCGGTCACGGTGTTGTTCGGGCGAACCATGTCACGCCGGGCCCGGCGGGCTTTCCGGTACCGGATGACCCAGAGGGCGGCACCGGCGAGGACGACGACACCGAGCCAGGACGCTGCGAGTTCGGAGTAGAGACGTCCGGTCTCGCCGAGGTGGAGGTTGCGGTGCAGGTGGTCGACCCAGGTGCGGATGGGGAGGGCGCCGGAGGTGCCGTAGGTGGTGAGGTCGCCGCGGATCTCGGCGGTGCCGGGGTCGACGAACACCGACCGGGTCTCGCTCTCGCCGAGGCCGGTGCCGGTGAACATGACCCGGGTCGTGTCACCAGGCTCCGGGGCAGGCCGGACAGCGACGAGGGTGTCGTCGTCCGCGTACGCCTCAGCCGCCTCGACTTGCTCCGCGAGGGGGAGGGCGGTCGAGGTGACGGGGGCGTGCAGCTCGCGGTCGTAGACGACTTGCTCGATCTGCGGGGTGACGGCGTACGCGGCGCCGCTGAGGGCGGCGATGAGGATGAACGGGCCGACGAGGATGCCGGCGTAGAAGTGCAGCCGCAGCAGCAGCTGCCCCAGCCACCCCTTCGAGGTGCTCGGGCGCGGGGGAGGGGTGTCAGAGGCCGGGGTGGGACGCTGCAGGGTCTCGGTCATGGTGTCTTTCGTGGCTCGTGAAGGAGGCGGTGCGGTGACGTGCAGGAGGGTCAGAAGAGGGTGTCGCCGATGTAGCCACTGCTCGTGCAGCCGGGGGGCATCGCGAACACTGCCGACCCGACGGGGGTGATCCACTCGTTCAGCAGGTCCAGATCGCTCAGGCGTTGTTGAAGGGGGACGAACTGGGTGGTGACGTCGGCTTGGTAGGACACGAACAGCAGCCCCGAATTCGACACCGACGACCCTGGGGTGGGGGCGTCGTCGTAGTTGTAGGCGCGGCGGAAGATGCGCTCGTCGGGGTTGTCCGACCGGGCCCGGCGCATGTGGGAGAACTCCGGGATCACCGGGAACCCGATCGGGGTCTTCGCCTCGAAGTCCGCCTCGTCGTGCTCGTTCACCCCGGTCAGCGGTGCCCCGTTGGACAAGGTCCGGCCGACGGATTGCTCGCGCCCGGACCGGTCGAGCTTGTCCCACTTGTCGAGGTCCATCGAGATGCGGCGGAGCACGAACCCGGTGCCCCCTGTCATCCAGGCCTGACCGGTGTTCCGCCAGACGAGCTTGTCGAAGTCCGCCGTTCCGGGTTCGAGGTTGACGGTCCCATCGACCTGGCCGAAGAGGTTCCTCATGGTCGTGCCCTTCAGCTCCGACCCGGAGGCACGCCGGAACCCGGTCTGGGTCCACCGGAGGGTGGCAAAGGAGCGGGTGTCCTTCAGCAGCATCCGGGCGGCGTGGGCAACGGTCATCGGGTCGTCCGCAGCGATGTGCATCAGCAGGTCGCCGTCGCCGTAGGCCGGGTCGAGCCGGTCGACGCTGAACGCCGGCAGCGGCCCCAGCCACGACGGGACCGCACCCGCACCGGCGGCACGGGTGACGAGGCCGGGCCCGAACCCGAAGGTGACGGTCAGTCGTGCAGGGACGTAGGCCAGTTCGGGTTCGCTGTCGGCGAGGGCTGCGTCTCCCTGGCTGAGGCGGGCGGCGTCGTCGGTGAGGACCTGCATCATTCGCCGCAACGCCGCCGCATCCGTTCCGGAGAGCAGGTCTAGGGCGTAGTACACGGCGTGGGCCTGGGGGGCCGTGTCGATGCCGGCTTGGTGGGTGCCGTAGAACGGGATCGTCTCGGCACCGGACAGCTTCGCGTCAGCCGTCTCCGCGGTCGAGGTGGTACCCCGGGCGGTGTAGCTGAGGCCGATGGCGCCGGCGGCGCCGAGGCCGGCGGCCGCCCCTCCGAAGAGGAGATGCCGCCGGCTGACGCCCCGGGGAGCTTCGTCAGGAGTCGTGTCGGGGGTCACTGGTCCGCGTCCGTGCCGGACATGTCCATGTCGGACATGTCGTCGCCCTCGTAGGTCTCGTTCGCACCCGAGTAGTCCTTCGCGGGAGCGGTGAACTCGTACGTCGACCCGTCGGTGAGGGTGAGGGTGAACCCGACCTCGTCACCGGCGGTGACAGGAGCATCGAGGCCCATCATCATGAGGTGGTTGGCGCCGGGGGCGAGCTCGTACGAGCCGCCAGCGGGGATGACGAACCCGCCCTTCTTCTCCTGCATGACCATCTCGCCGGCGTCATTCGCAACGGTCTCGTGCAACTCCATCATGGGCGAGGCGTCGGACTCGGCCTTGACGATGGTGACGTCTTGGTCGGAGTCGTTCTCGAGGGTCCCGAACGCTGCGGACATGCCGGAGTCGGCGGCCTTGACCCAGGCGTCGTCGATCGACAGCGAAGCTGCTTCGGTGTTGGTGTCCGCTTCGGCGCTGTCCTGGCTGGCGGCGCTGCACCCGGTGAGGGCGAGCAGGAGAACAGCGGAAGCGGCGAGGCCGGTGGTGGTGAGGGTACGCATGGTGATCCTTTTCTGTAGGTGGTGGTGGGTCAGGGAAGTCATGAGGTGCGGCGGCTGTGGAACCAGAGGACGCCGCCGAAGACGGCGATCCCGGCGACGGCTCCGAGGAGCCCGATGACGACGGTGGAGGACACCGTGCTGGTCGTCGACGTCGCACCAGACGCCGTGCCCTCGTCAGGGCCGGCCGCGGCTGGGTCGGCGGTCGCCTGGGTGTTCGAGTCGGTCTCTGTGCCGGTGTCGGCGGTGAGGGTGGCGGTGCCGACGGCGAAGTCGTAGACACCGGAGATGGGGTGGCCGTCGCTCGACACCACGCGCCACCGCACCTGGTAGATCCCGTCGGGCATGCCGGCCTTGATCGCCTGGGTGGCGTTGGGGCCGTCGAGGGCGACGGGGCCGTCGGCCCAGTCCTTCTCGGTGTCGTCCATCACGAGCACGACGGCGCCGACTTCGATGAGGGAGTCGGTGTAGACCATCGACACCTCGGCCGGGGCGGTGTCGACGTGACCGTCTTCGCTGGGGGAGGTCGAGATGATCTGGTCGTGCGCCTGCGCGGGGGCTGCGACACCCACAGCGGCCGCGACAGCGAGGAGAACCGCGGCGAGGACGGCACCTGCGGTCCGGGTGGGGGTGCGGGAGGTGGTGGGGGTCATGAGTCTCTCCGGGGGGTGTCGGTGCCGTTCAGACGGGCGAGCTGGTCGTTGTAGGCGCGCAGGGTCGCGTCGTCGTCGCGGTCGGCGTTCCGGTCGTACCGTTTCGCGGCGCGCTCCTCGGACCGCGACCACTGCCGGACGACCATCAGAGCGACGAGGACGACGGGGAACTCGCCTGCGCCCCAGGCGATGCCGCCGCCGGTGACCTGGTCGGCGAGGAGGGCGGTGTCGTCGGTGGCGTCGAGGGCGTGCCACCAGTCGAGGGCGAGCACTTCGGTGCCGGACATGATCGCCAGGCCGAAGAAGGCGTGGAACGCCATCGTGGCCAGCAGGATGATCAGCCGCATCGGGTACGGCGGCCGTTTCGGGCCGGGGTCGAGGCCGATGAGGACGAAGAAGAACAGGTAGCCGCTGATGAGGAAGTGCACCGTCATCAGCAGGTGCCCCTGGTGGGTCTCGAGCGACCAGCGGAACCAGCCGGTGTAGTAGAACGCGATCAGGCTGCCCGCGAACACCACCGCGGCGACGATCGGGTGCGTCACGAACTGCGCGTAGCGGGAGTGGGTCAGCAGCAGCACCCATTCGCGGACGCCGCGGCTGTGGTCCCGCCGGGCCGGAACGAGCCGCAGCAGCAGGGTGACGGGGGCGCCGAGCACGAGCAGCGGCGGCACGTACATCATCAGCAGCATGTGCTGGATCATGTGGGTGCTGAAGTGCACAGCCCCGTAGACGCCGGGGCCACCGCTGGTGGCGTAGGCGAGCATCACGCAGCCGGCCACCCAGGGGACGGTGCGCGCCACGGACCAGCGGTCGCCGCGCCTCCTGAGCTTGATCACCCCGGCGAGGTACAGACCGGCGAAGACCGAGGCGATCGCGAGCCACGCCCAGTCGGGGTGGAACGCGGTCAGCATGCGGGACACGGACACCGGCTCGGGGAAGGTGAACCCGATGAGCGACGACCGCGGGTCGACGTTCGCGATCGAGGTCTGAGGCACAGGAGGCGCGCTCCGGGACAGCGCGACCGACAGCCCCATGGCCACCGCCATCAGGACGACCTCGGCCAGGGCCAGCCGCACGAACCCCCGACGCCGGGCGGGCTCACGGACCAGGGCTGGGATCACACGGCGCCGGTGCAGGGCTCCGGCGACACCGAGGGCGAGGAGGATCAGGATCTTCGCTGACACGAGCAGGCCGTACTCGGTCGTGACGAGGTCGCTGATCCCGGCGAAGCGAAGCGAGACGTTCACCACGCCCGAGAGCGCGACCGCGACGAAGGACCATCCCGCGAGGGCCGAGTACCGTGCGGCAACGACGGGCAGACCACCACCGACCTTCTTCCGCAGCAGGATCAGCGCGGTCAGGCCGCCGACCCAGACGGTGACGCCGAGGAGGTGGATGGCGAGGCTGTTCACCGCGTTGGCGTGCTCGTCACTGCCGGCCGCGTGCCCGGACAGCGAGAGGGGCAGCAGGGCGAGCAGGGAGAGGGCTGCTGCGGCGCCAGTCCACGAGACGCTGCGGGTCAGGTAGCTGATCACGAACACGACCAGCACGCACAAGGTCGACACGAGCAGGGACTGGCCCAGCTCGAGGCCGGTGGCGAAGAACAGGAACTGGCGGCGGAAGATCGGGTCCGACAAGGGAACCCCGATGACGCTCGCGGCGGTGAGGACGATGACGACGCCCCCTGCGAGGAACCAGACGCCGGCAGCCCATGACGCCCACCGGACGGCGGTGAACTGGGTTAAGCTCAGCACCCCCGGGGCACGGTTCTGCCCCGGGAGGGCGAACGCCGCGAGCACCAACAGCCCGATGGTCGCGGCGGCGGCGAGGTCGTGCACGATCCGGGCGACCGGCAGGCCGTAGGTGACGAGGTCGCCGGGGTCGATGATCAGCGTCTGCGTCGTGGCGCCGGTCGAGAGCAAGCCCACCAGCGTCACGACGACAGCGAGAGGTACGCACGCAACCAGTACCGAGCCGACGGGGCGCAACGGCGGCAACGGGGGGACTCCGGTCTCGAGGTCGACGTCGTCGAGCTCGGGCGGCCGAGTACTCACGAAGACCGTCCACCGCGAAGGCGCGGGTAGAGAGAAAGAAGGAAGGGGAACAAGGGAGACGTCCTGACAGGCGCCGACGTGCGGCACCGAACAGACCACCCACCACGGCCACAAGAGCCGGGGCGGAGGTCGAGATCACGGTCACACCCGGCTTCAGCTGACTTCGCGCCGGATGGCGGCAGCGATGGTCAGGTGCGGGTGTGCGACACGCTCGCGCCCCTCAGAGGGCGGCGTCGAGCGCTACAAGACGGCACCGGGTGGTGTCGTCACGGAGTGATAAGTCAGGCAACGACCGGCGGGCCGCGGTGAGGCTGCGTCGACCAGGCAAGACCTGAGACGTGGGGGACGAGACGTGCCGCCCTCGCCACGACAGCGCGAAGCTGCACGGGCTCGGCGACGAGCACGAGAACGAGCCCCATGGCGCAGACGACTGCCGAGATGCCTTCTCTGGCGAGGTCGGCCAGGGCCCGGACGGTCCGTTCTCCGAACCAGATGCCGACGATCGTCGCGACGGCGGCGACGCCGTGGGCGATCCACATGGAGGGGCCGGCGTGCATCCCGGCCATCCCTGCCATGCCGGCGGCGTCATCGCTTTCGAGGATCAGGGCGTCGTGGCCGTGGTGTCCGCCGCCAGTCGCCGTCACCGCGGTGGTGCTGGCGCCGAGGGAGAACAGGGTGTGGAACGCGAGCTGCGCGAACGCGACCGCGATCGACAGGCGGGCGGCGGAGAGCTTTTTGCCCGTCACCGAGACCGCCAGCGGCAGGGCGAACGCGAGAGCGAGGCCGATGCCGAGAACCCCCGGTGCGGAGCCTCCGCCAGCGACATGGGAGAACGCGGCAACGGTCAGAGCGAGAACGGTCGTCAGCGAGCCACGAAGAAGACGTGACCACCTCGACCCCACGACGTTCTCCTCACCTGTTGCGGAACACGTCCAGCTTACGGGGAGCCGTGCGACGGGACAGTAGTTGGTAGGGCGGGTGCAGCCCGGGGTCTCTCGACTTCGAGCGACGCCCTGCGAGGTGTCCGATGGAGGAACGCTCACCGAGATCAGTTTCCGACTGACCTATCGAGATAGCCGGCGCCCCGTAGCTTCGGGGGAGTTACTGGCCTCCACCGTTGATCGGAGACCGATCGTCTAACGAGACACCAATGAGCGCGCGTGCGGGCTCGGGTCTTGGGTTCTGCGCGCCGCAGGTCGACCTGCGGTGTCTAGAGGGGGCCGGGCCCGAACCAAAGGGCCGGCAGGGACGCAGTGAGCAATAGCGCCGCCATGGCGAGGCTCACGATTGCCAGGGATCGCCGTGCTTCGTGTCGTACCGAACTGGCGATCGAGAGGCCGAGGGACGCAGCGGAGAGGATGCCGACGGGCACCCAGGCCGCGAGGAATAGCGGGTACAAGAACAGCCAGCCTTCGTTGTCCCAGAGAGCGACCGGGGCCCACATCGTGGCGTAGAGAGCGACGTAGGCGACGAGGGCCACGAGGGCCACGATGCTCGACGTCAGAGCAAAGGGGCTGGTAGCCGGTGGGGCGTCGCGCGGTTCGTTTGCTTGGCCAGGCCATACCGGGGCGGTCGTCACGGTCGAAAGCTAGCAGCCCCGCAGCAGCGTCAGCCGCCGGGTGACTGCTCGGGCGTAGCGGCCGCGGTCTTGACGAGTGCTCGCAGGATCGATGGGTCGACGGCCCCTAAGACTCGAGCGCTCACGCGCCCCTGGGGGTCAAGGACGAATGTGGCTGGGGTGGCATTGGGGGCCGTCTTGCCGGCGAATGCGAGCTGGACGCTTCCCGTGTTTGCGTCAATGGCGGTCGGGTAGGTGACGTCGAATCGTCGGGAGAATGCGTCGGCGGTGTCGGGCTGGTCCTTGACGTTGCCCTCACGGGCCGGCTGCACCCCGACCCGGACGAGTGGCCGTCGTGACCGCGGGTAGCGCCCTGGCATGAGCTGGTTCGTCAGGCACCGCCCCAAGGGCGACACGAGCGCCGAGGCCGTGGCCGTCGAGACAGGCGCCCCGACGCCGGCCGACGCAATCGACCAGGTGCGCGCCACGCTCCCTGAGGATCGCATCGTGACCTCAGTCGCTCCCTACTGAGCCCGAGAGGGCCGTCAGGGGCCGCGCGTAGCTTGGCTCCGGTCAGCTTCCCCCCAAGCTGGCCGAGAGCTGCCGGGTGGTCCCTAACCCGCTAGGCAGCAGCAGCCCCCGCATTCCGGCTCCCCCCAGCCGGGCGGGGGCTTCTTCGTGCCCGCCGGCCGTTCTCGAGTCCGGTGCCGGCCGACGAGCGCTCGTGTCAGATGATGGCGTAGGCGATGGTCGCGGCCGCGACGATGCCGGCCGCACAGAACGTCATGAGCGCTCGGGGAGACATGGAGCGATTGGCGCGAATGTCTTTCACCGTGAGCACGATTGCGACCACGGCAATGACCACCATGAGGCCGACGCCTAGGAGGATCACGACTCGCATCAGCACGGGTCGACAGTAGCGAACGGACCGTTTTGCGGTCCGGGGGAGTCGATGCGCTCCCGGGGAGCCGCTGCGCGGCGCTCAATGCCCTTCGGGCACGTCTTTTTGCCGTGAAGCCTTCGGCGGCTCGGTCGCTGCGCTCCCTCGTAGCCACCTCCGGGTCTCCGTTCAAGTGGCTACGCCACCGGCTCCTCCGAGATTTTCGGCACGCGGTCGCAAGCTCCCTTATTTCGCGCCGAGATTCTCTCCCCTGCCGCCCTCCGGATTGCACTGCGCCCTGCGGGTAGCCTCTGCTCATGACCGCGATCTCGGCCGGCATCGCCGTCGTCTTCCTGCTGCTCTTCGCCGCGTCGCGTCGGCGGGACGCCCGGCGGTTCCGCAACGGGGTGTTCCTCTTGATGGCCGGGGGCTTCGGGGTCGTCGCCGCCGCGAACGTCCTCGTCGCGGCGTTCCCGCCGCTCGTCTTCGTGTTCCTCGTCGCCGTGGCGCTCGTGCCCCTGCTCGTCCTCGCGCTCGCCGTCTTCGCGATCGCGAACGGCGTCACCATGCTCCGGTCCGAGGGGCGCAGCCTCGGCAACCTGCTGTCGTTGCTGGTCGGCATCGCGCTGATCGGCGTGCCGTTGCTCGTCGTCGTGATCGTCGAGGCCGGTCGCCGGTCGGACGTCGCGGCCCTCCAGGACGCAGCCGTGGGGCTCGGCATCGTCGTGGTCTTCGTCACCGGCTACGCCGCGCTCACGTTCGCCGCGTTCACCCTGTGGTCGCTCGTCTACGCCCGACCCCGGGTGCGCGAGCAGCCCGACGCCCTGATCGTTCTCGGCTCCGGGCTGATCCGCGGCGAGGTGCCGCCGCTGCTGCGCAGCCGACTCGACCGGGCGCTGGCGATCTACCGCGCGACCCCCGAGGGCGTGAGGCGGCCGGTGCTCGTGCCGTCGGGCGGTCAGGGGGCCGACGAACCGCGTCCCGAGGGCGAGGCCATGGCCGAGTACCTGATCGCCCAGGGGGCCGACCCGGCCGACGTGCTGCCCGAGACCGAGTCGCGCTCGACCCGCGAGAACCTCGTGCTGTCGGGGAAGGTGCTCGCCGACGCCGGTCGGACCGGGTCGACCCTGGCCGTGACGAACAACTACCACGTGCTGCGCGCCGCCCTGCTGGCACGGGATGCCGGCAGCAGCGCCGACGTGGTCGGGGCGCCCACCGCCGCGTACTACGTGCCGAGCGCCTTCCTGCGCGAGTGGGTCGCCGTGATGGTCGAGCACAAGCTGCTCAACGTGCTGCTGATCGCGCCGTTCGTCGTGCTGCTGGCGTCCCTGCTGGTCTACGCGCGCCTCTGACCCGCCGGCGCCGCGCCTCCTGGTCAGGACGGTCGCGTCGCCGTGCCCTCGTCGACGGCGAGCTCGGCCGCGGTCTCGTCGCGCGCCCGGACGGCGGCCGCGTCGCCGTCGTGCTGCAGGCGGTAGTGGAACCGGCCCGCCCCGAGCACGGGCAGTGCTCCGGTGACGGGCTCGGGCTCGCCCCCACGGACGCGGCGCACCCGCAGGTGTTGCCCGCGGACGAGCCAGACGATCGCGACGCCGGCCGCCACGAAGCCCGACGCCGCCGCGACGCCGATGGCCCACCGCGGTCCGGCGACGTTCGCGACCCAGCCGACCATCGGTGCGCCGAGGGGCGTGCCGCCGGTGAAGACGGCCATGTAGAGCGCCATGACGCGCCCGCGCATGCGGGGTGCCGTGGTCAGCTGCACGGTGGCGTTCGCCGTCGTCATCAGGGTGATCGAGGCGAGTCCGACGGTGACGAGCACGGCCGCGAAGCTCCAGTAGGTCGGCATGACGGCGGCGACGAGGCAGGTCACGCCGAAGGCCAGGGCCGCCGTGACGAGCACGCGCCAGCGGGGCTTCTCACGTTGGGCCGAGAGCAGGGCGCCGACCAGCGACCCCACCGCGATCGCCGACGACAGCAGGCCGAACCCGCTCGCGTCGACACCGAACTCGACGCTGGCCATGGTCGAGGTGAAGATGGCGAAGTTCAGGCCGAAGGTGCCGATGACGAAGACCATGACGAAGACGACGACGAGGTCGGGCCTCTCGCGCACGTACCGGAACCCCTCGCGGATCTGGCCCTTGGCCCGCGACACGGCCGGCTTCAGCTCGAGCTGGGCCACCCGGATGAACCGCAACGACAGCAGCACGGCCGCGAACGAGCCGGCGTTGATCAGGAACACCCACCCCGTGCCGATCGTCGCGATCAGCACGCCGGCGACCGCGGGGCCGACCAGGCGTGCGCCGTTGAACGACGCCGAGTTCAGGCTGACGGCGTTCGTGAGGTGGCCGGGGGGCACGAGTTCGGACACGAAGCTCTGCCGCACCGGGGCGTCGATGGCGGCTGCGACGCCGAGCAGGAGGGCGAAGAGGTAGACCATCCAGAGCTGCACGCTGTCGGTGAGGACGAGCACGCCCAGGCCGAGCCCGAGCAGGCCCATGCTCAGCTGCGTGACCATCAGCAGTCGCCGCCGGTCGAACCGGTCGGCGATCAGCCCCGTGATCGGCACCATCAGGATCGGCGGGGCGAACTGCAGCGCCATGGTGATGCCGAGGGCCGTGGCGTCGTTGTCGGTCAGGTCGGTGAGCACGAGCCAGTCCTGTGCCGTGCGCTGCATCCAGGTGCCGATGTTGGACACGAGCGCCCCCGCGAACCAGAGGCGGTAGTTGAACAGCGACAGGCTGCGGAACATGGCGCTCACGAGCGGGTCAGCTTCCGCAGGATCTCGGTGGCGTCGGCCAGGGTGCGGCGCTCGTCCGCGGTGAGGGCCGAGAGGCGGGGCACGAGCCACTCGTCCCGACGTCGACGCGTCTCGAAGACGAAGGCGGCGCCGGCCTCGGTCGTCTCGAGCAGCACGCGGCGCTTGTCGTCGTCGTCGACCGTGCGACGCAGCAGCCCGGCGTCGACGAGCTTGCCGACGGTCCGGTTCATCGACGGGGGAGTGACGCCCTCGTGGGCGGTCAGCGCCCCGATCGTCAGCGGTTGGTTCTGCACGACGTAGCCGAGGGCGGCCATCTGGGCGTCGGTGACGTCGGCGTCGGCCTTCTGCTGGCGCAGGCGGCGGGCGAGCCGCAGCACGGCGCCGCGCACGTCGGTCGCGAGGTGGGCGTGCGGCACGGCCCGGGTGGCGGAGGGGGCGGGAGGCGCGGAGTCGGTCATCGCCGGGCCACGATACTCGTTTAGTTCGGCTAAGTAAACGTCTGGTCGCGGTCCGGGTGCGACGCGACCCCCGGGGGCGCCCCGCGCCTAGGCTCGTGCCGATGAGAGACGACGACGTCCCGGCCGAGCCGAGCCGCCCCTCCTGGTTGTCCGCGAGGGGTGCCGTGCTGACGGTGGCGATCGTCGTGGGCATCTCGCCCTTCGCGACCGACATGTACATCCCCGCGCTGCCGGCCATCGCGCGCGACCTCGGGGCGTCGACGGCCGAGGTGCAGCTCAGCCTGACGGCGTTCCTCGTCGCGTTCGCGGTCGGGCAGATCGTGATCGGGCCGATCAGCGACGGTCGGGGCAGGAGGCGCATCCTGCTGGGCGGGACCGTCCTTTTCGCCCTCGCCTCCCTCGCCTGCGCCGTGGCTCCCGACGCGGCCACCCTCGTCGTCGCGCGCGTCGCGCAGGGCCTCGGCGGCGCGGCGGGCTCGGTGGCCGCCCGGGCCATGGTGGGCGACGCGACGACGGGCCTCGTGCGCAGCAGGCTCTTCGCGACGCTCGCCGCGATCAACGCCGTCGGCCCGGTCGTCGCCCCGCTCGTGGGCGGTGTCGTGCTCTCGGTGTCGAGCTGGAGGGCGACGTTCGTCGTGCTCGCGGTGCTCGGGGCCGCCCTGACCTGGGCGGCCGCGCGCCGTCTGCCCGAGACGCTCGTCCACCCCGAGCCGGGTGCGGGCTCGCTGGTCGCCTCGCTGCGACGGATGGGCACGCTGCTCGCGATGCCGCGCTTCCGGTGGTACCTCGTGACAGGGTGCGCCGCGACGATCGGGTTCTTCTCGTACATCGCGACGTCGTCGTTCGTCTTCCAGGAGCAGTACGGCTTCGGCGAGGGCCTCTACACGCTCGTCTTCGCCTCGAACGCGTCGTGCATGATCGCCTCGACCCTGGTGTTCCGCCGACTCGTCGGGCGCTTCGCCGAGGACCACCTCTTCACCGCCGGCCTCGTCACCTGCACCGTGGGCTCGGCCCTCGTGCTCGTCGGTGCGCTGACCGGCGTCGGCCCGGCACTGATCTGGCCCGCGCTCGCCCTCGTGACGGCGGGCTGGGGCTGGGTCATCCCCGGGTCGATCACGCTGACGCAGGCGCTCGGGCACCGCGCGCCCGGCACGGCCGCCGCGCTCGCGGGTGGGCTGCAGTTCGGGCTCGGCGGTGCCGCTACCCCGCTCGCCGGGGCACTCGGCGGCACGGCCGTGGTCATGGGCGCGCTGATGCTCGGGTTCATCGCCGCCGGTCTGGCCGTGCAGGTGTGGGCGTCGTCGCGAGGCGGCACCCCGGCGACCTGACCCCCGGGGCGGGGGGCGCACCCACGCGACCCGACCCCGGGGGGCGCGACCCGCGCCTCCTGCCGTCCATCCGGGGCTGGTGCGCCGGACCGGGCGGTGCCACCCTGGGCTCGACGCCGACCGGCGCCGTGACCCGAGGAGGACCCCGTGACCGTGCAGCTCACCCCGTACCTGGCGTTCCGCTCCGAGACGAGGGAGGCGTTCGACTTCTACGCTTCCGTCTTCGGCGGCAGCCCCACCTTCAGCACCTTCGGCGAGTTCGGCGTGGGCACCCCCGGCGAGGCCGAGAAGGTCATGCACGCCCAGCTGGCCACGCCGTCGGGCCTGCTGCTGATGGGGGCGGACCGCCCCGACTCGTACCCGCTCGAGGAGGCGAGCAGCGTGTCGCTCTCGCTCTTCGGCGGACCCGACGACGCCGAGACGCTGACTGGATGGTTCGACGCGCTCGCCGAGGGCGGCACCGTGCACGAGGCCCTGTCGCAGGCGCCGTGGGGCGACTCGTTCGGCATGCTCGACGACCGCTTCGGCCAGCACTGGATGGTCAACGTCGGCGGCACCGCGGCCTGAGTCGGCACCGCGGCCTGAGCCGGCACCGCGGCCTGAGCCGGGGCACGCCCGACGGACGAGGAGGCGCGGTGGCGGTCGCCGAGGACGCCCCGCCCGCCCTGCCTGCCAGGCCCGCCCCGCCTCAGTCGTGCCCGAGCCGACCGATCACGCTCTCGTCCAGTCGGGCGAGCAGGTCGGCCACGTCGTCGTAGACCTCCTCGGCCCCCGCCTCGACCAGCTCGGCCCGGGAGAAGCCGCCGCTCAGCACGCCGATGCAGGTCACGCCCGCCCGGTGCGCGGCCTCGACGTCCCACACGGCGTCGCCGACCATGACGGCGCGTTCGGCCGGCACGTCCGCCTTGTCGAGGGCGACCTCGACGATGCCCGGGTCGGGTTTCGCGGTCTCGACGTCCTCGCTCGAGGTGACGGCCCAGAGGGCGTCCTCGACGTCGAGCAGGTCGCGCAGCGCCTTCAGCTCCTCCTCGGGCGCGCTCGTGGCGAGCACGACGCCGTGCCCCCGGCGAGCGAGCTCGGCGAGCAGGTCGGTCGCCCGCCCGAAGACGTGCAGGTCGCCCCGCTCGCCGAGGTTCTCGGCGTAGTGGCGTGAGTGCGCGTCCTTGGCGTCGTCGAGGAGGCGCGCGGCGGCGTCCTTCCCGACCAGCCCCTCGACCAGCAGGGACGAGTCCTTGCCGATCGACCGGTGGATGCGCCAGCTGTCGACGGGGTGGCCGACGTCGGTGAAGGCCCGCGACCAGGCGTCGACGTGCGCGAAGTTCGAGTCCACCAGGGTGCCGTCGATGTCGAAGAGGACGGCGGTGGACGGAGGGGAGGACGTGGGGGAGGTCATCCCGCCACCCTGCCCCCGAACGAGCGAAGGTGCACGGACTGCACGAGATCGGCCCGGAGCAAGACGACACCTGTTGCTCATGGGTCCCTGCGGGCGTACGTTCGCAGACGGGCTCGTCGACGAGCCCGACCGGCCCCGACGGTCGGCCCACGAACGAGGAAGGCACGCACCATGGCACGGTTCAGCGACAAGACGGCACTCGTCACCGGCGGAGGCAGCGGCATCGGCGCCGCGATCTCGCGCTCCCTGGCGGCCGAGGGGGCATCGGTGGTCGTCACCGACATCAAGCTCGACGCGGCCCAGGGCGTCGTCGACCAGATCGTCGCCGCGGGCGGCACGGCCGTGGCGTTCGAGCAGAACACCGCGAAGCCCGAGCAGTCCGAGGCGGCCGTCGAGTTCGCGAAGACGACCTACGGTGCCCTCCACCTCGCGGTCAACAACGCGGGCATCGGCGCCCCCGCCGCCGACATCGGCGAGTACGACATCGCCGCCTGGGACCGCGTCCGCTCGGTCGACCTCGACGGCGTCTTCTACGGCCTGCGTTACCAGCTGCCCGCGATGGTCGAGGCGGGCGGCGGGTCGATCGTCAACATGAGCTCGGTGCTCGGCTCGGTCGGCATCGCCCAGAACGCCGCCTACGTCGCGAGCAAGCACGCCCTGGTCGGCCTGACCAAGGTCGCCGCGCTCGAGTACTCGAAGCGCGGCGTCCGCACCAACGCGGTCGGCCCCGGCTTCATCGACACGCCCCTCGTCCGCGCCTCGCTCGAGGGCGACGCGCTCTCGTACCTCGAGTCGCAGCACGCGACCGGTCGCCTCGGGACCGACGCCGAGGTCTCGGCGCTCGTCCTCTTCCTGCTGAGCGACGAGGCGTCGTTCGTCACGGGCAGCTACCACCTCGTCGACGGCGGCTACTCGGCGCACTGACGACGGTCCCTCAGGAGGCGCGGTGCGGGGAGTCCTGCGCCGCGCCTCCGCGGCCGGTCCGCTTCAGCGCCGCTTCAGCGCCGCTTCAGCGCGCTCCCGCCATGATGGGCACGACGCGCACCCGGCGCGACCGAGGGAGGCCCCGTGCGCGTGCTCGTCGTCGAGGACCAGGCGACCCTGGCCGAGGGTCTGCGGCTCGGGCTCGAGGCCGAGGGGATCGCGGTCGACGTCGCGGCGACCGGCACCGACGGGCTCTGGCGGACCCGTGAGGGCAGCTACGACGTGGTCGTCCTCGACATCATGCTGCCCGGCATGAGCGGCTACGCCGTGTGCCGGGCGATGCGCGAGGGAGGCGACTGGACCCCCGTCATCGTGTTGACCGCCAAGGACGGCGAGTGGGACCAGGTCGAGGCCCTCGACACCGGCGCCGACGACTACCTCACCAAACCGTTCTCGTTCGCCGTCCTGCTCGCCCGGCTGCGCGCCCTCGTCCGCCGCGGTGCCCGCGAACGACCGGTCGTGCTCGAGGCCGGCGACCTCCGCGTCGACCCCGCCTCGCGGAGCGTCCACCGTGGCGACGTCGAGGTCGAGCTCACGAGCCGCGAGTTCGCGGTGCTCGAGTTCCTCATGCGTCACGCCGGCAGCGTCGTGACCAAGCGCGAGGTGCTCGACGGCGTCTGGAACGACGACTTCGAGGGCGACCCCAACATCGTCGAGGTGTACGTGCGTCACCTGCGCAACAAGGTCGACCGGCCGTTCGGCCGAGAAGCCATCGTCACGCTCCGGGGGGCGGGCTACCGTCTGGAGGCGCGGGGTGGCTGAGCGGGCCCCTCGCGTCCCGGCTCCCGGGCCTGGGCCGTCCGCCGGCACCGGGCCGCGTCGGGTGAGACGGGCGTCGCTGCGGTCGCGCATCACCGTGGCCGCCGTGCTCGCCGTGGCGCTGACCCTCGGGGTGTTCGCCCTCGTCTTCGCGCTCGTGCAACAGGCCGTGCTCGCCGACGCCCCGCGCCAGGCCGCCTCGGCCGACGTGGACCGCGCCGTGTCGGCCCTCGCGATCGGTTCGACGCCGAGCGTGGCCGTCGCGGGCGAGACGGACGGGTCGCTGGTCGTCGTGACCGACGCGTCCGGGCGCGTGCTCGCCGTGGGAGGCGACGACGACCTCGCCGACGTCGCCTCGTCGATCGCCTCGTCCGGTTCGGGGGACCGGGTCTCGCTCGACGGCGACGCGTTCGTCGTCGAACGCGAGGACGTCGGGGTCGAGAGCACCGCGACGCCGACGCCGGCCGCGTCGACCCCGACCCCGACGCCGACCCCCACGGATGACGACGACGACGCCGACGACGACTCCGGGTCGGGCGGCTCGCGCTCCGACGACGGCGAGGCGGACGACGACGCCACGTCCTCCACCGACGACGCCACCCCCGTCCCCGCCCGGGTCGTCACGACCGGGTACGGCGTCGTGGCCGCGCGCTCCCTCGAGGAGGCGAGCGCCGCCTCCTCGGCCAGTCTCGTCACGCTCGGCGTGGCGATCCCGATGGCCCTGCTCGTGCTGGGCGTCACCACCTGGCTCGTCGTGGGCCGTGCCCTGCGCCCGGTCGAGTCGATGCGCCGCGAGGTCGACACGGTCACGGCCCAGAGCCTGTCGCACCGGTTGCCCGACCCGGGCGGCGGCGACGAGATCGCCCGCCTCGCCCGCACGCTGAACGGCATGCTCGACCGGCTCGACTCGTCGGCGACGGCCCAGCGGCGCTTCGTCGGCGACGCCTCGCACGAGCTGAAGACGCCGCTCGCCACCATCCGGCAGCACGCCGAGGTCGCGCTGCTGCACCCCGGCAGCATCGACGGTGCGGCCCTGGCCGGCACCGTGCTCGGCGAGGAGGCGCGGTTGACGGCGCTCGTGCAGGGCCTGTTGGTCCTCGCCAGGGCGGACGAGGGCGCCCTGGGCGTGACCCGCCGCCCGGTCGACCTCGACGACCTCGTGGTGTCGGAGACCGCCCGCCTGCGCGGCGTCGCCCGTCCCGACGGTCGGGGGCCGCTCGCCGTCGACGCCACGGCCGTCGGCCCGGCTCGCGTCGACGGCGACGAGGGGCTGCTCGGCCAGGTCGTGCACAACCTCGTCGCGAACGCGGCCCGGCACGCCGACGCCCGCGTCGCCGTGGCCCTCGCCGAGCGCGACGGAGGCGTGGTCCTCACCGTGGACGACGACGGCGCCGGGGTGGCCGAGGCGGACCGCGAGCGGGTGTTCGACCGGTTCGTGCGCCTGGACGAGGCCCGCGCCCGCGACGCGGGCGGCAGCGGACTGGGGCTCGCCATCGTGCGCGAGATCGTCCGGGTCCACGGAGGCGCGGTGTCGGTCACGGCCTCGCCTCTCGGAGGTGCCCGGTTCGTGGTCCACCTCCCCGCCGGTCCCGCCTGACCCGAGCGCCCCACCGGGTGGTCGGCGGGTTCCCGCCCTGCGGGGCGGGTGCGCGCCGACCCGCCGAGGGGCACGTGGACCCGCCCGCTCCGGTGACGCGACCCGCGCCTCCTGAACGGATCTTCAGGTCGCTTCAGGACCGCTTCAGTGCCCTCTCGCGAGAGTGGGGTCCATCGGCTCGAGAGAGCGACAGACCCGGCCGCCCGGCGGCCCCACGAACGGAGCGAACCATGCTGAAGAACACCCTCACCAAGAAGAAGTCCCTGCTGATCGCCGGCGGAATCGCGGGCGTCCTCGTGCTGGGCGGCGGCGGCGTGGCCCTCGCCTCGGGCCTCGACGACGGCGTGTCCGCGCAGACCCGCGACCGGGCCCAGGAGGCGGCGCTCGCCGAGACCGGCGGCGGCACCGTGACCGAGGTCGACACCCTCGACGACGGACTCGTCGGCTACGAGGTCGAGGTCGTCCTGCCCGACGGTCGCGGGGCGACGGTGCTGCTCGACGACGACTACTCCGTCACCTCGAGCCGCGTCGACGACGACGACTCGCGCGGGTCCGGCGCCACCCCGACGCCCGTCGCCGGCGAGGACCGCGACGACGACTCGCTCGGGTCGGACGCCACCCCGACGCCCGTCGCCGGTTCGGGGCGCGATGACTCGACCCGCGACGACTCGGCCCGTGACGACGACCTGACCGGCGCGGACTACGACCGGGCCGCGGCCGCCGCCCTCGCCGCCGCCGGTGGGGGCACGGTGACCGACGCCGACCGCAGCGACGACACCGGCGTGGCCTACGAGGTCGACGTGCGCCTCGACGACGGCACCGAGGTCGACGTCGACCTCGACCAGGCGTTCGGCGTGGTGCGCACGGACGTCGACGCCCGGCGCTGACGGGACGGGGCCCGGCGGGCCCGGGCCGGACCGGCCCGGCCCGCGGGGCTCCGTGATGGGAGACTGGCTCCGTGCCCACCTTCTCCGCCGCCCGAGGCGACTACGAGTTCACCGATGCCCACGGCGTGACCGTGCACTACTACGTCTGGAAGGCGGCGTCGCCCAAAGTCGTGGTGCAGCTCGCCCACGGCCTCGGCGAGTACGCCCTGCGCTACGAGGACCTCGCCCAGGACCTCGTGCGGGCCGGCTACACGGTCTACGCGAACGACCACCTCGGTCACGGCGAGACCGGCCTCGGCCAGTGGGGCGGTGACCACACGAAGCTCGGCCGCCTGGGCCCGTCGGGGCTGCGCGGGGCGATGGAGGCGGTGGTCCGGTTGACGGGCATCGCGCGCTCCGAGAACCCCGGCTCGCCGCTCGTGCTGCTCGGGCACTCGTGGGGCTCGTTGATGGCGCAGAAGCTCGTCGACGAGGGCTCCGACCGGTTCGACGCCGTCGTGCTGAGCGGCACGGCCTACCGCATGCCCGGCAGCATGAACGCGGGCGACCTGAACGCCCGGCACGCCCACCTCGGCGACACCGGCTACGAGTGGCTCAGCCGGGACCAGGCCGTGGTCGACGCCATGGCTGCCGACCCCCTGTCGGTGCAGGCGACGGCCCGACAGCTGTTCGGCACGGCCGACACGCTGCGGCTGATGGGTCGCCCCTCGACCCGGCTCGCGAGCGACCTCCCCGTGCTCGTCCTCGTCGGCGACGACGACCCGCTCGGCGGCGAGGCCAGCGCCCGCAAGCTCGCCGACGCGTACGTCAACCGCAGTCGGCTCAGCGACGTCGAGCTCGTGGTCTACCAGGGCGCCCGGCACGAGGTGTTCCGCGAGACCAACCGCGACGAGGTCGTCGCCGACCTGGTGCGGTGGCTCGACGACCGCGTGGGGCACCAGGCATAGGCTGCGACCATGCACGGTGAGTACAAGGTCCCAGGCGGAAAGCTCGTGGTCGTCGACCTCGACGTCAGAGAGGGGCGCATCGCCGGGTTCCGTCTCGCCGGTGACTTCTTCCTCGAGCCCGACACGGCGCTCGACGCCGTCGACCGGGCGGTGAACGGCCTGCCGGTCGAGTCCGACGCGGCGACGATCGCGGCGACGATCAAGCAGGGGCTGCCGGCCGACGCGGTGTTGCTCGGCTTCTCGCCCGAGGCGATCGCCGTGGCGATCCGCCGCAGCCTCTCGAAAGCGACCGACTGGCGCGACTACGACTGGCAGATCATCCACGACGCCCCGGTGTCGCCCAACGTGCACCTCGCACTCGACCAGGTGCTCACCGAAGAGGTCGGAGCGGGCCGCCGCGGGCCCACGCTCCGCTTCTGGGAGTGGGACCAGCCCGCCGTGGTCATCGGCAGCTTCCAGTCGTTGAAGAACGAGGTCGACCTCGACGCCGCCTCGACCCACGGCTTCGAGGTGGTGCGCCGCATCAGCGGCGGCGGCGCGATGTTCATGGACGCCCAGTCGATCGTGACGTACTCGCTCTACGCTCCGGGCGAGCTCGTGCAGGGCATGAGCTTCGCCGACTCGTACGCGTACCTCGACGAGTGGGTCATCACGGCGCTCAAGTCGCTCGGCATCGACGCCTTCTACCAGCCGCTCAACGACATCACCAGCGCCAAGGGCAAGATCGGCGGGGCCGCGCAGAAGCGCCTGGGCAACGGGGCCCTGCTGCACCACGCCACGATGTCGTACGACATGGACGGCGACAAGATGGTGAAGGTCCTGCGCATCGGCCGCGAGAAGATGAGCGACAAGGGCACCACCAGCGCCGCCAAGCGCGTCGACCCCCTCCGGAGCCAGACGGGATTGTCCCGCGCCGAGATCATCGAGCGGCTCAAGCAGACCTTCACCGGCCTCTACGGGGCGACCGAAGGCCACGTCACCGAGGCCGAGCTCGAGAAGGCCGAGCAGCTCGTCACCTCGAAGTTCGCGACGCCCGAGTGGTTGGCGCGCGTGCCCTGAGCACGTGAGGGTCGCCGTCGAGGCGACCCGCGCCTCCTGCCGGGGGTCCGCCTCGGCGGTTTCGCCGCGGTCGCCTCGGCGGCCGCACCGCGGTCAGCGGTCGAGCAGCTCGCGGTAGTCGACGTGGTCCTCGACGAAGTCGACCACGAACGGGCAGAGCGGCACGACGCGAAGGTCGGTGTTCGCGCGCACGTCGTCGAGGGCGCCCTGGACGAGCCGGGCCCCGAGGCCGGCGGATCGTCGGCTGGGGTCGATCTCGGTGTGGGTGAAGCGGATCTCGTGGCCGGCGACGTCGTAGGCCGCGAAGCCGATCGTCTCGCCGTCCTCGACGAGGGCGTACTGGTTCTGGGTGGGGCGGTTCTCTACCTCGGTGGTCATCCCGACACGCTACGCGCCCCGGGCCGGGAGTCGGGCGCGTGTCGGTGCCCGCCAGGCAGCAGAATGGTCGGATGCCCCTCGACTGGACCACCGCCTCCCCGAGCCTCGTGGTCCACGGTGACGCCCTCGGCGTCACGGCGCAGCTGCCCGACGGCGGGTTCACGATCGTCTACCTCGATCCTCCGTTCAACACCGGGCGGCAGCAGCGTCGCCGGTCGACGACGTCCGTGCGCAGCGCCGAGGACTCGACCACCTCGGTGGCGGGCTTCAAGGGCGTGCGGTACGAGCGCATCCGGGGCGACCTGATGGGCTACGACGACCGCTTCGAGGACTACTGGTCGTTCCTCGAACCGCGCCTGGCCGAGGCCTGGCGGCTGCTGGCCCCCGACGGCACCCTCTACCTGCACTTGGACTACCGCGAGGCGCACTACGCGAAGGTGCTGCTCGACGCCCTGTTCGGGCGGGACTGCTTCCTGAACGAGATCATCTGGGCCTACGACTACGGCGCCAAGAGTCGCACCCGGTGGCCGACCAAGCACGACACGATCCTGGTCTACGTCAAAGACCCCACGAAGTACCACTTCGACTCGACGAGCGTCGACCGCGAGCCGTACATGGCCCCGGGGCTCGTCACGCCCGAGAAGGTCGCCCGGGGCAAGCTGCCGACCGACGTGTGGTGGCACACCATCGTGTCGCCGACCGGTCGCGAGAAGACCGGCTACCCGACGCAGAAGCCCGAGGGCGTCCTGCGTCGCATCGTGCAGGCCTCGAGCCGCGAAGGCGACTGGGTGCTCGACTTCTTCGCCGGCAGCGGCACCACCGGGGCGGTGGCGGATGCCCTCGGTCGTCGTTACCTGCTCGTCGACAGCAACGAGGAGGCGGTGGCCGTCATGCGCAGACGGCTCCCGTCGGCGCAGGTCGAGTCGGTCTGACGGCGTGCAGGTCGGCGGCCGAGACGGCCGTCGTGACCGACCCGCGGACGAACGACACGAGTTGCTCGTGGGTCAGACCCTGCATCTGCTGGGCGGAGAAGCCCGACGGGCACGTCATCGCACGACGCCGAGCGCGAGGAGCAGGGCGGCGACGAGACTGACGCTCGCGCCGGTGGCAGCCGTCGCGATGACGGCCAGCGTTCGCTGGTGGGCGGTGTCGCGCACCTCGGAGAAGGTGCTGCGGGCGCTGGTGCGGTCGCTGCGAGCGACGTCGATCGTGGTCATGTTCGGCTCGTCTCTGGCACCCCTGCGATGCCTGGCGGAACGGTGGGACTTCGGACGGTCACGACACCGCCGTGAATCGGTGTCGTGCGGTCAGACTGTCACGTCGATGGTTAGTCGATCTAGTCAGTTCACCAGTTGTTCGCTCAACGGCTAGGACGGATGGTGGCCCGTGCCCGTGCCCGTGCCCGTGCCCGTGCCCGTGCCCGCTCGGTCGGCCGGATCGCCGTCGACGTGGTGGTCGTCGATCTCGATCGCTGCCGTCATGCGCTGCAGGAAGCCCACGACCACGGCCGCCTCGTCGGCGTCGAGCGACTCGGCCGTCGAGATCATGCGCGCGTGCATCGCCGCCATGGTGTCGCGCACCTCGGTGTTCGAGTCGCCCGTGGCGGTCAGCAGGACCCCGCGCTTGTCGGACGGGTGAGGGTGGCGCAGCATGTGCCCGCTCGCGACGAGGCGGTTGATCAGCACCGAGGTCGATGCCGAGGTGATCTTCAGCTGGGCGGCCAGTTCTTTCGCGCTGACGGGGTCGCCGAGCCGCTGGGCCCGGAGCAGGAACCGCAGGGCGGCGAGGTCGGTGTCGTTCATCTTCATCGACTTGCGGGTGCGGGCCCGCATCGCGACCTCGGCGGCACGGTAGGCGCGGAGGGTGTTCAACACCGTGACGCCGCGCTCTTCGGTGCTGCTGCTGTACCAATAGCCGGACGCATCGAAGGGCGCGGCGGTGGCGTGCTGATCGGGCATGGGGGGGAGTCTAGCCCACGTCGCTAGTCCGTCTAGCAAAAAATCATTACTGACCAGGTTTTTTCTCGTTGTCAACCCCTGTGCTGCGGCTCGTGGCCGTCCTAGGCTCGACACGTCCGCCTCGAGTGGGCAGAGGCGTCCCGCCGTGTCGACCAGAGCTTCACGCAGGGAATCGATTCGGTGGGGCGTCCCATGACGGAGAAAGGCCGCACACCCCGTGGGTGTGCGGCCTTCGGTCGTCTCGCCTCCCGCGTGAGCTTCACGGGCAGGGAACGCCGGACGCGGGACGAACCGTTCGGCACCGAAGCGCCGTCGAGGGAACGCTACCCGACACTTGCCGTGTCGCGACACCAGCTCGAGCGGATCGGGTGCCGGGCGAACGTCGCGCCGGGCACCCGATCAGCGCCGAGGCGAGGTGTCGCCCCGCCCTTCTTCCGCGGGCACGACGTCGATCGAACCCGTGTCGGGGGCGACCAGCGAACCGGTCTGCGCGGCGGCGGCCTGCGCCGCGAGCGCGGCGTCGGCGGCCACGGCGGCCCGCGCGTCGTCGGCTGCCTCGTCGATGGCCGACTTCTGGCGCAGCGGCGTGGCCTTGAGGAAGAAGCTCAGCACGAAGGCCACGAGCACCACCACCAGGGCGACCCAGAAGACCGTCACGGCTGCGTTCGCGAAGCCGTCGAGGAACGGCGCGGCGAGACGGCGGTCGGCCGTGTTGAGGAACGACGTGTTGCCGTCGAGTGCGCCGCCGACCTGCGACGTGTCGCCGCCTCCGGCCGCCTGGTAGAGCTTGAGGATCGCGGCGTTCGCCGGGTCGCTCAGCACCGACTGGTCGGCGAGGGCGGCCTGGGCACGGCCCTGCAGGCTCGAGTCGGCGAAGGCGTCCGCGATCGTCTGGGGGATGCGGCTGAAGAGCACGGAGAACAGCACGGCCGTGCCGAGCGTCCCGCCGATCTGTCGGAAGAACGTCGACGCCGACGTGGCCACGCCGATGTCGCGGGCCCCGACCGAGTTCTGCGAGGCGATGGTCAGGGTCTGCATCAGCTGTCCGAGTCCCAGGCCGACCAACAGCATGCCGACCATCATGAACCAGTACGGCTTGTCGAACGAGAGGTTCGTGAACCAGAAGAACCCGGCCGCCATGAACGCCGTGCCCGTGATCGGGAAGATCTTGTACTTGCCCGTCCGTGAGATGAGCTGGCCGGCGACGATCGACGAGATCATCAGGCCGGCGATCATCGGCAGCATCTGGAAGCCGCTCTCGGTCGGGGTCGCCCCGTTCACGAGCTGCAGGTACAGCGGAACCGTCAGCAGGGCGCCGAACATGCCGAACCCGACGAGCACGCCGAGCACGGTCGCCATCGAGAAGGTGGGGTTGCGGAACAGCTTGAGCGGGATGAGTGCGTCGTCGCCCATCGATCGCTCGATCACGACGAACGCGACGATGCCGACGGCCCCGATCACGTAGCAGGCGAAGGCTCCGGGTGAGCTCCAGCCCCAGGTGCGGCCCTGCTCGGCCACCAGCAGCAGCGGCACGGCGGCCACGATGACGGCGGCGGCGCCGAACCAGTCGATGCGCACGTTCTCGCGACGCTTCTGGCCCGGGATGTGCAGGAACCGCACGACGATGAACAGCGCCACGATGCCGATCGGCACGTTGATCAGGAACACCCAGCGCCAGCCGGTGACGAAGAGGATCTGGTCGGCCCCGGCGAACAGCCCGCCGACGAGCGGGCCGATGACGCTCGAGATGCCGAACACGGCGAGGAAGTAGCCCTGGTACTTCGCGCGTTCACGCGGGGCCAGGATGTCGCCCATGATCGTCAGCGGCAGGGCCATGAGGCCGCCGGCGCCCATGCCCTGGATCGCCCGGAAGATGGCGAGCTGGTACATGCTCTCGGAGAAGCCGGCCGCGACGGACCCCAGCAAGAAGATCGTGATGGCGATCAGGAAGAGCGGTCGCCTCCCGAAGATGTCGCTGAGCTTGCCGTAGATGGGCGTCGAGATGGTCGACACGATCAGGTAGGCGGTGGTCACCCAGGCCTGCAGGCTGAGCCCGTCGAGGTCGTCCGCGATCGTCCGCATCGAGGTGCCGACGATCGTCTGGTCGAGGGCCGAGAGGAACATGCCGGCCATCAGGCCGAAGATGACGTACAGGATCTGGCGGTGGGTCATCAGGCCCTGGCGCTCGGCGGGGGCCGTGGTCGTGGGTGCGGAGGCGGCGCTCGACATGGTGTCTCTTCTGTCTGGAAGGGGAAGGCGCGACGAGGAATTGCGCAGTACGCAAAGTTACTTCACGGGCAAGCATCCGACAACAAGAGGAATCGTCCGTCCCTGTCGGTCCGTTGCTCGTGACTAGGCTCGACGCGATGTCACGCCGCCCCTCCCTGCCGCACCCCGCGGCCACCGTCCTGGCCGTCGTCCTCTCGGCCGGCCTGCTGGCCGCGTGCTCGGGGGGCGCGCCCGAGCCGAGCCCGAGCACGTCGGCCGCGACCGTCTCGCCGACGCTCACCCCGACCCCGTCCCCGACCGAGGAGGCGCCTCCCACGTCCCCCACGACACCCGCGTTCGACAAGGCGGCCCGGTCGGTCGACGACCCCGCCAGCCTCTGGGTCGTCAGCGACAAGCTGCGCGCGCTCGACCCGGTCGACTACGTCCCCGGCGATCTCGTCACGCCCGACGTGGCGCACCAGAACCCGCCGACCCTCCGCGCCGAGGCGGCTGCCGCGGTCGTCGAGATGTTCCGGGCGGGCGAGGCCGAGGGGGCCGGGGCGTTCCAGGTGCAGAGCGCCTACCGCTCGTACGACACCCAGGTGGGCGTCTACGCCGGCTGGGTCCAACGTCTCGGGCAGGCACAGGCCGATGCACAGAGCGCCCGTCCGGGTTTCAGCGAGCACCAGACCGGGCTCGCCCTCGACATCAGCCCCGTGCCGCTCAGTTGCGCGTTGCAGGCCTGCTTCGGGGACACACCGCAGGGGCAGTGGCTCGCGGCCAACGCGTGGCGCTTCGGGTTCTTGCTGCGCTACCCGGCGGACAAGGTCGCCGTGACGGGCTTCACCTTCGAGCCGTGGCACTTCCGGTACGTGGGCGTGCCCCTCGCCACCGAGATGCACGACACGGGCGTCACCACGCTCGAGGAGTTCTTCGGCCTACCGGCCGCCCCTGACTACGCGGGCTGAGCCTGCCGCCTGGCCGCCGCCGCCTGCCCGCCGCGCCCCCCGCGAACCGCGCGACGGGCGTGTTCGTCGGACGAGGGCGATCGACGTCGCCCGTCCGTCACGAACACGCCCGTCGGGCGGTGCGGGTCAGGCGCCGAGCGCGGCGTCGACGATGGTCTTCGCCTCGGCCTGGACGCGGGCGAGGTGCTCGGGGCCCTCGAACGACTCGGCGTAGATCTTGTAGACGTCCTCGGTGCCGCTGGGGCGGGCCGCGAACCAGGCCTTGTCGGTGACGACCTTGACGCCGCCGACGGCCGCGTCGTTGCCCGGAGCCTTGCTGAGCTTGGCCGTGATGCGGTCGCCCGCGAGCTCGGTCGCCTCGATGGCGTCGCCGTCGAGCTTGCCGAGACGGGTCTTCTGCTCTTTCGTCGCCGCCGCGTCGACCCGCTGGTAGACCGGGTCGCCGTACTTCTCGACCAGTTCGGCGTAGAGCTGCGAGGGGGTCTTGCCGGTGACGGCGATGATCTCGCTCGCGAGCAGGGCGAGCAGGATGCCGTCCTTGTCGGTCGTCCAGACGGTGCCGTCCTTGCGCAGGAAGGACGCGCCGGCGCTCTCTTCGCCACCGAAGGCGACCGAGCCGTCCACCAGGCCGGGGACGAACCACTTGAACCCGACCGGGACCTCCCACAGGCGACGCCCGTGCGACTCGGCGACCTTGTCGATGATGCTCGACGAGACGAGGGTCTTGCCGATGGCCGCGTCGTCGCGCCACTCGGGGCGGTGCGTGTAGAGGTAGTCGATGGCGACCGCGAGGTAGTGGTTCGGGTTCATCAGGCCGCCGTCGGGCGTGACGATGCCGTGCCGGTCGGCGTCGGCGTCGTTGCCGGTCAGGACGTCGAACTCGTCCTTGCGGCGCACGACGCTGGCCATCGCCGAGGGGCTCGACGGGTCCATGCGGATCTTGCCGTCCCAGTCGAGCGTCATGAAGCGCCAGGTGGGGTCGACGCCCGGGTTCGTGACGGTGAGGTCGAGGCCGTAGACGTCGCGGATCGCGCCCCAGTACTCGACGCTCGCGCCACCGAGCGGGTCGGCACCGATCTTCACGCCGGCCTTCTTGATGGCGTCGATGTCGATGATGTTGACGAGGTCGCCCACGTAGCCGCGGAGGAAGTCGTGCCGGCCGGGCGTGCCGACGCCGCGCTTCACGTCGACGTTGCCGGCGGCGATGATCTCGTTGGCGCGGTTCGCGATCCAGTTCGTGGCGTCGCTGTCGGCCGGCCCGCCGTGGGGCGGGTTGTACTTGAAGCCGCCGTCGCGGGGCGGGTTGTGGCTGGGGGTGACGACGATGCCGTCGGCCTTGTCGGTGTTCGCGGGGTCGTTGTTGTAGACCAGGATCGCGTGGCTGAGCGCGGGCGTCGGCACGTAGCCGCCCTCGGCGTCGGCCAGCACCTTCACGTCGTTGCCGGTGAGCACCTCGACCGCGGTGCGCTCGGCGGGGCCGCTCAGGATGTGCGTGTCGCGCCCGATGAACAGCGGGCCGGTGATGCCCTGGCCCGCGCGGTACTCGACGATCGCCTGCGTGATGGCGGCGATGTGGGTCTCGTTGAAGGCGGCGTCGAGCGAGGACCCGCGGTGGCCCGAGGTGCCGAAGACGACCTTCTGCTCGACCTCGCCGACGTCGGGGACGAGTTCGTAGTACGCGGCCGTGACCTCTTCGGGGTCGATCAGGTCGCTGGCTTCTGCGGGGGTTCCGGCACGGTCGGTCATGGGGACATCCTGGCACCCGCCGCCGACCTTCGTCGCGGTACCCGGGCGGCTCTCAGTAGGCTCCTCGTCATGCCGACCCGCGCCTCCTCGACGACCTACAGCTACCTCGGGCCCGCGGGCACGTTCACCGAGGCGGCGCTCAAGCAGGTGCCCGAGGCCGTCGGGGCCACCTGGAAGAGCGTCAACAACGTCGGCGAGGCCCTGGCCGACGTCGTCTCGGGCGTCAGCACGGCCGCGATGATCGCGATCGAGAACAGCGTCGAGGGCGGGGTCAGTGCGACGCAGGACGCCCTCGCCACGGTGCCGGGCCTCCGCATCGTCGGCGAGTACCTGGTGCGCGTCAACTTCGTGCTCGTCGCCCGGCCGGGCACCCGCATCGAGGAGGTGCGAGTCGTCAACGCGCACCCGGTCGCCTACGCGCAGACCCACCGCTGGCTCGAACGCAACCTGCCCGGCCACGGTCACCTGCCGGCCTCGTCGAACGTGGCCGCCGCCGCCTCGCTGCTCGAGCCGGGCGGCGCCGGGGGCTCCGCGGACGCCGCGGTCGCGCCTCCCGGAATCACCGACCACCACGACCTCGAGGTGCTCGCCCGCGACATCGGCGACAACGACCAGGCCGTCACGCGCTTCGTGCTGGTCAGCCGGACGGTGCCCGTGCCGCCCGCGACCGGTGCCGACAAGACCAGCCTGATCGTCGAGCTGCCGGCCGACGGCTCGGGGGCACTGGTCGACATGCTCGAGCAGTTCGCGACCCGCGGCATCAACCTCAGCCTCATCCAGTCGCGGCCGATCGGCGACGCCCTCGGGCGCTACCGGTTCGTCATCGACCTCGAGGGGCACGTGCTCGACGAACGCGTGGCCGACGCCCTGCTCGGGCTGAAGCGCTTCAGCCCGAGCGTGATGTTCCTCGGGTCGTACCCTCGTGCCGACGGCGCCCCGGCCGAGGTCTCGCCGCGGTACGACGACGAGGCCTTCGTCGACGCCCGCGACTGGTTGCGCGGGTTGATCAGCGGCCTGCGCTGATCAGCGGCCTGCACTGACGACCGGCCTCGCTCGGCCGGCCGCCCGTGCCGATCAGGCGTCGGCCGGCACGCGGACGGTCAGGCCGCCCGGGTCGACGACCGCACGCAGGGCGACGACCTTGCCGACGGAGTCGCCGTCGATCTCGAAGTCCTGGGGCGAGTCGAGGCGGACCACGAGCTTCTTGCCCTTGTTGTAGCGCAGGGTGCGCACCTCGCGGCTGTTGGCGGCGAGGATGCGGCGGCCGACCTGGGTGCGGCGCATGACGCCGTTCTCCCACACGATCTTGACCCAGATCTGCACCCAGCCGAAGAAGCCCTCGGGGCGCAGGGCGACGATGTCGAAGATGCCGTCGTCGATCGCCGCGTCGGGCAGCAGCATGATGTTGGCGGGCAGCAGGCCGCAGTTGCCGACGATGATCGTGTGGGCGCGCATCGACTTGCGGCCTTGGTCGTCGAGCTCGTACCGGACGTCGATCTTGTTGTCGTCGCGGAGCGCGCGGGCGATGGCGTCGACGTAGGCGAGCCACCCGACGCGCTTCTTCAGCTCGTCGTTGGTGTTCGCGAGCATCTTCGCGTCGAGGCCGACGCCCGCCATGACGACGAACGCCTTGGTCTCGCGCGAGCCGTCCTCACGCTCGACGTCGACGACGCCGAGGTCGATGTCACGGTCGCGACCGCTGAACGCCGTCGCGATCGAGTCGTCGAGGTTGTCGAGCGAGAGCTCGAGGTTGCGGGCCAACAGGTTGCCCGTGCCCGAGGGCAGCAGGGCGAGGGACGCGTCGGTGCCCTGCAGGGCCTCGGCCACGGCACGCACCGTGCCGTCGCCCCCCGCGGCGATCACCATGTCGACGCCCTCGGCGAGGGCCTGCTTCGTCACCTCGCCGCCCGGGTCTTCCTTGCTGGTCTCGTAGAACTTCGTGGGGGCCCAGCCGTTCGAGAACTCGTGGCGCCCGACGGCCGTCTTGATGGCGTCGAGGTCGACCTTGATCGGGTTGTAGACGACCGCGGCGGTCTGGCGAGCCGTCTCGGGCTCGGATGCCGAGGCGTGCTCGGCGGGGGAGGGGGAGGTGGCGGTCATGGGGCGAGCGTATTGGACGCACCCCCGTGAGGTAACGGGAAGGCGAAGGCTCTGTGCAGAACGTCGGCCGCGCGGGTGCCGTTGCCTAGGATGGGCGGGTGATCGATCCCCAGTTGCTTCGTGAATCCCCCGACCTCGTCAAGCAGAGCCAGCGGGCCCGGGGCGATTCCGAGTCGCTGGTCGACGACGCGGTGGCGGCCGACCAGGCCCGCCGCGCGGCGATCGCCGCCTTCGAAGACCTGCGCGCCGAGCAGAACGCCTTCGGCAAGACCGTCGCCAAGGCGCCGAAAGACGAGAAGAAGGCCCTGGTCGCGCAGGCACAGCAGCTCGCCGCCCGCGTGAAGGAGGCGCAGGCCGCCTCGAACGAGGCCGATGCGGTCTTCGACGCGGCCGCGCGCGGCATCGGCAACCTGATCATCGACGGCGTGCCCTCGGGCGGCGAAGAGAACTTCGTGACGCTCCGTGAGCACGGCACCCGCCCCTCCTTCGACTTCGAGGCCCTCGACCACGCCGACCTCGGCGAGAAGCTCGGCGCGATCGACATCAAGCGCGGCACCAAGGTCTCGGGCTCGCGCTTCTACTTCCTGCGCGGCATCGGTGCCCGCCTCGAGCTCGGCCTGATGAACATGGCCCTCGACCTCGCCCTGGAGAACGACTTCACGCCGCTGATCACCCCGACGCTGGTGCGACCCGAGGTCATGGCCGGCACCGGGTTCCTGGGCTCCCACGCCGACGAGGTCTACCACCTGCCCGCCGACGACCTCTACCTGACCGGCACGAGCGAGGTCGCGCTCGCCGGGTACCACTCCGACGAGATCCTCGACGTCGAGGCGGGCCCGATCCGCTACGCCGGCTGGTCGACCTGCTACCGCCGCGAGGCCGGTGCCGCCGGCAAGGACAACCGGGGCATCCTGCGCGTGCACCAGTTCAACAAGCTCGAGATGTTCAGCTACGTGCACCCCGACCAGGCAGAGGCCGAGCACGACGCCCTCGTCGGGTTCCAGGAGAGCATGCTGCAGGCACTCGGCCTCACCTACCGCGTCATCGACGTCGCCGCCGGCGACCTCGGTTCGAGCGCCGCGCGCAAGTTCGACATCGAGGCCTGGGTGCCGACGCAGGGCACCTACCGCGAGCTGAGCAGCACGTCGAACTGCACCACCTTCCAGGCCCGCCGCCTCGACACCCGCTACCGCACCGAGAGCGGCAAGACGGCTCCCGTCGCGACGCTCAACGGCACCCTCGCGACCACGCGGTGGCTCGTCGCGATCCTCGAGACGCACCAGCAGGCCGACGGTTCGGTGGTCGTGCCCGAGGCGCTGCGCGGCTACCTCGGTGGCCTCGAGGTCATCGAGCCGGTCGCGTGAGCCAGGCCGCAGCCGCACCCCGGCCCGGCGACGAGCCCGTGGCCGCCGCCGACCGCTGGCTGGTCGCGCTCGACGTCGACGGCACGATCATGCCCGAGGACGGCACCATCTCCGAGGCCGTCCTCGGCGAGATCACGCGCCTCCACGACCAGGGTCACCAGGTCATGATCGCGACCGGACGCTCGGTGTCGATGACGCTGCCCGTCATGGAGCGTCTCGGTCTCGTCTCGGACTACGTCGTCTGCGCGAACGGTGCCATCACGCTGGGCCGTGACGAGTCGGCCCCGACGGGGTACCGCCGCGTGCACGTCGAGGAGTTCGACCCGACCCAGGTGCTGTCGACGATCCGCGACGCGCTGGCCGACGCGGGGGCCGGGTACGCCGTCGAAGACCAAGAGGGGCTGCTGCGGTACTGCGGGTCGTTCCCCGCGGCGGCGGCGGCACTGAACGCCGAGAAGGTCGAGTTCGACGACCTCGTCGGCCGGCCGGCGACCCGCGTGGTCGTCGTCTCGCCCGACCACGACACCGAGGACTTCCTCACGGCCGTCGAGCGCATGGGCCTCCAGCACGTGAACTACAACGTCGGCTGGACGGCCTGGCTCGACATCGCCCCGGACGGCGTCACGAAGGCGACCGCCCTCGAGCGCGTGCGGCAGTGGCTCGACGTGCCGCGGTCGCAGGTCCTGGCCGCCGGCGACGGGCGCAACGACATCGACATGCTGCGCTGGGCCGCGGCCGAGGGCCGCGGGGTGGCCATGGGCCAGGCGCCCGACGACGTCGCCGCGGTGGCCAGCGAGCAGACGTCGAGCGACCTGGACGACGGGCTCGCCGAGGTGCTCGCGACGCTCTGAGCCGGTAGACTCGGCCCCGGTTGCCCGATGCGTGCATCCCGCCACGACATGAACACGACGCCACGGTTGAAAGTGGCGTAGTGATCACATCGTGGCGGCGTAGTTCGTCCGGCCACCGGGAGGGCTGTCCGAGCGGCCGATGGAGCTTGTCTTGAAAACAAGTGGGCAGAGATGTCTCGTGGGTTCGAATCCCACGCCCTCCGCCAGACGGGTCGCGCGTTCCGCAGATGACGCGACCCGTGCCTCCTAGGCCTTGGCGGCGGCGTAGGTCGCGAAGGCCTCGCCGATCAGGGTGCTGAGGTCGCGCCAGGTGGTGTCGTCGACCGAGACGGCGGCGTCGCCGTCGACGAAGCCCGCGTGCTTGTGCAGCACGTCCGAACCGACGGCCGGCAGCACGAAGAAGTCGCGGGTCCAGTCGTCGGTGTCGGCCATCACCGGCGCGCGGTACCAGTCTAGGTAGCCGTCGAAGACGTCGTTGCGCTCGTCGCCCTTGAGCCAGGTCTCGACGGAGTCCCGCCATGCGTCTCGGTTGGTCTCGCCGTTCATGTGGTCCTCCCGGGCCTGGTGCGCGCGCGGGAGCGTCCGCGACCGCCCATCCAGTCTCCCAGGTCGGCCGCCGCGAGGGCCGCCGTGACGACCGCCTCTGGTGCCGTGCCCGGAACCCCGCCAGAGGCCCTCTCCGACCCCCGTGGCCCCCGAAGTGGAACGCTCCGTCCCCCCGAACAGGGACTGAACGCCGAGGCACCCCCGTGTTGCACTGATCGAGCCCCCCGTTGCGGTCCCGCACCGGTCGGCACCCCGGGTGGGCCGAACACCGCCCGGGCCCCTCGACACCAGGACCCCAGCCATGACCCACATGACCCCGACGACCCGCGCCGCCGTCGTCCTCGGCGTCGCCGTCGCCCTGACGGTCGGCCTCGCGGTCGCTCCCGCGCGAGCGCATGCGGCCCCCGTCGACCCCTCGTCGACCTCGGTCACGGCCTCGCCGACCACGGCGTCGAGCCCGCCCGCACGGTCGTCCAAGTCGGCCGAGCGCGCCATCGCCGCCTTCACCTCGCGCGGGGAGCGCGGGTCGACCGGGTCGCCCGTGTCGCCCGACCCGGCCTCGACGTCGGTCCCCACGGTGACGACGCCTGCCGCGGTCTCGCAGACCATCCGCTCCACGCCCACCACGACGCTGTTCCGGGGCGGTCTGTACGTCGACCCCGCCGGTGAGGCGGCGCGCGCCGCGACCACGCTGACGTCCGAGGGTCGGACCGCCGAGGCCGCGGCGGCCCGCACGATCTCGAAGCAGCCGGTGGCGACCTGGCTCGGCAGCTGGCTGACCGACGCCCAGCTCGTGAAGAAGATCGACGGCACCGTCGCCGCCGCCGAGAAGGTCGGCGCGACCCCCCTGTTCGTCACGTACAACATCCCGAACCGCGACTGTGGCAGCCACTCGGCGGGCGGGTCGGCCGACAACGCGGCGTACCTGCGCTGGAATTCCCTCGTCGCCTCGCGGCTGGCGGGCCACCGGGTCGCCGTGGTCGTCGAGCCCGACGCCCTCACGCTCATCAGCAACTGCCCCGAGCAGACGAGCGGGCGGGAGGCCACCATCGCCTCGGCGGTCGCGACCCTGGCGGACGCGGGCGTCCCGGCCTACCTCGACGCCGGCAACTCGAACTGGGTGCCGCCGCAGACCATGGCCGCGCGCCTCAAGGCGGCCGGTGTCGACCGCGCGCGCGGCTTCGCGACCAACGTGTCGAACTACTACCCGGTCGAATCCGAGCGCGTCTACGCCGAGAAGGTGTCGCAGGCGACGGGAGGCGCACGGTACGTGATCGACACGTCGCGCAACGGTCGTGGCTGGAAGGGCACGTGGTGCAACGCGCCCGGGGCCGGCCTGGGGGTCGTGCCCTCGGTGCAGACCGGCACGACGAAGCTCGACGCCCTGCTCTGGATCAAGACGCCCGGGGCGAGCGACGGCGAGTGCAACGGGGGACCGGCCGCCGGCAAGTGGCACGCCTCGTACGCCGTCCAGCTCGTCGCGAACCGTGCGACCGGCTGAGTCCCGGCAGCGGCCCAGGACCGCCTGGGTAGTATCTCCATCTGCCCGTACACCGAACGGTGCCCTTCTGCCCGCTCGATCCTCGAACGATCCCGAGGCCGCGCGAGCGAGGGTCGCCCTCGATGACCGAGAGGACACCGCGTGAGCGACCTTCGCGACCGATCCGGCCGTGGCCGACGAGCTGCCCGACCCGAGGCGACCGCCTCCGGACGCCGTTCCGCCCCCGCGACGACGGGAGTCGCCCGACACGGCCGGCTCAAGAGCGGAGGCGCGGTGCGGGCCGTCACGAAGGTGGTGGCCGCCTCGGTGGCCGTCCTGCTCGTGAGCGGAGCCTCGGTCGGCGCCATCGCGGCGTACCAGGTGCGCAGCGACCTCGGTGACGGGGTCGAGCTGCAGGCGGCCCAGGGCGAGACCACCAAGCCCGCGCCCCCGTCGATCAGCGAGTACGAAGGCGGCTTCAACATCCTCGTCGTCGGGACCGACAACGACGCCAGCCAGGACCAGGGGGCGTTCGGCGAGCGGGACGCGACCCTGAACGACGTCAACATCCTGCTCCACGTGTCGGCCGACCACACCAACGCGACCGCCGTCAGCATCCCCCGCGACATGGTCGTGCCGATCCCGTCGTGCGCGAAGGAGGACGGCTCGGGGTACTACTCGGCGATGTCGGCCCGACCCATCAACGAGGCCTACTCGTACGGCGGGCTGAGCTGCGTCGCCTCGACCGTCTCGAGCCTGACCGGTCTCGACATCCCCTTCGCGGGCATGATCTCGTTCAACGGCGTCATCGAGATGTCGAACGCCATCGGCGGCGTCCCCGTGTGTGCCGCGACGCCCATCAAGGACCGCTACACGGGTCTCGACATCCCGGCCGGCGAGACCGTGCTCTCGGGTGCCGACGCCCTGGCCTTCCTCCGCACCCGCCACGGCGTGGGCGACGGGTCCGACCTCGGCCGCATCAGCAGCCAGCAGGTCTACCTCTCGTCGCTGCTGCGGACGGTGAAGAGCGCCGACACCCTCAGCAACCCCACGAAGCTCTACTCGTTGGCCCGCGCCGCGGCGAGCAACATGACCCTGTCCGACCAGCTGACCAAGATCGACACCATGGTGCAGATCGGTCTCGCGCTCCGGGACCTGCCGCTCGACGCCGTCAACTTCGTCCAGTACCCCGGCACGACCGGAGGCTCGGGCGTCTACGAGAACAAGGTGCAGCCCGACGAGGCCGTGGCGACCCAGCTCTTCGACGCGATCGCGAACGACGTCCCGTTCTCGATCCCCGAGGGCAGCACCGGCATCGGCTCCGAGAACACCGGCACGGTTGACGGTGGGGCGGCGACCCAGGCCCCGGCCGCTCCGGTCGAGACGGCTGCTCCGGCCCAGACCGCTGCTCCGGCCGACACGGCGGCACCCACCGACCCGGGCTCGGGGGCGTCGACCACGCCTCCGACGACCGAGGTCATCGAGGGCCTCACCGGCCAGACGGCGGCCGACCAGACCTGCTCGGTGGCGTTCGGCTCGAACTAGGCGCTCCGCCGAGAAGTCGCCCCGGCGAGTAACCAGCTCGCCGGGACGACCGGTGACCTCAAGCGGCGGCCCGAACCGGCACGCATGAGAACCCCGCGATGCCGGGATCAGGGGTGCGGCACCGTGGGGGGTGTGGAGGCCGGCGTCGGTGCCGGCGGCGAGCCCCTCGGGCGCAGCCGTTCGGGTGCGGCGCCCGATGGTGGGGCACGTGACGCGGCGACCGTCGGGGGGCGTGTTCGGCAAGGGTGAACGGGCCCGTGCTGTCGGGCCCCGGCCCCTCGGCCGTCGTCGGCGTCAGGGGTACTCTATGTGTCGGCACAAATGCCGACAAGCCGATCACGCCCCCCAGAGCGGGTGGGGCACGGGTGGTTCTGTCCACGCCCGTCCCGGCCGGACGTCCGACCGGCCCCGGGCCCCGGTTCGGCATCTGGCCTGCGGGCCGCTATGCTTGTCCCTGCGCGTTCGCTCGCGAGCCGCATGGAGCCGTCGCATAGTTCGGCCTAGTGCACCACCCTGCTAAGGTGGAGTTCCCTTTGTGGGAACCGTGGGTTCAAATCCCACCGGCTCCGCGGAAAGCCACGTCGGTTCTCTCTCTCGCCAGAGATGTTCCGGGGTGGCTTTTCTTCTGCCCGCTCGAGGGCCCACCGACGTCGCCCGGCACGGGGCCTTCCCGCCCCGTCGCGCGTAGCGTGATCGGTGACGACGAGTCGTCTCGACTGCAGGGAGAACCACGGGTGAAACGCATCCACTACACCGACGAGTACCTGGTCACCGGCGACGCGATCGCGGCGGCCGTCGTCGAGTACGCGCGAGCGCTGGCCATGCAGAACAAGTCCGACATGGTCGACCTGCCCGGCATGGATCGTGGCGGGGTGCACCAGCGGTTCCAGGTGCTGCTCCGTCCCGCCAGTCAGATGCTGGTCTCCGAAGAGCAGACCGACGAGGCGGAGATCGACGACGGCGCCCTGGTCGACGACATCGAGGGGCGCATCGGCCGCCTCCGCGGAATCGAGCCCCAGACCGCCGAAGCGGCCGAGCGCATCCCGCTCGACAGCGACGAGTTCTGACCCTCCCGCACTGCCCGACGCCTGTCGTCCACCCCGTTGTCAACCCCCATGCTCGATCGGACGACCGACTAGCGTCGAGACCATGAGTCCCTCCGCGCCCGCGCGCTCGACCGACCCGATCGAGCCGGTCACCCTGGGAGGCGCGGGTCCGGTCGTCGGGACGGCCACCGCTCTCGTCGTCGAGGGGCTGCGATCCCGTCAGGCGCCCTCGGTGGGCGACGCACTCGACCTCGCCGTCGAGCTCGGTCGACACGGGGCCCTGCCCGGACTGGGCTCGACGGCCGACCTCTGGCAGGCCCTGGCGACGCTCGCCGCGCACGATCTCGGTGCGGCCCGAGCGGCCGAACCGCACCTCGACGCCCTCGCCATCCTCGACCAGCACGCCGAGGTCGGCGCCGCGACCGCGATCGAGACCCTGCCCGACGAGGGCGACGGCGACCGCTCCTCCGTCCCCCCGCGCGCTCGGACCGCCGACCCGTTCACCTGGGGCGTGTTCGCCGCCGAGGGGCCCGGCGTCCGTCTGACGGCGACCCGGGGCCCGGACGGGTCGGGTCCGTGGTCGCTGGCCGGCACGAAGCCCTGGTGCTCCCTGGCGGGCACCCTCGACGGCGCGCTCGTCACCGCCTGGGTCGGCGACGAGCGTCGCCTGTTCTCGGTCGACCTCCGTCAGGCGGGCGTGACCGTGACGGCGGACGCCTGGCACGCCAGGGGCCTCGTCGAGATCCCCTCCGGCCCGGTCGACTTCGACGACGTCGAGGCACGCGAGGTCGGCGCTCCCGGGTGGTACCTCGAGCGTCCCGGCTTCTCGTGGGGCGGGATCGGCGTCGCGGCGTGCTGGTACGGCGGCGCGGTCGGCGTGGCCCGCACGCTGCTGGCCGCGGCGGTGACCGCCTCGTCGCGCACGCCGGAGCGCCCTGCCGACCCGCACCTCCTGCAGGCCCTCGGCCTCGTCGACACGCGACTGGCCGACGCCCGCCGGGCTCTGGTCGAGGCCGCCGACCTCGTCGACGCCGGTGAGGCGACCGGTGACGCCGGGCGGCTGCTGGTCAAGCGCGTCCGCGGGACGGTCGCGCACGCCTGCGACGAGGTGCTGGCCCGGGCGTCCCGTGCGCTCGGCCCCGCGCCGCTGGCCACCGACGCCGCCCACGCCAAGCGCGTCGCCGACCTCGAGCTCTACCTCCGCCAGCACCACGGCGAACGCGACGACGCGTCGCTGGGTCAGACGGTGCTCCGCGACGCCGTCCGCGACGGGCTCCCCACGTGGTGAGCTTCGACGGTCGCGCGCCGGGGACCCCGGTCGAGACCTGGGAGGCCGACCCGCGCCTCCTCGGCCTGCCGCCGCTCGGCGGCGCCGTCGACCCGTCCGCGGCGTCGCGCCTCGTCGTGCTGGCCGCCCACCCCGACGACGAGACCCTCGGCGCCGGCGGGCTGATCGCCGACGCGGCCGCCCGCGGCGTCCCGGTCACGGTCGTCGTGGTCACCGACGGCGCCGCCTCGCACCCCGGCTCGAGCACGAGCGCCGAGGACCTCGTCGCGACGAGGGCCGAGGAGGCGCGGGTCGCGGTCCACCTGCTGGGTCACGACGTCGAGCTGGTGCAGTGGAGCATCGCCGACGGGGCGGTCCGCGAGGCCCGTGCCGAGATCACCGAGCGGCTGCGGCCCCTGCTGCCCGGTCCGGGTGGCCTGGTCGTGGCGCCCTGGCGCGGGGACGGCCACCGGGACCACCGCGTGCTCGGCGAGATCGCCGCCGAGCTGGTGGCCGAGGGGGACCAGGCCGGCACGACGCTGCTCGAGTACCCGATCTGGCTGTGGCACTGGGGGACGCCCGACCACCCCGACGTGCCCTGGCCGTCGCTGCGGCTGTCGTCCCTGGACGCCGTCGCCGACGCCGCGAAGCGCTCGGCCCTCGCGGCGTACGTCTCGCAGCGCCGACCCCTCTCGAGCGCGCCCGAGGATGCACCCGTGCTGCACCCGGTGTTCGAGCGGCACTTCACCCGCGGGCGCGAGGTCTTCGTCGTGGCCGGGTCGCAGGCGGACGGCCAGGACGCGGACGGCCAGGGCGGGGGCGCCGCGGCGTCGGTCCCGGCGACCGAGGCGACGTTCGACCGGACGCACGCCCGCCGCGCCGACCCGTGGCGGGTCACGACGCGCTGGTACGAGCGCCGCAAGCGCGCCCTCACCGTGGCGTCGCTGCCTCGTGAGCGCTACGGCCGCGTGCTCGAGGTGGGCTGCTCGATCGGCGTGCTGACGGGCGACCTGGCCCCCGCGGCGGACCGCCTGCTGGCCCTCGACGTGTCGTCGGTCGCCGTGCAAGCCGCTCGCGAGCGGCTCGCGAACCTGCTGCACGTCACGGTCGAGCAGGCCGACGCCGCCGCCGACTACCCGTCGGGCACCTTCGACCTCGTCGTGCTCAGCGAGGTCGGCTACTACCTGGCCCCGGAGGCGTTCGGGCGGCTGGTGGACTCGATCGTCGACGGTCTGGCCGACGACGGCGACGTCCTGGCCTGCCACTGGACCCAGCCCGAGGGGGACTTCCGGCAGGGCGCGGACGACGTCCACGCCCGGCTGGGCGCCGACCCGCGCCTCCACCGGGTCTCGCACCACGTCGAGGGCGACTTCGTGCTCGACGTCTTCTCGCGCGACCCCCGGTCGGTCGCCCAGCGGACGGGCCTGCGATGAGCGATGCGCCCGCCCGACCGACTCCGGCCCCGACCCCGGCCCGCCCCGTGCGGGCCGTCGCGGTCGTCGTCCCCGCGCACGACGAGGAGGAACTCGTCTCGCGCGCCCTCGACGGCGTCGACGTCGCGCGGCGGCACACGGCCAGGACCCATCCGGAGGTGCGGGTCGTCGTCGTCCTCGTGGCCGACGCCTGCACGGACGGGACGGTGGCGGCCGCTCGTGCGCACGCCCGCGTGACCGTCTTCGAGATCGAGGCCCGCGGGGTCGGCGTCGCACGGGCCGTCGGCGTCGACGTCGCCCTGGACGAACTCGGCGCGCCCTCGGACGACCTGCCGCTCGACGCGGTGTGGCTCGCCTGCACCGACGCCGACTCGGTCGTGCCGCCGGGCTGGATCGACGACCAGCTCGACCGGGCCGCCTCGGGCGCCGACGTCGTGATCGGCACCGTGCGCCCGGACTTCGCCGACCTCTCGCCGCGGCAGATCGCGGCCTGGACGGCCCGGCACACGCCCGGGCGGCCGAACGGCCACGTGCACGGCGCCAACCTCGGGGTGCGGGCGTCGTCGTACCGGTCCGTCGGCGGGTTCGCGCCCGTCGACCTGCACGAGGACAACGTCCTCGTCGACCGGCTCCGCGACGCCGGCGCGACGCTCGTCGCCTCGGACGTCGGCGAGGTGCTGACCTCGGGACGGCGTGACGGACGCACGTCGGGCGGCTACGCCGGCTACCTCGCCGTGGACCTGCTGGCCTGACGAGGCCGGCACCGCGCCTCCTCGTCGCCTGCGGTCCGGTGACCGCCGTCGTGACGAGCGCAGGAGGCGCGTGCAGGTCAGTCGCGCAGGGTCGCCAGGTAGGCGGCTTCGCGCTCGTACCCGTCCGCGTCGTCGGCGAGGCGCGGGTTGCCCAGCTCGACCGTCTTGTCACGGCTCATGTCGGCGAGGTCGTGCAACCGGATGATCGCGACCCGCAGCACGTCGGACCAGGTCGCCTCGCTGCCGTAGGCGTCGAGGAGCAGCCGCACCCGCCGCTCGGCGTCGGTCATGCCGGGGGCGTTCGGGGGTGTGCGGTCGGTGAGGGGCACCGCGCGCGTCGCGTAGTAGGCGAGGTCCCACAGGCGGGGGCCGGGCGAGGCGAAGTCGAAGTCGATCGCCCCGACGACGTGGCCGGCGGCGTCGTAGGCGAGGTTGTGCGGGGAGAAGTCGTTGTGGCAGATCACCTCGGACGGCACCTTCGCCGGGGCCTGCCAGACGGCGCCGTCGAGGCCGAAGCCGATGCTCGCGTCGTGCAGGCGGCGCAGCAGGCGCGCACCCTCGACCAGTGCCTCGTCGGTGAAGACGTGGTCGGGCAGCGGGTACACGGGCACGTCGGCGTCGACGAAGCTCAGGCGTTCACGGCTGCCCTCGACGCCCAACGGCAGGGGGATGCCGCCGACGCCGGCGCACGCGAGGTACGACAGGAAGCGATGGACGGTGGGGGTCCAGGGGCCGGCGACGCGGAGGACGGTGTCACCCTGTCGGACGACCGCGTTCATGTTCCCGCCGGCCAGGACCTCGCCGGTGGGGGTCTCGTCGGCCATGTCCTCGTCGGCCGGAGTCGCCGCGTCCACGGCTCAGGCGACGGGCCCGAAGCCCGTGCGGAAGCGCTCGAACGTCGTCGCCCAGTAGGCGCGGAGGGCGTCGACGCGTTCGTCGTCGGTGGTCGTGTCGACCCAGGGGTCGTAGACGCCGCGCAGCACGGCGATGACGGCACCCCAGGTCGAGTGGATCAGCAAGGACGTGGTCAGGTCGTCCCGCGAGGGGCCGACGGCCAGGCCGATCACGTCGCCGACGCGTTCGGTCATGGGGACGCCGACCGCGAGCACGTAGGGCAGCAGGGGTTCGTGCGTCCGCAGCAGGTGGCGGAGGCTGATCATGTAGTCCACGAGCTGGGCGTCGACGGCCGACAGCAGCAGCAGCTCGAGCAGGTCGATGTCGGTGCCCTGGAAGGACGCGAGCATCGACAGGTCGGAGGCGTCGACCGCCGCGCCCGCCTTGTTCAGGAGCACCGAGGCCACGGCGTCCTCCTTGCACGAGTAGTGGTTCGCGAAGGTGCGCCTCGAGTAACCGGCCAGAGCGGTGACGTCCTCGACGACGAAGCCGTCGAAGCCCTTCTCGGTCGCCAGTCGGAAGGCCGCGTCGGCGAGCCCACGGCTCGTCGCCCGACGCTTCTCGTCGCGCCCGCCGACCGCTTCCGTGCCGAATCGGGTGAGGTCCCCACGCGCCGGAGTCTGCTGCATCGGACCATCGTGCCGGGGCTTCCTGAGAATTTCCATGCCCAATGGGCAACGGAGCCTCCGGATCGCGTATCCTGCAAGAGTCCGATTCGGGTCGGACGGCCTCGAGAGGCACCAGGCACACAACCCCCTGTGAGATCGCGCAGGGTCGCGTCGGGTGCGACCCTCCAGCTGAACCACGGAGGGGGCCAGGTCCCCTCGAGACATACGCCTCGTGGCCCCCGTGGTCACGGGGCGTTCCCGTGTGCCCGGCGGGTGGTCCCCGTCCGGCACGCTCGGGTCCGCAGGGGTGACAGGCTGAGCCCATGAAGCGAGGGCGGTTGCGGGTGGTGCTGGGGGCGGCGCCCGGCGTGGGCAAGACGTACACGATGCTCGAAGAAGGGGCACGGTTGCGATCCGAAGGGGTCGACGTCGTCGTGGCCGTCGTCGAGACGCACGGGCGGCGCGCGACCTCGGCGCTGGTCGGCGACCTCGAGGTCGTGCCCCGCCGGGCGGTCGTCCACCGCGGCGTCGCGCTGGACGAACTCGACCTGGAGGCGGTGCTCGCGCGGGCACCGCAGCTCGCGCTGGTCGACGAGCTCGCCCACACGAACGCCCCCGGCTCCACCCACGAGAAGCGGTGGCAGGACGTCGAGGCCCTGCTCGTCGCCGGCATCGACGTCGTCTCGACCGTCAACGTCCAGCACGTCGACTCGCTCACCGACGTGGTCGAGCGCATCACCGGGGCGACGCAGCGCGAGACGGTGCCCGACGCCGTGCTGCGGGCGGCCGACCAGGTGGAGCTCGTCGACCTCGCCCCTCAGGCCCTCCGGGACCGACTGGCCGAGGGCGTCGTCTACCCGGCCGACCGGGTCGACGCGGCGCTCTCGAACTTCTTCCGCCTCGGCAACCTGACGGCCCTCCGCGAGCTGGCGCTGCTCTGGCTGGCCGACGAGGTGGACAGCGCGCTGAAGGCGTACCGCGACGAGCACGGCATCGACAGCACCTGGGAGGCCCGGGAGCGCGTCGTCGTCGCCCTGACCGGCGGCCCCGAGGGCGAGACGCTGATCCGACGGGGTGCCCGCATCGCCGCCCGGTCCTCCGGAGGAGAACTCGTCGCCGTGCACGTCAGTGCGCAGGACGGCCTCCGGCAGGGAGCACCGGGTGCCCTGGCGGCCCAGCGGGCCCTGGTCGAGAAGCTCGGCGGCACGTACCACCAGGTCGTCGGCTCGGACGTTCCCCGTGCGCTCGTCGCCTTCGCCCGCGGGGTGAACGCCTCGCAACTCGTCATCGGCGTGAGCCGACGGGGGCGCCTGGCCGCGGCGTTGACCGGGCCCGGCATCGGCTCGACGGTGATCCGCGAGTCGGGACGCATCGACGTGCACATCGTCACCCACTCCTCGGCCGGACGCGACCGGGTGCTGCCGCGACTCGGCGGGGCCCTGTCGCGACGCCGCGTGATCGCCGGGTTCGTGCTCGCCCTCGTGGCCGGGCCGCTGCTCACCGGGCTGCTGGCCGGGCACCGCTCGGAGGACGGCATCGCGGGCACCGTGCTGGTCTTCCAGCTGCTGGTCGTGGTGGTCGCCGTCACGGGCGGCATCTGGCCGGCCCTGCTCGCGGCGCTGCTCTCGGGCGTGACGCTCGACCTCTTCTTCATCGCGCCGATCTACCAGCTGACCATCGCCGAGCCGCTGCACCTGGCGGCACTCGTGCTGTACGTGCTCAACGCCGCGATCGTCAGCTACGTGGTCGACCAGGCCGCACGACGCAGCCGTGCCGCCGCCCGGGCGCTCGCCGAGACCGAGCTGCTCGCCACGGTCGCGGGGAGCGTGCTGCGCGGCCAGGACGCCCTGCAAGCCCTGATCGGCCGCACCCGCGAGGCCCTGGGCATGACCCGGGTGCGCGTCGTCCAGGGCGGGGTCGAGATCGGGGAGGCGCGGCTCGCCGGCGACGGCCGTCCCGGAGCCGGGTCCCCGGCCGGGACCACCACGTCGATCGCCGCGGGCGCCGACGCGACCCTCGAGCTGACCGGACCCGAACTGCAGGCGGCCGACCGGCGCCTCCTGGACGTCGTCGCGGCGCAGGTCGAGGCGGCCCTCGAGCACTCCGAGCTGAGCCGGGCCGCAGGCCAGGTCGCCCCGCTCGCCGAGGTCGACCGCATGCGCAGCGCCCTGCTCGCCGCCGTCGGTCACGACCTGCGTCGCCCGCTGGCCGCCGCGACGGCCGCCGTCAGCGGACTGCGGCAGACCGACGTCGCCTGGAGCGACTCCGACCGGGACGAGCTGCTGTCCACCGCCCACGAGAGCCTCGACTCGCTCTCGACCCTGGTCACCGACCTGCTCGACGTCAGCCGCGTGCAGGCCGGGGCCCTCGCCGTGACGCCCGCGGACGTCGACGTCGACGAGGTCGTGCTCGGCGCCCTCGACGAGCTCGGCCTCGGGCCGGCCGACGTCGAGCTCGCGCTGCGGGCGACGGTGCCGCCCGTGCGGGCCGACGCCGTGCTGTTGCAGCGCGTGGTCGTCAACCTGCTCGACAACGCCCTGCGCCACTCGCCGCCGGACGCGAGCGTCCGCATCTCGACGAGCGCGTTCGGCGACCGGGTCGAGCTGCGGGTCGTGGACCGGGGCCCCGGGGTCCCGGTCGAACGACGGGACGAGATCCTCGTCGCGTTCCAGCGGCTGGGCGACACCGACAACGGCACGGGCCTCGGGCTCGGGCTGGCGCTCAGCAAGGGGTTCGTCGAGGCGATGGGCGGCACGCTCGCACTCGACGACACCCCCGGCGGCGGGTTGACCATGGTGGTCGGGCTGCCGGTGGTGCCCGGGGCGGGCGGGGCAGGCGAGGCCGGGCCGGGCGGGGCAGGCGAGGCCGATCGGGTACGGTCGGCCACGTGAGCGCCGTGAAGATCCTGATCGCCGACGACGACCCGCAGATCCTGCGGGCGCTCAAGGTGACCCTCGGGGCGCGCGGCTACGACGTCGTCACGGCCGCCGACGGGCGGGAGGCGCTCGACCTCGCGGCGAGCCGGCACCCCGACCTCGTCATGCTCGACCTCGGCATGCCCCACCTCGACGGGGTCGAGGTGATCACCGGCCTGCGCGGCTGGTCGACCGTGCCGATCCTCGTCGTGTCGGGCCGCACCGACGCCGCCGACAAGGTCGAGGCGTTGGACGCGGGCGCCGACGACTACGTCACGAAGCCCTTCTCGATGGACGAGCTGCTCGCCCGCATCCGGGCGCAGACCCGCCGGTTGCCGTCGGGCACCGACGACGAGCAGCCCGTGGTCACGTTCGGCGACGTGCAGGTCGACCTCGCGGCGAAGACCGTGGTCCGTCGTCCGGGCGGCAGCACGGGCGGCGGCCCAGGTGCGGGCGGTGCCGCGGGTGCGGGCGGCGGCGCGGGTGCGGGCAGCGGCGCGGGCAGCGGCGGCACGGCCGTCCGGCTGACGCCGACCGAGTGGAAGATCCTCGAGCTGTTGCTGCACAGCCCCGACAAGCTGATCACGCGCGAGACCATCCTGACCGAGGTCTGGGGCCCCTTCCACGCGAAGGACACCGGTTACCTGAGGCTCTACTTCGCGCAACTCCGCAAGAAGCTCGAACCCGTGCCGGCCGCACCGCGACACCTCGTCACGGTGCTCGGCATGGGCTACCGCTTCGTGCCCGACGCCGGGGCAGAGGTCGTCGAGGAGGCGTGACCGCGGTCGCCGTCGGGATCCTCACGGTTTCCTAACGCTGGACGTCACCACCGGGAGGCGCACGAGGCCTAACGTTGCAGGGCGCGTGCCCGCCTCCCGGTCGGTGCGCCCCGCACGTCCGAGAGGAACCCGTGTCCGCGCAGCCCGAGTCACCCGCCAGGGTCGCACCGCCGACCCCGCACCCGACCACGCGACGGATGCGGAGCTGGCTGCTGCACGGCCTCACCGAGACCGCCGGGACGCACCAGGGTCCGCACGCCGAGACCCCGGAGAAGACGCACTCGTGGTGGCGGGTGATGTGCCTGACCGGCGTCGACTACTTCTCGACCCTCGGGTACCAACCGGCCATCGCGGCCGTCGCGGCGGGGCTGCTCTCGCCCCTCGCGACCATCGTGCTGGTGCTGCTGACGCTGTTCGGCGCGCTCCCCGTCTACCGCCGCGTCGCCCGCGAGAGCCCGCGCGGCGAGGGCTCGATCGCGATGCTCGAGCGCCTGCTGCCCTGGTGGGGCGGCAAGCTGTTCGTCCTCGTCCTGCTCGGCTTCGCCGCCACGGACTTCATGATCACCATCACCCTGTCGGCGGCCGACGCCACGGCGCACGCCGTCGAGAACCCGTTCGCCCCGTCGTGGTTCCACGGGGCCGAGGTGCCGCTGACGCTGGTGTTGGTCGCGTTGCTCGCCGCCGTCTTCCTGCGGGGCTTCCGCGAGGCGATCGGCATCGCGGTCGTGCTCGTCGCGATCTTCCTGACGCTCAACCTCGTCGTCATCGCCGTGTCGCTCTTCCACATCGGCGAGAACCCGGTGGTCATCGGCAACTGGTGGGAAGCGCTGACCGTGCAGCACGGCAACCCGTTCGTCATGGTCGGCATCGCCCTGATCGTCTTCCCGAAGCTGGCCCTCGGCCTGTCGGGCTTCGAGACCGGGGTGGCCGTCATGCCCCAGATCACCGGCGACCCGACCGACACCCCGGCCAAGCCGGTGGGACGCATCCGCGGGGCCCGTCGCCTGCTCGCCACGGCCGCGATCATCATGAGCTCGTTCCTGATCCTGTCGAGCTTCGTCACCACGCTCTTGATCCCCCAGGCCGAGTTCCAGGCCGGCGGGTCGGCCAACGGCCGAGCCCTGGCGTTCCTGGCGCACCAGTACCTCGGCGACGGCTTCGGCACGCTCTACGACGTCAGCACCATCTGCATCCTGTGGTTCGCCGGGGCGTCGGCCATGGCCGGGCTGCTCAACCTCGTGCCGCGCTACCTGCCGCGCTACGGCATGGCGCCGCAGTGGGCCCGGGCCGTCCGTCCCCTCGTGCTGGTCTTCACGGTGATCGCCTTCGTCATCACCATCGTGTTCGAGGCGGACGTCGACGCCCAGGGCGGGGCCTACGCGACGGGGGTCCTCGTGTTGATCACCAGCGCCTCCGTGGCCGTGACGCTGTCGGCACGACGCGCGCGCCAGCGGAAGCGCACGATCGGCTTCGGCGTCGTCGCCCTCGTGTTCGTCTACACGACCATCACCAACGTCGTCGAGCGTCCCGACGGCGTGCGCATCGCCGCGATCTTCATCATCGGGATCATCGCGGTGTCGCTCGTCTCGCGCGTGCAGCGGTCGTTCCAGCTGCGGGCGACCTCGGTCACCCTGGACGACACCGCGCTCGCGTACGTGCGCGAGGACGCCGACGAGTACGGCACGATCCGCGTCATCGCCCACGAGCCGGGGCGCGAGGTCGCCGAGATCTACAAGAAGAAGCTGACGGCCGAGCGGAAGTACAGCGGCATCCCGCAGCGCTCGCCGGTCATCTTCCTCGAGGTGCACAAGGGGGACTCGTCGAACTTCGAGGAGGACCTCGTCGTGACGGGGCACGCGCTGCACGGCTACCGCGTGCTGCGCACGACGAGCGGCGCGGTGCCGAACGCCGTGGCCAGCGTGCTGCTGGCGATCCGCGACGAGACCGGCGTCGTGCCCGACATCTACTTCGAGTGGACCGAGGGCAACCCGCTGTCCAACATGGGGCGGTTCTTCCTGACCGGGGTGGGCGAGGTCGCACCGGTGACCCGCGAGGTGCTGCGCCGGGCCGAGCCCTCGCGCAGCCGCCGCCCCGACGTGCACGTCAGCTAGCCGCCCCTGCCCGTGCCGCCTCCCCGGACCCCCACCCGACCCACGTCGCACCCGGTTTCGAACCATGCACCCAGAAGCTTCTGGGTGCATGGTTCGAAACCGGGTTCATGAGGCGTCACCGCGGAAGCGACGAGCGGCTTCGCGCGCGGCGGCCGTGACACGGCGTGGGTCGAGTCGCACGTCGGCGTCGCCGAGCAGGCCGGCGAGTCGCGCGGGCACCACGAGATCGAGGAACTCGCAGTTGACCACGGCGTGCACCTCGGGCAGCTGGCACAGGGCTCGATCACGTCGCGTCCGGTCGCGGATCACCTCGGCGGGCGTCCGGCCGGCGAGCATGCGGGGATCGGTCAACTTCACGAAGCCGTTGAACTCGACGGCCACACCGTCGGCGGCCAGGAAGGCGTCGCACCGTGCGGTGCGCCCGTCCGCGAGGCGGAATCCCCGTTGCAGCTCGACATTCGAGAGGCCGAGTTCGAACAGGACGATGCGGAGCAGCGATTCTCCGCCGTTCTCAGCGAAGGGTGAGGCGAACTGGAGTGCTCGCCGCGCAGCGCGACCACCCGGGTGGGTGGTGGGGCCGAGCCTGCCGAGCAAGGCCTCACGTTCGCGGAGGACGGCGGCGGTCACCGACGCGCCCGTCCGGTGCCCGTCGGGCAGGACGAGTCGGCGGAGGGCCGCGTCCGCGCACAGGACGGCATCGGCGAAGCTGGTCGTTCCGGCGACGTCGACGGCCGTCCGCCTGAGCCCGGTGACCGACAATTCGCCGAGACGCACGAGATCGTCGGCCGGCACGTTCCCCGGTCGTCGAAGGAGGTGCGGGGACGTCTTCGTCGAGACTCGGCGGCCGTCGATGACGGTGACGGCGTGGTCGAACTCGTCCGAGACGCGCGGGAGGTCGTGCACGGCGACTGCAGAGACGTGCGAGACCACGCAGTCGCGAGCCGCGCCGGCCACCATCCCTCTCGTGCGGAGGACGTGTCGCCCGCGGGAGTCCAGTCGAGCCCAACAGGACGCCTGCGCGTAGACCCCGCGGTGGATGCGGACGAGGGAGCCGTCCGCCACGCCCGCACGGAGGGCGATCGTCTCGGGTGCGCCGTCGCCGTGGGTCGCCGTGAATCGCAGCTCACACGTCATCGGTTCGGTGTGCGGCACCGGGCCATCGTGTCGTGCGCCTTCCTCGGCGTGTCCCGCGCCTCCTGGACGGTGGAGAACCCGCCGTGGACTCACGCTGAGCAGGAAGCATGTGGACCAATGATGTGCCCGTTTTCGAACCATGCACCCGGAAGCTTCTGGGTGCATGGTTCGAAACGGGGTGCATGGGCGGGGAGGCGCGGGCCGGGCGGGCGGGACGCCTCGGCGGGGTACGGCGCTCAGCTTGGCCGCCGGCGGCGCTCCTCCTGTACTGCTGGGAGCATGAACGACTCCCGCTCCCTGCCCTACCCCCTCGGCGTGACGCCCCTGCCCGACGGCGGCGCCCACGTCGCGGTGTACTCCGAGACCGCCGACCACGTCTGGTTCTGCCTGTTCGACGACGAGGCCGACGGCGGCACCGAGCGCCGCTTCGAGCTGACGAACCGCACCGGCCACGTCTTCCACGCCGTGGTCGAGGAGGCGCGGGTCGGCTCCCGCTACGGCCTCCGTGTCGCAGGCCCCTGGAACCCGGCCGCCGGCCTCCGCCACAACGAGCACAAGCTGCTGCTCGACCCGTACGCGACGGCCCTCGACGGCACGTTCGACTGGGGTCAGGCCGTCTTCGGGCACGACATGGACGAGCCCGAGACGATGGACGAGTCCGACTCCGCCGCGGCCAGGCCCCGCAACGTCATCGCCGACCGCGACTTCGACTGGGGCGACGACCAGCGTCCGCTCACGCCGATGGAGGACACGGTCGTCTACGAGGTGCACGTCAAGGGCTTCACGCAGACGCACCCCGACGTCCCCGAGGACATCCGGGGCACCTACGCCGGCATGGGGCACCCCGCCGCGATCAAGCACTTCACCGACCTGGGCGTCACCGCCGTCGAGCTGCTGCCGACGCACCAGTTCGTGCAGGACAGCCACCTCGAGGAGAAGGGCCTCCGCAACTACTGGGGCTACAACTCGATCGGCTTCTTCGCCCCGCACGACGAGTACGCCTCGAAGGCCGCGGGCACGGCCGGCGGCCAGGTCGCCGAGTTCAAGCAGATGGTCAAGGACCTCCACGCCGCGGGCCTCGAGGTGTGGATGGACGTCGTCTACAACCACACGGCCGAGGGCAACCACATGGGCCCGACCATCTCGTTCAAGGGCATCGACAACGCCGCCTACTACCGACTGGTCGAGGGCGACGAGGGCAACTACTTCGACACGACCGGCACCGGCAACAGCCTGAACGTCAGCCACCCGGCGGCGCTCGGCCTGATCATGGACAGCCTGCGCTACTGGGTCACCGAGATGCACGTCGACGGCTTCCGCTTCGACCTCGCCACGACCCTCACCCGTCAGGGCGGCGAGGCCAGCGAGCACAGCGCGTTCCTCACGCTGATCCACCAGGACCCGGTGCTGCAGAGCGTCAAGATGATCGCCGAGCCCTGGGACACCGCCGGCTACCAGGTCGGCGGCTTCCCGGCCGACTGGTCGGAGTGGAACGGCAAGTTCCGCGACGACGTGCGCGAGTTCTGGAACGGCGAGCCCGGCGTCCTCTCGACGTTCTCGGACCGCGTGCTCGGCAGCCCCGACGTCTACGAGGGCGACCGTCGCTCGCCGCTGTCGAGCGTCAACTTCGTCACCGCGCACGACGGCTTCACCCTCGCCGACCTGACGAGCTACGCCGAGAAGCACAACGAGGAGAACGGCGAGGACAGCCAGGACGGCGAGAGCGACAACAAGTCGTTCAACGGCGGTGCCGAGGGCCCGACCGACGACCCCGCGGTCAACGAGTACCGCGACCGCCAGCGTCGCAACTTCCTCGGCACGCTGTTGCTCAGCGCGGGCGTGCCGATGATCCTCGGCGGCGACGAGATCGCCCGCAGCCAGGGCGGCAACAACAACGCCTACTGCCAGGACAGCGAGATCTCGTGGTTCGACTGGGAGCGCGCCGACCGTGACCTGCTCGCCTTCACGACCGAGCTGATCACGCTGCGTCGCGAGAACCCGGCGCTGCGGCCCGACTGGTTCCGGTACGCCCCCGAGGTCGAGAGCGACGACCACGTGCAGGTCCGCCGTGCCGACGACCACTCGTTCTCGAGCGGTGACTGGCAGCAGGGCGAGAACAAGGCGATCACCTTCGTGCTGACCCACAAGGACGCCGACGCGTTCGCCTACCTCGTCAACGGTTCGACGGCGGTCGTCGAGTTCAACGTGCCCGACGCCCCCCACGGCGAGTGGGAGCTCGCCGCGTCGAGCGACCCCGGCCAGCAGGTCGAGGGCGCCGTCACGACGCTGCTCGTGCGCGACGCGAGCTTCACGCTGCTGCGGAGCCGCGCCTCCTAGGCGGAGGGGCGAGCGCAGGAGGTGCGGTGCCGGTCCTCGGGATCGGCACCGCGCCTCCTGCGTCCCCCGGGAACGCGAAAGACCGCCGCCCCGAGGGGACGGCGGTCGTCGTGTGGGTCGGCCGAGGCCGAACGGGGATCAGGCGGTGGCGAGCTGCTGCGCCTCGGGGGCGAAGAAGTCGGCGTAGCTCGGTCCCGGCGTGATGTCGACGACGGTGCCGCAGACGACGGGCCCGTGGTCGACCGGCGACCGGTGGGCTCGACCGGCGGGTCGACGCTTGGGGTAGACCTCGATGCGAGCGGCGGGCACCCGCTGGTCGGCGGCGTAGTGGCCGGTCACGTCGACGGAGCGACGGACGTGCGCCACGAGCTGGTCGTGGCTGAGGCGGGCGAGGTCGGCGGCGCTCATGCCGCGGCCTCGGCCAGGAGGAGTGCGCTGATGTCGATCGGCTCGGTGGGAGCCAGGTCGTGCGCGAGGGGGTGGTGCCCGGAGGCGTGGACGATGTTCATGTGTTCAGCTCATCTCTGCGGCCCTGCGACCGCGTGCGGAACGGGGTGATGCGGGTCGCGTCGCCGTGAATCGACGCGTTCCCGACTCTCGCAGGTCACCGGGTGATCGCCACCATCGCCCGACACATCGTTCGCAAGGTGGACATCTGTTCGAACGGCGGGGGCTCAGGTGCGACGGGCCCAGAGCGCCTCGACCAGCGACGTCGTCAGCTCGTGGTCGATCGCGAACGGCCGGCCGTCGAGGTCCGACACGGGTGCGATCTGACGCCCGCTCGACAGCAGCCACAGGGCGTCCGCCTCGTGCACGCGGGTGAGCGGCAGCAGCTCGTACGCGGTCTCGTGGCCGAGGTCCGTCAGGGCCTCGAACACGGCCGCCTGGGTCGTGCCCTCGAGGATGCCCTGGTCGGTGCGCGGGGTGACGAAGCGGTCGCCGAAATGCGCGACGAGCGAGGCCGACGGCCCCTCGAGCGCGTACCCGTCGCTGCTGACGAAGAGGACGTCGTCGGCGCCCCGGCGGGCGGCCTCGCGCAGCACGCTCTTGTTCACGGCGTACGAGAGCGTCTTGGCGCCCTGCAGCAGCCACGGCGAGGTCGTCGCGACGTCGTGCCGGTAGCCGCGGTCGAGCGCCACGACGCGGATGCCGTCGCGGCGCTCGACGGCGTGGTCCTCGTAGACCTCGGTCCGGGCCCACGCGGTCGGCTCGCTGTCGGGCACGCCCTCGAGGCCGCGCGTCACGATGAGCTTGGTCAACGCGAACGGGACGGGCGCGTGGGCGGCGGCCGAGGCGAGCACCGCCTCGCGGATCAGGTCGAGGTCGAGGACGGGCAGGTCGAGCAGGGCCGCCGACCGTGCCAGGCGGGTCAGGTGCGGCTCGAGCGCCTGCACGGCTCCGTCGACGACGCCGAACGCCTCGAAGATGCCGTCGCCGCGGGTCACGCCCAGGTCGACGACGTTCACGGTCGGCTCCGCCGCGTCGGCGAGGTGCCACCCGGGACCATCGCCTCGGGCGCCGGCCCGGGCCCGGTCGATCACCACGAGCACGGGGGCAGGAGGCGCGGTGTCGGTCGTGGGGGAGGCGTCTGCGGCGAGGTCGGTCACGCCCTCGACCGTACCTCGGGCGCGGGTTTTCGCTTTGTGGACAGGCTGTGGAGAATCACTCGTCGTCGAGAGGTTAGACGTCCACGGGATCTCGATCGGCCCGATGGCTGCTCGGAGGTGCGCATCGGGCACCCGCTCGCCACGGTGACTAGTGCGTCTAGCTAATTCCGGGCGCTGAACAGGCGTTTTCCTGGCAGGGTGCTCTTTGCCCGCCCAGACTGCAGCGGTACCGTGAGCGAGCCCGCCCACGGTGGGCGCGTGGTGCCCGGTGGGCCGGGAGCTTCTTCACGGGGCGGCCCGCCCGGCACCACACCACACACGTAGGACCACCCGCGCCACGGCGCGCACGTCGAAGGGCCGCACCGTCGAGACGGTGCGGCCCTTCGTGGTCGGTCCGGGAGGCGTCAGCCGCGGGGCCGGGGCGGCCCGGGCTTCGGGTGCGACGGCGCGGCGCCGTCACCCGAGGGCGCGTCGGCGGGATCGGGCTCGCCGGGCTTGGGGTGGCCGGGGATCGAGTCGCCCGAGAGGTTGAGGTCGTCGGGGTCGACCTCGATGTCGCCGCCGTCGTCCGGCCCGCCCTCACCGGGCAGGGCCTGGACCGCGTCCAGGTCGGTGTCGGAGTCCACGGCGGGGGAGTCCTCCGTCGCCGACCGCTGCATCTCGGCGGTGGTCGCCTCGCTCCGCGGGAAGTCCGCGGTCGGGTCGTCGGCGTCGCGACGGTCCGGTGCGGTCTCGGCGGTGCCTGCGTAGCCGACGCCGTCCGTGGCCGTCGTGGCGTCGCCCGTGGTGGTGCCGGTCTTCGTGTCCTGCTCGTCTTCGTGCATGCGGGCACGGTACGCCGTGGGGGTGCGTGCCGCATGTGCGCCGGGGCAGACTGTGGCGATGACGACCCTCACCTGCCGCGCGATCGTGTTCGACATGGACGGCACGCTCGTCGACTCGACCGCCCTGGTCGAACGCATCTGGGGCGACTTCGCGGCCGACCACCAGCTCGACGTCGTCGAGTTGCTGGCGTTCGCGCACGGCCGTCAGACCCACGACACCGTCACGCGGTTCCTGCCCCGGCTGCCCGAGGACGAGGCACGGTCCCTCACCGACGGGCTGCAGGCGGTCGAGGCCGGCACCCGGGACGGGACCGTCGAGATCCCGGGCGCCGCCGCCTTCGTGGCGAGCCTGCCGGGTGACCGGGTGGCCCTCGTGACGAGCGCGAACCACGAGCTGGCGCGGTCGAGGATGGCCGAGGCGGGTGTGCCCTGGCCGGCGGTCGTGCTGGCGTCCGAGCAGGTGGCCGTGGGCAAGCCGGCCCCGGACGGTTACCTGCTGGCTGCCGAGCTGCTCGGCGTCGACCCGGGCGAGGTCGTCGTCTTCGAGGACGCCGCGGCGGGGCTCGAGGCCGCCCGCGCCTCCGGAGCCTCGGTCGTGGTCGTGGGCGACCACGACGGGCCGGCGGCCGACGGGCTGCCGCGCGTCGCCGGGTACGAGGACGTGTCGGTGACCGTGCGGGCCGACGGGCTGCTCGAGCTCACGCTGCCGTAGGGCCTGGAGCTCGCGCGGGCTGGCAGGTGGCACGGGCGCGCGGCTCGCGCGGGCGCGGGCGCGGGCCCGGCCTCGCGGTTCGAGCTGGGGCCCGCCGCTCAGCCGTGCAGCGGGTGCGACCCCTCGTGGTTGGTCCGGTGGGCGAGGGCGTGGGCGAACTCGCGCAGGGTCTCGTCCGAGGTGTGACGGGGCGTCCAACCGAGGACGTCTCGGGCCTTCTCGGTCGACATGACCGGGATCTTGGCCGCGATGTCGAGCCAGCCCGGCTCGGTCGGCTGCAGGCGGGCCAGCCAGGTGAGCTGGACGACGGCGCGCAACAGGCGGTAGGGCACGGGCAGCAGGCGGGAGTCGAAGGCCCGGGCGATGCGGTCGGGGTCGACCACGGGTTCGGCGGCGAGGTTGAACGCCCCACCGGCGCGGCGGTCGATGGCCCGCCAGAACGCGTCCGCGACGTCGCTCGCGTGCACGACCTGCGACACGAAGCGCGGGGCGAGCGGGATGAACGGGGGGCGCACGCGCTGCATCCAGCGGGTGGGCACCCAGCGTCCGGCGAAGAGTCCCACGATCTCGCTCGCCGCGGAGGCCTGGAACACGAGGCCCGGGCGCATGCGGGTCAGCGTGACCTCGGGGTGCTGCTCGACGAAGGCGTCCATGACGCGCTCGTTGATCGACTTGTGCTTCGAGTAGCTCGAGCGGCGGACGCCCCTGGTCTTGTAGGTCTCGTCGACCCGTCGCCCCTTGGGGCCCCGCGAGTAGGCGCCGACCGACGACGCGACGAGCACGTGCGGCACGCCGGCCCGGGCGGCGGCGTCGAGGACGTGCGACGTGCCGAGCACGTTCGTGCGGTACATGACGGCCTTGTGGTGGCTCGGCTGCAGGGCCCAGCCGAGGTGCACGACGGCGTCGGCCCCGGCGAACGCCCGCTCGAGGGCCACGGGTGAGTCGTCGGCCCCGACGTCGATCGAGAACCAGGTCACCTCGCCGTACGGCGGCGTCGCCATGCGCGGCCCCCGGCGGGCGACGCCGACGAGGGAGGTCACCTCGGGTTCGGCCTGCAGACGGGTGAGCAGGGCGGTGCCCAGGTTGCCCGTGGCTCCGACGACGACCACGCGCATGGGGGTCTCACTTTCACGACTCGACGATCGGCCAGGTGCCGACCCCGGGTGGGCGGCAGGCCTGCCCCGAGCCTACGCGCGGCCGCTGGGCGACGGTCCGGCCTCGGCGGCGATGCGGGCGACGGCGGCCTCGTCGAGCACGAAGACCTCGTCGCCGTCGCGCGGGTCGTGCGCGCGCACGACGGTCGAGCGCACCGACCCGTCGGCCGCCACCTCGACCACGGCGAAGCCCGAGCCGCGCACGGCCCGCTCCGTGCCGACGGTCGCCAGCACGTCCGTGTCGTTCGCCACCCCGGGCGCGACCACCACGGGGACGCCCGCGAGGTGGCCGACGACGTGGTGGTGGTAGTGCCCGGCGAGGACGACGCGGACGTCCGACGCCTCGAGGACCGCGGCCAGCGCCTCCGGGTCCTGCAGGGCGAGCGACTCGTGCAGGGTCGTCGGCGCCGCGATCGGCGGGTGGTGCAGCACGAGCACGGTGCCCCGCGCGGCGGGCGTCGCGAGCTCGTCGCGCAACCAGGCGAGCTGCTCGGGTCGCAGCAGTCCGTAGCCGGCCCCGGGCACGGAGGTGTCGAGCCCGACCACCCGCCAGCCGTCGACGTCGCGCACGAGGTCGAGCGGCCTCGCCGGGTCGCCGCCGAGCACCTCGGCGAAGGACTCGCGCAGGTCGTGGTTGCCCGGCACGAGCACCACCTCGGCACCGGCCGCTCGGGCCCAGGCGTCGGTGCGTTCGCGGAGGTGCCGGTAGGAGGAGCGGGTCCCGTCGTCCGACAGGTCACCCGACCCCACCAGCAGTCGCACCCCCTCGACCCGCGCGGCCTCCGCCAGCACGAGGTCGAGGGCCTCGGTCGTGTCGACGACACCCTGGTGCAGGGCACCGTCGGCGAGCAGGTGGGCGTCGCTGAGGTGGACGATGCGGAGGGCTCCGGGCGGCAGGGCGTGCATGCCGCGACGCTACCGGGTGCGGGGCGGCGCGTGCGCGTGGCCCGGGGTGCCGGGGCAGCCCGGGCGCCTCGGGCGGCTCGGGCGGTCGGGTCGCACCACGCACGTGGCGTCGAACCACGCACGGGGGTGGTTCGACGACGCAACCGTGGTGCGACCTCGCGTGTGGCGGGAGGGCTCAGCCGCGGAACTGGTCGGCGGGGGCGAGGCGGCCGTGCACGCGACGCCCGAGCTCGGCGAACATGTCGGTGACGGTCGCCCAGTCCTCGTGGGTCGGGGAGGTCGGTTCGACGAACAGGCCGTAGAACCGTCGCCCGCTGTTGAGCGACTCGACCAGGACGGTCTCGGAGCGGTCGAAGAACTGCGTCCCGTCGTGCTTGAGGGCGGACGCCCGGACGGGTTCGCCGGTCAGGGTGCTGAAACCGGCCGACGCCAGGGCCCGTGCGGTCCTGCGCCGGGACAGTCGGGGGAGGACGGGACCGGCTTCCGCCGCGCTCAGCACCGCGCGCACGTGCGCGAACACGAGCTCTTGCTCGTGGACGGGGTGCGAGGTGGAGGTCGGCGAGTTCGTCACGGCATCACCGTGGCAGGTCGTGGCGTGGAGCGCGACGCCCAGTGCGGGGGCGGCCCCTTGGGGTGCGACCCGGACTGGGGAGCCGACCGGGTGTACCCGGTGCCCGCCCACGGTGTAGCTCGGGCCGACTGGCAGGCGTGGTCGGTGTCGGCAAGTCCTGGCTGGTGCGGCGTCGGGTCGTGGGGGTGGGCGTGGCGCGGGTGGGTGGTGACGTGAGGCAGGAGTTCCCGACGCGGCCGAGAGGAGGCGCGGGGACGGGGCGAAGAGGAGGGGGGCGGGCGCGAGGCGGGTCCGGAGACGCGGCGCCGGGGCGTGCCGGAGAATGGCCCGATGCTTCCTGCTGCCCCCGCCGCCGGCTCCGGCCGCGACCTCGACGACTCGGCCCGGTGCCCCTGCCTCAGCGGCGAGACCTACGGATCGTGCTGCGGGCCGCTGCACCGGGGCACGACGCCCGCCCCGACGGCGGAACGGTTGATGCGCTCGCGGTACTCGGCGTTCGTGCTCGCCCGCGCCTCCTACCTGATCGAGACGTGGCACCCGACGACGCGGCCCGCGACGCTCGAGGTCGATCCGGGCACGCGCTGGTTCCGGCTCGACGTCGTGCGGACGCAGGCGGGCGGACCGTTCGACGACGAGGGGACGGTGGAGTTCGAGGCGCACTTCCGCGACGACGACGGCGTGGGGACGCAGCACGAGGTCAGCCGGTTCGCCCGGGTCGACCGGCGGTGGCTCTACGTCGACGGGATCTCGGGCTGACCAGAGGCGCTCCGAGCACGCTCGGGCCTTGCCGGGGCCGGCAGGGCGGAGGCGAGACGTCGGCATCGGGCGTCACGAAGAGGACGGCGGGTCCGTCGGGCCCGGCATCCTCTCCGTGACGCCGCCGGGCCGCAGGGAGAGCTTCACGGGCAGGGACCCACGGTCCGGACGACACCGATGCAGGGCTCGCGCCCTCCATCTCGACGAACGCTAGGCCGCACGAGATGGTGCGGTTCAGACGTGGACGCTCCTCACAGGCAGGGCGTCGAGACGCGTGTTTCGGGGGACAGGACGCGCGCGGGTCGCATCCGTCACGGGGCGCGGCGTGCGAGGGCGACCGCCTCGAGTGCCCGGACCACCTCGCCGACGGCCCGCTGCGCCCGGACGACGCCGACCGGGCCGCCGAGCACCGACAGGACCGGCTCGTGCACGACCCGCACCACGAGGCGTCCCCGGTCGTCCACGAACCACTGCACGCCGAGGGTCAGCAACTGCGCCCGCCCGGCGAAGGCGCGCAGCGCGAGGGTGGAGGCCAGCGTGCCCCGGACGGCCCGGGTGCTGCCGTCCGACACCAGCGACAGGGTGAAGCCGTGATCGATCAGGGTCTGCTCGACGAGGTGTCGCGACTCGTCGTGTGCGCCCTCGAGGAAGACGTCGTGCGTGCTCGCCACCGGACGGGTGCGGCGGTCAGCGCAGCGGCGCGAGCATCTCGAGCTCGCGCGCGGTGGGGTCGAGGGCGTAGGGGTTCGTGTGTCCGGTCGGTTCGTACCCGCGTCGACGGTAGAACGCGATGGCCCGCTCGTTCTGCTCGTGGACGTGCAGGCGCAGGGTGTCGCCCTCGGTCGCGGCCCACGTCTCGACGCCGTCGAGCAGCAGGTCGGTGACCCCGGCCGAGCGCCCTCGATGGCTCGGGGCGACGTACACGCCGACCAGCAGGGGCTGCCCCGCCGACTGCAGGAAGCCGCCCATGGCGCCGACCCAGTCGCCCGTCCCGTCGTCGATCGCGACCAGCGAGGTGCCGTGCTCGGCCTCGCCCCGGGCCCCGCGCATCCGCCACTCGGCCTCGGCGTGACGACGGGCGACGGCGAGCGTCTCGCCGTAGGCGATCGGCGTGTCCGCGAGCATCGCGAGGCGCAGGTCGCGGACGCGCTGCCAGTCGTCGGCGGTCGTGCGGCGGACGGTCACGGGTCGTGCGGGCATGCCGCCACCCTGCCACACGGGCGGGACGCGGCGGGTGCAGGAGGCGCGGGTCGCGTCCCGACGCCGGGTCGGGCCCCGGGGTCGTCACGTCAGGAGGCGCGGGTCGCGTCCCGACGCCGACCCGCCCCGGGGTCGTCGCGTCAGGAGGCGCGGTGCGGCCCTCAGCCGACCCGCGCCACGGGGGCGGGGCCGAGGCGCTGCTCGGGGCGGGCCGGTGAGATCAGCGTCGCGCGCCTCCCGCGGTCGTCCGGCTCGGTGTCGACGCCGAGCACCTGCAGGCGCTCGGGCGTCCGCGCGCGGAGCGCCGCCGTCCAGGCGCAGACCAGTGCGTCGAGCAGGTCCTCGCGGTGTTTGTAGGCCCGGTCGACCAGCGGCGAGGGCTCCTCGAGCAGCGCCGCCGACACCGGGTGCGAGTCGAGGCGCAACGGCACCTCGGCCCGGGCGAGCCCGCCCAGCCGACGCAGCAGCTCGTCGCAGGCCGCCGCGCGGGCCTCGCGCCGCGCCTCCTTCGGCAGGGTGAGGTCGGGTCGCTTGTAGCGGGGACGCTTGTCGTCGTAGGCGAGCTCGGTCATGCCGACGAGCGTCGTGTACGGGTAGCACTCGAAGTGCCCCACCGCGTCGGCCGCCACCGGCACGACGCCGTCGTCGTAGACGCCGCCGGCACGCTCGAGGCGCTCGCCGAGGGTGCGCCCGCCGAGCCAGGGCAGGGAGGCGCTGCTCGCGTTGGCCGACACGTGCCAGCGACCGTAGGCACGCGCCACGAGGCGTTCGCTCGCCCGCATGCCCGTGGCGTTCGGCACGAGCACGGGGGCGTCGACCGCGACGACCGAGCCGGGCGTCGACCAGCGTCGGACCCAGGCCTCGACCTCGTCGACGCCGCGCGCCCAGCCGGCGTCGAGCACCGTGCCGTCGGCGTCGATCACGGCCAGGCCGGTCTCGTTCGCGGGGCGCTCGGGCGTCGAGTCGCGCCAGGCGAGGTCGACGCCGAGGTAGCGGGGCCGGGGTGTGGTCACCGCTCGACCGTACTCGCGGCCGATACTGTCCCCATGCCCACGAGCAGCACCCGCACCAGCGGCGGCACGAGCACCCGCACCCCCGCCGACCTGCGTCGCTGGCGGCGTTACCTCGCCGACGAGCGCGCCGAGGAGTCGACCTACCGCGACCTCGCCCGCCGCCGGGACGGCGAGGAGCGTGCGATCCTCGTCGCCCTGGCCGACGCCGAGGGCCGCCACGCGCAGCACTGGGTGGACCTGCTCGGCGCCGACGTCGGGCGTCCGGCCCGCACCGACCTGCGCACCCGCGTGCTCGGGGTGCTCGCCCGGCGTTTCGGCTCGATCTTCGTGCTGGCCCTCGTGCAGAGCGCGGAGGCGCGGTCGCCGTACGCGACCGACGCCGACGCCACCGACGCGATGGCCGCCGACGAACGCATCCACGGCGAGGTCGTGCGCGGCCTGGCCGAGCGCGGACGCAACCGCTTGTCGGGGTCGTTCCGCGCGGCCGTGTTCGGGGCGAACGACGGCCTGGTCAGCAACCTGGCGCTCGTGCTCGGCATCAGCGCCTCGGGCGTCGCGAACCACGTGGTGCTGCTGACCGGGCTGTCGGGTCTGCTCGCCGGGGCGTTGTCGATGGGTGCGGGCGAGTACGTCTCGGTGCGGTCGCAGCGCGAGCTGCTCGACGCCTCCACCCCCGACCCGGCGGCGCGACACGTGCTGCCCGACCTCGACGTCGACGCGAACGAGCTGGCGCTGGTCTACCGGGCACGGGGCATGTCGCCCGTCGAGGCCGAGGCCCACGCGCGGGAGGTGCTCGCGGGCGCGGGGCGAGGGGCCTCGTCGCCGAGCGCGCCTCCTGCGGGGGCCGCGCCGGGCGCCGCCACGGCTGGCTGGGCGGACGCCCCGGACCAGGAGGCGCGCTCGGCCGACGAGCCCGCCACCCACGAGACCCTCGGCACGGCCTTCGGCGCTGCCGCCTCGAGCTTCTGCTTCTTCGCGTCCGGGGCCGTGATCGCCGTGCTGCCCTACCTGTTCGGGCTGTCCGGGCTCGTGGCGGTCGTCGTGGCGTCGGCGTTGGTCGGCGTCGCGCTGCTCGGCACGGGCGCCGTCGTCGGGTTGCTGTCGGGGGCGAGCCCGGTCAGGCGGGCGCTGCGCCAGCTCGGCATCGGGTTCGGGGCGGCCGCCGTGACCTACCTGCTGGGGCTGTTGTTCGGGACCGGCGCCGCGGGCTGAGCCGATCGGGCCACGTGCGCGTCAGGCCTTGCGGTCGAGCTTCCAGGCGATCCAGCACGTGACGAGGACGACGCCGGCCGCGGCGAGGCGCGCGCCCATCAGCACCCCTTGGCCGGTCGAGGTCGTGAGGCTCATGTCGGAGCCGATGCCGATGCTCCAGATCGCGCCCGACAGGGTGAGGCAGACGACCAAGGCGAGGCCGAGCACCACCGAGGTGGCCCCGTGCGACCGGGGGCCCACGTCGTCGCGGCCGCGAGGGTCACGTGAGAGGCGGGCGGCGGCGATGCGGACGAGGCCGAGCCAGAGCAGGGCCACGGCGCAGGCGCCGACGACGTCGCTGCAGCGGTGCCAGCCGAAGGCGACGGTCTGCTCGGCGACGACGGCCGCGAACGCCGCACCGACCATGTAGAACAGGGGCCGGGCGTGCCGGCCGAAGGTGGTCATGATCGCCAGGACGGCGGCGACGGCGACCGTGACGTGCCCGCTGGGGAAGCTGTTGCCGTAGAGCTCGCCCGTCAGCTCGGGACGGGGCGCGAGCTGCTTGAGCACCTGGGTGGTGACCGTGGCGCCGATGATCAGCACGCCCGCCTGGACGGCCGACCCGGGCCGGCGGCGGAGGAACGCCACCACCATCGTGAGGGCGACGACCAGCAGCACGGCCGGGGGAGAGATGGCGTCGAGCGCGACCCCGGACTGCAACAACGTGGTGCCGTCGACCGAGCGGAGGATGCTGTCCTCGATCGACTGGCCGGTCTCGGTGAGGACCGCGATCGTGTAGACGCCCGCCAGCACGACGAGCGAGGCCGACGACGCGACCACCCAACGACCCGTGACCCGTCGACGGACGGCAGGCGTCGTCGAGAGGGTCGGGTGAGCAGTCACCGGACGAGCTAACTACACGTCGCCTGGAAACAGGCTCGGTCCGACCTGCCGATGCGCCGGGGTCGCCCCGACTCACAGCGAGGGTGCAGGTGGCCGGCCGCCGGTCGGGCCCCGACGCTCCATCAGCCGCCAGTGACCGCCGGTGAGCGGGGCGAGCGTGACGGTCGTGTAGACCACGGCGACGATGCCGAACGCGACCGTCAGCCCGATCGTGTCGGCCGCGACCCCGCCGAGCAGGGCGCCGGTCGGGATGCCGGCCCAGGCTCCCGCGGTGACCAGTCCGAAGACCCGCCCGCGGAGGTGCTCGGGGGTGCGCTCGAGCTGCACCGTGCCGAGGATCGGGTTGAGGGCGCCGGCGGCGAGACCCGAGAGCGCGGTCGCGGCGACCAGCACCGGCAGCGGGGCGCCGAGGGCGAACGCCAGGCTCGACGGCCCGCCGGCGAGGGTGAAGCAGGCGACGAAGGTGAGGCGGCGCGGCACCCGGTGGGCGACGAAACCGAAGGCGACGTTGCCGGCGAGGGCGCACCCGCCCATGGTGGCGACGAGTAGTCCCAGGGCGGCCGCGCCTCCGAGTCGGTCGTTCGCGTAGAGGGGCAGCAGGGTCGACCCGCGTGCGGCGTCGAGCAGGTTCGTGACCAGCACGAGCGCGACGATCAGCCGCATCAGCGGGTCGCGGACGACGAAGCGGGCGCCCTCGACGAGGTCGGACCGGTAGGAGGCGCGGGTCGGCTCGGTCGCGTCGGTGGCGTCGGTCGGGTGGTCGTCTCTCGGATTCGGTGATCCGGTCCGTGCCGGACCCGACACCGGGACGAGTGCCCCGGTCAGGGCCGCCGAGACGGCGAAGGTGGCGGCGTTGACGAACAGGGACGCGACCGGTCCGACGGCGGCGACGAGGAGCCCGGCGATCGACGCCCCGATCAGCTTGGCGAAGCGCTCGGACCCGTCGAGGAGCCCCACGCTGCGTTCGATGCGGACTCCGGCCCGCTCGGTCAGCGCGGGCAGCATCACCCGGCGCGCCGTCTGTCCGGGGCTGTCGAGCAGGCCGCCGACGAAGACGAGCGCGAGCAGGGCCCAGAACGGCAGCCCGACGGTGAGCGCGAGCACGGGCATCGCGAGGACGGAGGCGCCACTCACGAGGTCGGCGACGATCGCGGCCCGCCGGTGCCCGACCCGGTCGACGACGACGCCCCCGAGCGGGCCGCCGATGATCACCGGGGCCGTAGCGAACGCCGCCGCGAGCCCGACCTCGGCCCCCGACCCGCCGAGACCCAGGACGTAGAAGGGCACGGCGAAGGCCGTGACGACGTTGCCGGTCTGTGAGATCGCGTGGGCCGCGACGAGGGACGACAGGGCTGCCCGGTCGGTGCGCCCGGTGCGCCCGGTGCGGACGGTGTGACCCGTGCGCCCGCCGCGGGGCCGGGCCGGACGACCGTCGCGAGTGGCGCTGTCGGTGCCCCGCGCCTCCTCGGCCGGCGTGCTCTCGCTCACGACGGGCCTCAGGGACGGCGGTAGGCCTGGTAGACGAGCACGACCGGCGCGGCGCCGTCGTCGGCCGCCGGGTCGTGGGCGGCGCTGACGTCGAGCCAGCGGTCGACGACGGCCTCGAGGTCGTGGCGGAGTCCCGCGAGCTCGGTCGTGGTGAGGCGCAGGCTGCGGTCGCCGCTCGCCCCGGCCGCGACCCACTCGCGAGGCAGGGTGGGCATCGCGTCGACGTACTCGCCGAAGCGCGCGGCGTAGGCCTGGCCGATCGACTTCTGCAGGGCGGACGAGGCGACGAGGCGGTCGGGGTCGTCGAGCAGCTCGGCGGGCTCCCAACTGGTGAGCTGGGCGGTGGCCTGCCACCAGCGTTCACGACGGTCGGTGGTCTGCGGCTCGGCCGGGCCGATGAGGTCGATCGAGGCGAGCTTCGACAGGTGGTAGCTGATCGTCCCCGGGGCCTCGTCGACGGCGTCGCCGAGCTGGGCGGCCGTCTGCGGGCCGCGTTCGCGCAGCAGACCGAGGAGGCGCAACCGCGTCGGGTGGGCGAGCACGCGCATCGAGGCGGCGTCGGTGAGGGTGCTGCGGGAGGTCTCGCGCGGGGTCATGGAGTCGACCGTAGGTGCACAAGAGATGTTGCGCAAGAGGCGTTGTGCTCTTCGGTGACTTCGTGGACGGTAGGCCGACCGGTCGAGCCGTGAGTGTGGTGGGTGTCTCGGGCGGAGGCCGAGCCCGCGGCGCATGCTCGGAAGACGACCGCCGGACAGCCCGGCTCGCAGGAGGAACCCGATGACGAAGACCCCGGACGACCCGCACGGCACCGACGAGACCGACCTCGAACGCAGCGGCAACAGCAGCGGCGAGGGTCACGGCGACCACACCGTCGGCGAGCGGGACGACCGCCCCGTCGAGATCACCAGCGAGAACCACCCCGACGGCGGCACCGGCTCGCGCACGCTCGACGACGGACCGGCCGACGACGCCGTCCCCACCCGCCAGCCCGGCCAGGCCGACGCCAGCCAGGTCGACGAGTTGATCGGCGACTACAAGGGCGACGGCGAAGGCAAGCACACCTACTGACACGACCCGAGGAGGCGCGGGTCGGCTCGATTCGCGCCCCGCGCCTCCCTCGTGTAATGTTTCCTCTGGCCAATCGGCCAGCGAAACGCGCCTGTAGCTCAACGGATAGAGCATCTGACTACGGATCAGAAGGTTGGGGGTTCGAGTCCCTCCAGGCGCACAGACTCGAAAGCCCCTGCCCAACATGGCAGGGGCTTTCCTCGTCTTCGGTGCTTGTCTGGCCGCCTCCTGCGGCGTGCGCCTTCGGTGCGGACCCGAAGAGCCCTGCCCTACGCGGCAGGGCTTTTCTCGTCCTCGGTGCTCGTCTTCTGAGATCAGCGGCGGGTCGCGCCGATGGCCCAGACCCGTGGCGGCTGGACGTCGTTGACGGCGTGGTCGCCGACGATGCGTGCTTTGAACACCCACGGGTTGTGGCTGCCGGCGGTCCGGGCGTTTCGCCAGTGCCGGTCCAGGTTCTTCGTGGTGCTCACGCCGGATGCCGCCAGCGCGTCGAACAGGTGCGAGGTCGCCTGGGTCGCGAGCGATGTCAGTGCGACCTGGGCCTGCGCGGTGGCGAGTTCGGCGCGGTCGTTCCGCTGTTCGTCCTCGGTCTCGTCCAGGAAGGCACCCTCGTAGGCGCCCTGGAGGGCCTGGGCGGCGCGGTCGACGACCGCCCGTGCGGCGAAGCCGGCGGCCGAGACCTCACCGACGACCTGCAGGATCTGCGGGTCGGCGGCGAACGTGTCGGCGTTGCCGTGGGAGAACACCCGGGTGCGGTTCCTGACCTCGAACGCGATGTCCCGCTCGGCTGCCACGACGGAGCCGGCGAGGACGCTCAGCAGCACGGCCTGGTAGAAGGCCGTCTGGTACTTGAATCGCTCGTCGAAGAGCACGACGTCGTCGGCACCGACACGAGCATCTCGGAAGGTGCTCGTGCCCGACCCCGTCGTCCGCTGCCCGAACCCGTCCCAGTCGTCGGTGTGGGTGACGCCTTCCTGGCGGGCGTCGACGATCGCGATGACCCGGTCGCCGGTGTCCGTGCGTTCGGCGTACGTGTCGATCCAGTCGGCGAAGATGCTGCCGGTGGAGTAGTACTTCTGCCCGGTGATGCGGAATCCGCCGTCCGGGTCCGGGCTGACCTTCGTCGCGACGTCGCCGACCTGCACCGTGCCCACTTCGGTCCAGGAGTTCCCGGCGATCTCGCCGCGGCCGAACCGTTCGAGCCAGACGTCGCGCGGTCCGGACCGGGCGACGAGGCGGTCCTCGACGAGGGCGAAGTGGCCGCGCAAGGCCTGGGGGATGTTGCTGTCCGCCGCCGCGAGCTCGGTGAGCAACTCGAACAGCTGCGGGAGGGTGGCGCCGGAGCCCCCGAACTCGACGGGGACGCGGAGGGCTCCGAAGCCCGCGTCGGCGAGCTCGCGGATCTCGGCCACGGGGAGGCGGTGCTCACGGTCGCGTTCCGCGGCACCGGCGGCGATGCGGTCGAAGAGCGGGCGGAAACGCGCGAACAGGGCGTCGTCGGTGGGTGACGCCGTGGTGACGGACGTGGTGGAGGTGGTGGTCGTCGTGGTCATGGGTCTCGGTTCCGTTCTGGTGGGTCAGGCAGCGGCAGGGGCAGGCGTGTGTTCCGGCTGGGGACGTGTGGCGGCTCGGCGGGTGAGAAGGACGGCGCCGCCGAACACCCCGACGAGCGCCAGGAGTGCAGCCGTCGTGGCGACCGAGCCGGTCGGCCAGTTCCCGGTGAGGCCGAGGAGCGCGGGGACCGTGGTGGTCACCTGGCTCGCGAGGACGAGGGCCCACCCGGTGTAGGTGCTGATGGCCGATCGGCCGAGGGCGAGCAGGACGAAGAACAGCGCCCAGAGCGCCGCCCATCCCGTCCAGAGCACGGCGAGGAAAGGGTCGTCCGCGACGTGGACGATCGCGAAGGCGACGGCGAGAGCGGCGACCAGGCCGCAGAACCAGCCCAGGCCCACGGCGCCGAGGCCGAGGAGGGAGTCCACGCCGACGTAGAGGTACGTGATGCCGAACAAGAAGGTGCCCGAGATCCCGAAGAGGATGGGCAGGGAACCGTCGGCTGACACGGCCACGGCCACGCAGAGGACGAGCTGCAGACCGCCGACCAGGACGTTGAACACGCCGCTGTCCCGGCCGGGCACGCGCCCGAGCAGGGTGAGGCCGTTGACCAGGAGGGCGGCCCCGGAGAGGACCAAGCAGATGAGCGCCATGCGGAGACCTTGACACCGTTCACCCCTCGGTCGGTGTCTCGTGTCCCATCATGTCCGTCCGCTACGCCCCGTGACGGCGGTACCCGTCGTGTTCGTCACGGAAGCCGACCGCCACGTGAGCAAGGCCCCCGTACAATGAGCCAGCGCCATGGAGCCACGTCCACGCCGGCGCAGATGACGCCAAGCTGCGTTGCGGAGCGTGCAGGATGGAGCCCGGGTGAGCGTCAGAGGCGGCGGTGAACGTCTCGGTCTTCGCGAGGTTGCCGAGCGTGCTGGTGTGTCGCACATGACCGTGTCACGCGTGCTCAATGGTCACCCGCAGGTCAAGGAGTCCACGCGCCAACGCGTGCTCGAGGTCGTCGCCGAGCTCGACTTCCGGCCCAACAGTGCTGCGCGCGAGCTCGTCACCCAGCGGGCCCTCCGGATCGGCGTGCTGATCGAGAGCGCCGTCGAGTTCGGTCCGTCGAGCATCTTGCGGGCCATCGAGCGATCGGCGCGCGACGGCGGGTACTCCGTGGCGTCGTTCGCGCTCCGCGACGACTCGGCGACTCCCGAGGAGGCCGTGCGCCACCTCACAGGCCAGGGCATCGACGCACTCTGCGTGGTCGCTCCGCGCTCGTCGTCCGTGGCCGTGCTCCGGACCATCACGACGGGGCTGCCGACCCTGGTCGTCAAGGCCGAGAAGGACCCGGCCTTCCTCACGGTCTCCGTCGACCAGGCTGCCGGCACGAAGCTGGCCGTGGATCACCTCGCGTCGCTGGGTCACCGCGACGTCCTCCATCTCTCAGGGCCCCTCGACTGGTTCGACGCCCGCGCTCGCGAGCGTGCCTTCCATGCGCGCACCCGGGCATGGGGCATGCACGAGCGGCCCATCGTCATCGGTGACTGGTCGAGCGACTTCGGCTACGACTACGCACGCGGACTGACCGGAGTTCCGGAGTACACCGCCGTGTTCGTCGCCAATGACGAGATGGCGCTCGGGGTGATCCACGGCCTCCACGACCGCGGCATCCGCGTGCCGGAGGACCTGAGCGTCGTCGGCTTCGACGACCTGCCCGTCTCGCGCCACTTCCTCCCGCCGCTCACGACCGTGCGGCAGGACTTCCCGGCGCTCGGGTCGCTCGTGGTGGACGTCCTGATCGCCGCGATCGAGGGCCGCGAGATCCCGCAGAACAGCCGGATTCCCGCCGAGCTCGTGGTGCGTGACTCCAGCGCGGCTGCGCGCCCTCTCGACCGAGATGGCCATCTGAGGTAATCCAGCTCGTCGTCGTTCGCCCGCGTGCATCACGACAGCTACAGTCGTGCACGTCGGGCACCGCCCGGCGCGAGGCCGTCAAGGCCTCCGACCCGAGGAGCACCACGTGCGTCACGTACGGGCATCGACGACGATGCGCCCGATCGGCCCTCAGGCCGCTGGCCCGACCTGGTCCGGTCACGACGAGCGGCGGGACGGACCTGCCCACCCCACGGTGCAGATGCGGGGGATCACCGTCGCGTTCTCGAACGGCGTCGCGCTCGACAGGGTCGACCTCGACCTCCACTCGGGCGAGGTGCACGCTCTCCTCGGCGAGAACGGAGCGGGGAAGTCCACGCTCATCAAGGCGCTGCTCGGCGTGTACCCGATCGAAGCAGGGGAGGTCCTCGTGGACGGCGAGCCCGTCCGTCTCGGCGGTCCGGCTGACGCGCGGGCCCTCGGCATCCAGGCCGCGTTCCAGGAATCGCACCTGGTCGAGAACCTGAGCGTCGGTGAGAACGTGATGCTGGGCCACGAGGTGCACGGTCGCGTCGGCATCTCCTGGCGTGCGACGCATGAACGCGCCGCCACGATGCTGGCCGAGCTCGGACTGGCCGAGCTGGACCCGCGAGCCCTGCTGGCGGACCTCACTCCCGCCAGCCGCCAGCTCGTCTCCATCGCCCGCGCCATGGTCGACCGACCACGGGTGCTCGTGCTGGACGAGCCCACGTCGAGCCTCGATGCCGTCGACGTCGCGCAGCTCTTCGAGGTGATCCGCCGCCTCCGCGACCAGGGTGTGGCCATCCTCTTCGTCTCGCACTTCCTCGAGCAGGTGCTGGCACTCAGCGACCGGATGACGATCCTTCGAGGCGGTGTGAAGAAGGGCGACTACCTGCCGCACGAGATCGGCCGCGCCGAACTGGTCGCGCGGATGATCGGCAAGGACATCGCGCACCTGCAACGCATCGGGTCAGAGCGCCGCGCCCATCGTGTGGATCCGGTCGGCCCGCCGCTGTACCGCGCCACCGGTGTAGGACGCCGCGGGATGTTGCGGCCGGTCGACTTCGAGCTGCACGCGGGAGAGGTGGTCGGCATCGCGGGGCTTCGCGGCTCCGGGCGAACCGAGCTCGCGCGCCTGCTGGCCGGCGCCGACCGAGCTGACGGCGGCGTGGTCACGCTCGGTGGTCGGACCGTCGTGATCGACCGCCCTGCGGACGCACTGCGGAACCGGGTGGCGTTGTCTGCCGAGGATCGAGGGGCGGAGGGCCTCATCAACGACCTCAGCGTGCGGGAGAACATCGTCCTCGCGTTGCAGGCTCTGCGTGGGTGGGCGCACCCGCTCTCCAAGGCCGAGCGCGAGGACCTCGTCGAGCGGCACATCGAGCACTTCGACATCACGCCGGTCGATCCGGCGACACCCGCCGGCGAGCTCTCGGGCGGCAACCAGCAGAAGGTGCTCCTCGCTCGCTGGCTGGCGATCCGGCCCCGCGTGCTGATCCTCGACGAGCCGACGCGCGGCGTCGACATCGGCGCCAAGGTCGACATCCAGGCGCACGTCGCGCAGCTCGCGCTCGAGGGTGTCGCCGTCGTGTTCATCTCGAGCGCGTTCGACGAGCTCGTGCGGGTGAGCGACCGGATCGTCGTCCTCAAGGACCGGGAGAAGATCGGCGAGCTCAGCAACGGGCCGGGCGTCACGGTCGACACCCTCGTCGAGCTCATCGCCGCACCGGACGACGAGAGCGACGAGGGCGACGACTTCCCGCCGGTGTGGCAGGGCGGGCCCCTCCTGCCGCCTGCAGCGCCGTCACGCCGCTGAGGCTCGCAGTCGATCCCTTCCCGACGGGCGGATGTTCTCGATCACTCTTGCACTCGCGAAACTGTTACCGGTAACATTCCCAGCACGCGGAAGCACCCGAGCCCACGCAGCACGACCGGCCCCATGGCCACGACCGGACGAAGACGTCCGGTCATCTCAAGGAGGAGATCCATGTCCACGAAGAGGCGCATCGCCACCATCGCCGCCGCAGGGGCCATTGCCCTCGGTCTCGCGGCCTGCAGTTCCGGCACAGGTTCGTCGGACGGCGGTGACGACCTGGCAACGGTCGGCTTCGTCGCGGTCGGCCCCGAGGGCGCCTGGCGTCAGGCCAACGAGACGAACATCCAGGACACCTTCACGAAGGAAGCCGGGTTCGATCTCAAGTACGCCCCGGCGACCAACAACGACCAGAAGTCGCAGATCGACGCGTTCACGTCGTTCGTGGACGAGGGTGTCGACGTGATCCTGCTCTCGGCCACCGAGGGCTCCGGCTGGGAGGACTCGCTCGAGCGGGCGAAGGAAGCCGAGATCCCCGTCGTCCTCATCGACCGTGGCATCGAGCCGGACGACACCTCGCTCTACGCGACCCGGATCGCGCCCGACAACATCGCCGTCAGCGAGTCCGTCGCCGAGTGGGCCAAGGGCGCGCTTCCCGAGGGTGGCAAGTACTTCACCCTCGAGGGCCCGGCGGGCGTCTCGGTCGTGAACGAACGCAACGAAGGTTGGGACGAGGTGATCGGCGCAGACAGCGCATTCACGAAGATCGGCGCGCAGACGGCCAACTGGTCGACCGAAGAGGCCAAGAGCGTCTTCGAGACGGTGCTGAAGTCGAACGGCAACGACGTCCAGATGGTCTTCGCCCAGAACGACGAGATGGGACTCGGCGCCGTGCAGGCGGTCGAGGAGGCGGGCCTCACGCCCGGCAAGGACGTGAAGATCGCCACCATCGACGGCACGAAGAGCGCCCTCGAGGCGTTGTCCGAGTCCAAGCTCAGCTTCGTCGCCGAGTACAACCCGCTGTTCGGCGACACGGCCCTCGAGGCAGTGCAGAAGCTGCTCGACGGCGACACCGTCGAGTCGTCGATCGTCGTCGAGTCGGCCACGTTCGACTCGCCCGAGGCAGCCGCCACGGCACTGCCCGACCGGAAGTTCTGACCAGCCCGCACGGCCACACCCGGCGGCGAGGCGGACGAGTCCGCCTCGCCGCCCCCGCCACCCACCCGCTGCCACGGCAGCGGGCGGGTGGGCATCGGCAGACAAGGAGTTACACGCATGCAGGCACCCGGCCCCATCGTCGAGATGCAAGCCATCACCATCGCTTTTCCCGGGGTCAAAGCCCTCGACGGGGTCGACCTCCGTCTCTACCCCGGCGAGGTCCACACGCTCATGGGCGAGAACGGCGCCGGTAAGTCGACGCTCATCAAGGCGCTCACGGGCGTCTACGCCATCGACTCCGGACGCGTCGTCGTCGACGGCGTCGAACGTCGCCTCTCGGGCACCGCGGACGCGCAGGCTGCGGGGATCTCGACGGTCTACCAAGAGGTCAACCTGTGCAGCAATCTCACCATCGGTGAGAACGTCATGCTCGGCCACGAGAAGCGCGGCCGGTTCGGCATCGACTGGAAGGGAACGCACGCCGCCGCCGCCGAGGTCCTGGCGCGTGTGGGACTCGGCCACCTGGACGCGCGCACCCCCCTCTCGTCGCTCAGCCTCGCCCTCCAGCAGCTCGTCGCGATCAGCCGCGCCACGGTCGTCGAGGCGAAGGTGCTGATCCTCGACGAGCCGACCTCCAGCCTCGACGCGGACGAGGTCGAAGGCCTCTTCCGGGTCATGCGACGCCTTCGTGACGAAGGCGTCGCCATCCTCTTCGTGTCTCACTTCCTCGACCAGGTCTTCGCGATCAGCGACCGACTCACCGTGCTGCGCAACGGCACGTTCGTGGGTGAGCACCTCACGCGAGACATCGATCGTGCCGGCCTCATCTCGGAGATGATCGGCAAGGACCTCCAGAGCCTCCGCTCCCTCGACCGGGACCGGGCGAGCCGCCAGGTGGCCGAGGGCGAGCCCGTCTACCGGGCCACCGGAATCGGCCGCAAGGGCTCGCTCGACGCGACGGACGTCGACCTGCGTCGCGGCGAGGTCGTGGGCCTCGCCGGCCTCCTCGGCTCCGGCCGCACGGAACTCGCCCGTCTCCTCTACGGAGTCGATCGCCCCGACTCGGGATCCGTGACCATGGACGGCGTCCCCGTGGCGATCTCGTCCCCTGCGAAGGCCCTGAAGCACCGCATCGCCTTCTCGAGCGAGAACCGTCGCGACGAGGGGATCATCCGCGACCTGAGCGTGCGCGAGAACCTCGTGCTCGCCGTGCAGGCGAAACGGGGCTGGGCCCGCCCGCTCTCGGCCAAGGAGAAGGACCGCATGGTGACGAAATACCTCACCGAGCTCAACGTGCGACCCGCAGATCCCGATCGACCCATCAGCAACCTCTCCGGCGGCAACCAGCAGAAGGTCCTGCTCGGCCGGTGGCTGGCGACCGAGCCGGAGCTGCTGATCCTCGACGAGCCCACACGCGGCATCGACGTCGGTGCCAAGGCCGAGATCCAGGAACAGGTCGCCGCCCTCGCCGACACGGGAGTCGCCGTGGTGTTCATCTCCTCGGAGCTCGAGGAGGTCGTCCGGCTCAGCGATCGGATCGTCGTCCTGAAGGACCACCGCAAGATCGCCGAGCTCGCGGCGGGTCCGGACGTCACCGCCGAGTCCATCGTCGCCGCCATCGCCGAGGAGGGCGTCTCCGAGATCCCCCTCGAGACCATCCCCCGCACCACGCCCGAGGAGGCAACCCGATGAGTGACTCGACGACCACCGTGACCAGACGCCTGGGCGCCCACGGGCTCGGTGACCTGTTGCACCGGCCCTGGGTCTGGGGCACGGTCGCGATCGTGCTGCTGCTGGCGATCAACGTCGCGAAGGACCCCGGTTACCTCGCACTGTCCGTCAACCCGGACACGGGCAACCTCGTGGGCAACCTCGTCGACATCCTCCGGGCCGCTGCCCCCGTGCTCATGATCGCGGTGGGCATGTGCCTCGTGGTCGCCACCGGTGGCATCGACCTGAGCGTCGGCTCGATCATGGTCGTCGCCGGTGCCGTCTCGATGGAGTTCCTGAAGGCGGCCGGCTCCGACTCCCTCGGCGTCGCGCTCGCCGCGATGGGCCTGGCGCTCCTCATCGCCGGGGTCCTCGGCGCGGTCAACGGCATGCTCGTCTCGGTCGTCGGGCTGCAGCCGTTCATCAGCACGCTCGTGATCATGCTCGCCGGCCGTGGCCTGGCCAAGGTCATCACGGGAGGCCAGAACACGGCCGCGGCCAACGAGCCCTTCCGCTGGGTCGCCAACGGCTACCTCGTCGGACTACCCGTCGTGTTCCTGCTGGCCGTGCTGATCACGCTCGGCGTCGCCGCCCTCGTGCGTCGCAGCGCCCTGGGACTCATGATCGAAGCGATCGGAATGGACCCGAAGGCCGCGCGCCTCGCGGGGCTGGACCGCCGAGCCCTCCTGTTCACCGCCTACATCGGGAGCGGCCTGCTCGCCGGCGTGGCCGGGATCTTCGCCACGTCCAGCGTCATGACGGTCGACGTCTCGCGCACCGGTTACCAACTCGAGCTCGACGCCATCCTCGCGGTCGTCATCGGCGGGACGTCGCTGGCAGGCGGCAAGTTCCACCTGCTCGGAGCCGCGGTCGGGGCGCTCCTCATCGCGACGCTCGACAAGACCGTCGTGTTCCTCGGCGTCTCCTCCTCGGCGACGCCCGCCTTCAAGGCGATCGTGATCGTGGCGATCGTGCTGCTGCAGTCCCGGCGCGTCCGCGCCCTGTTCACGAGGCGCCGCCGCCCGGCGCCGACCTCCGTGCCGACCGAGAAGGAGACCGTGTCCGCATGAGCGCCACGACGATCCGCCCGCCCCTCACCCCCACGCCGACCCCCGGTCCGGGCCCCGGCAACGGTCCCCTCGAACCGCGTCGCCGCATGCGGCTCCGACTCGATTCCCTGCCGACGGTCGCCGCCCTGGTGATCCTGATCGCCATGCTTGCCTACGGAGAGATCGCCTACGGCCGCATCGTGCAGGCCGCGACCCTGTCGAACCTGCTCATCAACAACGCCCATGTGATCGTCCTGGCCGTGGGGCTCACGTTCGTGATCCTCACGGGGGGCATCGACCTCTCCGTCGGTGCGATCGTCGCGGTCAGCAGCGTCGCGGGCGTGCTGCTCGCGAACGCCGGCTGGAACCCCTGGGTCGTGATGGTGCTGATGATCCTCATCGGCACGGCATCCGGCGTCGTCTCGGGCGTGCTGATCCAGTTCTTCGACGTGCAGCCGTTCATCGCGACGCTCGCGATGATGTTCCTCGGACGGGGCCTCGCCTCCATCCTCAGCACGGTGCCCGAACGACTCGCCGACGAGTCGCCCATCCGCTCGCTCGCGACGAACATGAAGGTCGTGGACGGTCCCAAGGTGAACGACGTCGTGACGACTCCGGGCGTGCTCATGGCGCTCGTGGTGGTCGCCGTCGCGTTCTTCGTGCTGCACCGCACGCGTCTGGGGCGCACCGTGTACGCGATCGGCGGGTCGGAGCAGTCGGCCGCCCTCATGGGCCTCCCGGTTCGCCGCACGAAGCTCGCCGTCTACGTGATCAGCGGATCGCTGGCAGGGCTCGCCTCGGTCATCTACACGGCCCGGCTCGGGAGTGCCCAGAACATCACCGGCATCGGGTGGGAGCTGGATTCGATCGCCGCCACGGTGATCGGTGGCACCCTCCTCACCGGCGGCGTCGGCTTCGTGCTCGGGTCCGTCGTGGGAGCGCTCGTGCTCGGCCTCATGAACGTGCTCATCACGCGAGACGGAGGCATCCCGCCCGAGGCCACCACCATCATCACCGGCGGCATCCTCCTGGTCTTCGTGCTCCTGCAGCGCGCCGTGATGGCGAGGCGGCGGACCTAGCGACGACGTGACGCGTGCCACGGCCAGAGCCACAGTAACCGCACGATCGCTGGCGAGAGGTGATCCTCTGACGCCACCAGCCGCGTCGCTCGCCACGGGCACCACGGGGGTCGGCTCCGCACCCCGGGCGCCGAGTGGGCAGAAGATGTCCTTCTGATCGAGATGGAGGACGTTTTCTGCCCACTCGACCGGCGCAGGGGGCGAGAGGGCAGAGTGCGCCCCCCGGGTCAGGGGGACGAGGCGAGGGCGGCGAGCTCGGTGCGGCTGCGGGCCCCGAGCTTGCGCAACAGGTTCGACACGTGGAACTTCACCGTGTTGTCGCTGATGCCGAGCACCGCCGCGATGTCGCGGTTCCGGTCGCCGGCCGCGACCCGGTGCAGCACCTCGCGTTCCCGCTCGCTCAGGGCCGCGACCAGCTCCCGCGGCTCGTTCGACGGCGGCGGGTCGAGCGGCAGGCGCACCGTCAACTCCGAGCCCCACCCCACGGTCGACGCCACCGTCAGCTCGCCCCCGACCCCGGAGACCTGCTCGGTGATCGGCCGCAGGGCGTCGTCGTGCGCCGTCAGCTCACCCGCGCCGTCGTCCCGGATCGCGATCAGCAGGTTCAGGCCGTCGCAGTCCCACTGGATGCGCACCCGACGTGCGTCACCCGCGTCGACGAAGGTGAGCACGGCGTTCCGGACGACGGCCCGGGCCACGTGCGCGACGTCGCCCGGCAGGGCCCGACCCGTCGCCGGAGGCTCGACGAACTGGACGTCCAGGTCGCCGAAGCGCACGAGCGGACGCAGGTCGGACCGGAGGCGCGCGAAGGCCCCGACGACCGGTTCGAGGGTGGTCCCGCGGTCACGGTCGGACCCCGTCCGGAGGGCGACCAGGGCCCCCGCCGCGACGTCGATGGCCTCGGCCCGGGCCGCCCGGTCGTCGAGGCGTCGTGAGCGCAGGGCGGCCAGCACGGACTCGAGCGTCATCGCATGCCGGTCGACCAGGTCGGCGGTCGCCCGCGCGTGCTCGGACGCCAGGGTGCGGGCCAGGGTGTCGGAACCGGCCCGACCGGGGACGTCGTGCACGGTGTGGCTCATGCGCCCACCCTAGGCGTCCGCCTACCCGACGCCACCCTCCCTACCCGAACGGATGGGTGGGACGCCCCCGTCGAGGGGCTGCTCTCACAGCATCGTCGGACCAGGATCGAAGGCAACGGGATCGACGACGTACCAGAGGCCCGATCGGGCCCCGTCGCCCCCACGAGGAGCACCACATGAAGCTGCAGTTCGCCATGGACACCCTGACCACCGACGCCGCCCTCGAGCTGGCCGCCGCCGCCGCGCCGAGCGTCGACATCATCGAGCTCGGCACTCCGCTGATCAAGGCCGAGGGCTTCCGCGCCATCACCGCGATCAAGGAGGCGCACCCCGACAAGATCGTCTTCGCCGACCTCAAGACGATGGACGCGGGCGAGCTCGAGGCGGGCGAGGCGTTCAAGGCCGGCGCCGACCTGGTGACCGTGCTCGGCGTCGCCGGTGACAGCACCATCGCCGGTGCCGTCAAGGCCGCCAAGGCCCACGGCAAGGGCATCGTCGTCGACCTCATCGGCGTCGGCGACAAGGCCGCCCGTGCCAAGGAGGTCGTCGCACTCGGCGCCGAGTTCGTCGAGATGCACGCCGGGCTCGACGAGCAGGCCGAAGAAGGCTTCACGTTCGAGAAGCTGCTCGAGGCCGGCAAGGCCTCGGGCGTGCCGTTCTCGGTCGCCGGTGGCGTCAAGGCCGCCACGGTCGGCTCGGTCCAGGACGCCGGAGCCGACGTCGCCGTCGCCGGTGCCGCGATCTACTCGGCCGACGACGTCGCCGGTGCCGCCGCCGAGATCCGCGCCGCCATCAAGTAGCAGCACCAGCACCACCCGCAGCGGCTCGCGAGAGAGCGCTGACGCGCAGGAGGCGCGGTGTCGGTCGGACCGGCACCGCGCCTCCTCGTCGTCCCGCGGTCAGCGGGATGCGTCGACCAGACGGGCCGAGACCGACACCACGACGTCGTCGCCCGTCACGCCGGAGGCGGCCAGGCGTCCCCGCAGCGCGTCGGCCGCCCGGGCCAGCGTCTCGGGCGTCGGGACGTCGAGTCCGGTCGCCACGTGGGCGGTGACGGACACCGAACCGGCCGCCCGCGAGATCTCGACGAGGCCGGTCGAGCCCGCGAGGTCGAGGCCGGCCGCGACGGCCCGCACCGCCCCCTCGACGACGGGGTGCGCGTCGAACACGTCGACCACACCCTCGACGCCGCGCAGCACCTCGGTCAGGTCACGGGAGAGCAGGTCGTCGCTCATCGGTCGTCCTCTCTCGCCACGAAGACGTCGTCGACGAGCACGTCGACCCGGACGACGGTCAGCCCGGTGTGCCGCGTCAGCGTCTCGGTGATGCGGGTGCGCAGCTCGTCCGCGACGGCGCCGAGGTCGAGTCCGTACCGGGCCGCGGCGGTCACCCGCACGACCACGTCGGCCCCCGCCGTCGTCAGGTCGCCGTCGAAGGTCGTCGACCCGAGCACGACGCCGGACTGCTCGTCGCCCGCCCGTCGCACGAGCCCGCGCGCCGCGGCCTCGGTGACGCTCAACCGGACCGCGGGGTCGGGGTGGCCGATCGGGATCACCCGGCCGCCGACGACCTCCCGACGGATCGAGTCGAGGAGGCCGTCGATCCAGGCGCCGTCCCGGTCGGGTTCGCGGCGGGCCTCGTGCTCGAGGGAGGCGCGGGACAGGTCGTGCACCCGGGCCAGCGACTGCAGGTACAGGCGGCAGGCCGCCGAGCCCTCGATGGCCGGGTCGCGGGGCGTGCGTCCGGCGTCGAGGTAGTCCGCGAGGCGGTCGGCGGGGATGCCGTCCACCGTGTCGTCGTCCTCGGGCACGTCGAGGGGGGAGTGGTCGTCGGTCGTCATCGCCACGCCTCCATCTCGGTCATGAGGAACACCCGGGCCCGCGCGATCTTGCCCCGGACCGTCGAGACGGGCAGGTCGAGGGCCTCGGCGATGTCCGCGTACGAGTAGTCGGCGGTCTCACGCAACAGCCAACACCGTCGCTGGTCGAGGGGGAGCTTGTCGAGGGCCGACCACATGGCGTCGAGCTGCAACCGGGCCTCGACCACGCGTTCGGGCGTCTCGTGGCGCGGGGCCGACACCTCGAGCCGGTCGACGTCGTCGTGGTCGCGTCGCACGCGCAGACGGTCGACCGCCTTGTTGCTGACGATGCGCATCAGCCAGTTGCGCACCCGCGACGGGTCGTCGAGGTCGGCCAGGCGTCGCCAGGCCGTCATGAAGGCGTCCTGCACGACGTCGTCCGACTCGAGGTCGGAGCCCAGGAGGCGCGCGGCGTACACGCGCATCAGCGGTCCGTGTCGGCGCGCGATGACCTCGTAGGCGTGGACGTCGCCGTCGCGGGCCCGGACGGCCAGCGTCGCGTCCGCGGCGTCGAGGAGGGGGTCGTCGGTGGTGATGACGACCTCCTGCGATCGGACGGGACGGGACGGTACGCGGCGGGACCCCGGCGACGAGGACCGGACGGCCCGCGCCATGCCTCTTGACTACCACCCCGTGCCCGGATCGGGGGACGTGATGGCCGAAATGTGAGTGATGGTGGATCGTTCCCTGAAAGCTGGCTGACCCACCATGACACCTGCCGTGCCCCATGCGTCTGAATGATGTGACCCGCTTCACGGGCACCCCGACACCGACCGGTCCCACCGGTCCAGAGCAAGGAGCAACCATGAGCAACGTGACCCCCTCCACCAGCACCGCCGCTGCCAAGACCACGCAGTCCCACGCCGCCGGCAAGAACACCATCGCCGAGGGCGTCGTCTCGAAGGTCGCCGGCATCGCGGCCCGCGAGGTGCGCGGCGTCCACGACCTGGGCAACGGTGCCGCCCGTGCCATCGGCGCGATCCGCAACGTCATCAACCAGCAGGACCGCGGCCAGGGCGTCTCGGTCGAGGTCGGCGAGAAGCAGGTCGCCGCCGACATCGTCATCGTCGCCGAGTACCCCGTCGAACTGCAGAAGGTCGCCGACGACGTGCGCAAGTCCGTCACCGACGCCATCTCGCAGGTCGTCGGCATGGAGGTCACCGAGGTGAACGTCACCGTCTCCGACGTGTACATCCCCTCCGAGGACAACGACGACGACGCCGACGACAGCCGCGTCAAGTGACCGCCACGACCACCGGCATGCTGGTCGGCGCCGTCCTGGCGCTGACCGCCCTGGCCTTCGGCTTCTGGGCCTTCGTGTTCGTCGCGATCGCCATGGCGATCGGGTTCGGCGTCGGCCGTGTCGTCGAGGGCAAGCTCGACGTCCGCGGCCTCGCCGACGCACTCCGCGGGCGGCGGTCGTCGTGACCGCGGCGGTGACGGCCGACCGGGCCCTCCACGGCCGGAACAAGATCACGTCACGTGCCGTGCGTCGGGTCGTCTCGGCCGTCACCGCGGAGGCCCTCGAGGTCTCCGCGTCGAAGGTGTCGGTCGAGCTGGCCGACCACGACGGCGCTCTCAGCGTGATCGCCAAGACCCCCATCCGGGTCTCGCCCCTGGGCGTCTCCGAGCGTCGTTCGGGCACCCTGCTGGACCGCCTCACGGCGGCCCAGTCCACCATCCGTGACCGCGTGCTGCAGCTGACCGGGTCGAGCATCGACAAGGTCGACCTGCAGATCACCGGTGCCGACATCCGAGAGAGGAAGCGCGTCGCATGAGCACCGCATCGCTCTACAAGCGCATCGTGCGCCGTGAGACGCACTCGTCGCGGGCCGGCATCGCCATCACCCTCGCCGTCCTGCTGATCGTCGCCCTGGCGTGGATCGGCACCGAGGCGGTCCTCGCCGCCGTCGGGACGGCTCCGCTGCTCCTGGCTCCGACCGACCTCGTCGGTTCGACCCTGGACGCCGCGAGTGCTCCGGTCGGCGTGCTGACCGCCGTCGCGGTCGTCGTCGCGCTGATCGGGCTCGTCCTGATCGTCGTGTCGCTCGCGCCGGGCCGTCGTGGCCGTCGTGGCGCGAAGGCCGAGCGCACCGTGGCCGTGGTCGACGACCGGGTCATCGCCCGCTCGCTGGCCCGCACCGCGAGCTACGCCGGCGACGTCGACCCCTCGCAGGTCAGCGTCAGCGTGGGCAAGCGCAGCGCCCTGATCGAGGTCACCCGCACCTCCGGCCGTCAGACCGACGTCCGCAGCATCGACGAGGCCGTCCGTGACGAACTGGGCGCCTACGACTTCAGCCCGGCACTGCGTCACAAGGTCAAGCTGTCCGAGAAAGGAACGGTCGGGTCATGAACAGCACCAATCGCGCTCTGAACCGCATCGTCGTCTTCGTCATCGGCCTCGTGCTCCTGCTCGCCGGCGGAGCCGTCGCCGTCGGGGCCCTCGTGCCCGACGTCCAGGAGACCGTCTCGCAGGGCGCCTCCGATGCGAGGGGCCCCGCGACCGACGCCCTCGGCGACCAGCCGTGGATCCTCTGGGTCGTCGCGGCGGCCAGCCTCGTGCTGATCGTCCTGCTCGCCTGGTTCGCCCTGCGACAGGGACACGGCCAGACCGGCACGCTGCTCACCGTCGACGAGGGGTCGCGTCGCGACCAGACCACCGGCGGTCGCCTGGTCGTCGACGCGAAGGTCGCCGAACAGGTCCTCGAGGAGGCGCTGGCCGACACCCCGGGCATCGTCTCGGTGGACGTGACCGCCTTCCGCGTCAAGCGCGAGTCGGTCCTGCGCGTCACCGCCAACGCGCGTCGCGGCGTCTCGCCGACCGACATCCGCCGGAGCATCGACCAGGCCGTCGCCCACTGGGACGGCGTCCTCGGGACCGAGACGCCCGTCGTGATCCAGATCAACGGCGGTCTGCGCAGCCAGATGTCGTCCGCGACGCGGCTCGACTGACCTCCCTCGCCCCACCGCACGGACGGCCCTCGCCCTCGACCCGAGGACGGGGGCCGTCCGTCGCCCCACCCACGTTCCACGATGAAAGGCCGGTCTCATGAGCGAGTCCACCCACCACGTCACCCCCATCGACATCGACGCCGCGGCGTCCACCCGGGCCACCTCACCCGAAGAGGTCCTCGAGCACACGATCGGCGTCACCGTCCTCGGCGTCTCGGGCGTCCACGCCCTCGGCACCGCGTCCCAGCGGCTCGCCGGCGCCTTGCGCACGGCGATCGGCACGGGCTCCGTCCCCGGCGTCCGCGCCGGCACCACCGACGAGGGACTCGTGGTCGACATCGCCGTCGTCGCCGAGTACCCGACGAACGTCACCACGCTCGCCGACACCGTCCGGACGCAGGTCAAGCACGCCGTCGGGCAGCTCGACGGCGAGGAGGTCACGGTCAACGTGACCGTCACGGACGTGCACGGCCCGTTCGACTCGGACGAGGACGCCGCCGACAAGGTGAACGCCGCCGCGGAAAGGGCGAAGCAGACCGTGTCCGACGCCGGCGACCGGGCGAAGGAGGCCGGCGAGAAGACCAAGGCCGCCGCCGGCGAGGCACGCGACCGCGCCGCGACCGCCGCGGGCGACCTGTCCGACAAGGCTCGGACGGCCGCGGGCGACCTGTCCGACAAGGCCCGCGAGCTGGGCGACAAGGCCGGCGAGGTCGCCGAGCAGGCGAAGGCCACCGCGGGCGAGGTCGGCGAGGAGGCGGCCGCCAAGGCGGACGACGTCGCCGACGGTGCCCGCGACGTGGCCGACCAGGCGCGGGACGCTGCTGCCGACGCCCTCGACTCCGTGGCGGACCGTCGCGAGGACGCCCGCTCGACGACCGCCGACGCCACCGACGCCGCACTGGACACGACGTCCGAGGTCGTTGCCGACGCCCGCGAGAAGGCCGCCGACGCCGTGGACGGCGTGGCCGACGCGGTGGAGGAGAACCGGGCCTCGGACGGCGACGCCACCCGCGCCTCCTCGGGCGACGCCCACGACGCCCGCGACGCCGACGGTGCCGACGTCACCGTGACGGTCGACGGCGGAACGGTCACGGTCGAGGTCGACTCCGACAGCGACGCGCAGGTCGTCGTCGACGGCGACGACGTCGCCACGACGGAGAAGTGATGTTCGGGCGGCGCACCACGACGACGACCCGACGCCCCCGGCCGCGGGCCGTCTGGGCAGCCCTGGTGACCTCGGCGGTCCTCTGCGTGCTGATCGTCGTCGGCGTGCTGCTGCCCGTGCTCACCCTGATCGGTGCGGCGGACGGCGGCACGGCCGGCGCCCTCGACGTGCCCGTCGGCTCGATCGTCGCGGCGATCGCCATCGGTTACGTCCTGGCCCTGGTCTTGCTGCTGCTCATCGTGAAGGTGCGCAACGGTCCCCTGGCCTGGGTGCTCGGGGTGGCGGCCGTGATCTCGACGCTCGTGGTGTCGCTGTGGCCCCTCGTGGCCGTCGCGATCGCCGGCGTCGACCAGGTACAGGACCTGATCCCGTTCATCCAGGACCTGATCACCCGCTTCTGGCCCGGCAGCTGACCCACCCCGAGGTGGACCGACCCGTCTAGGCTGAGGCGGTCGTCGGAAGGGGTCCGGCGCACCACCGGGGGACCACCATGCGCACCACCACCACGCCCGCACTCTCCACCGTCGTCGGAGCCGTCGCCGTGACCCTCCTGCTCGCGGGCTGCACCGGAGGCGGCGCCGACTCCGGTGACGCCGGTCGGTCGTCGTCCCCGGGGCAGGCGACCGCCACGGCGGACGCCGCCGACCAGCCGACCGGCGAGTTCACCCTGCCCGCCGACTGCGAGGCGGCGGGGGCCGTCCTCGGCGATCTCGTCACGGGGCGGACCCTCGTGGCGGAGACCTCGACCATCGGGTCCGACGAGGCGAACTGCACGTGGACCAGCGAGGCCGACGGGTCCCGGGTCGGCTTCATCGCCACGGTCCAGGAACTCGACCAGGCGGGCATGGACGCCGAGGTCCCCGCAGGGGGCGGCGTCGACGGGCTGTCGCTCGAGCAGGTCGAAGACGAACGGGCCGACGCCTTCGGCGGGCGCGCCTTCGTCGCGACCGCCCAGGACGGGTCGCCGGTCGTCGGGGGCGGGTCGATCCTGCTGACGCCCCACGGGCTCCTGAGCGTCATCGTCGCGGCCCCGGCAGGGTCGACCGCTCCGATCGATCCCGCCCGATCGCTCGATCTCGTCTTCGACTTCCTCGACTGACGCGAGGCCTCGAGGAGGCGCGGTGTCGGTCGACCGGCACCGCGCCTCCTCGGTGTCCCCCTAATGGTGGGCATGACGTGGCGAGGGCTCTGTGGCATCGTTGCAGGGTTCGGAGACGGCACGCTCCCACCAGGCGCGCCCAGCGAGAGGGAGCCGTGTGATCAGGGACGAAGTCCGCGAAGAACGTCGGCAGCGAGCGGTCGAGACGCTCGGCATCGTCGAGTCGGGCCACGAGGCCCGCCTCGACCGCGTGACCCGCGTCGCCCGGGCCGTGTTCGGGGTGCCGCTGTCGTCGGTCACCGTCATGGACCACGAGCGCGCGCTCTTCGTCGGCCGGGCGGGCTTCGACGACCCCGAGTCCGGGCGCACCGACACCCCGTGCAGCCTCGTGACCGACACGGGCGAGATCGTCACCACCGACGACGCCCGCGTCGACCCGCGGTTCGCCCACCTGGGCGCCTTCAACGACAACGGGCTGCGGTTCTACGCCGGTCACCCGCTGCGCGACGGATCGGGCAACGTCGTGGGGTCGTTCTGCCTCATGGACGCCGAGCCCCGGCAGCTCTCGGACGACGAGATGGCCGAGTTCCGCGACCTGGCCGCCTGGGCCCAGGTCGAGCTCCTCGCCGACGCCGACGCCTCGGCCGCCCGGTCCACGCAGCAGGCGCTGTTGCCGGCCCAGCCCCTCGAGGTCGAGGGCGTCCGGGTCGAGGGCATCTGCCTGCCCTCGCTGAGCGTCGGGGGCGACTACTACGACTACGGACTCATCGGCCGGTTCGTGCACGTGGCCGTCGGCGACGTGATGGGCAAGGGCGTCGGGGCGGCCATCATCGGGTCCTCCGTCCGGGCGGCCTGTCGTGCGGCCTCACCGCAGGTCGCCGCGGGACGCGAACTCGGCCTCGCGGTCGACCGCATCGAACGAGCCGTGCGGACCGACCTGCAGCGCACCGGGACGTTCGTCACGTACTTCCACGCCGTCCTCGACCTCGACACGGACGAACTCTCGTTCGTCGACGCCGGGGCGGGGCTGTCGATCATCGTCCGGGCCGACGGCAGCGTGCAGCACCTCGCGGGCACGGGGCTGCCGCTCGGGCTCGACGAGCAGCAACAGCACGTCACCGAGACGACCCGCCTCGGCGTCGGCGACCAGCTGATCGTCATGAGCGACGGCGTCCTCGACGTCCTCGACGACGAGTTCGACTGGGCCCTCGAGGTCGGGCGGCTCGCGACGCGGCCCGCCACCGGCGGTGCCGACGGCCTCGGCCTGCTCGGGTCGATGGCGGCCCTGACCGAGCGACGCCTCTCGCGCGACGACGTCACCGTCGTCGTCATGGACCGTCGCGCGTGACCGACACCCTGAGTCGCCGCGACCAGCGGCTGCTCGACCGGACCACCCCGGGTCGCCGCATCGTCGCGATCCGGGTGGCGGTCCTGCTGGCGTCGCTCGCCGGCCTGAACTACATCGTCTGGCGCTGGGCCGCCTCGGTGAACTGGTCGTCGTGGTGGATCGCGGTGCCGCTGATCCTCGCCGAGACGTACAGCGTGATCGACTCGCTGCTGTTCGGCCTCGGGGCCTGGCGGCTGCGTGAACGTGGCGAGCCACCGACCGCTCCCGACCCCGAGGGCCTCGAGACGCGGGTCACGGTCGACGTCTTCGTCACCACGTACAACGAGGAGGTCGAGCTCGTCATGCGCACCGCCCTCGCGGCGCAGCGCATCGACTACCCGCACACGACGTGGATCCTCGACGACGGGGGTCGACCCGAGATCCGTGCCGCCGCCGAGGCCGCGGGCATCGGCGTCATCACCCGGTCCGACGACTGGGCCGACCGGCCGCGCCACGCGAAGGCCGGCAACCTCAACAACGCCCTCCTGTCGACCGAGGGCGAGTTCCTGCTGATCCTCGACGCCGACCAGGTGCCGAAGCCCGAGATCCTCGACCGCACCCTCGGCTACTTCAAGGACGAGCGGATCGCTCTCGTGCAGACGCCGCAGTGGTTCGAGAACGTGCCGGAGTCCGACCCCCTTGGCAGTCAGGCGCCGCTGTTCTACGGGCCCATCCAGCAGTCGAAGGACGGCTGGAACAGCGCCTTCTTCTGCGGGTCGAACGCGGTCCTCCGTCGGGAGGCGCTGATGCAGTTGGGCGTCGCGCGGTACGTCACCGAGGTCGAGGCGGCCGTGCGTCGAGCCGTCCGCACCTCGCGCAAGCTGCTGGTGCGGGCACGCGAGGAGGCCGTCGGCCAGCCCCGCGTGCTCGAGGCGTTGGACGACGCCGAGACCGTGGTCGAGCGGGCCCGGGCCGAGTTCGCCGCGGGGGAGTCCATCGGCGACGTCACCTACCGGTTCCAGCGCAGCATCGACACGATCGCCTTCCGTTTCGCCGACGCCGACCTCGCGGCCATGAAGGGCGACCTCGCCGAGCTCGCCGCCATGTCGCTCGGCCCCGACACGTTCGACGCCCTCGACGAGGCGGCCCTCGACCTGCTCGCGCAGCGGTCGTCCTCCCCGCTCGCCGCCATCGAGTCGATCTCGCTGCTCGTCGGGGCGCTCGACGTCGACCGCGGCTCCGAGGCGCAGGCGATCATGCCCCTGGCCACGATCTCGGTCACCGAGGACATGGCCACGGCGATGCGCCTCCACGGGCTGGGCTGGAGGTCGGTCTACCACGACGAGACCCTCGCGATCGGGCTCGCGCCCGAGGACCTCGCGACCATGATGACGCAGCGACTGCGCTGGGCCCAGGGCACCATGCAGGTCTTCTTCCGCGAGAACCCGCTCGTGCAGAAGGGCCTTTCGTGGGGTCAGCGCCTCATGTACTTCTCCACCATGTGGAGCTACCTCTCGGGTTTCGCCGCCGTGGTCTACATCGCGGCGCCCGTGCTCTGCCTGTCGTTCGGCGTCGTGCCGGTGCAGGCCTACAGCGTCGACTTCTTCGCCCGCCTGATCCCCTTCCTGGTGTTCAACCAGCTGCTCTTCTGGGTGGTCGCGGCGGGCAGGCCGACCTGGCGGGGGCAGCAGTACTCGCTGGCGCTGTTCCCGGTCTGGATCGCCTCAGTCACCACGGCGTTCCAGAACGTCTACCGCGGCCGTGCGCTCGGCTTCTCGGTGACGCCCAAGACGAAGCAGGCGGCCACCGGCCCCCGGTGGGACCTCGTCCGACCGCAGATCTGGGCCGTCGCCTGCCTCGTCGCCGCACTCGTCCTGGTCGGCGTCCGCTACGCCACCGGGCAGGCCGAGGGCCTCGCGCCGCTCGTCAACATCGCCTGGGTGCTCTTCGACCTGGTGATCTTCAGCATCATCGTCCGGGCCGTTCTCTACCCGGGGCCCTCGGCACCCCACGACAAGGAACAATCATGATGACCGTCACCGTCGAGGCCGTCGAAGGCGGCTGCGTGCTCTCCCCACAGGGGCGCCTCACCGTGGTCTCGACACCACAACTCCGCGACGAGGTGGCCGCACGTCTCGCGGCCGGCGACCGCCTCATCATCGTCGACCTCTCGGGCACGACCTTCGTGGACTCGTCGGGCCTCGGGGCCCTCGTGTCGTGCCTCAAGTCGGCACGCCAGGCCGGGGGAGACCTACGGCTGGTGGCCCCCACCGAGCAGGTCTCGATGGTGCTGCGCCTCACGAACCTCGACCGCATCCTCAAGCCCCGCGCCTCGGTCTCGGCCGCCCTCGATGACTGAGCGTCCCGGCCCCGTCGTCATCGACGTGGCCGTCGAACCCGAGAGCATCGACCTGGTGCAGAACGCCTTCGAGGCGTGGTGGACCTCGCTCGGCGACGACTCGCTCGAGACGCGCTTCTCGTTCGAGACCGCGATCGTCGAGATCGCGGCGAACGTCGTCGAGCACTCGCGCCGGTCCGAGGCCGACCGCGGTCGCCGCTTCACCCTCGAGCTCTCCGCCACCGACGACCGGCTGACGGCCGTCTTCCACGACAACGGCATGCCCAGCGAGATCGACCTCAGCGCCGTCTCGATGGCCGACCTCGAGGACGAGGACGGTCGCGGCCTGGCCCTGGCGCTCCTCAGCCTCGAGAGCCTCGACTACCGCCACGAGGACGGCCGCAACGTGTGGACGCTCGTGTGCCGACGCTGAGGCACCCGTCGGCGACGGTGCCACGTCGGCGGGCGGCCCACCGGATCGGCGCGGCCCTGCTCGCCGTCGCGGCGTTCGTGCCGCTGGTGCTGGGGCCGGCGGTGCTCGGGGACGCGACGTCCGCGTCGGCCGCAGCCGCGCCTCCTGAACCCTCGGACACGTGGTTCGGCCCGGACCTCGACTGGGGCTCGGACGGACCCGACGGCTACGCCGGCCGACTCGGCGCGACGCCGTCGCTGTACGGCGTCAACATCGACTACCCGCTCGACCAGGGCGCGGTCGAGGAGTGGCGCCGGTCGGCCCGTGCCGCGGCCGCCCAGGGCGCCGTGCTCGTGGTCAGCCTGGAGCCCACCGGGCGGCTCGCCGACCTGGACGCCGCGGACGCGCGCCGGGCCGACGACCTGCTGACCGAGATCGACCGGCAGTACGGCACGCTCCAGCTGGTGCGCTTCGCGCCCGAGATGAACGGCAACTGGCAGCGCTGGGGGCAGCAGCCCACGGCGTTCGTCGGGGCGTTCCGGGCCCTCGCCGACGTCGTGCACGCCGGGGACTCGCAGGCCCGCATGGTGTGGGCTCCGTCCTACGGTGCGGGCTATCCGTTCTCGGACGCCGTCGGCCGCCTCACCGAGACCCCCTCGGGCGACGTCGACCTGCTCGACACGAACGACGACGGGCGGGTCACCGAGGCAGACGACCCGTACGGGCCGTACTACCCGGGCGACGACGCGGTCGACTGGGTCGGCCAGTCGATGTTCTTCTTCGCCAAGGGCAGCGCCTCGACGGCCGCCGGCACGTCGGTGCCGTTGGTCGAGAACCAGGCCCCGGCGGCGGGCGAGGTCGAGGCACGCTTCGACGAGACCTGGGGCTACACCGAGGCCCAGCCGTCGACGTTCTACGAGCGCTTCGCCGAGGGGCGCGACCGACCCATGCTGCTCGACACGGGCGCCCTCTACGCCGCCGAGTTCGACGGTGCCCCCGAGCTCGACGTCAAGCAGGGCTGGTGGCGTCAGGTGCTGGACGCCCTGCCGACCCACGACCGGATCTCCGGCGTCACGTGGCTCGAGGTCGAGCGCGACGAGGCCGAGGCGGGCGACCGGCCCGTCGACTGGCGAGCCACGGCCGAGTCGGGCATCGCCGGGGCGCTGCGCACCGACCTCGAGGCGTCCGACCGGATCGACCTCGGGCCGGTCACCGACCGCGTGACCTCGACCGACGGCGACGCCGCGACCGTGCAGGTCCGCGACGGCGGCGGCGACGAGATGGGCTGGATCGTGGCCTGTGCCGTGGTGCTCGCCCTCGTCTTCCTGGTGAGCGGCGTCGTCGGGCGCGTGCTGCCCCGCTGGCGCTACCCCGACGACGGATCACCCGGTCGCGACCTGCGCATCGACCTCTTCCGCGGGTTCATCATCCTGGCCGTCGTCATCACGCACATCGAGGTCGCGGGGCCGTTCTCGTTCGTCACGCTGAAGGCCGTCGGGGCGATCACGGGCGCCGAGATGTTCGTGTTCCTCAGCGGCATCGTCCTCGGCATGGTCTACCCGCTCGGCATCAAGAAGTACGGCGAGAAGGCCGCCGCGATCGGCGCCTTCGTGCGGGCGCGCAAGCAGTACGTCGTGACCCTCGCGGTCATCCTGGTGGTCTTCGCGCTGAGCTTCGTGCCGCTGCTGAACACGGACGCGGTCACGACCTTCACCGACCGCGGCACGGGCATGACCGGCACCTCGGCGGAGGGGCGGGTCTACGACCTGTACCCGAACGTCGACCGCCTGCTCGACTACCCGCCGCCGTGGTACGCCGTGCGTCAGCTGTTGCTGCTCGAGATGGGGCCGTGGCCGTTCAACATCATGGGCCTGTTCGTCGTGCTGAGCCTGACGATCCCCGCCCTGATGTGGGCGATCAAGCGGCGTGCCTGGTGGGCCGTGTTGCTGGTCAGCTGGGCGGTCTACGCCGTCGGCGTGGTCTTCCCCGACGTCCACCTCCTGCCGTCGCAGTTCGAGCCGGTGTTCCCGCTCTTCGCCTGGCAGGTGCTCTTCACCCACGGTCTCGTCATCGGCTGGTACCGGCGTCGGATCGTGACGGCGCTGACCACCCGCCTCGGCAAGGTGCTGGTCGGCGTGGGGGTCGTCGGCTACGCCGGGTTCCTCGCGCTGATCTGGGCCGGGCACGCCTACGGGTTCGCCCCGGGGCCGATCCCGACGGGCCTCTACGACACCCTGTACGCGACCGGCTACCAGCGGGTCGACATGCAGTGGGGCCGGCTGGTCGACGTGGCCCTCGTGGTCGTCTGCGTCTACGCGATCCTCACGGTGTTCTGGAAGCCGATCTCGGCGGCCCTCGGCTGGTTCTACGTCCCCCTCGGGCAGGCCAGCCTCTACGTGTTCATCTGGCAGGTCTTCTTCGTGCTCGCCGTCGCGTCGATCCCCGGGCTGGACCGCTCGGACGTGGTCGTCGGCACGATCGTCCACGTGGTCTCGGTGCTGCTGCTCTGGGTGATGGTGAAGAAGAAGTTCCTGTTCTCGGTCATCCCCCGCTGAGCGGCGGGCCGCCGGGGACGCAGGAGGCGCGGGTCGCGTGACCCGCGCCTCCTGCGTCCCTGGGAACTCGCGTCAGGCGGGCTCGCCCGGGGCGGCGACCACGAGGTCGAGACCGGCGTCGACCAGGGCCGCCGTCGCCTCGTCGCCCAGGCGGTCGTCGGTCACGATCGTGTCGAGTTCGGCGAGGCGGAGGGCCCGGTACTTGCCGAAGCGCCCGTACTTCGAACTGTCCGCGACGAGCACCGAGCGTTCGGCGACCTCGAGCGCGGCCCGCTTGACCTCGACCTTGGCCTCGACCGGCGTGGTGACGCCGTGCGTGAGGTCCCACGAACTCGACGAGATGAAGGCGAGGTCGAGCGACAGCTCGGTGAGCGTCAACCGGGTCAGCCGCCCCAGCGTCGACTGGTTCGCACTGTCGACCCGGCCCCCGACGACGATGAGGTCGACGTCGGGGTGGTCGAAGAACGATCGGACGGTCGCGAGGTCGTTCGTGACGACCGTCAGGCCGGTGAGGTCGTCGAGGTGCTCGCGCATCGCCTGCACGGTCGTGCCGGCGTCGAGGTAGACGGTCATGTGGTCGCGCACGAGCGCCGCGGCCTCGCGGGCGATGGACCGTTTCTGGGCGACGTCGACGTCCTGCTTGACGTCCCGGCTCGCCTCGACCAGCAGTCGCGGGGTGAGCTTGGCCCCGCCGGGCGTGGCCGTGACGCGACCCTCGTCCTCGAGGGTCGCGACGTCGCGTCGGACCGTCATCTGGCTGACGCCGAGGAGGTCGGTCAGCTGCCGGTAGCTCAGGACGCGCTCGCGCTGCAGGTGCTCGACGATGCTCTCGCGCCGCTGCTCGGGGATGAGGGGGGCTGTGGGGGACACGTCGGCCTTTCTCGCGTCGGTCAGCCTAGTGCGGTGGGACCCGTCCACGGCATGCCCGACGCCGCGGTGATGGCAGCCACCTGGTCGGCGGGGATGAGGCGGCGGTCGGCGCCCTGGGTCAGCAGGGCGATCCGGCAGGCCTCCTCGACCTCGACGGCACCGAGGACGGCCCGGTCGACGTCCTCGCCGCTCACGACGCTGCCGTGGTTCGACAGCAGTGCGGCGCGGAACGGCAGCGGACTGTCGGTGACCAATGACCCCATGGCCGGGTCGCCGGGGGCGACGAAGGGCAGCAGCGGGACCTGGCCGACCCGCATGAGCGAGTAGGGCGTCAGCGGGGGCACGGCGCAGTGCTCGGACCAGGGCTCGAGGCAGGACAGGGCGACCGCGGACGGGGAGTGGACGTGCACGACGGCCCGGTGCCCGGGGTTCTTGAGGTAGAGCGCCAGGTGCAGGGCGACCTCCTTCGACGGCTTGGGACCGGCGAGCACCGTGCCGTCGAGGGCGAGTACCGAGAGGTCGTCGACCTTGAGCGACCCGAGCATGGTGCCCGTGCCGGTCATCAGCAGCTGCTCACCGTCGCGGACGCTGACGTTGCCCGAGCTGCCGGGGCTCAGACCGGCGGCGACGAGGGCGCGGCCGGCGTCGACGAGTCGTTCGGCCGCGGTCTTCGCGGACTTCGTGGTCGTGGCGGTCACGAGAGGGCCTCCCAGGCGGTCGAGAACAGGTCGGCGGCACCGAAGTTGCCGCTCTTCAGGACGAGGGCGACCGGTCGGCCGCCGCTCGTCGTCGCGGCGCTCCAGCAGACGCCGGGGCCGAGCGGTGGTCCGATGACCAGGGCGGGTGCCCCGAGCGCCGTGACGACGGCGCCGCTGGTCTCGCCACCGGCGACGACGACCCGCCCCACGGTGCCGTCGGCGACGAGGTCGTGCACCAGGGTCGACAGGACCGTCTCGACCAGGGCCGCCGCGTCGGGGGTGGCGTCGGACGTGGCGCGGTCGGTGGCCGCCACGACGTCGGACGGGTCGCCGACCGAGTAGACGACGGGGACCGCGTCGGCGTCGAGGCCGCGCACCCACGCGGTCAACTCGGCGATCTCGGCCGCGGGGTCGGTCGTGGCGGCCTCGAGGTCGACCTTGCGCGTGGGGTGCGTGGCCGCCGCGTGGGCGATCTGGCCACGGGTGGCGGCGGACGCCGAACCGCAGACCACGAGGCGGCGCCCCGTCACGTGCGAGAACTCGGCGGGCAGGGCGGGGGCGGGGGCGTCGTCGGCACCGACGCCGAGGGCGAGGCCCGCACCGCCGCTGAGGAGGCGGTGGTGTGCCGTCGCGCGGCCGATGGTCACGAGGTCGTCGTCGTCCACCGCGTCGACGACGAGATAGCCGGCCGGCGCGTCGTCGAGGGTCGAACGGAGGGCGTCGGCCCCGGCGCGGACGTCCTGCAGGGGGACCTCGGTGACGGTGGCCCGGGTCTGCGGCGCGAGCAGGTCGCGCAGCCTCGAGCGCGTCATGGGCGTCAACGGGTGGTGACGCATCGGCGAGTCCTCGAGCAGGTCGTCGCCGACGAACAGGCGACCCTCTCGGACGGTCCGGCCGTTGGCGGGGAACGCGGGGACGACGATCACGCGCTCGACCCCGAGCCGGTCGCGGAAGGCGTCGAGGACGGGCCCGATGTTGCCCTCGTCGGTCGAGTCGAAGGTCGAGCAGTACTTCAGGGCGAACCGCTCGGCACCCGCCTCGACCAGCCAGGACAGGGCGGCGGTGGACCGCGCGACGGCCTCGTCGACCGGGGCCGTGCGGGACTTCAGGGCCACCACGACCGCGTCGACGCCGGCGTACGTCGCCGGCTCGACGGCGGCGGGGTCGACGATGACGACCGTCTCGAGGCCGCGGCGGCGGAAGCCCGAGGCGAGATCGGTGGCTCCGGTGAAGTCGTCGGCGACGGCACCTATCAACATGCGGGACCTCTCGGTGGCGGGCGGGCTCACGACGCCTCGGTCTCGGCGGGTGGGCGAGGACAGTCTATGTGACTATTTGGTGCGATGTTTGACAATTTGATAAGTCTCGCTACAGTTGCCATGCTCGCCCGGGCCGCTCCTGGCCTCTTGAACGAACGGGAACAACGGTGATCCTCCACTCGACGACGTCTCGCGCGACTCCGGTCCGCGTCCTCCTCACCGGCGCGAACGGTGGCTACGGCCGCACGCTGCTCGACCAGCTGCGCCGCCTGCCCGACCTGACGGCCACGCAGCTCGTCGACCCCGACGTCGACGGGGTGACGGCCATGCTCCACGAGCTCGGGGTACCCGCCTCGTCCGTCGCGACGCCGTCGACGGCGGCGGCGACCGCCGAGGCGGTCTCGGCCGGCTCGATCGCCGTGATCGCCGACGCCTCGGCCGTCGACTGGGACGGTGTCGACGTCCTCGTCGAGGCCACCGGTCGCATCGAGGCCGGGCACGGCTACGCGGACACCGCGCTCGACCGCGGGGTGCACGTCGTCATGGTCAGCAAGGAGGTCGAGTCCGTCGCCGGCGTGGCGCTGAGCGCCAAGGCCCGTGCGGCCGGTCTGCGGTACCTGCCCGGCGACGGCGACCAGCCCGCGAACCTGTTGCGTCTCGTGGCGTGGGTGCTCGAGTGCGGCTTCGACGTCGTGGCCCTCGGCAAGTCGGGCGAGTACGATCTCGCGTTCGACCCGGCCACGGGTGTCGTCGACCAGGCCGGCACGACCGTGCACGCCCCCTCCCTGGCATCGCTGCTCGACCTGGGCGACGACCCCCTGGCGACGGTCGAGGCGCGTGCCGCGGCGGTCGCCGGCCTCAAGCGGGCGGCGGCCGCCGACTCCTGCGAGATGAACGTCGTCTCGCTCTACACCGGCGCCCGCGCCGACGTGGAGGCCCTGCACTACCCCGTCGCCCGCCCGGACGAGCTCGCCGACCTCTACACGGCACGCGAGGACGGCGGTCTGCTCGGCCGTACCGGCGTCGTCGACGTCTTCTCGATGCTCCGCCTGCCGGGTGAGGCCAGCTTCGCCGGCGGCGTGTTCGTGATCGTGCGCACCGGCGACCCCGTCACCTGGGAGACGCTGCGCGGCAAGGGGCACGTCGTCAGCCGCGACGGCCGTCACGCCTGCATCTACTGGCCGTACCACTTCATGGGCGTCGAGACCCCGCTGAGCATCGTCGCCGCCGTCGACGGGACGTCGCGCCTGCCCGAGCCCCGGCAGCACACGGTCCTCGCGGCCCGTGCCCGCGAGGCCCTGTCGGCCGGCACCGCCTTCCGCGTCGAGGGCCACCACCACGAGATCGCCGGTGTCGCCCCCGTCATCGTCGACCCCGACGACGAAGGCATCGCGCCCTACTACCTGCTCGGCGGCGCGCGGCTCGTGGCCGACGTGGCCCCCGGCGACCTGGTGCGACTGGACGACCTCGCCGACGTGCCCGAGGCGGCGCTGGCGGCCTACCGGGCCGGGCTCGCGCTGGGTCGCTGACCCGCGCCTCCTCGACCTTTCCCCCTTCCCCCTCCCGACCCGCGACACCCCGAACCAGGAGATCGACGACGATGCCCTACACCCCCGACCCGACCGAACCCACCCCGGCGGCGACCTCGTGAGCGTCGAGCTCGTCGCGCTGATCGTCCTCGTGGCCGTCTTCGCCCTCTCGGCGATCCGCAACGTGCACATGGGAGCCCTGGCGCTCGTCGCGGCCCTCCTCGTCGGCGTGCTCGTCGTTGGCGAGAGCCTGGACGACGTCCTCGGCGGATTCCCGGTCGACGCCCTGTTGATCCTGCTCGGCATCACCTACCTGTTCGGCATAGCCCGCGAGACCGGGGTGGTCGACTGGCTGGTCGACCGCTCGGTCGGGCTGATCGGCGACCGCGTGGCGCTGATCCCGTGGGCGATGTTCGTCATCGGCACGCTGGTCGCCTGCCTCGGCACGTCGCACGCGGCGTTCACGATCGTGCCGATCGCGATGAGCCTGGCGCACAAGCACAAGATCCACTCGACGATGATGGGCATCGTCATGAGCTCGGCCATCGTCGGCGGTGCCCTCGCCCCGACCAGCATCAACGGCATCACGGTCATGACGGTGGCGCGGGCCTCGGGCATCCCCTACAACCCGGGTCTCATGTTCGGCCTCTCGGTGGGCGTCAACACGCTCGTCGTGCTGGTCGCGTTCTTCCTGTTCGGCGGTCGCGAGCTGATCGCCCGGACCCGGGCGGCGGGCGCGGCCCGGGCCACGACGGCAGGCGGCGGGACCGGCGGCACGCGCGGTGCCGGGCGCGGTGCAGGTGCAGGTGCAGGTACGGGGCGCGGTGCGGGCGGCACGGCCGTGCTGACGGAGCCGGCCACGGCCACCCGGCTGGGCGCCTACCAGGTCGTCGTGCTCGTGAGCATCCCCGTGCTGATCGTCGGCTTCTTCACGATCACGCTGCTCGACGTCGACCTGAACCTCGGTGCCGTGGCGCTGACGCTCGCCGTCTTCCTCGCCTTCGTGAAGCCCGACGTGGGCCGGGCGTCGCTGGCGCGCGTCGACTGGAACACCATCCTGCTGCTCGGCGGGATCATCACCTACGTCGGCGTGCTGACGCGGCTCGGTGCCATCGACCAGCTCGGCGAGGTCGCCCGGTCGGTCTCGTCGCCGCTGCTCGCCGCGTTCGTCATCTGCGTGATCGCCGGACTCGTGTCGGCCTTCGCGTCGACCATCGGCATCCTGGGTGCGCTCATCCCGCTCGCCGTCCCCCTGCTCGTGCCGGGCGGCGGACTCGAGATGACCGGCTTCATCTACGCCCTGGCGATCTCCGCGTCGCTCGTCGACTGCGCCCCGTTCGGCACGACCGGCGCGACCATCGTCGCCTCGGGCGTGGAAGAGGATCGTCCGCGCCTCTACCGCCACCTGACCCGATGGGGCCTCTCGATGGTGGTCATCGGACCGGTCGTCACGTTGCTGGTGTTCGTGGTGCCGTTCCTCTGGGCCTGAGCGGTCGGGCCTGATCGGCCGGGCCTGACGGCCCCGAGGACGCAGGAGGCGCGGGTCGCGTGACCCGCGCCTCCTGCGTTCCCGTTTTCGCGCGACGTCGCCCAAACGGGGGAGGCGTGCCGCTCCGAAGACATGCCCGGGTGCCTCCTGGGGTGCCCCGTGTCCGACCGACCCTGTCGCGGCACGCCGTCGGCGGCCCGAACCGTCGGCACGGTCGGGAGCCCGAACTCTCGGCACGGACTCTGGTGTCAAGGGCGACACCGGGGTCTGCGGGGTCGTCAGGTCCGGTCCAGGGCGAGTCGGAGTCGGCGGGTCACCCCGGGGCCGCGGTCGATCCCGGCCGTCAGAGCCGGGCGGCGATCGAGCCGTTCCAGGGCGGAGAGCAGGCGACGCTTCTCGACGGTGGTCGCGCCTTCGGCGAGACGCACGGTCCTGCCCACCGCCGTGCCGAGCAAGGCGATGTCGAGAAGATGGCGGTCGGGATTCGGATCGTCGTTGACGAGAGCAGCCGCCTTCGCGAACAAGGCTCCTTGCAACGTCGGCCGGAGAACCGTCCCGACGACACCGGCGACCTCGATCCGCACGGGCCCTGCTCGGTTCAGCGCCCCTTGTGCGCCCGCGGAAGCGATCGTCGTCCCACCTGATGCGCCACGTCGGGAATCGGCACGCTCGCCGAGGAAGCGAGGGATCAGGACGTCGATCTGTGCCGACCCGTTGACCCACCGGTGGTGGTGCCCGTTCCACGATTCACCGTCCGGCCCGTAACCGAGGTCCGCCAGGCTGCGGGTGAAGTCGTAGAGCATCCGGGGGTGTGCCCGGACGTCGAGTGCGGCGTCGGCGTCCTCGGTGGGGCGGGCTGCGGTGATTCCGTGCTCCCAGCACAACGAATGGACCATCTGGCCTCCGACGAGGCACCAGCCGGTCGGCAGTCGTCGGTGGACGGCGAAGAGGGAATGCCATGCGGCTGCCTGAGCCGGGGTCATGACGGGGGCGACGATCGTCATGACAGGCGCTCGGCCACGAGACGGCCCACCTGGGCACGCTCGCGCGGCCCGGGACTCTGTGCGAGATCCACGAGAAGGACCGCTAGTGGCACCGGATGGACGGGGCGGGCGTCGTCGACGTGCAACAGGACGGTCGGCCGGTCGGAGGGTTCGAGGATGAAGTCGTCGAGTACGGCGTCGAGGTCGTCGGTGCCGACGTGGGCCTCGAGCATTCCGGCGGCCGCGATCCCGGCGCGCGGGTCGCTGAACCCGGACGGGACGATTCGGGCGTCGCCGGGGAGGTCGGCGACGTCGCTCGCGAGTCCGTCGAGTCGCAGGGGCTGCCGAGGTCGGAACCACGCCCAGATCAGGTCGGCGGGGTCGTCGGCTGACCGCAAGTCGTCGAGGTGCCTCACGAGGCGCACCTTCTCCGTAGGCGTCAACCCGTCGTCGAGATCCTCGAGTCGTGCGGACAGGGCCTTCTGCATGCGCGCACCGAGAGGGCGCCGTGCGACGGCACGGTGTTCGAGCGACTCATCGATCAGCCAACGCCCCGCGACCCGTCGTGCGGGCAGTGCGCCGCTCGCAGCCTGGGCCTGGACACGTCGAACCGACAGGCCGTTCTTGGCGGCGTAGTCGGCCACGCTCTGCTCAGGCATGCACACAAGGGTACGCCGGGGCGTAGGGAAGTGTAAACAGGCAACCGGTTCCGCCGGGCTCACCCGCGCGGCGGCCCCGTCGTCCCGCGCACCACGAGCCGCGTCGGCAGCTGCACCTCGGGCGCGGCCGGTTCGCCGCCCTCGAGCATCGTGAAGAGCATGCCCGCCGCCGCGCTGCCGAGCCGCTGCATCGGCTGCTGCACGGTGGTCAGCGGAGGCGACTCGCGGGAGGCCTCGGGGATGTCGTCGAACCCGACGATGCTGAGGTCGTCGGGCACCCGCAGGCCGAGGTCGAGCGCGGTGCGCAGCAGGGCGATGGCCGAGAGGTCGTTGGCGGCGAAGACGGCCGTCGGCCGGTCGGGGCTCGTCAGCAGCGAGCGGGCCGCCTGGCGCGAGGCCGTCAACTCGAAGTCGCCGTTGCGGGTCAGCGCCGGGTCGCGGGTGATGCCGGCCGCCCGGAGCGCCTGCACGTAGCCCGCCTCGCGCAACGACGCCGAGCGCAGGTCGGGACGCCCGGCCAGGAAGCCGATGCGACGGTGCCCCAGGCCGAGCAGGTGCTCGACGGCGAGCAGCGCCCCGCCCCGGCTGTCGCCCTCGACCGACGGCAGGTCGGTGCGCCCGGTGTGCGGGTCGACGGCCACCACGGGGATGCTCGCGGCGGTGGTCAGCACCGAGGGCGTGACGAGGATCGCGCCGTCGATCAGCGTGCCGCTCAACCGGCTGAGCGAGCGACGCTCCCACCCGGTGTTCTCGCCGCGGTGCGCCCCGCTGTAGGCCAGCAGGTCGTACTCGGCGCCCCGCGACCGGACGGCCGCCCCGACCCCCTTGAGCACCTCCGAGCTGAACGGCTCGAAGTCGGCCACGAGCACGCCGATAACCCCGGTGCGGCGGGCCCGCATGCTGCTGGCCACCAGGCTCGACTCGTAGCCGAGTTCGTCGACCGCCGCCATCACGCGCTCGATCGCCTGGGCCGAGACGCCGTAGCGGCCGTTGACCGCCTTGGACACCGTCGCGACCGACACCCCGGCAGCCCGTGCCACGTCGTGGATCGTCACCCGTGCCGTCATCACGTCGGCAGCCTAGCCCGACGGAAATGGTTTTCGAAAACGTTTGACACCGTCCCCGCCGTTTTCGACACTGAGGCCATGCCGCGCATCGGAGCACGGCACGCTCGGCCGACCACGGCCGCTCAACGAAGAGGAAAAGGTGGAACCATGACCACATCTCGACGGCTCCTGGCCGGGTCTGCGGCCCTGCTGATCGGAGCGGGACTGCTGACCGGCTGCAGCACCGGAGGCGGAAGCGGGTCGGACGACGGCACGCTCACCCTGTGGCAGAACTCGACGACCGGCCCCGGCCAGGACTTCTGGACGGCCACCGCGGCCGACTTCGAGAAGGCCAACCCGGACGTGAAGATCGACGTCCAGACCGTGCAGAACGAGGACTTCGACAGCAAGCTGCAGACCGCCCTCAACTCGGGCGACGCCCCCGACGTGTTCCTGCAGCGCGGCGGCGGCAAGCTCCAGGCCATGGTCTCGGCCGGACAGGTCAAGGACCTCACCGACGTCATCTCGGACGACGCGAAGCAGGACATCAGCGAGGGGACCTTCGGGTCGGGCTCGGTCGACGGCAAGGTGTACTCGATGCCCGTCGCCGTGCTCCCCGGTGGCTTCTGGTACAGCCAGGACCTCTTCGACGCCGCCGGCATCACCGAGGCCCCGGCGACGATGGACGAGCTCGACCAGGCCGTCACCGCCCTGAAGGGCTCGGGCGTCTCGCCCGTCGCGCTCGGCGGCAAGGACGCCTGGCCCGCCGCCCACTGGTACTTCTTCTTCGCGCTGCGTTCGTGCAGCTCGGACGTGCTCGAGAAGGCCGCGACCGACCGTGACTTCAGCGACGACTGCTGGGTCGAGGCGGCCGAGAACCTCGCCGACTTCCGCGACACCGAGCCGTTCAACGACGGGTTCCTCACCACGGCGGCCCAGCAGGGCGCCGGCAGCTCGGCCGGCCTGATCGCCAACCACCAGGCGGGCATGGAGCTCATGGGTGCCTGGAACCCGGGCGTCATCGCCTCGCTCACGCCCGACCAGCAGCCGCTGTCCGACCTGGGCTGGTTCCCCTTCCCCGCCGTCGACGGCGGTGACGGCGAGACCGGCGCCATCATGGGTGGGGTCGACGGGTACTCGTGCTCGGCCGGTGCGCCCGACTCGTGCGTCGACTTCCTGAACTACCTGGCGACCCCCGACGTGCAGACGGCCTACTACAAGGCCTTCAACGCGCCTCCCGTCAACACGGTCGCCCAGGAGGCCGTCACCGAGCCCTACCTGCAGGACGTGCTCAGCGCCTACAACGACGCCCCCTTCGTCTCGCAGTGGCTCGACACCGTCTACGGCCTGAACGTCGGCAACGCGATGAACGTCGCCGTGGTCGACCTGCTCTCGGGTGACGGCACGCCGCAGCAGTTCGTCGACGCCGTCGACGCCGCCGCCAAGAAGGCGTAGAGGTCGGATCGTGAGTCTCCGCGAACCCTCCGTGCGGCCCGCCGCACCCTCGCGGCCTCACGCCACCGCCGGGGGCGAGGCACTCGCCTCGCCCCCGGCGGCCTCCCGGGCCGTGTCCCGGAAGGGGCGTGGCGCCCGCGGCCTCGAGATCGCCCTGCTGGTAGGTCCCGCCCTCGTCGTGTTCCTGGCGTTCGTGGTCTTCCCGATCGTGATGGCCGCCTACTACGGCTTCTTCAGCTGGTCGGGCTTCGGCCCGCCGACCGACTTCGTCGGGTTCCGCAACTACGTCACGATCTTCCAGGACCCGACCTTCCTCGACGCGTTGCGGCACAACGCCACGATCGTCGTGCTCTCGCTCGTGCTGCAGGGCCCGGTGGCCATCGGGCTCGCGCTGTTGCTCAACCGCAAGCTGCGCGGTCAGTCGCTCATCCGCGTGCTGATCTTCGTGCCCTACGTCATCAGCGAGGTCGTCGTCGGCACGGGCTGGAGCCTCATGCTCCAGGGCAGCGGCGCCGTCAACGACCTGCTCACCAAGGTCGGCCTCGGCTCGTTCGCGACCGACTGGCTCGCCGACCCGAGCATCGCGATCTGGACCCTGCTCGTCATCATCACCTGGAAGTACGTCGGCTTCGCCGTCATCCTCTTCCTGGCCGGGCTGCAGGGCGTGCCCGAGGAGCTCAGCGAGGCCGCGGCGATCGACGGCGCGAGCTGGTGGCAGATCCAGCGCCGCATCACGCTGCCGCTGCTCGGACCGACCCTGCGCATCTGGGCGTTCCTGTCGATCATCGGCTCGCTGCAGTTGTTCGACCTCGTCTACATCATCTGGGGTCAGTACATCGCGGCCACCGCCGGCACGTCGACCATGGCGACCTACATGGTGGCCAACGGCCGCACCTCGGGCAGTTACGGCTACGGCAACGCCGTCGCGGTCGTGCTGTTCCTCATCTCGCTCGTCGTCGCCCTCGTCTACCAGCGCTTCGTGCTGCGACGCGACACGGCCGGGGCCGTCACGACCTCCGCCACCACCGCAGGAGAAGAACGATGACCGCCAGCACCCTGCCCGCCCGCCCCCGCGGCGGCACCCCCGCGCCCGCGGCGCCCCGGCCGTCGACCCGCAGGAGGCGCGGCATCGCCGACCCCGGCCGCGGCGTCGCGTACGTGGTCGCGGTGGTCGTCATCGTGGCGATGCTCGCGCCCGTCGCGTTCATCGTGATCGGCGGGTTCCGCACCAACGCGCAGATCACGACGGACCCGTCCGGGTTCCCGAGCCCGTGGCAGGTCGGCAACTACCTCGACGTCCTGACCGGCGGCACGTTCTGGCGACAGGTCGGCAACTCGCTGATCTCGGCCGGGGCGACCACGATCGGCACGGTGGCGCTCGGCCTGGCCGCCAGCTACGTCCTGGCGCGGTACCGGTTCGCCGGTCGCGGGGTGCTCTACGCGCTCTTCGCGGCGGGCCTGATGTTCCCGATGACCGTCGCGATCACGCCGCTGTACCTCGTGATCCGCGACCTGGGCCTGACGAACTCGCTGGCCGGCGTCATCCTGCCGCAGATCGCCTTCGCCCTGCCGACGACGATCATCATCCTCGTGCCGTTCCTCCGCGCGATCCCCGACGAGATCGAGGAGGCCGCGTTCATCGACGGCTGCAGCCGCCTCGGCTTCTTCTTCCGGATGGTCGTCCGGCTGTCGTTGCCCGGCGTGATCACGGTCGGCATCCTCGCCTTCATCGGCGCCTGGAACTCGTACCTGCTGCCGCTGTTCATCCTCAACGACCCGTCGACGTTCACCCTGCCGCTCGGCGTGCAGGCGTTCTCGTCGCAGTACTCGGTCGACACGGCACGGGTGCTCGCCTTCACGGCGCTCTCGATGCTGCCCGCGTTGATCTTCTTCAGCCTCTTCGAACGCCGCATCGTCGGCGGGCTCACCGGGGCGGTCAAGGGATGACCGCCACCGACACCGTCACAGACCAGGAGGCGCGAGCCGACATGACCGACACCGCTCACCGACCGCAGGCCCTCACGGTCGGCGAACCCCGCGTTTCCGACCGGGTGGCGTCGCTGCTGGCCGAGATGACCCTCGACGAGAAGCTCGCCCAGCTGGTCGGCTGGTGGGTCGACCAGGGGGCCGAGAACGTCGCCCCGATGCAGGGCGAGATGGCGACGTCGGGCGACTACGTCGAGGCGACCCGACACGGGCTCGGGCACCTGACGCGGGTCTACGGGACGCGGCCGGTGGACCCCGTCGAGCGCGCCTCCTGGTTGTGGCGCGAACAGCGCCGCCTGCGGGACGAGACCCGACTGGGCATCCCCGCGCTGGTGCACGAGGAGTGCCTGACCGGCCTCGCCGCCTGGCAGGCCGCGACGTTCCCGACGCCGCTCGCCTGGGGCGCGTCGTTCGACCCCGAGCTGGTCGAGGAGATGGCCCGGCTGATCGGCGGGTCCATGCGCGACCTCGGCGTGCACCAGGGTCTCGCGCCGGTACTCGACGTCATCCGTGACACCCGCTGGGGTCGGGTCGACGAGTGCATCGCCGAGGACCCCTACGTCGTCGGCACGATCGGCACCGCCTACGTGAAGGGGCTGCAGGCGGCCGGCGTGCACGCGACGCTCAAGCACTTCGTCGGCTACTCGACCTCGGCGGCGGGGCGCAACCACGCACCGGCGCAGGTCGGACCGCGGTTCGTCGAGGACGTGCTGTTGCCGCCCTTCGAGATGGCCGTGCTCGACGGCGGGGTGCGGTCGGTGATGAACTCGTACGCAGAGATCGACGGGGTGCCGGTCGCCGGGACGCCGTCGTACCTGACCGAGGTGCTGCGCCGCAGGTGGGGGTTCGACGGCGTGGTCGTGTCGGACTACTTCTCGGTGGCGTTCCTGCAGGTGATGCACGCCGTCGCGGCCGACCGGGGCGAGGCCGCCGCGCTGGCCCTCGAGGCCGGCATCGACGTCGAGTTGCCCACCGGTGACGCCTACCTCGCGCCCCTCGCCGAGCGGGTGCGCGCCGGAGACGTGGACGAGGCGCTGGTCGACCGGGCGGTGATCCGCGTGCTCGCCGAGAAGGAGGAGCTCGGGCTGCTCGACGAGACGTTCGAGACGCCGCCGCCGACCGCGATCGACCTCGACTCGGCCGAGCACCGGGCCGTCGCGCGGCGGCTGGCCGACGAGTCGGTCGTCGTGCTGACGAACGACGGCGTGCTCCCGCTCGTGCGGGGGTCGGCGGGTGCCACCGGTGGTGCCGACGTCGCGGGGACCGGCCCGGCGTCGGTCGCGGTGGTCGGCCCGAACGGCGACAGCGCCGAGGCCCTCATGGGCTGCTACTCGTTCGTCAACCACGTGCTGGCGCACCACCCCGGCGTGCCGCTCGGCATCGACCTGCCGACCGTCGCCGCCTCCCTCCGCATCGAGCTGCCCTCCGCCGACGTCGTCGTCGAGGCCGGCTGCGACGTCGAGGGCGACGACCGGTCACGCATCGCCGCGGCGGTCGAGGCCGCCCGGGGCGCTGCGGTCGCGGTCGTCGTGGTCGGCGACCGGGCCGGCCTGTTCGGCCGGGGCACCGTCGGCGAGGGCAACGACGTCGAGAGCCTCGAGCTGCCCGGGGTGCAGCGCGAGCTCGTCGAGGCCGTCGTCGCCACCGGCACGCCGACCGTCATGGTCGTGCTCTCGGGCCGGCCGTACGCCATCGGGTGGGCGGTGTCGGGTGCGGGGGCGCCCGCCGCCGTCGTCCAGGCGTTCTTCCCGGGGGAGGAGGGCGGGGCCGCCGTCGCCGGCGTCCTGACCGGCAGCGTCGAGCCGTCCGGGCACCTGCCCGTGTCGTTGCCGCGGTCGGCCGGCGCGCAGCCGTTCTCGTACCTGCACCCGGTGCTCGGCGGGCCGTCCGAGGTGACGAGCGCCGACAGCACGCCCGTGCTGCCGTTCGGGCACGGGCTGTCGTACACCTCGTGGCGACGCTCCGACCTGGTCGTCGACTCGGCCGAGGTGCCGGCGGGTGGCTCGTTCGTCGCCTCGGTGACGGTCGCCAACACGGGCGACCGCCCCGGCACCGACCTCGTGCAGCTCTACGCGCACGACGTCGTCGGCTCGGTCACCCGGCCCGTCGCGCAGCTGCTCGGCTACGCGCGCGTCGCGCTCGGACCCGGTGAGGAGGCGCGGGTCGTCTTCCGCGTCCCCACCGCCCGTCTGGCGCTGACCGACCGGCAGCACCGACGGGTCGTCGAGCCCGGGGACGTCGAGCTCTGGGTCGGCGGCTCGTGCGCCGAGCGCGAGGCCGAGGCGACGGTGCGGCTGACGGGCGACGTGTACCCCGTGACGATCGCCGACGAGCGGATCGTGGGCGTCGAGATCGGGACGCGCGCCGGGCGCTGACCCGCGCCTCCTCGGGTCGCCGACCCGCGCCTCCTGCGCCCCGAACCCCGTTCACGAAGATGAACCCCGTTTTCTCGTGGTTCGTCTTCGTGAACGGGGTTCGTCGCGTCGCAGGAGGCGCGGCGCGGGACGGCAGGAGGCGCGGCGCGGCCACCACGGTCAGGGCGCAGTAAGGCGACATGTGTAGCCTTACGGCGAGTCGCGCACGGTCGCGCGACCACTGGCCCGGCGCCGCGTCGGGCCTCACCGAACGAGAGAACCGGAGCCCGTCCCATGGAGCGTTTCACCGACAAGGTCGTCCTCATCACCGGCGGAGGGTCGGGCCTCGGCCGGGCCACCGCCGTCCGCGTCGCGAGCGAGGGCGCGAAGCTCGCCCTCGTCGACGTCTCGGAGAAGGGCCTCGCCGACTCGCAGGCCGCCGTGCTCGAGGCCGTCCCCGGGGCCGAGGTGCTGACCGTCGTCGCCGACGTGTCGAGCGAGGACGACGTCGCGCGCTACGTGTCGGCGACGGTCGAGCGCTTCGGGCGCATCGACGCGTTCTTCAACAACGCCGGCATCGAGGGCAAGCAGAACCTCACCGAGCGGTTCGGCGCCGACGAGTTCGACAAGGTCGTCTCGATCAACCTGCGCGGGGTGTTCCTCGGCCTCGAGAAGGTGCTCGGCGTCATGCGTTCGCAGGGCGACGGCGGTGCCGTGGTCAACACCGCGAGCGTCGGCGGCATCCGCGGCGTCGGCAACCAGTCGGGCTACGCCGCGGCCAAGCACGGCGTCGTCGGCCTGACCCGCAACTCGGCCGTCGAGTACGGCGAGTTCGGCATCCGCGTCAACGCGATCGCCCCCGGCGCCATCTGGACGCCCATGGTCGAGGCCTCGATGCGCCAGATCGACGCCGAGAACCCCGAGAAGGCCGCCGAGCAGTTCATCCAGATCAACCCGACCAAGCGCTACGGCAAGGCCGACGAGATCGCCTCGGTCGTCGCCTTCCTGCTGTCGGACGACGCCACCTACGTCAACGCGGCCGTCGTGCCCATCGACGGCGGGCAGTCCGCGAAGTACTGAGGCACGCGCGGGGGCGTCCCGAGTCCCGGCCCGCGCCTCCGCCGGTCGCCGACCCGCGCCTCCTGCCGCCTCGCACCCGGTTCCGAACCATGCACCCCGTTGCTTCTGGGTGCATCGTTCGGAACCGGGTTCGTCGTCGCGCCGCGGGCCGGCAGGGAGGCCACCGGGCCGACGCGGAGCGCCAGGGCAGGAGGCGCGGCGTGCGTCAGCGGACTCGGCGCCGCGCTCGTCAGCGCAGGACGACGATCATCCGCTTCGAGACGCTGGCCGACACGTTGCCCGACCCGGCGTACGACGCGGACAAGACGTACGTGCCCCCGCGGGTGAAGGTCCCCACCGGCACGGTGACGCGTCCTGCTCCGTCGGCCGAGACGGTGGCGGTGCCGACGGTCCTGCCGCCCGAGGTCACGGTCACGGTGCCGGTGGGGCGGGGGACGCCGGGGGCCGACACCGTGACCGTGACCGTCGCCGCCTTGTTCTTGGTGATCGCCGTCGTCCCGCGGGTCAGCGCGCTGGACGAGGAGGCCTTGTCGACGGTCACTCCGACGACCGCCGAGTCCGAGCCGGACTGCGTCGTCGTGGCAGGGACGAAGGAGGCGCGCAGCTGGTGGGTGCCCGCCGCGGTCGTCCCCGGCAGGGTCACCGTGGCGCGCCCGTCGGACCCGACCTTCGTGCTGCCGACGACGGCCGTGCCGTCCCGGAGCGTCACCGTCCCGCTCGGGGCCGAGCCGTCCGACGCGACGACCTGGGTGGTCGTCGTGATCGGGGTGCTCGAGCCGTGGGTCTGGCGGGTGCGGTCGACGCTCAGGCGACTGGTCGTCGTCGCGGGTGCGGTCGCGGGCGCCGGGGCCGACAGGGTCGGGGCCGGAGCGGAGGCGGGCACCTTGGCGGACCCCCCGGCGAGGCTCACGTCGAGGACCGCTCCGCCCGACGGGGTCATCGAGCGGACCGACACCGTGAACCCGCCGTTCGCGCTGGTGAACGACTCGCCCGCGTCGAGGTGCGTGTCGCGACGGCTGGGGTCGCGCCCGGCGTCGAGGCCGACCGCCAGGGCGGCGGTCGACACCGTGCTGCCCGCGAGGGTGAGGGGTCGGAGCACCCGGACGCTGCCGGTCGTCTTGTCGCTGGTGAGCGCGCAGCGCGTGAAGCCCGATCCGACGAGGGCGCAGGACGGAGAACGTCCGCCGAACTCCGGGCTGGTGGCGTCCGTCCCGGTCGCGGTGCGGTACTCGACGTAGTAGTCCTGACCGCTGACCGGGTCGACCACCTTGACGGCGCGGCCCTTCGCGGCGCCGTCGAGCGAGGCGACGGTGACCTGGCGGGTCGTGCCCGCCCCGCTGAGCGTGGTGACGTCGGTCAGGTAACCGGCGCGGACCCGCTGGACGGACGACAGGTGGGGGCGGGACGACGAGACCGAGTAGCCCATGATGTCGAGGAAGTCCCCGTACTCCAGCACGGGGCAGGAGGCGGGGGAGTCGGTCGACGTGGCGTACCGGTAGTCGCTCGCGGCCCCGTCGAACGACGTCGTGCTGCGGCACATGCCGGCACCGGCGTGGCCGAAGCCGAGGTTGTGGCCGAACTCGTGCAGCAGCACGGGGACGCCCAGCGTGTTGCCCGCTCCGTACGAGCTGAAGACCTCGCCGCCGTCGCCGCCGACCGTGCCGAACGCGGTCGCCGTCGTCCCACAGGTCTCGCGGCTCAGGACGATCAGGTGCTCGTTCGTGCCGGCCCACGCGTACCGGGCGAACCGTCCGCCGAAGGCCGAGGTGTGGACCGTGTTGAGCACCGTGGCGGGGACGCACGACGCCTGGTCGAGCGACCGGGTCTCGATGCCGGCGAGCGTCACGTTCACGGTGTGGCCCGACTCCGCCCACCAGTAGTCGTGCAGCTGCGTCACGGCGGCGCGGATCGAGGCGTCGTCGGGAGGCGTGGGGGAGTCGTCCGAGGTCGCGGCCGTCGCCGCCGCGACGCTGACGTACACCGGGTGGTCCGTCACCCCGGTCGTCGGCGACACGTCGTCGTCGGTCTGGGCCCTCAGCAGGGGCGCCGCGGGCACCGTCATCATGTCGCCGGAGAGGTCGGCCGAGACGCCCGACGTGGCCGTCGAGGCGGCGGCCGTCGTGGTGGGGACGGTGGCGACCGGGGCGGGCGAGGGGGTCGCGGCCTGGGCGGGGGCGGTCACCAGGACGGTGAACAGCAGGGCCGCGGCGGCGGCGGTCGCCGCGAAGCGGCGGGTCGGGAACGAGGGCATGGCGGACTCCAGGGATCTCGGAGGCGCGGACCGTCACCGAGGGACGTACGGCTCCGTCGGACGTCGGGGAACGACGGAGGTCCTGCCGCCTCGGCGGACGTCGGGGAACGCCGAGGCAGCAGGGCTCGCCGGCGGACGTCGGGGAACGCCGGAGAGGTGACGGCAACGCGCCGTCGGTGGGGGTTCATACCCACGAATGGAACTCAACCACCCTCGCCCGGTCGCCCGAACCCCCCGAACGAGTGCGTGGGGACCCCCAGAACAGGACCGTTCGGGATCTCGGCGGCCGCGCCTCCTGCCTGAGCGTCAGCCCTGACGGGCCACCGGTGGGGGTATATCGTCCGGGTATCGTTCGACCCCGTTCCACCCTCGAGAAGGAGAACACCATGAGCAGCACGTCAGCACCCGGCACCTTCGGCTTCGGCACCGGCCTCGACGGCATGTGGCAGGCCATGGAGCAGCTCCGCTCGACCTTCGACCGCCGCGAGGGCACCCGTGCCCCGCGGGGCGAGGTGCGGGCCGCGATCCTCGCGCTGCTGGCCGAACGCCCCATGCACGGCTACCAGATCATCCGCGAGATCGACGAGCGCAGCGGCGGCGACTGGAAGCCCAGCGCCGGGTCCGTGTACCCGACCCTGCAGTTGCTCTCCGACGAGGGGCTCGTCGCCGCGGAGGAGACCGACGGCCGCAAGGTCTACTCGCTCACCGAGGCCGGTCGCGCCGCCGCCGGGGTCGACCCGTCGGCTCCGTGGGAGCCCGAGCGCTCCGCCACCGGCGACCGGTTCCGCGCCCTGCCCAAGGCCGGCGTCGAGCTGGCCCGCGCCACGGCGCAGGTCGGCCGGACGGGCTCGCCCGAGCAGGTCGACGAGGCGGTGGCGGTGCTCGACGAGGCCCGTCGTCGCATCTACTCGATCCTCGCCCGAGACTGACGAGGGTGGCGTCGACCGACCCCTCCGCGTCCAGTCCTCCGGTGCGTGACCGGGCCGGTCGCGCGCGCTACCGTCGCATCCTGCGGTTCGCGTCGCGGCACCTCGCCGTCACCTGGTGGTTCGAACTCGTCCTGCCCCGCTTCGGCCTGCGGCGGCTCGCGGAGCGCACGCGTGCCCGACGCATGCGGCGCTTCGCCCGGGGCTTCCATGCTCTGGCCCTCGACCTCGGCGGTCTGATGATCAAGGTCGGCCAGTATCTGTCGTCCCGCCTCGACGTGCTGCCGCCCGAGATCACCAAAGAGCTCGAGGGGTTGCAGGACGAGGTCACGCCCGTGCCCTTCTCGGGCATCCGCGCCCTGGCCGAGGCCGAGCTGGGCCGACCCCTCGGGCAGGTCTTCGCCACCGTCGCCGAGTCGCCCATCGCCGCCGCCTCGCTCGGCCAGGCGCACCGGGCGACGCTCGGGCCCGTCGACGCCGCTGACACGGGCCTCACAGACGTCGTGCTCAAGGTGCAGCGGCCCGGCATCGACGCCGTGGTCGACGTCGACCTCGCCGCACTCCGCCGCGTCGGCGGCTGGCTCAGCCACGTCCGGCTGGTGTCGGACCGGGTCGACGCCCCCGCCCTCGTCGAGGAGTTCGCGCGCACCAGCCTCGAAGAGATCGACTACCTCAACGAGGCCGCCAACTCGGCCCGCTTCGCCGCCGACTTCGCCGACGACGAGAGGGTGAGCGTGCCCGACGTCGTGTGGGAGCGCACCACGCGTCGCGTCCTCGTGCTGGACGACGTCTCGGCCATCAAGATCACCGACGTCGACGCGCTGGCCGCCGCCGGCATCGACCCCGCCGAGGTCGCCCCCGTCTTCGCCGCGGTGATGTTCGACCAGCTCTTCACCCACGGGTTCTTCCACGCCGACCCGCATCCCGGCAACATCTTCGTCACGCCCGTGCCCGACGCGGTCGACGGGCAGCGACCGTGGAAGCTCACCTTCATCGACTTCGGCATGATGGGCGAGGTGCCGACGGGCACCCGGACGGGCTTGCGCAAGCTGCTGATCGCGGCGGCCTCGCGTGACGGTTCGGGCATGGTGAACGCCATGCGCGACCTCGGCGTCCTTCTGCCGAGCGCCGACACGCTCGGGCTCGAGCGGGCCGTGACCGCCACCTTCGCCCGGTTCGGCGGCATGGGGTTCGCCGAACTCCGGCAGGTCGACCCGCGGGAGTACCGCGAGTTCGCCGGGCAGTTCGGCGACCTCATCCGGTCGCTGCCGTTCCAGCTGCCCGAGGACTTCCTGCTCGTGCTGCGGGCGATGACGCTGACCTCGGGGGTCGCCAGCGCGCTCGACCCGGCGTTCAACCTGTGGGACTCGGTCGAGCCCTACGCGGCCCAGCTGATCCGCGACGAACGCGGCAACGCGGTGCAGGACGTCACGCGCCGCACCCTCGACGCCGCCACGGTGGCCGTGCGTCTGCCCGGCCGACTCGACCACCTCGTCACGCGCCTCGAGGACGGCACGCTCGAGGTGGGCAGCCCCCGGATCGAGCGCCAGTTGACCCGCATCGAGCGGACCGCCCGGCGGGTGGTCTCGGCCGTGCTCTTCGCCGCCCTGCTGATCGCCGGGGCCGTCCTGCGCAGCGGGGACGACGTGGTCGGCACGGTGCTCATGGCCACCTCGGCGGTGCCCCTGCTGCACGCGCTGCTGGCCGGCCGCGGACGCTGACGTCCGGCCGGTACGCCCCGGCGGGGTACAGGGGGTTCCCCCTGACTGGGGACACGACGCCCCTTACCGAGTCGACGATCCCTCGGTACCGTCGCCCCATCGGCACCGTGCCGAGACGTCAGAGCCCCCTCCCGACAGGCACCACGGGGGCCTCGGCGCCCCCCACCCGAAGGACTCCCCGACATGTCCCGATCGCTCCGCCGCGCCCGCTGGACCCGCCGTGCCCGCTGGGCCGCCGTGCCCGTCGCCGTCATCGCCTCCGGCGCCATCATCTCGACGGCGTCGTACTCGGCCTTCTCGGCCACCACCTCGAACCCGACGAGCAACTGGTCGACCGGCACCGTGCAGCTCACGGACGACGATTCCGACGTCGCCCTGTTCTCGGCCTCGGGCCTGATGCCCGGTGACACCGGCACGAGGTGCATCACGGTCACCTCGACGGGCAGCCTGCCCTCGTCGGTCCGGCTCTACGGCACGGCGGCGACCACGACCAACTCGCTCTCGTCCTTCCTCGACCTGACGATCCAACAGGGATCGGGCGCCTCCAGCGCCTCGTGTGACGGCTTCACCCCGGCGAGCCAGGGTGCGCAGGTCTTCTCGGGCACCCTCGCGGACTTCGCGAGCCAGCGGACCGGCTACGCGACCGGCGCCCCGACCTGGTCACCGGACGGGACGGCCGCCGAGTCCCGCTCGTTCAAGTTCACGTACGCGCTCAGCCAGTCGACGCCGAACACCGGTCAGGACTCGCGCGCGGCGATCGCCTTCACCTGGGAGGCCCAGACCCGCTGACGCGGGAGACGACGTCCGAGCCGGAACACGCCGACATGACGACCCTCGCGGCCCCCGCCGCCACCACCCCGCAGGTCCGCTCCGACCTGTCGTTCTGGGGTGCGCTGTGCCTGGCGACGATCGCGCGGGTCGTCCTGACGACGACCGTGTGCCTCCTGCTCTGGGCGGCCGTCCCGGCCCTCTGGGGCTGGTCGCCCACGACCGTGGTCACGGGGTCGATGTCGCCCGCGATCACCGCCGGGGACGTGGTCGTGGCGATGCCCGTCGACACCGCCGACCTCGACGCGGGGCAGGTGCTGCTCGTCGACGATCCGGACCGGGCCGGGGAGCTGCGGCTGCACCGTCTGGTCGACACGACCGACGACGGGTCGTTGCGACTCAAGGGCGACGCGAACGCCGAGGTCGACTCGAGCCCCGTCGCCGCCGAGGCCGTGCACGGCGTCGGGGTCCTGCTCGTGCCGTCCATCGGGTCGCCGATGCTCTGGCACGGCGGCGACCGCGTCGTGGGCGTGCTCATCGTGTCCCTCGTCGTGCTGCTCCTGCTCGCGGCGACGCGGCTCGAGCCGACCAGCGAGAACGTCGTCGACCCCCTCGCCCCGTCCCGTCACCGCGCGCCCACGCAGCCGTCGGGGCGGTCGCGCGCGGCCCGGGTCTCGGGCGTCGCCCTCACCGTGGTGGCCGGGGTGGCCGTGCTCTTCCTCGTCGTCGGCTCGAGCCACGCGGCGTTCTCGGCCACGACCTCGACCTCGACCGTGCTCGCCACCTCGCGGTTCGCCTGCCTCGACCGCCCGGTCGCGGCGCAGGCGCGATTCGCCTACCAGTTCAACGACGGGGTCGGCACGACCGCGCGCGACAGCAGCGGCAACGGACGACCGGGCACCCTCACCCCCGGGGCCACGATCACGGGCGGCACGTGCGCCCCCGGTGACGGCCCGTTCCTGAGGCTCGACGGCGTGGACGGTCAGGTCACGACGGGGCTGAACATCGACGGCCCCCAGGTCTTCACCGTCGAGACCTGGTTCCGCACGACCACGACGACGGGCGGCAAGCTGATCGGCTTCGGGAACAGCCAGGCGGGCGCGTCGGGACAGTACGACCGTCACCTCTACCTGACCGACCGGGGCACGCTGATCTTCGGCGTCTACAGCGGCGGGTACTTCACCCTGCAGAGCCCGTCGACGTACACCGACGGTGCGTGGCACCTCGCGACGGCGACCCTGGACTTCTCGGGCATGACGCTCTACGTGGACGGCGCACCGGTCGGGTCGTCGTCCCAGGCGGCGGCCGAGAACGCCCGAGGCTACTGGCGCATCGGCTACGACGCGGTGAACGCGCCCTGGCCCTCGCCGCCGACCAGCAAGCACTTCCGGGGCGACCTCGACGACACGACGGTCCTCGACGTCGCCTCGACGGCGGCCGAGGTGAGAGCGCGGTACGCGGCCGGCCGGTGAACGTCGACCGGCGGCCGTCGACCGGCGTCCGGCGTCCGGGGACCCGGGCCCGGGGATCCGGGCCCGGGGATCCGGGACCGGGGCCTCGGTCAGGAGGCGCGGGTCGGTCGAGCGAGGCGCCTCCGGTGGACCCGCCGGTCAGGACCGGGCGAGGCGGCGGCGTCGGATGGCGGTGACGGTGACGAGGGCGGCACCGAGGAGCAGGACCAGGCCGGCGCCGATCACCGGCAGCGTGGTGTCCGCACCCGTGTAGGCGAGGTCGCCGCGGGGGCCGGTGCCGTTCCGGTCGGAGACGGGGACGGCCGGGGTCGACGGCGTGGTCGTCCCGGGAGGCGTGGTCGTCCCGGGAGGCGTGGTCGCGCCGGGGGGAGTCACGGTGCCGGGAGGGGTGCCGCCGTCGCCCGGGGGCGGCGTGACGACGTCGGCCGGGGTGACCGTGATCGTGTAGTCCGCGGTGTCGGGCGGCGTCGTGCCGTTGTCGGCCGTGATGGTGACGGTGGTGTCGCCGGGGGTGGTCGGGGTGCCCGAGATCTCGCCGGTGGTGCCGTTCAGCGTGAGGCCGGCCGGCAGGGTGCCGGTGGTGACGGTGAAGGTCGGGGCCGGGGCACCGGTCGCCGTGACGGTGAACGAGTACGGGGTGCCCTCGGTCGCGGCCGTCGGACTGCCCGACGTGATGGTCGGTGCGACGGTCTCGGACGGCGTGCCGACCGTGGGGCAGGCCGCGGGCACGGTGAGGGTGTTGGTGTCGAGCGTCACGGCGCCGGTGCGGGCGAGGAGCCGTCCGACGACGGTCGCACCCGTCGTCGCGGTGATGGACTCCTGCGCGAGGATGGTCCCGCGGAAGTCCGCGTCGGCGAGGAGGGTGGCCGAGCTGCCGACCTGCCAGAAGACGTTGCACGCGCTGGCGCCCTGGGAGAAGGTCATGGTCGTGTTCGCGCCGATGGTCAGGGTGCTGGCGGCCTGGATGACCCAGACCGACCGATCGGAGCCGGCGAACGCGAGGCTGCCGTTCTCGGTGAGCTGCACCGCGTCCCCCGAGTAGACGCCGGGCGACAGCGACCGACCGGCCAGGTCGACGACGTTGCTCTCCTGCGGGGTGAGGGCTGCGGCCACGTCGTAGGCCGAGGTGAGGTCCTGCTGCGCGAGCCGCGCGGGTTCGTCGGCCACGTGCTGCACGCCCCCGACGATCACGCCGGGGCCACCGGCGTCGAACCCGGTGACCGAGGAGCCGGGGCTGAGGCCGACGTCGCCGTTCACCACGCTGGGGCCGGTGTTGGTGACCGTCGAGGAGGCGAGCACGGCGTAGCTGCGGGCCGACCCGAGGTCGACGGGGCCGTCGATGACGTTCGCGGCGCTCGCGGGGAGGGCCGAGGCCACCGTGAGGGCGGCGGCGACGCCGAGGACGAGCCCCGAGCGGGCGAGGAGGGAAGGGGACGTCGAACGGGGCATGGCGCCACCTGACTGGGAAGAGGAGGCACCTGGACACACGTGATCGGTTCGTGCGGGCGTTCCCCGTTACCTGAGGTATACGCGGGTCTCCCTGAGAACTCAATCCTTGACGCGTCATCCGGCGACGCGACCGACGCAGCGGCACCGTGTACCCCGGACTGGGCGTCGACTCGTGCGCCGCGCGGTCCGTAACGTCGATGCGTGATCCACGAGACCCACCCCGAGTCGTCGGACGCCCCGACGGCCACGACGACCACCCCCGCCACCCCGTTCGGAGCCCCGTCCGCCGCCGTCGAGCGACGCATCGCCATCGTCGAGGCGGCCATGCGCGTCTTCACCGAGCACGCCTTCCACGAGGCGTCGTTCGAGTTGGTCGCCCGAGCCGCCGATCTGCCCGTCAAGACCGTGAGCGACGAGTTCACCCACTGGAACGGCCTGGTCCTGGCGACCGTCGACCTCTGGGTCGGCCGCCGCACCCGGCCGCTGCTCCCCCTCGCCCGGACGCACGGCACGATCGCCCTGCTGCGCGCGATCGTCGCCGCGAACGCCGCCGAACCCGCGTTGATGCGCTTGCTGAGTGCCACCGTCAACGTCGCGGCGACCCCCGGCCACCCGCTGGCGCCGCTGTTGCACGACCAGTGGCAGCAGTTCTACCGGTTGATCCACAGCTCGCTCGCGCAGGACGTCGAGCTCGGGCGCGAGCCCGACACGATGCAGCCGGCCAGGGGTGCAGAGCAGTTGATCGCCCTCTACGAGGGACTGCAGCTGCAGTCCATGGTCCGACGTGACATGGACGTCGTGGAGTCGTTCGACCGGGCGATCACGCGCCTGCGCGCCGGGTGGGGCTCCGTCTACGTGCCGCCCTCCTGGGACCTCGAGCTGGTCTGAGCCGTCCCTCGCCGACGGGTCGTCGAGGCGATCGGGGTACATCTGAGACAGGCTCATGGACAATCCGGCGTCGTCGGCGTAGAAAAGACGGCACATCGCGTCTCACCAGCGCGATGAGGGGCACGACCCCGACGCCGGGACCCACCACCCCGGTGAGACGCGACCGAAGAAGGTACGCCGTGGATCAGACGGCCGAGACGACGACGAGGCGACCCGCCCCGCTCCGTCTCGTGCGCCTCCTCGGCTTCTCGGGTCTCGCCGCAATCGGCATGGTCGGTCTCGGACTCGTCTTCTCGTCCCCGTCGGCCTCGGCCGACGAGGCCTCGTCGTCCCTCCTCGGCGGCGTCACCTCGGCCGTCGGCCAGGTCGCCGGATCGCTCGACGCCCCCGTGGCCGCCGTCGGTCAGACCGCAGGAGGCGCAGTGTCGCAGGTCACGGGCGTCGCCGTCCAGGCCACGGCCGTCGCACCCCCGGTGCAGCAGGTCGTGCAGGCCGCGGCCCCCGTGGTGCCCCAGGTCGTGCAGCAGGTCGCGGCCGCCGCACCGGTCTCGTCGGTCGTCGCGCCCGTCGCGCAGACCGTGGACCAGGTCGTCGCGGCCGTCCCCGTGGTGCCTGCCGTCACCGGCCCGGCACCCGTCTCGACCGTGACCGATCCGCTGACCGGCGTCGTCGACGAGGGTCTGACCGCCGTCGGCGACTCGGCCGCGGCCCCCGCCGCCCCCGTGGTCCCGCCGGTCGTGCCCGGGGGCGTCACGCCCCGACCGGGCGTCACGGTCCCCGCGGGTGACGCGCCCGCCGGGGCGGACGCGGACGTCGACGGAACCGACGGCCTCGGAGTCGTCGCCGTCGACGAGCTCGCCGTCGCCGCGGTGGCCGACGCGTCCGACGTGTCCGGCACGACCGCATCGACCGACGCGGTCGGCATCCTGCGGGCGCAGATCGCCTCGGGTCCGTCCTCGTCCGCCGACACGACCAGCGCACCCCTGGCGCCCACCCCCGGCCCCGCACCGCTTCCTGCCGGGGACGACCACGGCACGCCCGCCCTGCCCTCGGGCACCGGCGGAAGCGCGAACGGTCAGGCCTCGGGCGGCGGAGCGGCCGGCGGTGCCGTCGCGCTCGACGCGACCCGCGCCTCCCTGCTTCCCGGACTCGCCGTCTCGGCCGGGTCCGCGGACGGCGACGACGACCTCCCGTCGACGCCTGCGTACGACACCGACTCTTCCCCCGACTGAGGCCGGTCGCGTCGCCCCTGCAGCCTCCCGGCTGCCGACGACATCAGCGACCCCGCCGCGACTCCGCGGCACCACACACCTCATCTCTTGGAGAAGACCATGAACACGTACGTCTCGAGAGGGCTCATGGGAGCGCTCTTCATCGGGGGCATCTGGGCCCTCGGAACCACCGCCGCGAACGCGGCGACCACCACCGGCGACGACGGGCTGCTCTCGGGCACCCAGGTCGGCGCCGTCGTCGAGGCTCCGGTCTCGGCGCTCGGCAACGCGGTCAGCGTCCTCGGCGACTCGAGCAGCACCGCGCCGGCCCCTGCGGCGCCTGCCGCCCCTGCCGCTCCGGCTGCGGCACCCGCCGCCCCGGCCGCGGCACCCGCCGCACCCGCCGCGCCCGCCGCGCCCGTCACGACGACGAGCGGCGACTCGGGCGTGCTCTCGGGCAGCCAGGGCATCGTCTCGATCGACGTGCCGGTCAGCGTCGGTGGCAACGCGGTCTCGGTGCTGGGCGACTCGGCCGGCACGGCCGCTCCCGTCCAGGCCGCGGCCCCCGCGGCACCGGCACCGGCGGCCCCTGCCGCCACGTCGGGCGACGACGCGATCGGCTCGGGCACCCAGGCCCTCGTCGACGTGACCCTGCCGGTCACGGTCGGTGGCAACGCGATCTCGGTGCTGGGCGACTCGTCGAGCACCGGCACCACGACCGGCACCCCCGCAGGAGGCGCGACCGGCGCCGTTCCCACCGGCTCGGCCACCGGCACCACCAGTGGCGACGACGGCATCCTCGGGGGCACGCAGATCGTGCCGTCGGTGGGGCTGCCCGTGACCGTGGGCGGCAACGCCGTCTCGGTCATCGGCGACAGCAGCAGCACCGACTCGACGACGGCTCCGGCCGCCGGTTCCGGCACCGGCACCACCGGAACCGGCACGGGTCCGACCACGGGTGGCGCCGCCACCAGCGGTGACGACTCCGTCGCCGGGGGCACGCAGGTGATCCCGACGGTGACCACCCCGGTCGCGATCGGTGGCAACGCGATCTCGGTGATCGGCGACAGCAGCAGCACGGGCACCACGACGGGCACCGGCACCACCGGTACCGGTTCGGGTTCGACCGGTGGCACCACCAGCGGTGACGACGGCATCCTCGGGGGCACGCAGGTCGTGCCGTCGGTGGGGCTGCCCGTGACCGCGGGCGGCAACGCCGTCTCGGTGGTCGGCGGCAGCAGCAGCACGGGCACCACGACGGGCACCGGCACCACGGGCACCGGTTCGGGTTCGACCGGTGGCACCACGAGCGGTGACGACGGCATCCTCGGGGGCACGCAGGTCGTGCCGTCGGTGGGGCTGCCCGTGACCGTGGGCGGCAACGCCGTCTCGGTCATCGGCGACAGCAGCAGCACGGGCACCACGACGGGCACCGGCACCACCGGCACCGGTACGGGCGCCACCGGTGGCACCACGAGTGGTGACGAGGGCATCCTCGGGGGCACGCAGGTCCTGCCGTCGGTGGGGCTGCCCGTGACCGTGGGCGGCAACGCCGTCTCGGTGATCGGCGACAGCAGCAGCAGCAGCGGCACCACGACGGGCACCGGCACCACCGGCGCCGGTACGGGTTCGACCGGCGGCACCACGAGTGGTGACGACGGCATCCTCGGGGGCACGCAGATCGTGCCGTCGGTGGGGCTGCCCGTGACCGTGGGCGGCAATGCCGTCTCGGTGATCGGCGACAGCGACACCACGGAGGGGACGACCGGCACCACGCCGACCACGCCGACCACGCCGACCACGCCGACCACGCCGACCACGCCCACCACGCCGACCACGCCGACCGACCCGACGATCCCCGTCGACCCGGCCGAGCCGTTCGAGCCGACCGACCCGACCGACCCGACGACGCCCGCCACCCCGGGTGACGGCGGCACCACCACGCCCGGCACGGACGACACCAACGGCGTCGACGGCACGACCGGCACCGTGCTCGTGACCGCCGCGGCGGCCGACCGCAGCGTCCTCGCCTCAGGGACCAGCGCCTCCTCGGCCCTCGCCGCCGACTCGTCGCTGGCCTTCACCGGCGGTGACGCGACGGCCCCGCTCCTGGGCGGACTGCTGGCGCTGCTCGCCGGGCTCGGCCTGCTCGTGGCGGCCCGCCGCCGGACGGCCCGCGCCTGACGGTCACCTCCGTCGCTCGCTCCTGAGCGACTCCACACCGACGGTGCACCGCAGACCTGGTTCAGGGGCCTGCGGTGCATCGCCGCGTCCGGAATCGCCGGACGCCCTCGTGCGTTGCACGACACATGACGTCCGCACCCACCATCGGCATCCTCGGCGCGGGCAAGGTCGGCACCGTCCTCGCCCGCCTCGTCCACGCCGCCGGCCACCCCGTCCTCCTCTCCGGCTCGGGGGACCCTGCCCGCATCCGCCTCATCGTCGACGTGATCGCCCCCGGGGCCCGCGCGGTCTGGTCGGCCGACGCGGCACGGGAGGCCGACATCGTCGTCCTGGCCCTGCCGCTCGGCAAGCTCGACTCGGTGCCGGTGGACGCCCTGGCGGGCAAGGTCGTCGTCGACGCCATGAACTACTGGTGGGAGACCGACGGCCTGCGCGACGACCTCTCGGACGTCCGGACCTCGACGAGCGAGCTCGTCCAGCAGCACCTGCCCGCGTCACGCGTCGTGAAGGGCTTCAACCACATGGGGTACCACGACCTCGACGAGGGAGCACTGCCCGCCGGTCATCCCGAGCGGAGCGCGATCGCCCTGGCATCGGACGACCGAGAGGCACTCGACGTCGTCGCGGACCTCGTGGACGCCATCGGCTTCGACCCCGTCGCCCTGCCCACCCTGGCCGACGGCATCGCCCTCGAGCCGGGGTCGCTGGCCTTCGGAGCGGACGTCGGCGCGTCCGAACTCCGCGAGACGGTCCGCGACTTCTGGAGCTCGCAACGCGGGCTCGCGGTGGCCCGCGCGCGACGTTCCCCGGGTCCGGTCGCCGGTGCCGACGCGGGGCTGGAGGTCACGGCCGGGTAACGAAGTAGATGCGTTCCAATCCTTTTCGGGCCCGGTGGCGAACCCAGTACATCCCCACCGGGACCAACTGACAAGGAGCTTCACCATGAACGCTTTCACTCG
>NZ_RKID01000005.1:0-230841 GCF_003751725.1 Frigoribacterium sp. PhB118 | reverse complement strand
CGAGTGAAAGCGTTCATGGTGAAGCTCCTTGTCAGTTGGTCCCGGTGGGGATGTACTGGGTTCGCCACCGGGCCCGAAAAGGATTGGAACGCATCGACTTCGTTACCCCGCCGTGACCTCCACCGCCGCGTGCGGCTTCACCCGGCTAGGAACTCGTCGGTGTCGTCGGCGATCCGAGTCGACTGCGTGTGGTGCAGGTAGTGGTCTCCGTCGAGCGCGACGACCTGGCCGCGGTCGACGCTCGCCGCCTGGACCTCGTGCAGCTCGAGCCAGCCGTCGTCGTCCGCGCCGTTCTGCACCACGAAGAGAAGGACCGGCAGGTCCGCCGGGAACGTCCGTCCGCTGACCGACGCGAAGTTGATCGCTGCGTGGTCCATCTCGTCGAGCAGGGTCGGGGCGGTCGCGTTCTTCGTGGTGAGGAAGCGCATCTGTTCTTTCGTGCCCTCGTCGTAGGGCAGTCCGGCGTAGGCGTCGCCGGCGAGTGCGCTCGCCACGCGGAGCAGACCCAGGCCGCGAAGCGTGGTCAGTCCGTCGGTCGGCACGGGGTCGTCCGCGCCGGGCTGGTCGGGGACGCTGCTGTCGATCCCGATGAACGCCGTGAGTTCGTCCCCGAAGAGCCTGCTGTACTCGAGGGCGTAGACGCCCGAGATCGAGTGCCCCATGAGCGCGTAGCGGTCGATGCCCAGTCGGCGGAGCGCCTCGTGCACCTCGCCCGCGATGTTCTCCGCCGTGCGGGGGGAGTCGGTCTGGTCGCTCAGCCCGGTGCCGAACGGCTCCACGGCGACGACGCGATGGGTGTCGTCGAGCTCGGAGATCAGTGGCTGGAAGTCCAGGCCGGGTGCTGCCGTCCCGAGGCCCGGAAGCAGGACGATCGTGTCCGCCCCGGACCCGCTGACGACGACGTTCATCTCCCTCCCGTCGACGGACACGAGCTCGCCGTACGAGGTGATGGCGGCCAGCTCCGACCTCGTGGCGACGACGTCGACGATCGACGTGGTCGCCAGCGTCAGGACGGGCAGGGCCACGAGGGCGCCGACGGTCCGCAGGGTCACCTTGAGGGTTGTACGCACGGGGTCCTCTCTCCGGGCGTCCGGGTCGGGTCCGGACGCTCCTCCGGAAGCACACCAGAGGGTGACGTCCTCGAGAAGTGCCGAGGCGTCACCACATCCCGTGACGGATGTCATCACCGGCCGTTCCCGCCCTCGCGGGTCGTCGCCCTCCGTTATTTTCGTGGGGTGATGAACTCTCGTGGCTCCCGTTCCCCCGACGGTCGCGGACGGACGGGCCTCGACCTCACCGGCCGCGACCTCGCCCGCAACCCCGACGTCGTGGTCCGCGACGTCGAGGTGACCTCGGACGGCTGGCACGTGCTCCGCCGCACCACCTTCGACGTGCGCGGTCGCGACGGGCGGTGGTCGACCCAGCAGCGCGAGACGTACGACCGCGGCAACGGGGCGACGATCCTCCTGTTCGACCCGCGGCGGGGGACGGTGCTCCTGACCCGGCAGTTCCGGTTCCCCGCCTATGTGAACGACCATCCCGACGGGATGCTGGTCGAGACCGCCGCGGGACTCCTCGACGAGGACGATCCCGAGACCGCGATCCGCCGAGAGACGCGCGAAGAACTCGGGGTCGAGGTGGGCGGGTTGATCCACGTGTTCGACGCCTACATGAGCCCGGGGTCGGTGACCGAGCGCGTGCACTTCTACGCCGCCACGTACTCGGTGGCCGACCGCACCGGTGACGGGGGTGGCGTCGAGGAGGAAGGGGAGGACATCGAGGTCCTCGAGCTGCCGTTCCGGGACGCCCTCGAGATGATCGCCGACGGGCGCATCGTGGACGGCAAGACGATCATGCTGCTCCAGTGGGCCGCCCTGAACCCGGGCCGCCTCGACCTCCGGTCCTGAGCGGGCGGCCGCGGGTGGTCCGGATCACGTGTTCGGGAGCCACTCCCGGATCGTGGCCGCGACCAGATCGAGGTGCGACTCGAGCAGGAAGTGTCCACCGTCGACGAGCTCGACGCGAGCGTCGGGGGAGTCGCGGGTGAACGCACCCGCACCGGTGGCATCGAAGATCTCGTCGTTGCGGCCCCAGATCGCGAGGACCGGGACGCGGGAGGCGCGGAGCCAGGAGTGCACGGCGGGGTACAGGGTGCGGTTGGTGGCGTAGTCGCGGAAGAGCGCCAGTTGGACGTCGTCCTGTCCCGGTCGGGCGAGGAGCGCGAGGTCGTGCTCCCAGGCATCGGGGTCGACGGACGTGGGGTCCGGTACACCGTGGGTGTACTGCCACTCGACCGCCTCGCGGCCCAGGGCGGGCCGGAGCGCGTCGCGCGTCTCGGGTGTCCGTTCGGCGGCGTCGGCCCAGATCGGGTCCCAGAAGCTCGGCACGAAGCCTTCTTCGTACGCGTTGCCGTTCTGCGAGACGACGGCGGTCACCGCGTCGGGCTCGGCCAGCGCGAGGCGCCACCCGACGGGGGCGCCGTAGTCCTGCACGTAGATCGCGTACCGCGCGACGCCGATGATCGACAGGAAACGACCGGTCACCCGCGCCAGGGCCTCGAAGGTGTAGTCGAACTCGTCCACCGACGGGGCGGAGGAGCGGCCGAAACCGATGTGGTCGGGGGCGATGACGCGATATCGGTCGGCCAGTGCGGGGATGAGGTGGCGGAACATGTGCGAGCTCGTGGGGTAGCCGTGCAAGAGGACGAGGACGGGCGCGTCGGCGGGCCCGGCGTCGCGGTAGAAGACGTCGAGCCCGTCGACGGAGGCGGTGCGGTGGTGGACGGTGTGCATGTCTAACCCCTTTGGATTGTTTTAGTGGTTATTCCGACGGTAGCATGGTCGAGATGCGCCGGACGGTGCGAGAGAGCGGGGAGACGTGCTGCGTGACGAAGAGCTGCTGCTGGCCGTGCTGAACAGCGCACCGGTGGTCGACGGCATCCCGACGGACGCCCTCGAGGGCGCGGCAGGGCGAGATCTGGCGCGGACCTGGGGTGGTACCGGCTCCTCGGGCGAGGTCGCCCAGCTCCGGCGCGTGCGGGAGGCCCTGCACGCCGTCGTCCGCGGTGGTGACGACGGGGCCGTCGGCGAGCTCGCCGACGTCATGGACCGGGCCGTGCAGATCCCCCGGACGACCCGGGACGGCGTCGTCTGGGAGCTCCGGGTCGCCGATGACGACCGCCTCGCCGCCGAAGCCGTGTCGGCGTGGTCGAGCGTGACCTCGCGGCTCCCCGGGCGCCTCCGGGCCTGCGCGAACGACGAGTGCAACCTCTTCCTGGTGGACCACAGCCGTCCGGGCAGTGCGAAGTGGTGCTCCATGGCGACCTGCGGCAACCGGATGAAGGCGCGGACGCACGCACGCCGCGTGAAGGACTGAGCGCGCCTCCTCGGGGCCGCTCGGCGTAGCGTCGTCCGGGTGGATGCTCCGGCCCTCGGCGCATCCCTCGATCGAGGGAGCGCGTCATGAAGGTCGTCATCACGGGATCACGAGGCAAGGTCGGCCGTGCCGCCGTCCGCCGGTTCGTCGAGGCCGGGCACGACGTCCTCGGCGTCGACCTCGTCCGGCCCGTATTCGACACGGGCGTCGACGAGCCCGGCCGGTACGTCATGGGCGACCTGACCGACGCGGGGACCGCCTTCTCGGTCGTCGCGGGGGCCGACGTCGTCGTCCACGTCGCGGCCATCCCGCAGCCCACCGCGAACCCGGCCCACGTCGTGTTCCACACCAACCTGATGTCCACGTTCAACCTGGTCGAGGCGGCCGTACGGTGCGGCGTGCCCCGCTTCGTCAACGTGTCGAGCGAGAGCATCGTGGGCAACTTCTTCCCCGAACGGCCCTTCCTGCCCGACTACGTGCCGGTCGACGAGGAGCACCCCCTCCACCCGCAGGACCCCTACGCCCTCTCGAAGGCGTTCGGCGAACAGCTGATGGACGCCGCCGTCCGCCGCTCCGACCTGCGCGCCATCTCGATCCGCCCGAGCACCGTTCACGACGACAGCAACTACGAGGCCAACCTCGGCCCTCAGGTGCGCGAGGCCGACCCCGACAGTGCGAACTTCGGCAGCTACGTCGACGCCGACGACCTCGCCGACGCCCTCCTGCTCGCCGCAGAGTCCGACCTGCCGGGTCACGAGGTCTTCTTCATCGCAGCAGCCGACAACGCCGGCGGCCACGACTTCGCCGCCACGCTCCGTCAGCACCACGGCGACCGGATCGAGTTGCGCGAACTCGCCCGGGCCGACGCGTCGGGCATCTCGACCGCCAAGGCGGCCCGCATGCTCGGCTGGAGGGCGACGCGCTCCTGGCGAGACCACCTCGACGCCGAGGGTCACGCCCTGCCGAAGGCCTGACCGCCGACGAGCGTCAGAGCAGCTCGGCCAGCAGGGCGAAGGTGCGGTCGGTTGCCTCGAGGTGCCTGTCGTGGTGGACGCAGGGCGGACGACGGATCCGCCAGGCATGTCACCATGGGGCGTACGCCGACCCGACCGAGCCGACGCACGCACGAACGCACGAGAAGGGCACGATCATGGCCGATGCCGGGTTCAGCAAAGAAGAGAAGGCCGCCATGAAGCAGCGCGCCGCCGAGCTCCGGGCCGAGGCGAAGCGTCAGAAGCTGGCCGACAAGTCGGCCGCCGAGGCGCAGGACGCCGCGGACGCCATCGCGGCCATGACCGACGTCGAACGACCGATCGCCCAGATGGTGCACGAGGTCGTCGCCGAGCACGCCCCGAACCTCGCTCCCAAGACCTGGTACGGCTTCCCCGCCTACGCCCGGGAGGACGGCAAGGCCGTCGTGTTCTTCCAGCCCGGCGCCAAGTTCGGCACGCGCTACTCGACCCTCGGGTTCCAGGACGGTGCGCAGCTCGACGACGGCACGCTCTGGCCCACCTCGTACGCGGTGACCGGCGCCGACGACGCGACCCGCTCCTCCGTCGCCGCCCTCGTCCGGAAGGCCGCCGGACTCTGACGCCGGCCGGGGTCGGCGCTATGATCGACCCCACAACACACGGGAGTCCGGTGAGCCGGGCTGAGAGGAAGCGAACCACGCTTCGACCGTCGAACCTGATCTGGGTCATGCCAGCGCAGGGAGGAGAAGAACAGATGTCCACGTCCACGCCCGAAAACCGTTCCACGGCGGCTCGCGACAGGTCGACCGGCTTCACGCCGAAGGCTCGCACCACCCCCACCCGGCGCTGGCGCGTCGTCGACATCGTGGTGGCCAGCGTCATCGGCGTGGCCGCCGGTGTCGTCTTCTGGGCCTGGGGCCTGGCCTACACGCCCATCGACAGCGTCCTGAGCTTCTCGGGCGGCTTCGAGGGCATCCTCAACGGCGGCTGGCTCTTCGCCGGCGTCCTGGGCGGAATCGTCATCCGCAAGCCCGGGGCCGCCGTCTACACCGAGGTCGTCGCGGCGGTCGTCTCGATGCTGATCGGGACCCAGTGGGGCTTCTCGGTGCTCATCTGGGGCATCGTCCAGGGCCTGGGCGCCGAGATCGTGCTCGCGGTCTTCCTCTACAAGTCGTGGCGGATCGGCACGGTGCTGCTCGCGGGTGCCGTCGCCGGCCTCGCCGTCGGCCTGATGGACACGAGCTTCGCCTCGGCCGCCGCCTACGCCGCCGGTTCGAAGACGATCTACGTCGTGACCTCGGTCGTCTCGGGCACCGTCATCGCCGGCCTGCTCTCGTGGCTCGCGGCCCGCGGCCTCGCCCGCACGGGGGCGCTCTCGCGGTTCGCCTCGGGACGCTCGGCGGACGCCCGGATCTAGGCGCGCCTCCTCGTGGTCCTTCCCGTGAGCGGAACGAGCGGCGGACGGCCGGCGGTGGACGCGGGTGCCCGCGTCACCGCCCGGGGCTGGGGGTGGCGGCACGCCGGTCGTCGCCTGCCCGCCGTCTCGCAGCTCGACCTCGACGTCGCCCCCGGTGAGCGCGTGCTGCTGCTCGGCGCGTCCGGCGCCGGCAAGTCGACGCTGCTCGCCGGCCTCGCCGGGGTGCTGGGCGGAGACGACGAGGGCGACGAGGCCGGCGACCTGCTGGTGGACGGCCGCGCCCCCGCCGAGCAGCGCGGCCGGGTCGGCCTCGTCCTGCAGGACCCCGACTCGCAGGTCGTCCTCGCCCGCGTGGGCGACGACGTCGCGTTCGGCTGCGAGAACCTCGGCGTGCCCCGCGACGAGATCTGGCGCCGCGTCGGGCACGCCCTCGACGCCGTCGGGCTCGACCTCCCGCCGTCCGCGTCCACGTCCGAGCTGAGCGGTGGCCAGAAGCAGAGACTGGCGCTGGCCGGGGCCCTCGCCATGCGTCCTGGCCTGCTGCTCCTCGACGAGCCGACGGCCAACCTCGACCCCGAGGGCGTCGTCGAGGTGCGCGACGCCGTGGCCCGCGTCGTCGCGGACACCCGGGCGACGCTGGTCGTCGTCGAGCACCGCGTGTCGGTCTGGCTGCCCGTCGTCGACCGCGTCGTCGTGCTCGACTCCGGTGGGGGAGTCCTGGCCGACGGTCGCCCCGACGACGTGCTGCGTGCCGAACGCGACCGCCTCGTCGCCGCCGGGGTCTGGGTGCCCGGCGCCGCGCCTCCTGCGCCCGTCCGGTCGCGCACGACCGGTGACCGGTTGGTGACGGCGTCGGGTCTCGACGTGGGGCACAAGGGGCCCAAGGGCCGCGCGGTGGCCACGGGCATCGACCTCACGGTCGTCGAGGGGCGGGCGCTCGCGGTGACCGGCACGAACGGCTCGGGCAAGTCCACGCTCGCCCTCACCGTCGCGGGGCTGCTCGCCCCCGTCGCCGGAGTCCTCGAGGCGACGCCGTCGTTCGCCGACGGCGCCGGTCCGTCTCCGATCCGATGGAAGCCCCGACAGCTGCTCACCCGCGTCGGCACCGTCTTCCAGGACCCGGAGCACCAGTTCCTGACGGCGACCGTCCGTCGTGAGCTGGCGGTGGGTCCGGAGGCGCTGGGCGCGTCCCCGACCGAGGTCGCGTCGCGCGTCGACCACCTCCTCGACCGCCTGCGTCTCGACCACCTCGCCGGTGCGAACCCGTTCACGCTCTCGGGCGGCGAGAAGCGCCGGCTCTCGGTCGCGACCGTGCTCGCCTCGCGCCCGTCGGTGCTCGTCCTCGACGAACCGACCTTCGGGCAGGACGCCCGCACCTGGCACGAGCTCGTGGTCCTGCTGGCCGACCTGCTCGACGAGGGCCGCGCGGTCGTCGCCGTGACCCACGACGCGGAGTTCGTGGCGGCCATCGCCGACGACGTGCTCGACCTGAGCGCCCACGCCCGCCGCCCCGACCCCGTCGAGGCGCGTCGATGAGCGTGCTCACCCCGGTCGTGGCGACCGGCGTCATCGGGCGCGTCAACCCGGTCGCGAAGCTGCTCGCCGCCGTCGTCCTCGCGCTCGCCCTCCTGCTGTCGATCGACTGGGTCTCGGCCGGCACCGCTCTGCTGCTCGAGGGGCTGTTGCTGCCCTTCGCCGGTCTGTCGGCCCGGCAGCTGCTCGCCCGCACGGCGCCGCTCTGGATCGCCGCCCCGACGTCGGTCGTCGCCATCGCCCTCTACGGACGCGACGGCGGGGCGTCGGTGGTCGAGTGGGGGTTCCTCTCGGTGACCGAGGGGTCGCTGGCCCTCGCCGGCGCGATCGGCCTGCGCATCCTCGCCGTCGGCGTGCCGGGCATCGTGCTGTTCGCGACGACCGACCCGACCGACCTGGCGGACGGTCTCGGGCAGGTGTTGCGGCTGCCGGCGCGTTTCGTGCTGGGGGGACTCGCCGGGTTGCGTCTGGTCGGGCTGTTCATGGACGACTGGCGCCAGCTCGCGTTGGCCCGACGGGCCCGGGGCGTCGCGGACTCGGGCGGCCCGATCGGTGCGCTGAGGCGGTTCGGGCAGCAGGCGTTCGCGTTGCTCGTGCTGTCGGTCCGACGCGGCAGCAAGCTCGCCACCGCCATGGAGGCCAAGGGCTTCGGCAGCGACGCCCCGCGCACCTGGGCGCGTCCGTCGTCGTTCGGCCTGCGGGACGTCGTCCTCGTCGCCGTCGGCGTCGTCATCGCCGCCACCTCGGTGACCGCGGCCGTCCTGGCCGGCACGTGGGAGTTCGTCCTTGCCTGAGCACGTCGCCGTCGACGAGGCCGTCGACGTCCTGCTCCGCCGAGCCGAGGAGGCGCGGGTCGGCTCGCGTCGCGTGGTCCTGTTGATCGACGGCCGCTCGGGTTCGGGCAAGACCACGCTCGGCCGTGCGGTGGCCGCCGCGTGGCCCGACGACCGACTGGGCCCTGCACGGCTCGTGCACCTCGACGACGTCTACCCGGGCTGGTACGGGCTCGAGGCGGCCTCCCGGGCGCTCGGGACGTCCATCCTGTCGCCGGTCGCTCCGGGATGGCAGCGGTGGGACTGGGAGCACGACCGCGCGGGGGCGTGGGAGGTGCTCGACCCGGCCGTCTCGCTGATCGTCGAAGGGGCCGGGGCGGTGACCCGCGCCTCCTCGTCGCTCGCCGACGTCCGCGTCTGGCTGGAGCTCGACGCCGACACCCGTCGGCGACGGGCCCTCGACCGCGACGGTGCCGCCTTCGAACCGTGGTGGGACGTCTGGGCCGCTCAGGAGGATCGGCACCTCGCGCGCTCGTCGCCCCGGGAGCTCGCCGACGTGGTCGTCTCGGCCGGGTGGTCGCCGACCTCAGAGCACGCCCCGGGCTCGGAGCAGGTCGCCCAGGACGGGTGACACGGCCGCCGCGAACGCGGTCGTGAGGTGGACGCGATCCTCTTTCACGGGGACGTCGCCGACGAACGCCGGACAGAGGTCGCTGACGCAGGTCAGCACACGCAGGTCGACCAGCACGCCGCCGATCGACTCGAGCACGTCCTGATCGGCGGCCGCGCGGTCGATCCAGGTACGGGACGTCCGGGAGATGCAGTCGACGGGGCTGCCCCCGCGCCGGAAGCACGACGCGATGTCGGCGTCGTCCGGCGGCGGAGTGAGGACGACGACGGACCCCGCGGCCTCGGCCAGGCGCCGGGCGTAGGCGCCGAAGCCCTCGGACCACCGATCGGGCGTGATCGTGCCGCCTCCGTCCTCGGAGAGCGTCTGGTACGAGTTGGTCACGAGGACGACGTCGGGGTGGGTCTCGTCGATCAGGGCGAGGGTCTCGTCGTTGTGCGCCCGGCAGGACTCGAGGATGCCCGTGACGTCGTTCTGGACGCGGATGTCGACGAACGGGCAGGCGAACTTGGCCCGGTTGACGAGGGTGAACCCGTTCTCGGCCGACTCGGCCAGGGGGACGAGCGCGTCGAGGTGGTGCATCGCCGTCGAGTCCCCGACGAGCACGACGATGGTGCTCGCCGAGGGAGAGGTCCACGAGCAGTCGTCCGGGGTGAGGCCCTGGGCCTCGGCGTCGCCGCAGGCGAGGTGCGGGCTGCCGGTCCGCGTCCCGTCGAGGACCGACTCGATGCTCGGGTCGAGCTCGGGCCACGAGGTCGCGGACAGCGCCCTGCTCACCTCGCCGGACCACTCGTCGACCGACGGGACGTCGAGGCCGTCGAGGCCGTCCGTCCCGCCGGGCTCGCCGGGCCCGCCGGTCGTCCCCCCTGCGGCGCCGTCGGTCGCCGCGGAGGGCAGGACGGGGGGAGCGGCGGCGGGGCGGACAGCGTCCACGGCGAGGGCGGTGGCCGTGAGGGCGGCCACCGCGAGCAGCGCAGCACCTCCGCGCCGGTAGGTCGATCGATGGTCTCGTCTCCACCGTCGCCAGGCGTGCCCGGGCGGGGCCGGCTCGAGCAGGGGCGAGGTGATGAGCGGCCGTTCGACCAAGTGGTAGGTCAGGGCGGACAGGACGAGGGTGGACACGAGGACGGCCGGCCAGAGCCGGGCCGGTTCGTCGCCGAGCAACGACGTGCCGACGACCAGGGCGACGAAGTGCCAGAGGTAGATCGAGTACGAGAGGTCTCCCACGATCATCACGGGCCGGCCGGCGAGGGGCCCGAGCCACGGTGTGCCGGCGCACCCCGTGCCCGAGGCGAGGACGAGCAGCGTGGCCGCCACGGGCAGCAGGGCGCCGGGGGCCGGGAACGGGACGGTGCTCGTCGTGACCCAGGCCGAGGCCACGACGCCGACGATTCCGACCCACGCCAGGGCCGGACGGAGGACGGCGGGGAGCCGGGTCATCGCGGGGGCCGCCGTCGCGAGGAGCGCTCCGAGGGCGAGCTCCCATGCGCGGGTCAGGCTCGAGAAGTAGGCGACGGTCGGCGACGTCGTGGACTGGTGCCAGGCCCACGCCAGCGATCCGAGCACGAGCACCAGCAGCAGGACCCCCAGGGCGACCCTCGGGACGGTCGGCCCCTTCCGTCGCCGGGCGACGGCGACCGCGGCGACGACCACGACGGGCCAGACCAGGTAGAACTGCTCCTCGACGGCGAGGGACCAGTAGTGCTGGAAGGGCGACTCGGGGCCCTGGGCGGCGAAGTAGTCGGTCCCGGTGGCGGCGAAGTGCCAGTTCGCGAGGGACGCGACGGACCAGAGCGCGTCGATCGCCGCCGACGCCCCGCGGGACGAGCCGACGACGAGCCAGGTGGCCGCCGTGCCCAGGACGAGCACCAGGACGCTCGCCGGCACGATGCGGCGGATGCGTCGTCGCCAGAAGGCCGCGATCGAGATCCGTCCGTGACGATCGGCCTCGCGCAGCAGGAGCCCCGTGATCAAGAACCCCGACACGACGAAGAACACGTCGACCCCGACGAATCCACCGGCGGGCCGCCCCGTGACGTGTTCGAGGACCACCATCGTCACGGCGAGGGCCCGGAGGGCCTGGACGTCGAGACGGTGGGCGGGGGCGGGACGGCGAGAGGCGATGTTCTGGTCGATGGTGTGCACCCGATCTTCTGACGACATGTGGTGAGGCATATATTACCCACGCTCGTGTACCCTGCCGTCATGACCGATCCACTCGACCAGACGCCGATCCGATCGCGTCGCGGTTTCCTGCTCGTCGGTGCGGCGGGCATCGCGGCGGCCGGTGCCGCGGCCGTCGCCCCCGGCGCCCGTGCCGCTCGCGCCGACGACGGGCCGGCCTCCGACGGGCCGCCTGCCGACGGTTCCGGGGCGGCGCCGGCTGCGGAGGTCGGGACGTCGGACGACCGCACGGGGGTCGACGTCCGTGACCACGGTGCCGTCGGCGACGGTCTGACGGACGACACCGCCGCCTTCGCCGCGGCCGTCGAGGCGGCCAGGGTGGTCCGGGGGCGTGTGCTCGTCCCGGCGGGCACCTACGTCGTCGACTCCGTCACGGTGCCCCTGTTGGTCTCGATCCAGGGCACGGGGGCCGATGTCAGTCGCTACGGGGCCTCGACCGACGGTGGCGTCACCATCCGGCACCTCGCCCGTTCGACGAGGCCGATGGTCGTCGTCGACGGGAACGGTGTCACGCTCGAGGGGCTGACCCTGCAGGGCAACGGCTCGGCGGCACCCCTCGTCCAGGTCGTGAACGGGTTCGAGTCGCGCTTCGACAGGGTGCAGTTGGCCGGCGTGGCCGGAACGGCCCTCCTCGTCGAGCGCGTCAACAACAACCTCTGGTCGGACCTCTTCGTCAACAACTGCGGGTCGGCCGACGCGGCCGCGGTCGTCGTGCGGTCACCGGCGTCGGGTGGGTCGAACACGAACACGTTCACCTGCGTGAACCTGCACATCGAGGGCAGTGCGAACGTCGCCCTCGATCTCGCCTGGGGTTCGACCGCCGAGTACTTCGTCGAGTTCGTGAGGCTGATCGCCCCGCACATCGAGACGTTGCAGCGGGCTGGATCGGGCGGTGACGCGACCGTGCGCATCGGCAACGTCCGGCAGATCGAGTTCGTCGCCCCGACGATCTACGGTGGCCCGGGTCCCCTGATCGAGCACGACGAGAGGCGACGTCGTGGCGTCGACATCGACGGCGGCATCCGACTGCTCGGCGGTGCCCTGCTCGGCGCGGACCCTGCCCAGGTCGGAGCGTCGACCGTGCTGGTGCGGCTGACCAAGGGCGACGACTTCGCCCTGGTGGGCACCCGTCTCGGTCGCTTCACGCAGGCAGGGGTCGAGTTGGGGGCCGGGTACGGCTCGCGGTTCGCCGTCGATCCGACGACACGGATCGCCACGACCGGCTCGGCCGTCGACGTCGTCGACCGACGCGAGGTCGAGGCTCGGCCGCTCTGGGCCTGGGGTGGCGACCTCGCGGTGGGACGTCGGTTGCTGGGTGCCCTCGGTGGCCCCTCTCCCGTGGCGTCGGCCATGGGGCGGAACGGCGACGGCGCCCCGGCTCCCACCCTGTCGGGTTCCGATCTGAGGGGAACGGTCGGCTTCGGTTCGGGTCGGGCCCGTCGTCCCGGCACGCAGGTGCGGGTCCGCTATTCGAAGCCCTTCACCACGGCGCCGGTGGTCTCGATCTGTCCGGCGTCGAACACGGCTGCGTCGGCCCAGTTCTTCGTCGTCTCGCGACCCGACGCCTTCGACGTCGAGATGGTCGGTGACCTCGAGGAGGGCCTCCCGGCCGACGCCTACCGGTTCACGTACCAGATCATCGGCTGACGGCGGCCTCCGTCAGGCCCAGCCGAGTTCGTGCAGTTGGTGGTCGTCGATCCCGTAGAAGTGGGCGATCTCGTGGACGAGCGTGACGTGGATCTCGTCGGCGAGCTGGTCGAGGTCGTCCACGGCGGCGAGGTGCGGTTCGCGGTAGAGGATGATCCGGTCGGGTAGTTCGCCGAAGCCGTACTGTCCACGCTCGGTCAGGGCGACGCCGTCGTAGAGGCCGAGCAGGTCGAGCGTGCCGTCCTCGGGGCGGTCTTCCGTGACGAACACGACGTTGTCGAGCCCGTCGACCATGTCGTCGGGCAGCAGATCGAGTTGGTCGACCACCATCGCGTCGAACGCCTCCGCGCTCACCTCCGCCGGGTCGATGCCTGCTGCCGGTCGTTCGTCGGCATCCAGCGCGTCATCGCCGTTCTCGGGGGAGTCGTCCACCCTCTCACTCTCGCACGCCCACACGGCCTGTCGCTGGACGCGGCCCCATGCCCGTGACGAGCGCAGCGATGCGGCAACCCGCCAGGCAGTGACCGCGACCAGCGCAGCGAAGTCCGGACCCACGACGTCTCGGATGCGCTCGCGCATCCGAGACCAAAAGGCCCCAGAACCCAAAAAATCCCCTGCCCATAGGAGGGCAGGGGATTTCATTTGGGTGAGTAACGGGGCTTGAACCCGCGGCCTCCTAGACCACAACCAGGCGCTCTACCAGCTGAGCTATACCCACCATGTGTCGTTTCCGACGATGCTGTCGACTGCCGAGGCGATCGCAACGAGAAGACTCTACTACAGCCGGGGGGCCCATTCGTCCACGACGGCCTTCGAGATCGCCTGGACGTCCTCGGTGGTGGGACCCGGGTCGGCGACGAATCCGGCACGGCGGTAGTACTCGAGTTCGCGGATGGATTCGAGGATGTCGGCGAGGGCCCGGTGTCCGCCGTGTTTCTGCGGAGCGTTGAAGTACACGCGGGGGAACCAGCGGCGGGCCAGCTCCTTGATCGAGGACACGTCGACGCTGCGGTAGTGCAGGTGGCCGTCGACGCGCGGCATGTACTTGGCGAGGAAGGCGCGGTCCGTGCCGATGGTGTTGCCGGCGAGGGGTGCGTGCTGCTCGGTGGGCACGTACTTCAGGATGTACTCGAGCACCTCGAACTCGGCCTCGGCGAGGCTGACGCCGTCCGGGATCTCGTCGATGAGGCCGGACGAGCGGTGCATCTCTGTGACGAAGTCGCCCATGTTGTCGAGGGCGGACTGGTCCGGCTTGATGACGATGGCGAAGCCGGGGTGTACGGGCTTCAGGTCGAAGTCGGTCACGACCACGGCCACCTCGACCAGTTCGTCGACCGAGAGGTCGAGCCCGGTCATCTCGCAGTCGATCCAGACCAGTCGGTCGTTGCTCGTAGCCATTCCGCGAGTCTAGTCCGGTGCCCTTCCGGCACCGCGCCTCCTGGACGGGGCCAGGGCAGGAGGCGCGGTGCGGTCCGGTCAGATCGCCTCGCCGGCTCCGATGGCCTCGGCTTCGACGCGAGCCGGTTCGGGGCCGTCGTCCACGCGGCGCAGGGCCCCGCGGGCGGCGACCACGACGACGAACGCCACGGCGACGCTCGCGGCGGCGAACACGTAGGCGGCACTCGGGTCGATGGTGTCGGCGAGCAGGGTCGCGACGGGCGGGGCCACGGCGCCGCCGAGGAAGCGCACGCCCGAGTAGGCGCTGGACGCGACCGAGCGGGGCAGGTCGGTCGCCTCCATGACGGACTCGGTCAGCACCGTGTTGAGCACGCCGAGCACCAGGCCGCCGACCACCACGCAGACCACGAGGGCGGCCGGCGTCCCGACGACGACCGCGGCGGCGACGAGGTCGAGCGCGAGCAGGGGGAGTGCGATGCGCAGCACGGTCGTCCGACGCAGGCGTGCGGTCAGCAGCGGGGCGACCCAGACCGAGGTGATCGCGAGGCCGACGCCCCAGCCGAAGAAGGTGAACCCGATGCCGAGAGCCCCGAAGCCCAACGGGTACGGCGTGTACGCGAGCAGGACGAAGAATCCGATGTTGTAGAACAGGGCGGTCGCCGCGAGGGCGCCGAGGGCCGGGCGGCCCAGGGCGCGGAACGGGGCCGACAGCGTCGTGGGCGTGGGTTTCTCCATGGCGCCGCCCTTGAGGAACAGCACGATCGCGATGAAGGCGATCGCCATCAGGGTGGTGACGCCGAAGAACGGGCCGCGCCAGCTGACCGAGCCGAGGAGGCCGCCGATCAGGGGGCCGATGGCGATGCCGAGTCCGAGGGCCGCCTCGTAGAGGATGATCGCCGAGGCCGTGCCGCCGGATGCCGCGCCCACGATCGTCGCGAGGGCGGTCGAGATGAACAGGGCGTTGCCGAGCCCCCAGCCGGCACGGAAGCCGATGATCGACCAGACGTCGCCACTGGTGGCGGCGAGCAGGGCGAAGAGCACGATCAGGGCGAGCCCGATCAGCAGGGTGCGCTTGGGGCCGAGTCGACTCGACACCCAGCTGGTGAAGAACATCGCCACGCCCGTGACGGCGAGGTAGCTCGTGAAGAGCAGTTCGGTCTGGGTCGGGCTGGCCTTCAGCGACTCGGCGATGGCGGGGAGGATCGGGTCGACGAGCCCGATGCCCATGAAGGCGACGACGCAGGCGAAGGCGATGGCCCACACGGCGGTCGGCTGCTTCAGGATGCTCGGCCCGGATTCGTGCGCGGTGCCGGAAGGCGAAGGGGAGCTCGAAGCGGAGGCGCTCACGCGAACACCGCCTCGGCGTCGGAGTGGACGTCGGCGCGGCCGGCGGCGCGGTGGCTGACCCGCGACGCCAGGAGGCGGGTGGCGTGCTCGAGCACGGCCCACTCGTCGTCGTCCAGGTCGGCGAAGAGGCCGCCGAGCGAGTCGGCGAGTTGCCCCCGCCACTCGACGAGCGCCGCCGTGCCCTTGTCGGTGATGGCGATGAGCCACGCCCGGGAGTCGTCGGTGTCGGCGATGCGCTTGACGAGCTCGTCCTCGGCGAGGCCCCGGAGGAGCTTGGTCATGGTGGGCTGCGACACGCGGCTGGCCCGGGCGAGGTCCCCGACGCGGAGCTCGCCGTCGGTCGTCAGGATCGAGAGCGTGCGCCACACGGCGGGTGAGGTGGTGCGGCCGGTCTCCTGCGCGGCGATGCGCGTCAGGCGATGGGTCGACGTCAGGAGGGATTCCAAGATGTCTGTCGGCTGGGGAGTCATCCCTTAAGTGTATAGCCAAGCTATATAGCTTGGCTATGCGGTGTCGCGGACCGAAGCTGGGCGCCGACTCCGTGCCTCCTGGTAGACCTGTGGACATGACAGACAGCAAGCCCACCGTGGCCGAGGGTTCCGAGTACGTCGTCTTCTTCGACGGCGGTCCGAGCGACGGCTCCACCGACACCCGCATCAGCACCGACGGCTCGTACGACGAGCAGATCACCGACTTCGTGTTGATCGACGGCATGGAGACCGGCATCGTCTACACCGCCACCGAGGCCAAGATGGTCGGCGAACAACTCCAGGTCCACTACTCGCTCGACGCGAAGGACAGCGACCCCGTCGTCGACCCGGAAGACCGAAACGACGACCGCGACAACTGACGTCGGCGGCCCCGGCCGCACCGACTCACCAGACCGCAGGAGGCGCGGGGGAAGTTTCCCCCGCGCTTCCTCGTTGTCCCCGGCATGATGCTCGAGCTCTACACGTCGGCCTTCTGCGGTCCCTGCCACGCGGCCAGGGCGGTCGTCGCCGAGGCGAATGGCCTCGTGCCCTCGCTCGTCGTCGACGAGGCCGACGTCGCCGCCCGGCCCGCCGACGCCGAACGGCGCGACGTCCGCAGCACGCCCACCATCGTGGTCACGCGGGACGACGGCGAGGTGGTCTTCCGCTCACCGGGCGTGCCGACGTTGGACCGCCTGCTCGGGGCCCTGGCCCTCGCGATCTGATCGCCGGACCCCCGTCATGGAAGGCCCATAGGATCTCCGCGGCGTCGCCATCGACTGATGCGAGGCCGCTGATGGCGTGGCGACCGATCGTGGTCCCATGCCTGACACCGACATCCTGCGTCTCGACATCGTGGTGCCCGTCTTCGACGAGGCCGCCACCCTCGAGACCAGCATCACGAGCCTCCATGACCATCTGACCCGCCACGTCACCGAGACCTGGCGCATCACCGTGGCCGACAACGCCAGCACCGACGGCACGCCGGCCCTCGCCGACGACCTCGCCCGACGCCTGCGGTGCGTGACCGCCGTCCACCTCGCCGAGAAGGGCCGAGGCCGTGCCCTCAAGCAGGTCTGGGCGGCCTCGCCCGCCGACGTGCTGGTCTACCTCGACGAAGACCTCTCCACCGACCTCTCTGCGCTCGGCCCGCTCGTCGCACCGTTGCTCTCCGGCCACTCCGACCTCGCGATCGGCACCCGGTTGAGCCGGTCGTCGCGGGTCGTGCGCGGCGGCACGCGGGAATTCGTCTCGCGCAGCTACAACTTCCTGCTGCGTCGCACGATGGGGGTCGGGTTCAGCGACGCCCAGTGCGGCTTCAAGGCGATCCGGCGCGAGGCCGCCGAGCGACTGCTGCCCCTCGTCGAGGACACCGGGTGGTTCTTCGACACCGAACTGCTGATCCTCGCCGAGCGCTCGGGCCTGCGCATCCACGAGGTGCCGGTCGACTGGGTCGACGACCCCGACAGCTCGGTCGACATCGTCTCCACGGCCGCCGCCGACCTCAAGGGGATGCTGCGCGTGGGCACGGGCATCGCCCGGGGCGCGATCCCGGTCCAGGCGGTGTACGACGCGATCGGGAGGCGTCCGTTCGAGCCGCCCGCGCCTCCGACGTTCTTCTCGCAGGTCGTGCGGTTCGGCGTCGTCGGGGTCGCCTCGACCGCCGCGTACGCGCTGCTCTACCTCGGCGCGCAGCAGGTGATGCCGGCCCAGGCGGCGAATTTCGTGTCGTTGCTCGTCACGGCCGTGGTCAACACGGCCGCCAACCGGCGGTTCACGTTCGGGGTACGGGGGGCGTCGGGCGTGGCGCGACACCAACTGCAAGGGCTGATGGTCTTCGTCCTCGCCTGGGCGCTGACCTCGGGGTCGCTCGTCGTGCTGCACGCCGCGGCTCCCGCGGCCGACGCGCAGGCCGAGCTGCTGGTCTTGACGGCCGCGAACCTCGTCGCGACCGTCCTGCGCTTCGTGCTCCTGCGCGTCTGGGTGTTCCGGTCGGAGGCGACGCACGTGACGCCGGGACCGGCCGACGAACGGGTCGGTGTCGCCGACCCCGTGTCCGACCTCGCCACCCGCGTCGCCGCCGTGGCCGGCGACGACGACGTCACGGTGGTCGGTCGATGAGCGCCGGGACGACGCCGGTGCCGCTGACCGATCGACGCTCGCCGTCCGGGTCGGCCGGCCCGCGCCTCCGTCCGCTCGCTCGTCGCCTGGTGCGCGGGCGTGAGGACGCGGCACGGTGGGAGCGACCGGCGTTCCTCGCGCTGCTGGTCGCCACGGGGGCCTTCTACTTGGTGAACCTGTCGGCGAACGGCTGGGCGAATTCGTTCTACTCGGCCGCGGTGCAGGCCGGTTCGCAGAACTGGGAGGCGTTCCTCTACGGCTCGTCCGACGCCGCGAACTCGATCACGGTCGACAAGCCGCCCGCGAGCCTGTGGGTCATGGCGTTGTCGGTCCGGGTGTTCGGACTGTCGTCGTTCAGCATCCTGCTGCCCGAGGCACTGATGGGCGTCGCGACCGTCGGACTCGTCTGGGCCACGGTGCGGCGGCACTTCTCGGGCGTCGCCGCGTTCGTCGCCGGTGGAGTCCTCGCGCTGACCCCGGTCGCCGCGTTGATGTTCCGCTTCAACAACCCCGACGCGCTGCTCGTGCTGCTGCTGACCCTCGCCACGTACCTGACGCTGCGCGGCGTCGAGACGGGCCGCGTCCGTTGGGTCGTCTGGGCGGGCGTGGCGATCGGCTTCGGCTTCCTGACCAAACAACTGCAGGCGTTCGTCATCCTGCCCGTACTGGCCGGGGTGTACCTCGTCGCGGCGCCCGTCCTGCTGCGCAAGCGGCTGCTGCACCTGCTGGCCGCGCTCGGTGCGGTCGTGGTGTCGGCCGGCTGGTGGGTCGCCCTCGTCGAGCTGGTGCCCGCGGGCATGCGGCCGTACGTCGGCGGCTCGCAGACCAACTCGTTCCTCGAGTTGACCTTCGGCTACAACGGCCTCGGACGGCTCACGGGTGACGAGACCGGCAGCGTGACGGGCGGGGGCGGCGGCACCGGTGCCGCCACGACAGGCATGTGGGGCGAGACCGGCATCACCCGGCTCTTCACGGGCGAGTTCGGGGGCCAGATCACCTGGTTGCTTCCCGCCGCCCTCGTGATCGGCGTCTCGGCACTCGTGCTGCTCGGCTGGAGACACCGGACCTCCGCGCGTCGGGCGACCCTGCTGCTGTTCGGGGGCTGGACGGTGCTGACCGCCCTCGTCTTCAGCTTCATGTCGGGCATCTTCCACGCGTATTACACGGTGGCGCTCGCCCCGGCGATCGCGGTCACCCTCGGGGCTGCGGCCGACGTGTTGTGGCGACGACGGGCCCGGTCGTGGGTGCGGATCGTGCTGGCGGCGTCGGCTCTGCTCACGGGCGTCTGGGCCTGGGTGCTGCTCGGACGGGCGGAGTCCTGGCAGCCGTGGCTCCGGTACGTCGTCGTCGCGCTCGCCGTCGTGGGCGCCGTGCTCGTGCTGCTGCCGCGACGGGGCCGGGCGCTCACGGCGGCGACCCTCGCCGTGCTGCTCACGGGCGGCCTGTTGGCTCCGGCGGCCTACTCGGTCGAGACCGTGTCGACGGCCCACACCGGTTCGATCGTCACGGCCGGGCCGACCGTGTCGGGCGGCACGGGCGGGTTCGGCGGTGGTGGCGCGGGCGGCGCCGGCGGCTTCGGCGGTCGCGGCGGGGCCGCTGGTGGCGGGCCCGGTGGCGCGGCTGGCGGAACGCCCCCGCAGCTGCCGGGCGGCACCGGCGGGGGAGCGGGCACCGGCACCGGCACCGGCACCGGCACCGGGGCCGGAACCGCAGGAGGCGCGGGTACGGCCACGCGCGGACTCCCCGGTGGCGGGGGCGGAGCCGGCTCGCTGCTCGGCTCGGGCTCGGTCAGCGACGAGCTCGCTGCCGTGGTCGGCGCGGACGCGGACCGGTACACCTGGGTCGCCGCGGCCGTCGGGTCGAACAGCGCGGCGGGCTACCAGCTCGCGACGGGCGACCCGGTCATGGCGGTCGGGGGGTTCAACGGCAGCGACCCGTCACCGACCCTCGCGCAGTTCGAGCAGTACGTCGCCGACGGGCAGATCCACTGGTTCGTCGGAGGGACCGTCGGGCAGTCGAACGGCGGCAGCTCCTCCTCGAGCGAGATCGCGGCCTGGGTCGAGGCGAACTTCTCCTCGACCGAGGTCGACGGGGTCACGCTGTACGACCTGACCAGCTGACCGACCGGACGTCGCCACCGGTCCGCCTGGCCGCCCCGCACCTCCAGGGCGCGCGAGACACCGCGTTTCGTGCACCGCACCGCGACTAGTCGAGGCGCGGTGCACGAAACGCGGTGCGGAGCCTGGCTGGACCGCTACCGGGACGGAGGAGCGGGCACGGTATCGTGGACGGGTTCGCCCCCGTAGCTCAGCGGATAGAGCAGGAGCCTTCTAATCTCTTGGTCGCAGGTTCGATTCCTGCCGGGGGCACCACGCAGCCGAGACCCTCGCGGTGCTTCTCATCTCTTGGTCGCAGGTTCGATTCCTGCCGGGGGCACCACGCGACACCACCCCCCCCCACACGACGACGCGCCCCCGACCGAGGTCGGGGGCGCGTCGTCGTTCCTTCACCTGGTCAGTCGTCCGCGCGTTCGGGTGTCGTCCGGCGTCGGACCTGGCTCGCACTGACCGGCTGCTCGAAACGCTCGTCGTCCATCGCGTCGTCGCGGGTGTCGTCGTGGCTCGCGTCAGCCGGCGTGACCGCCGGTGCCTCGGGCGCGGACACCGGCGACGGTCCGGCCAGCGGGGCGTGAGCCGTCGGTGCCCGGTAGGCCTCGTCGCCACCGCGAACCAGGGCATCGTCGAGGGCCGCCGGGCGGAGCGCTGCCGAGGGTGCGGCACCCGAGGGCGCGGAGGTCTCGGTACGTCGCTGCTCGGTCGCCGCCGCAGCCCGATGCTCGGCTTCCCAGGCCTTCTGCTTCGCGGCCGTGTCTCGGTCGACGTCGGCTTCTTCGTACTTCCAGCGGGCGAGATCGTCGCGGAACAGCTTCTTGGCCCGCCCGGGGCGGTTCTGCCACTCGACGAGGCGGTCGCGGAGTTCGCCCAGCGTCTGCTCGGACTGGAAGCTGAAGGACGCCGAGTTGCGCTTGATCTCGGCCAGTTCGTGAGCCGCCCAGTCGGCGGCGAGGGTGCTGCCGGTCGCGGGCGACAGCCGCAGCCGGACGTCGGCTTCGTGGCCTAGGTGATCGGCGTAGGCGCGCTCCTCGACTCCGAGCGAGCTGTAGACGGCACCCTTGCGGGCTGCCGAGACGAGGGCCGCGACCGCCGCCGCTTTCGCCTCGTCCTCGTGCAACGACACGACCCGCCGCGTGCTCGCCCGGCCGATGAGGGCTGCGACGATGCCGGCCACGACGATGGCGACGAAGGGGATCACCGCATCGGTGACGACACGCCACCCGTTGTCCGAAGAGAGCCATTCGACGAGATCGTTCCACCACTGCATGGGGCGAACACTACAGCCGAGGTCGAAGGTTGCACCGCTGCGACATGCTGTCGAGCCCGCCGCCGGAGACGCCGTCACGGTGCTCCGGCGGAGGCGTCGGGATCAGGCGAACCGGAAGCAGTCGGTGGCGTCGTCGCGACTCCAGAACTCGCCGATCTCGACGAACCGACGCTGACGGGGCAGGAACCGCTTGGCGCGGTAGCGATCACCCTGCGGGTCGTCGAAGCGCTCGACGTAGCCCACGATCTCGCCACCGGGACGGGTCACCCGGGCGAGGTCGTCGTGCACCTGGACGAGCTGCAGGCCGCCGCGGGTCGAGCGCAGGGAGGGAAGGGGAACGCGTGCGTGAGCGTGCGGCGCAGGCGGGACGATCGCGTGGTCGAGGGTGCTGCTGGTCATGAGGTGCTCCTGAGGTCATCCGGCCGATGCTGTCGAGAACACCCCTGACGCTAGGGGTGACCACCGACATCGACGTCGGACACCTGGGACACCTCGGACACGTCGGACGCGTCGGACGCCTGGATGGCGCGGTGCCCCGTCGGCACCGCGCCGTCCGGTCAGCGGCCGGTGCCGTCGACCGCCAGCGGCTCGATCGCCGCGAGCTCGTCCTCGGTCAGCTCGGCACCGTCGAGTGCGTCGAGGCTGTCGTCAAGCTGGGCCACCGACGAGGCGCCGATGAGGGCGCTGGTCACGGCGGGTTGGCGCAGCACCCAGGTGAGCGAGAGCTGCGCGAGCGACTGGCCCCGCGCCTCCGCGATCTCGTTCAGGCCGCGGACGCGGGAGAGGTAGGTCTCGTCGAGGGCGTCCTCGGAGAACCACCGGCCCTCGGCCGCGCGCGAACCCGCGGGAGCACTGCCCGAGAGGTAGCGGTTCGTCAGGAGGCCCCCGGCCAGGGGCGAGAACACGATCGAACCGACGCCGCGGGTCAGGAGGGTGTCGAAGAGCCCTCGCTCGGGCCGGCGGTCGAACATGTTGTACCGCGGCTGGTGGATCAGCAGGGGCACGCCCTCGGCGGCCAGGGCGTCGATCGCGGCCTCGGTCTGCGCCGGGTCGTAGTTGGAGATGCCGGCGTAGAGCGCCTTGCCCTGCCGGACGGCCGTCGCGAGCGCCCCCATCGTCTCGTCGATCGGGGTCTCGGGGTCGGGGCGGTGCGAGTAGAAGATGTCGACGTGGTCCATGCCGAGCCGCCCGAGGCTGGCCTCGAGCGAGTTGAGCAGGTACTTGCGCGACCCCCCGTCGCCGTACGGTCCGGGGGTCATGTCGTAGCCCGCCTTCGACGAGACCACGATCTCGTCGCGGTAGGGGCGCAGGTTCGCCGCGGCGATGCGACCGAACTGCTCTTCGGCCGAGCCGTAGGGCGGGCCGTAGTTGTTCGCCAGGTCGAAGTGGGTGACCCCCCGGTCGAACGCGCGCAGCACGATGTCGCGCTGCGTCTCGAGGCTCCGGTCCGAGCCGAAGTTGTTCCAGAAGCCGAGGGAGATGCGGGGCAGCCGGAGTCCGCTGCGGCCGGTACGGACGTAGTCCAGTCGTGAGTACCGTGCGTCGTCGGCGACGTAGGGCGTGAAAGGTGATCTCATGCGGTCAGCCTAGGGCGGGCCCTCGGCTCGGGAGTAGGTTCACGGGCATGACGACGTTCGTTCTGGCCGGTGGGTGCTTCTGGTGCCTCGACGCGGTCTACCGCACCCTCGACGGCGTCACCGAGGTGGTCTCGGGTTACACCGGCGGAGACACCGAGCGGCCGAGCTACGACGACGTGTGCACGGGCCGCACGGGTCACGCCGAGGCCGTCGCGGTCGGCTTCGACCCCGAGAAGCTCCCCGCCGACGTCGTCCTCGACGTCTTCTTCACCCTGCACGACCCGCGGCAGCTGAACCGGCAGGGCGCCGACGTCGGCACCCAGTACCGCTCGGCGATGTTCGCCGCCGACCACGACCAGGAGGCGGTCTTCCAGGCGGCCCGTGACCGCGCCTCCGAGGCCTGGGGTGGCGGTGTCGTCACGACGATCGAGCCGCTGTCCACCTGGTACGACGCCGAGGAGCACCACCAGGACTTCTTCGCCAAGAACCCCGGCCAGGGCTACTGCACCGCCGTCGCGCTGCCGAAGGTCACCAAGATCCGCAAGTCGTACGCGAAGTACGTGCTCGCCTCGTAGACGGGTCACGCCGCCCGGTGTGACCGACCGAGAAAGAGGAAAGGGGCGCTCGACGATGAGTGACCAGAACACCTTGCACCGACAGACCTGGGTGGCCGTGGGCCCGGCAGGCGCGGTCGGGACCATCCTGCGGACCGACGGCGGCTTCACGGTGCGCCTGTCCGCGAAGGGAGCCGACGGCGGCGTCTACCCGAGCCTGGCCGTGGCCAAGAGCGCCCTGTTCGCGGCGTTGGGGCCCGGCGCCGACTACCCGGAGTTCCACGAACACTGAGGCCCGATCGTCCCCGGTCGTCCCCGGACGACTTGTCGTCGTGTCGTCCCCCGGGCGGCCCCCGCGCCTCCTTCTCCACAAGGAGGCGCGGGTGCCGTCCCGGGGGTCCCTCGCCCCCGCGAGACTCCCGTCATGACAGACACCATCACCCTCACAGGGATCATCGCGACCGACCCCCGGGCCCTCGTCACGCAGACCGGCCTCTCCATCACGAGTTTCCGACTCGCCTCGACGCAGCGACGGTACGACCGCGTCAAGGGCGAGTGGATCGACGGCGAGACCAACTGGTACACCGTGACGTGCTTTCGTCAGCTCGCCGACAACGTGCTGGCCAGCCTCCGCAAGGGGCAGCGGGTCGTGGTCACGGGGCGCGTCCGCATCCGCGCGTGGGAGTCGGGCGAGCGCAGCGGCATGACGGTGGAGGTGGACGCGGACGCGGTCGGTCACGACCTCGTCTGGGGCAGGTCGACCTTCGAACGGCGGGTGGCGTCCGCTTCGTCCGCCACGGCGGGCTCCTCCCCGGCCGCGGGCGGGGGCGATCCCACCGTCGCCTCCGACGAGAGCGGCTCGGCACCCGAGACGGAGGCGGACCACGGAACCGGTCACGGAGGCCCCCCGGACGGTGCAGCGACGGATGCGTCGTCGGACCCCGACCGGGTGGCGATCCCCGACGACGGCGCGGACTGGGGTGCTCCCACGGCCGTCGGCGCGGACGAGGTGGCGGCCCCGTTCTGACCACCCCGGTGACGCCCGTGTCCCGGGCCCGTGGGTCGGCACGCCGTAGACTCCTCACGGCTCGCCGACCCGCGGCCGCCGCCAGCGACGAAGGGCCCCCGTGACCGGTTCGAGACCTCCACGCGGCCTGGCGCTCGCCGCGATCGTGCTGGCCGTGGCGATCCCCCTCGTGGGGTGCACCTCGTCGCCCGAGCCGTCACCGACGACGTCGTCCGTCGCCCCGTCGACGGACGCCCCGCCGTTCTCCTCCACGTCCACGACGGCCGAGGCGCTGGCCCACTTCGACGAGGTGAACGCCGCGACCGTCGCGGCGAACGCCCGCCCGGGTGGGCGCGCCGTCGTCGACGCGCTGGTGGCCGCAGGCTTCGACAAGTCGACGATGCAGGTCACCGCCGACACGACCTCGATCGGCCGCGACGCCGACAGCGTGCAGTTCTCGGTGCTCTGGGGTCAGGACTGCCTGATCGGGCAGGTCTCGGGCGCGGGCTACAGCAGCCAGACGGCGCCGGTCCTCGGCACGGGCGCCTGCCTCGTCGGGTCGACCCGAGCCATCGACTGGTGACGTCGGGGGCGGGGCCCCGCCCGATAGACTCGCTGTCATGGCCGAATACATTTACTCGATGGTGCGCGCCCGCAAGGCGGTCGGCGACAAGCTGATCCTCGACGACGTCACCATGTCGTTCATCCCGGGGGCGAAGATCGGTGTCGTGGGGCCGAACGGCGCCGGCAAGTCGACGATCCTCAAGATCATGGCGGGGCTCGACACCCCCAGCAACGGCGAGGCGAAGCTCAGCCCCGGCTACTCGGTCGGCATCCTGATGCAAGAGCCCGAACTCGACGAGACCAAGACCGTCCTCGAGAACGTGCAAGAGGGCGTGGGGCCGATCAAGCAGAAGCTCGACCGCTTCAACGAGGTCTCGGCCGCCATGGCCGAGCCCGACGCCGACTTCGACGCGTTGCTCGCCGAGATGGGCACCCTCCAAGAAGAGATCGACGCCGCCGACGCCTGGGACCTCGACTCCCAGCTCGAGCAGGCCATGTCGGCCCTCCGCACGCCTCCGGGCGATGCCGAGGTAGCGAACCTCTCCGGTGGTGAGAAGCGTCGCGTCGCGCTGTGCAAGCTGCTGCTGCAGAAGCCCGACCTGCTGCTCCTCGACGAGCCCACCAACCACCTCGACGCCGAGAGCGTGCTCTGGCTCGAGCAGCACCTCAGCAAGTACCCCGGCGCCGTGCTCGCCGTGACCCACGACCGGTACTTCCTCGACCACGTCGCCGAGTGGATCGCCGAGGTCGACCGCGGCCGCCTCTACCCCTACGAGGGCAACTACTCGACCTACCTCGAGAAGAAGGGCGAGCGCCTCCAGGTCCAGGGCAAGAAGGACGCCAAGCTCGCCAAACGCCTCGCGTCCGAGCTCGAGTGGGTCCGGAGCAATGCCAAGGGTCGTCAGGCGAAGTCGAAGGCGCGTCTGGCGCGCTACGAAGAGATGGCGAACGAGGCCGAGCGCACGCGCACCTTGGACTTCGAAGAGATCGTGATCCCCGTGGGCCCGCGTCTCGGCTCACAGGTCATCGACGCCAAGAAGCTCCACAAGTCGTTCGGCGAGCGTGTGCTCATCGACGACCTGTCGTTCACGCTGCCCCGCAACGGCATCGTCGGCGTCATCGGGCCGAACGGCGTCGGCAAGACCACCCTCTTCAAGACGGTCGTCGGGCTCGAGCCGCTCGACGGTGGCGAGCTCAAGGTCGGCGAGACGGTCGACATCTCGTACGTCGACCAGAGCCGTGGCGGCATCGACCCCAACAAGAACCTGTGGGAGGTCGTCTCCGAGGGGCACGACTACATCCAGGTCGGCAAGACCGAGATCCCGTCGCGGGCCTACGTGTCGCAGTTCGGCTTCAAGGGTCCCGACCAGCAGAAGAAGGCCGGCGTGCTGTCGGGTGGTGAGCGCAACCGCCTCAACCTGGCGCTGACGCTCAAGCAGGGCGGCAACCTCCTCCTGCTCGACGAGCCCACCAACGACCTCGACGTCGAGACGCTGGGCAGCCTCGAGAACGCGCTCCTCGAGTTCCCCGGCTGCGCCGTGGTCATCACTCACGACCGGTGGTTCCTCGACCGGATCGCCACGCACATCCTCTCGTGGGAGGGCCTGAACGACGACGGGACGCCCAACTGGTACTGGTTCGAGGGCAACTTCGAGGCGTACGAAGAGAACAAGGTCGAGCGCCTCGGCGCCGACGCGGCGAAGCCGAGTTCGGCCACGTACCGCAAGCTCACGCGCGACTGACCGGCACCGCACCGTCATGACCCGCCTGCACGTGCCGACCCGAGTCCGCTGGAGCGATCTCGACGGGTACCGTCACGTGAACAACGCGTCGATGCTGCGCCTCCTCGAGGAGGCGCGCATCGACGCGTTCTGGTCTGCCGACGGGGCGATCGACGAACGGTCCTCGGCCGCCGTCCTCGACGGCAGTCCGAACGCCGCGACGATGACGCTCATCGCCCGGCAGGAGCTCGAGTACCTCGTCCCCATCCCGTACCTGCGGGCCCCGCTCGACGTGCAGATCTGGGTCGGGCGACTCGGCGGGGCGAGCCTCGAGGTCTGCTACGAGGTCTGGTCGCCCGAGGGCGTCGAGCCCCGGACGCTGTTCACGAAGGCCGCCACCACCATCGTGCTGGTCGACTCGGCGACGAATCAGCCCCGGCGCATCTCCGACGTCGAGCGCGACGCCTGGTCGCCGTTCGTCGAGGAACCCCTGGCCTTCCGCCGGCGCTGACCAGGAACGTGGCGGGTCAGCCTCGCGGCACCCGCACCATGCCCTCTTGTGCGACGCTCGCCACGAGAGCGCCCGCGCGGTCGTAGATGCGCCCGAGCGAGAGGCCACGTCCGCCCACCGCATTGGGGCTCTCTTGCACGTAGAGAAGCCATTCGTCGACGCGGGCGGGACGGTGCCACCACATGGCGTGGTCGAGGCTCGCGGCCTTGAGCCCGGGGGTGACGAACGCGACGCCGTGACGGCGGTAGATCGGTTCGAGGAGCGTGTAGTCGCTCGCGTACAGCAGGGCGGCGCGGTGCAGGTCGGCGTCGTCGGGCAGAGGGCCGGTGGCCTTGAGCCAGACGGCCTGGTGCGCGACGTGGTCGCCCTCGACGCTGAAGAAGACCGGCGACGGCACGTGGCGCATGTCGAACGGCCGCCGGGCCCACGACTGGGCGACGGGGTTGTCGACCGCGGACAGCAACTCGGCGTCGCTCGGGACGTCCTCGGGATCGGGCAGGCCGGAGGGCATGTGGACCTGGTGGTCGAGCCCCTCGTCGGGGGTCTGGAAGGACGCGATCATCGAGAAGATCGGCACGCCGTCCTGCGACGCCTGGGTGCGACGGGTCGCGAACGACCGGCCGTCGTGGATGCGGTCGACCGTGAACGTGATGGGGATGGTGAGGTCGCCGGGCCGCAGGAAGTACGAATGCAGCGAGTGGACGTCGCGTCCGCCGCCGACGGTGCGCTGGGCGGCGACGAGGGCCTGCGCGGCGACCTGGCCGCCGAACACGCGACCGAGCGGCTCGGGCTGTGACCCACCCGTGAAGACGTCCTGACCACCGACGTTGCCCGCCGGCGAGAGGTCGAGGGTGGACAGCAGGCTCTGCAGCGGATCGTCGGTCACGCGATGTAGTTTAGGGGGCCGATGAACGACGCATTCACCCTCCCCGACTCCCTGTCCCTCAGCGATCTCGCGACCTATCTCGGGCGTGCGGGCCGGGTGGAGGACGGCTCGGTCCGGCTCATCGCCGGCTCCGGTGTCCTGGCCGTCTACGTCGCCGTGTTCTACCCGATGGGTCTGCTCGACTCGAGCCCTACCGTGCTGGGGCTCCGCACCTTCCAACTCGACGACCGCCCCGAGTTCGACGCCGTGGTCCCGGTCCGGTCGCTGAAGGAGCGCCTCGTACGCCTGCAGAACGACGTCGTCGACCCGACCGCTGCGGTCACCGTGTCCGTGCCCGCCACGGTCAACACCGTGACCTGGGCAGCGATCTCGCCGCCGCGCGGGGGCTGGACGCGACTCGGCCCGATCGAGGCCGACCGCCTCCGATCGACCGCCGAGGCCGGAATCGCCCGCGTCGCCGAGGCGATCCCCACGGGCACCGGTGAGCAGATCGTGCACCGGGTGCGAGCCGACGTGTGGTCGGCCCCCGTCGAGGGTGCCGAGGGGGTTCCCGCCGGAGCCGGCTTCGGTGCCCTCAGCCTGGGATTCCTCGACGGCGAGGACGAGGTCGCCGTGTTCGAGACCGGCACGTGGACCCGCCTCACGACGCCCAAGGGCCACGTGCTCGTCAAGCGGCGCTCGTCCCTGCTCTGACGATCGGCCCGGCGGTGGGCGGTCCGAAGCGGGCGGCCCGGCGGTGGGCGGTCAGCGCTCGAACGTGTTGACCATGGCCTGCGCAGCGCGATCCAGGTAGCCCCAGAGCATCGCGTCGTCGAGCGGAGCGAGTTCGAGTTCGTCGACGGCCACCCGCATGTGCTGCAGCCAGTGGTCACGTGCCTCGGGCGTCACCCGGAACGGCATGTGCCGCATGCGCAGGCGGGGGTGCCCGCGCTCCTGGCTGTAGGTGGTGGGGCCGCCCCAGTACTGCTCGAGGAACCCCGTCAAGCGTTGGATCGCGCCCTCGAGATCCGCTTCCGGGTACATCGGCCAGAGCACCTCGTCGGTCCGAACGCCCTCGTAGAAGCGGCGGACCAACTTCTCGAAGGTCGGCCGCCCACCGATCTGCTCCCAGAAGTTGCCCTGGGCGGCGTCGTCACCGAGGCCCCGCCGGACGGTGACCGGCACGGCCGACGGCGGGGGAGTCACGGGCTGAGCGGTGGACGGGCGCGGCGTCAGCGGGAGGTCGGTCATTTGCGCTTGCTCCGCGGCACGTGGGGCGTCGGCGCCGTGCGGGGCGCCCGGGCGCCCTGGACCGAGGAGGCGCTGTCGAAGCCGGTGAGGACGACGCTCGTCAGCGAGGGCAGCACGATGTCCATGGCGTCCAGGGTCTTCTTGAGACGGGACCGCAGCTCCCGGTCGACGTTGTCACGGTCGGCGGACCGTGTCTTGGCGACGATGCGGATGACCACGTGCTCCTCGGCGATCGACTGGATTCCCCAGACCTCGGGCTGGTCGATGATGGCGCGCCTCCACTTCGGGATCGCGGCGAGCTCGTTCGCGGTGTTCAACATGGCGTCCTGCACCTGGTCGACGTCGGCGGAGTAGGGCACGGCGAGGTCGATGACCACGCGCGTCCAGCCCTGCGACATGTTGCCCACGCGCAGGATCTCGCCGTTGCGGACGAACCACAGCACGCCGTTCACGTCGCGGATCTGCGTGACGCGGATGCCGACGGCCTCGACGACGCCGGCCGCGGGCCCGACGTCGACGACGTCGCCCACCCCCAGCTGGTCTTCGGCGACCATGAAGATGCCGTTGAGCATGTCCTTGACGATGTTCTGGGCGCCGAACGCGAGTCCGGCACCGACCACGCCCGCCGCGCTGACGATCGCGACGGCGTTGAAGTTCAGTTCGCCGAGGATCAACACGAGCGCGATGCCCGCGACGACGACCGTCACCACGTTGTTCAGCACGCTGCCGAGCGTGCGGGTGCGCTGGACGACCCGGACGGCCTGCAGCGGCGAGGCCATGAGGGCCTGCGTGTCGTCGACGTTCTGTTTGCGCTTGATGCCGTTCACGACCTGGTCGACGACCCGCCGGATGGTGAAGTGCAGGGCGACGCGCAACAGCACCGCGACGAGCAGGATCGCCACGATGCGGATGGGAACGCGCCACATCGTCCAGAAGGCGTCCCAGTCGAAGGCGATCGGCGCGGCGGGGTCGGTGGCGGCAGCGAGGAGGAGGTCCATATGAGCGACAAGTCAAGCATGCCGCCGCAACCCCACCCGGGAGGTGCCTGGACGCCGGAACGGCGGGCCCTGTGGGAGGGCCCGCCGTCCGGGTCGGTCGTCGGGTCGTCGCGCGACCCGGGGCCCGACTACTGCTGGTCGACCGCCTGCACCCGCAGGGCCCGCTCGACGCCCGCGACGCTCTCGCTCACGATGCGGCGCAGGGCCGGCGTCTCGGGATTCGCCTCGAGCCAGGCGTACGACGCGTCGACGAGCGCCTGGTCGGCGAGGCCGGCCGGGTACAGCCCCGAGACGAGGGTGTCGGCGATGTGGTAGCTGCGCGACTCCCAGATGCCGGTAAGCGACGAGAAGTAGCGCTCGACGAGCGGCTGCAGGATCGCCGGGTCGTTCGTGTGCTGGAACCCGAGGGTCGTCGCCCGGACGATGGCGTTGGGCTGCTCGGCGCTGTCGACGACCGACGCGAAGGCGGCGAGCTTGCCCTCGGTGGTCGCGATCGTCGCGCGGGCCCGCGCGGCGGCCTGGGCGCCGTTCGCCGTGTTGTCCTCGGCGAGGGCGGCGTCGATCTCGGCCTCACCGGCACCGCCGACGAGCACGAGGCCCTCGAGGAGCTGCCAGCGCAGGTCGGTGTCGACGGTGAGGCCCTCGAGGGCGAGCGATCCGTCGAGCAGGCCGGCCAGCGCCTCCCGGTGGGTCTCGGTCGACGCGATCGCGGCGAAGAAGGTGACGAACTGGAACTGGGCGTCCGACCCGGCCTCGGCACCCTGGGCGAGGGCCCAGAGGCCATCGCCGACCTCGGTGATCGTGGAGGTGCGGCGCGCGGGGGCGACGTAGCTGCGGGCGGTCTGCAGCAGCTGTGAGAGCGTGGTGCGGATCGTCGTCGACTCGGTCTCGGTCGCGATGTTGTCGAGCACGAGACGCACGTAGTCCGAGGCCGAGGTCTCGGCGTCGCGCGTCGCGTCCCAGACCGAGCCCCAGACGAGGGCGCGGGCCAGCGGGTTCGAGATCTTCGAGAGGTGGGCGATGGCCGTGGCGAGCGACACCTCGTCGAGTCGGATCTTCGCGTAGGCGAGGTCGTCGTCGTTGATCAGCACGAGGTCGCCGCGGTTCAGGCCGACCAGCTCGGGGACCTCGGTACGGGTGCCGTCCACGTCGATCTCGACGCGGTCGGTGCGGACCAGGGCGTCGCCCTGCAGGGCGTAGAGGCCGATGGCGAGGCGGTGCGGGCGGATGGTGGGGTGGTCGGCGGCCGCCTCCTGGAGCACGGCGAACGAGGTGATCACGCCGTTCTCGTCGACCTCGAGCTCGGGACGCAACGTGTTGACGCCCGCGGTCTCGAGCCAGAGCTTCGACCAGCTGGTCAACTCGCGGCCCGAGGTGGCCTCGAGTTCGACGAGCAGGTCGCTCAGCTCGGTGTTCGAGTGGTGGTGCTTCTTGAAGTACGCGGCGACGCCGGCGTAGAAGGCGTCGATGCCCACCCAGGCGACGAGCTGCTTGAGCACCGACCCGCCCTTGGCGTAGGTGATGCCGTCGAAGTTGACCTGGACGTCCTCGAGGTCGTTGATCGTGGCGACGACGGGGTGCGTCGACGGCAGCTGGTCCTGGCGGTAGGCCCAGCTCTTCTCCATCGCCTGGAAGGTGGTCCAGGCCTCGGTCCACTCGGTCGCCTCGGCGGTCGAGATGGTCGAGGCCCACTCGGCGAACGACTCGTTCAGCCAGAGGTCGTTCCACCACTTCATCGTGACGAGGTCGCCGAACCACATGTGCGCGAGCTCGTGGAGGATCGTGACGACGCGGCGTTCCTTGATGGCGTCGGTCACCTTGCTGCGGAAGACGTAAGTCTCGACGAAGGTGACGGCACCCGCGTTCTCCATGGCACCGGCGTTGAACTCGGGCACGAAGAGCTGGTCGTACTTGTCGAAGGGGTACGCGTAGTCGAACTTCTCTTCGTAGTAGGCGAAGCCCTGACGGGTCTTCTCGAAGATGTAGTCGGCGTCGAGGTACTCGGTGAGGGATCGGCGCGTGAAGATGCCGAGCGGGATCGTGCGGCCGTCGGAACTGGTGAGGTCGCTGCGGACCACGTCGTACGGGCCGGCGATGATCGCCGTGACGTAGCTCGAGAGCACGGGCGTGGGCGAGAAGGTCCAGGTGCCGGTCTCACCGTCGACGACGGGTTCGGGCGTGGGCTGGTTGCTGACGACCTGCCAGCGTGTGGGTGCGGTGACCGTGAACTGGAACGTCGCCTTGAGGTCGGGCTGCTCGAAGACCGCGAAGACGCGGCGGCTGTCGGGCACCTCGAACTGCGAGTAGAGGTAGACCTCGCCGTCGACCGGGTCGACGAACCGGTGCAGGCCCTCGCCGGTGTTGGTGTACTCGGCATCGGCGACGACCTCGAGCACGTTCTCGGCGGCCAGCTCGGCCAGCTGGATGCGCACGCCGTCGGAGACCGCGTCGACGTCGAGCGCGGTGCCGTTGAGGGTCACCGAGTGCACGGTGCGGGTGAGCGCGTCGATGAAGGTCGACGCTCCGGGGGTGGCGGTGAAGCGCACGGTGGTCGAGCTGCCGAACACCTCGTCGCCGCGGGTCAGGTCGAGGGCGATCTCGTACGACTGCACGTCGACGACGTTCTTGCGCTCTTGCGCCTCGACGCGGGTGAGGTTCTCTCCGGGCACGCTGGCTCCATCCGTCTGGGGGGTGAGGGGGGACTCGTGGTCCGCTGAAAGCCTAGACCGGCTGTACGACGCCGGGGTGTTGACTGAGGGCATGACCGACACCCCCGCTCCCGCGTCCCACACCGTCGTCGACTTCTGGTTCGACCCGTCGTGCCCCTGGGCCTGGATGACCAGCCGCTGGGTCGACGAGGTCGCGAAGCACCGTGACCTCGACGTCACCTTCCACGTGATGAGCCTCGCGGTCCTCAACGAGGACGCCGACGTCAGCGACGAGTACAAGGCGAACTTCGCCCGCATGCTGCGCTACACGCGGCTCGTCACGGCCGCAGGTGAACTCCACGGTCAGCAGATCGTCAAGCCGCTCTACGACGCCCTCGGCACCCGCATCCACCACGAGGGCGAGAAGGACGGCGACGTCGTCATCGCCGGTGCCGTGGCCGAGGTCGGACTGCCCGCCGACTTCGCGCGGTACGCGGACGGCGACGAGTACGACGAGCAGATGCGTGCCAGCCACTTCGACGGCATCGGCCGAGTCGGCCAGGACGTCGGCACGCCCGTCATCTCGGTCGACGGCGTCGCCTTCTTCGGCCCCGTCATCTCTCCGGCGCCGAAGGGCGAGGAGGCGCTGCGGCTGTGGGACGGAGTCGTCGCCGTGGCCTCGTACCCCGGCTTCTTCGAGATCAAGCGCACGCGCACGGTCGGGCCGATCTTCGACTGAGCCGGTCGTAGGATCGTTTCCATGCGCATCCACGTGGCGACCGATCACGCCGGCCTCGACTTCAGCACGACCGTCATCCAGCACCTCACCGACGCGGGCCACGACGTGACCGACCACGGTCCGACGAGCTACGAGCCCCTCGACGACTACCCGTCGTTCTGCATCGCGGCGGCCCGGGCGACCGTGCGCGACCAGCGTGCCGGCCACGAGGCGCTGGGCGTCGTCTTCGGCGGCTCGGGCAACGGCGAGCAGATCGCCGCGAACAAGGTCGAGGGCGTCCGTGCCGCCCTGGTCTGGAACGACTCGACCGCCAAGCTCGCCCGCCAGCACAACGACGCGAACGTCATCGCGATCGGGGCGCGCCAGCACACCGAGGCCGAGGCCCTGGCGTTCATCGACGCCTTCGTCGCCGAGCCGTTCAGCCACGACGAACGCCACGTGCGCCGCATCGCGCAGGTCGGCGAGTACGAGACCACGGGCGCCATCGCCGGTCACCCGGTCGACTGACGACGTAACGTCGAGAGCGGCGGGACCCCGACCGGGGCCTCGCCGCTCCGTCGTCTCCGGCGACACGCCCGAGACCGTTCCATCGACCACCGAGAGAGGTGTCGCCGTGCCCGAGGGCCATTCCGTCCACCGCATCGCCAACCAGTTCGAGCAGAGCTTCGTCGGCCACCGAGTCCGGGTGAGTTCGCCCCAGGGTCGGTTCGCCGACGGGGCGACGAGGCTCGACGGCGCCACGATGGTCGACTCCAAGGCCGTCGGCAAGCAGATGTTCCTCGAGTTCGACAACGGCCTGTGGCTGCACGTGCACCTCGGGCTCTATGGCGCGTGGGACTTCGCGGGCGCCATCGCCACGGGCCATTCGATGGCCGAGTCCCGGACTCGCCGGGCGGCCACCCGCAAGGCCGAGAACGCCCCCGACGACGACGGCGAGGACTCGATGGCCAGCATCGGGGCGCCACGCCGGTCTCGCGTGCGCATGGCCGAGCAGGAGAAGACCGAGGACGACATCGACTCGTTCCCGCCCGAGCCCGTCGGGCAGGTGCGCGTGCGGCTGTTGACCGACACCGCGGTCGGCGACCTCCGTGGCCCGACGAAGTGCGAGGTGCTCGACGCGGCCGGGGTCGACCTGGCGATCTCCAAGCTCGGTCCCGACCCCCTCGTCGACTCGCCGAAGAAGGGCGCCGACCGCTTCGTGTCGATCGCGGGCAAGAAGCGCACCCCGATCGGCCTGTTGCTGATGGACCAGAGCGTGGTCAGCGGCATCGGCAACATCTACCGGGCCGAGCTGCTGTTCCGGGCCCGGCTCGACCCGCACACTCCCGGCAACCAGGTCCCCGAAGAGGTGCTGCGCGCCCTCTACAAAGACTGGACGAAGCTGCTCAAGAGCGGCGTGGAGCTCGGCCAGATGATGACCATGGACGGTCTCACCAAGTCCCAGCACGCCAAGGCCCTGCGCAGCCGGGCCGACCGGCACTGGGTCTACCACCGCGAGGGTCTGCCCTGCCGGGTCTGCGGGACGAACGTCGTGATGGAGATGGCCGCGGGTCGCAAGCTGTACTGGTGCCCGACCGACCAGACTTGATCGCATGCGGCACACCCCCACGTTCGTCCTGTCCGACGTCGACGAGGTCAAGAGGCTGATCCACGAGAACCCGTGGGCGACGATCGTGTCGCACACGGCGGCCGGTCTCGTCGCGTCGCACTACCCCGTCGTGCTCGAGCAGGACGACGCCGACCCGGGGGCCATCGTGCTCGTCAGCCACGTCGGTCGTCCGGACGAGCGCTCGCACGAACTGGGCGAGCACGAGGTCATGGTGATCGTCCAGGGCCCGCACGGCTACGTCTCACCCGGCTGGTACCCGGCCGAGCAGATCATCCCCACCTGGAACCACGTCACGGCGCACCTCTGGGGCACCCCCGAGATCCTCTCGGACGACGAGAACTTCCGCGTGCTGGGCGAGCTCGTCGACCACTTCGAGCGCGTCATGCCCGAGCCCTCGACCCTCACCCTCGACGACGAGGGCTCTCGCCGGGTCGCGAAGGGCACCGTCGGCATCCGGCTGCGCGTGACCCGGTTCGACGCCCGCGCCAAGCTGAGCCAGAACAAGGCACCCGAGGTCGTCGACCGCATCGTGGACGAGCTCGAGCACGGCGAGCACTACGCGCAGCCGGCGCTCGCCGCCGAGATGCGCCGGGTGCGCGACCGATGACGGTCGGCGCAGGAACCCGGGCCGAGGAGGCGCGGCGCACGCTCCTGACGGGCGCCCGCCTGGTCGGCGGCGGACCCGCTCCCGTGGACGTCCTGCTCGAGGGTGGCCGGGTCGTCGCGCTCGCGTCCGGCCCCGCCCCCGTCGGTGCCGAGGTGGTCGACCTCGACGGCCGCTGGCTCGCCCCGGGCCTCTGGGACTCCCACGTCCACATGGACCAGTGGGCGTTGGTGCGCCGACGACTCGACCTGTCGCGGGCACGGTCCGCCGCCGAGGCGGCCTCGATCGTGGGGGAGCGCCTCCGCGTCGAGCCGGTCGAGGCGGGCGGGACCCTCGTCGGCTACGGCTTCCAGGACGCCCTCTGGCCCGATGCTCCGAGCCGCGCGCTCCTCGACTCGGTGGCCGGTGACGTGCCGGTCGTCCTCGTGAGCAACGACCTGCACTCCGTCTGGCTCGACTCGTCCGCCCTGGCCCGTCACGGTCACGCCGACCACCCGACCGGCCTGCTGCGCGAGCAGCCGGCCTTCGACGTCAGCGCCGCGGTGAGCGTCGTACCGGACGAACAGCTCGACGGGTGGGTCGCCGAGGCCGTCGACGCGGCCGCCGCACGGGGGGTCGTCGGCGTCGTCGACCTCGAGATGACGCTGTCGCTCGACCGCTGGACACGTCGGGTGGCCGGAGGCACGCGGGGCCTCCGCATCCGTCCCGGGGTCTACCCCCGCGACCTCGACGCCGTCGTCGCCCGCGGGCTGCGCACCGGCGACGTGGTCCCGGGCACCGAGGGCCTCGTCACCATGGGGCCGTTCAAGATCATCACCGACGGCTCCCTCGGCACCCGCACCGCGTGGTGCCACGACCCGTACCCCGGGCTCGAGGGCGACCCGGCTGCTCGGGGGGTGCGCATCTACGAGACCGACGAACTCGTCGGGTGGCTGCGCCGCGCCTCCTCGGCGGGACTCGTGCCGGCCGTGCACGCGATCGGGGACGCCGCGAACGCCCAGGCACTGGACGCCCTCGAGCTGGTCGGCTGCGGCGGGAGCATCGAGCACGCCCAACTGCTCGACGCGCACGACGTCGACCGGTTCGCGCGCCTCGGCATCGTGGCCAGCGTGCAGCCCGAGCACGCCATGGACGACCGCGACGTCGTCGACCGGCTCTGGGCGGGCCGCTCCGAGCGGGCCTACGTCTTCGAGAGCCTCGTCGCCGCCGGCGTCCGCCTGCAGCTGGGTTCGGATGCGCCGGTCGCCCCGCTCGATCCTTGGGTGGCGATGGCCGCGGCGATCTCGCGCTCGCGCGACGGACGCGAGGCGTGGCACCCCGAACAGCGACTGGTCGCCTCGGCGGCGCTCGCCGCCTCGACGGGCGGTCGAGCCACGGTCGAGGTCGGCTCCGTCGCCGATCTCGTGGTCACCGAGGTCGATCCGCTCGCCGCGTCGGACGACCAGCTGCGCCGGATGCCCGTCGTCGGCACGGTCCTGGCGGGTCGGTGGACGCACCGCACGCTCTGACGAGGCGGTGCCGACCCGACACGGCGAAGGCCGCCACCCCGTGCAGGGTGGCGGCCTTCGTCCGTCCGGCGGGACGGGTCAGCCGGCGACGTGCGCGGCGAGGAACCAGCGGTCCTTCTCGAGGCCCCGCGAGATCTCGATGGCGACGTCCTGGCTCGAGGCGTCGAGCTCGCCGAGCTCGTCGATGGCCTCGCGGACGGCGACGAGCGAGGCGTCGATCTGGGCGACCAGCTCGGCGATCGTGACGTCGATCTGGTTGAAGCCGGGGGAGGTGGGGGGGATGACCGTCTTGGCGGCGACGGTCTCGATGCGTCCGTCGACCGGCAGGCCGAGGGCGACGACGCGCTCGGCGGCGAGGTCGGCCCACTCGCGGGCGTGGTCGACGACCACGTCGATGAGTTCGTGGACGGCGACGAACGCGATGCCGCGCACGTGCCAGTGGGCCTGCTTGCCGTTGACCGACAGGGCCGTCATGTCGGTGACGATCTGGCTGAGGAACTGGGCGACGCCGGCGGCGACGTCGGGGTCGACGGAACCCTGGGGGACGGTGCGGGTGATGTCGGTCATGACGTGGTCCTTTCCTAGACGATGGAGGCAACGCTAGACGTCTGGGAGAATTCCGCAAGCAAGCTGAGGCTCGGCTCACCTAGGCCAGCCTCACCTCACCACGGGTCGTGAGGGGGGATAACCCCACCGGCGGTCCGGGCGCTGGCACCATGGGGTGGACGCCCCGTCCGGACCAGGCTCGAAGGCATGATCCAGGAGACCACCATCACCGCCGCCAACCCCTACCTCTCGCCCCCGCCCCCACCCGGTGGCTACCGACGCCGTTGGCGCGAACTGCCCCGTGAACTCGGCTACGTCGCCCTGTCGGCCGTCCTCGTCGTCATCGTGACGGTGGCCGCCTCGTTGTTCCTGCACACAGTCAGCGGGTCGAGCGACTCGCTGTTCACCCTCGTCTTCCTCGCGATCGTCGTCTTCGGCGCGCTCTGGATCGCCCGGTGGTTCGGCACCTTCGAGGTGCTCCGCCTGCGGTGGGCCAGCGACCGACCCATCCGCCCCGTCGACTGGACGCCGAACACCGAGTGGGGCCGGTCGACGAACCGCTTCGCGCGGGCCGTCTCGGTCTTCGCCAACCCGCACTACTGGCTGTACCTGCTCTACGGCGTCGTGGTGTTCCCGATCGTGGCGGGCTTCACGTCCTTCGTCCTCGTGGGTCTCCTGGCCGGCCCGGTGCTCGCCGTCCTGGGGGTCGTGCTCGTCTTCCAGGCGTTGCCGCCGTTCGACACCTTCAACTGGGCGTCCGCGATCGGCAACGGCGGAGGCGCGGTGCTCGTCGTCCTCGCCCTCGCGCTCTTCGCGGGCGTCGTGCTCGTCTATCCCTACGTCGTGCACGGGTTCGTCGTCATGCACCAGGCGATCGCCGCCGTCATGCTCGGGGGGTTCCGCAGCGAGCAGCTCGAGGTCGAGCTCGCCGACCGTGAGATCTCGCGCACGGCCGCCCTGTCGGCCGAGGGCACGGCCCTCCGCCGGCTCGAGCGCGACATCCACGACGGACCGCAACAGCGTCTGGTGCGTCTGCAGATGGACCTCGCCGCGGCGTCCCGCGCCGTCGACACCGACCCCGAGAAGAGCAAGACCCTCATCGAGGAGGCGCGGGTCCAGTCCCGCGAGGCCCTCGAGGAGCTGCGTGCCCTGTCCCGCGGTTTCGCGCCTCCGTTGTTGATGGACCGGGGCCTCGTGGCGGCGCTCGAGTCGCTCGTCGACCGCTCGGTGGTGCCCACCACGATGCTCGACCGGGTGCCCGCGCACGTCGTGATCCCGAGCGACATCGAGCGCAACGCGTACTTCATCGCGTCCGAACTGGTGACGAACACGGGCAAGCACGCCGGGGCGGCCAGCGCCGACCTCGTGCTGCGCACGAGGCAGGCTCCCGACGGCATCGGCACCCTGCTCGAGCTCGTCGTGACCGACGACGGGCGCGGCGGCGCCGGCCTGCGCGACGGCCACGGTCTCGCCGGGGTGCAGGAGCGCCTGGTGGGCCTCGGCGGCTTCCTCGACATCAGCAGCCCGCAGGGCGGGCCGACCATCGTCACGGTGAGCATCCCGATGACGATCGAGGTGCCGAGCAACCCTACGCTGCCGCTGCCGACCGAGCCGCTGCCGCCGTTCTCGTCGACGGCCGTGACCGAGCCGCTGCCCGACGCGGCGCTGCCCGACGGGCCGCTCGACCCGCCGGCCGGGCCGCCCGCGCGACCGTAGTTCGTGGGCCGCGCCCGTAGTCTGGACGCGTGAGTCTCGAGAGCCCCTCCCGTCAGCCCCTCCGTGTCGTCGTCGCCGACGACTCGGTGCTGCTGCGGGAGGGGCTCGTCCGACTCCTCGACGAGATCGGGGTCGACGTCGTCGGGGCGTACGGCGACGCCGACTCGTTGCTGGCCGACCTGGACGAGGTCCGTCCCGACATCGCCGTGCTCGACGTCCGCATGCCGCCGACCCACACCGACGAGGGCGTCCGGGCCGCGATCGAGGCGCGACGCCGTCGGCCCGACCTCGGCATCCTGCTGCTGTCGCAGTACGTCGAGGTGGCCTACGCCCGCGACCTGCTCGAAGCGGGCTCGGGCGGCGTCGGCTACCTGCTCAAGGACCGCATCGCCTCGTTCGACGAGTTCCGTGACGCGCTCGGGCGGGTGTCCGACGGCGGCACGGTCCTCGACCCGCAGGTCGTCTCGCAGTTGCTGGGCCGTCGCAGCGATCCGCTCGCCGCGCTCACGCCGCGGGAGCGGGAGGTCCTGACGCTGATGGCCGAGGGTCGCACGAACGCCGCCATCGCGGCCGAACTGGTCATCGGAACGGGCGCGGTGGAGAAGAACGTCACCTCGATCTTCCAGAAGCTCCTGCTGGAGGACAGCGGCACCGACCACCGCCGGGTGCTCGCCGTGCTGGCCTTCCTGCAGCACTGAGTCGACGCGTCCCCCGCGTCGGCATCGCGCCCCTGACCGGGCGGCTGAGGTCGAGGACGGGCGTCGTCAGCTGGTCGTGCCCGGAGGGGTGTCGGCCGGGTCGGCGGGGGAGTCCGCCTGGGGGGCGACGACCCGGGAGCCGGCGACGTCGAGGACGACGTCGCGCAAGGCGTGGCCGACGGCTTCGTACCCGGCCGTCGTGGGGTGGATGCCGTCGACGGTCGTGCCGGCGGCGAAGACGTCGCCCGCCCGCGCGAACCCCCAGGGGTCAGTGAAGGTCCACCCCTTGTCGGCGACGTAGCGTTCGAGCTGTGCCTCGTACCGGGCCGCGGCCCGGGGGGCACGGTCGTAGGGCGGGATCGCGGCCACGACGACGTGCTCCGGCCGGATCGTGTCGACGATGGCGTCGTACGACGAGGCGGACTCGGCGAAGCTCGTGCCGAGGCGCACGTCGTTCGTGCCCGACATCAGGACCAGGACGTCGACGTCGGCGACGGGCCGCACCGCGGCGGCCTGTTCCTGCACGGTCGAGCCGCCCTTCGCGTAGCCGCCGACGTAGTCGACGCCGTCGCCCTGGGCGTAGGTCATCCAGGTGTCGGCGGTGAGCCCCTCGCTCAGCAGGCGACCTCCGCCGGCCGTGAGCGAGTCGCCGACGATCGCGACCCGCACCCCGCCCGAGGTGGGTGCCACGGCCACGCCGGGCCCGGCCGCGGCCTGCGCGATCGCGCCGGACCCGGACCCGGAGGCGCTGGTCGCCTCGGTCGGTGGGGCGGCGCACCCGGCCGCCAGGGTGGCCACGACCGCACCGACCAACGCGACCCGTGCGAACGTCGCGCGTCTCATGTGGCCATCTTGGGTCACGTCGCGCCGGGAAAAATCATCCGCCAGCACGACTTCCCCCCGAGCTGGCCGAGAGACCCCTGAAGAGCGCCTGCGCCGACGCCTGCATGCGAGGCCCGGAGAACATTTCATCGAAGGCGCCTGCCGGCGTCGACGCCTGCGTGCAAGGCGCGGAGAAGATTTCATTCGAGGCGCCCCCGCCGCCGGACGCCGGAGGCGTCGAACAAACGGAGGCGTCGAACAAACACAGAGGGGATGACGGGAATCGAACCCGCGTGATCAGTTTGGAAGACTGAGGCTCTACCATTGAGCTACATCCCCGTGAGCGGCCTGGCCGCACGGGTGAGACCAGCATAAGGCATCCGACGAGGTCGCTCAGTCACGGCCCCTCGGTGTCGGCTAGACTCGACGCGGCCTTCACGTACCCGACCTCAACGGGGATCACGCGTGCCGGCCGGTTCCAGGCTGATACACGGGGCGTAGCGTAGTGGCTAGCGCGTCCGTTTTGGGGGCGGAAGATCGCAGGTTCGAGTCCTGTCGCCCCGACGATCGTCTACCTGCTGTCTCGGATGTGAGTTCAGCGCCACCAACACAGGAGAAGCCCCACATTGGTCCAGACCACGGTTGAGAAGCTCAGCCCCACGCGCGTCAAGCTCAACATCGTCGTCACCCCCGACGAGCTCAAGCCCAGCGTCACGCACGCCTACGGTCACATCGCCGAGTCGGTCAACATCCCCGGGTTCCGCAAGGGCAAGGTGCCGCCGCCCATCATCGACCAGCGCGTCGGTCGTGAAGAGGTGTTGAACCACGCCGTCAGCGAGAGCCTCGACAAGTTCTACCGCGAGGCCGTGACCGAGACCGAGATCCGCGTCCTCGGCCGTCCCGAGGCCGACGTGGTCGAGTGGCCGAATGTCAAGGACTTCTCTGGCGACCTGAAGATCGCCGTCGAGGTCGACGTGCGTCCCGACTTCGACCTGCCCGAGTACGACGGCCTCGAGCTGACGGTCGACACGGTCGACATCACCGACGACGAGATCGCCGAAGAGCTGACTAACCTGCGTACCCGTTTCGGCACGCTGGTCACCGTCGACCGCCCCGCCACCACGGGTGACTTCGCGCAGATCGACCTGACGGCCACCATCGGCGACGACGTCGTCGACACCGCCAAGGGCATCTCGTACGAGCTCGGCTCGGGCGAGCTGATCGAGGGCATCGACGAGGCCCTCGAGTCCCTCACCGCCGGTGAGAGCACCACCTTCGAGTCGAAGCTGCTCGGCGGGGACCGCGAGGGCGAGACCGCCCTCATCGCCGTCGACGTCACGGCCGTCAAGGAGCGCGAGCTGCCCGAGGCCGACGACGACTTCGCCCAGATCGCCAGCCAGTTCGACACGATCGACGAGCTCAAGGGCGACCTGAAAGAGCAGCTCGCCAAGTCGAAGACCTTCGGTCAGGGTGCCCAGGCACGCGACCAGGTCGTCGAGAAGCTGCTCGAGGCCGTCGAGATCCCCGTCCCCGAGAAGCTCGTCGAGGACGAGGTGCACCGTCACCTCGAGCAGGAGAACCGCCTCGAGGACGACGAGCACCGCGCCGAGGTGAAGGAGAGCAGCGAGAAGGCCTTCCGCAACCAGATCCTCCTCGACGCCATCGCCGAGAAAGAGGCCGTCAAGGTCGAGCAGGACGAACTGACGCAGTACCTCATCCAGGGTGCGGCGCAGTACGGCATGGAGCCCGGCGAGTTCATCAAGGTCCTCGACCAGAACGGCCAGATCCCCGCCATGGTCGGCGAGGTCGCCCGCAGCAAGGCCCTCGCGGTCGTGCTCAGCAAGGCCAAGGTCGTCGACGGCAAGGGCGACTCGGTCGACCTGTCCGCCTTCACGGCGACCGCCGGCGTCGGCGGCGACGACGACGACCACGCGGGTCACGACCACGCGTAAGCGAGAGCGGCGGGTCGGCTGACCCGTCACGTCCGAGAGGGCCGGGTGCGAGTGCGCACCCGGCCCTCCGTCGTTCCCGGCCCTCCGTCGTTCCCGGCACCGCGCCTCCCGGGCTCGTGGACGGGCCCCCGACGAGGCCGGGGAGGCGCGGTATCTGCCGTGGGCGAACAGCCCGGAACCCGTGCGTTGGCTCCGATAGATTCGACGACAAGCGACAACGAATGGGAGCTCCACCATGGCCGACGTGACACTGCCCAACAGTGTTTTTGACCGACTGCTCAAAGACCGGATCATCTGGCTCGGCTCTGAGGTCCGCGACGAGAACGCCAACGAGATCGCCGCGAAACTGCTGCTGCTCGCTGCGGAAGACAGCGAGAAGGACATCTACCTCTACATCAACTCGCCCGGCGGGTCGATCACGGCGGGCATGGCGATCTACGACGCCATGGAGTTCGTGCCGAACGACATCGTCACCGTCGGCATCGGCATGGCCGCGTCGATGGGCCAGCTGCTCCTGACGGCCGGCACCAAGGGCAAGCGCTACATCACGCCGAACGCGCGCGTCCTGCTGCACCAGCCGCACGGCGGGTTCGGCGGCACCTCGTCGGACATCCAGACGCAGGCGCAGCTCATCCTCTCGATGAAGCGTCGACTGGCCGAGATCACGGCCGCACAGACGGGCAAGACCGTCGAGCAGATCAACGAAGACGGCGACCGCGACCGCTGGTTCACCGCCGAGGAGGCCCTCGAGTACGGCTTCGTCGACCACATCCGCGGCTCGGCCACCGACGTCGTCGGCGGCGCCGGCACCGACCAGGCCTAGGCCCTCCGCCCCTTCGTCAGAACGAGAAAGAGAAGAACTCATGGAACTCCCGATGATGGGTGGCACGGGTCGAGTGCAGACCCCCAGCTCCCGGTACATCCTGCCCAGCTTCGAAGAGCGGACGGCCTACGGCTACAAGCGTCAGGACCCGTACGCGAAGCTGTTCGAAGACCGCATCGTCTTCCTCGGCGTGCAGGTCGACGACGCCTCGGCCGACGACATCATGGCCCAGCTGCTCGTGCTCGAGAGCATGGACCCCGACCGCGACATCACGCTGTACATCAACTCGCCCGGTGGCTCGTTCACGGCCATGACGGCCATCTACGACACGATGCAGTACATCCGTCCCGAGATCCAGACGGTCTGCCTCGGTCAGGCCGCCTCGGCCGCGGCCGTCCTGCTCGCCGCGGGTCAGCCCGGCAAGCGTCTCGCCCTGCCCAACGCCCGCGTGCTGATCCACCAGCCCGCGACCGGTGGCAGCAGCGGCGGCCAGGCCTCGGACATCGAGATCCAGGCCGCCGAGGTGCTCCGCATGCGCACCTGGCTCGAAGAGACCCTGTCGAAGCACTCGAACAAGACGCCCGAGCAGGTGAACCGCGACATCGAGCGCGACAACATCCTCGGTGCGCAGGAGGCCCTCGACTACGGTCTCGTCGACCAGGTCCTCGGTTCGCGCAAGAACCAGCCGGCGGCGCTCACGCGCTGACCACGGCACGACGACGACGGCCCCGGGCACCCGCCCGGGGCCGTCGTCGTGTCGACGGGCGGACGGACGCCCCGGCGTCCGTCCGCCACCACCGCGGATGTGCTCGAACCCCCCGGGTCGGTCCGTGAGTGTCGGCGGATCGGGTTAGGCTCGTCCCACACGACGACCGGTCCCGGTCGATGACCTCAGCCAATCAGGGAGGCCGAGCATGGCGCGCATAGGTGAGAGTGCCGATCTGCTCAAATGCTCGTTCTGCGGCAAGAGCCAGAAGCAGGTCCAGCAGCTGATCGCCGGTCCCGGCGTCTACATCTGCGACGAATGCGTCGAGCTCTGCAACGAGATCATCGAAGAGCGCCTCGCCGAGGCCGGCGACGAACCCGCGAGCGAGTTCGACCTGCCCAAGCCCCGCGAGATCTACTCGTTCCTCGAAGAGTACGTGATCGGTCAGGACGCGGCGAAGCGTGCGCTGTCCGTGGCCGTCTACAACCACTACAAGCGGATCCGTGCCGCCTCCACCCTCACGGCCGCCGAGTCGCTGGCCGACGAGGTCGAGATCTCGAAGTCGAACATCTTGTTGATCGGCCCGACCGGCTGCGGCAAGACCTACCTGGCCCAGACCCTCGCCAAGCGACTCAACGTGCCGTTCGCCGTCGCTGACGCCACGGCCCTGACCGAGGCGGGTTACGTCGGCGAAGACGTCGAGAACATCCTGCTGAAGCTGATCCAGGCTGCGGACTACGACGTCAAGCGGGCCGAGACCGGCATCATCTACATCGACGAGATCGACAAGATCGCCCGCAAGGCCGAGAACCCGTCCATCACGCGAGACGTCTCGGGCGAGGGCGTGCAACAGGCACTGCTCAAGATCCTCGAGGGCACCGTGGCCTCGGTGCCGCCGCAGGGTGGCCGCAAGCACCCCCACCAAGAATTCATCCAGGTCGACACGACCAACGTGCTGTTCATCGTCGCCGGGGCGTTCGCCGGACTCGAGGACATCATCTCGAACCGCGCCGGCAAGCGCGGCATCGGCTTCGGCGCTCCGCTGCACAGCAAAGAGGACGAGGCGGCCCTCTTCAGCGAGGTCCTGCCCGAAGACCTGCACAAGTTCGGTCTGATCCCCGAGTTCATCGGCCGTCTGCCCGTGGTGACCACGGTGACGCAGCTCGACCAGCCGGCCTTGATGCAGATCCTCACCGAGCCCAAGAACGCTCTCGTGCGGCAGTACCAGCGCATGTTCGAGATCGACGGGGTCGAGCTCGAGTTCGATCGCGGCGCCCTCGAGGCGATCGCCGACCTGGCCGTCCTGCGTCAGACCGGTGCCCGTGGTCTCCGCGCCATCCTCGAAGAGGTCCTCGGGCCGATCATGTTCGACGTCCCGTCCGACGACACCGTCGGGCGCGTCGTCATCACGCGGGCGTCGGTGCTCGAGAACGCCGCGCCCACGATCGTGCCGCGCCTCGTCGAGCAGCGCACCGAGAAGTCCGCCTAGCAGCGACGTCAGAACGCCCCGGCCGGTTCGGCCGGGGCGTTCTCGTGTCAGGCGAGGCCGCGCCGCGCGAGCAGCGGCTCGACCCGGGCGTCCCGCCCACGGAAGTCGCGGTAGGCCTCGAGGGGGTCCTTCGAGCCGCCGACGCCCAGCAGGCGTGCGCGGAACCGGTGGCCGTTCTCGCGGGTCAGCCCGCCGTTCTGCTCGAACCACTCGACCGTGTCGGCGTCGAGCACCTCGCTCCAGATGTACGAGTAGTAGCCGGCGTCGTAGCCCCCCGAGAAGGTGTGCGCGAAGTACGTGCTCGAGTAGCGGGTGGGGACCGACGCGAGGTCGAGGCCGACCGCGGCCAGCGCCTCCTGCTCGAACGCCTCGACGTCGGTGACCGCCGCGGCCTCGGCCGACGAGAGGGCGTGCCAGGCCTGGTCGAGCAGGGCCGCCGCGAGGTACTCGCTCGTCTCGAAACCCTGGTTGAAGCCCTGGGAGGCGAGGAGGGCGTCCACCAGTCGCTGCGGCAGCCGGTCGCCGGTCTCGTGGTGCACGGCGTAGTTCGCGAGCACCTCCGGCCAGAGCATCCACATCTCGTTCACCTGGCTGGGGAACTCGACGAAGTCGCGGAAGACGTTGGTGCCCGAGAAGCTCGGGTAGGTCACCCGGGCGACGAGACCGTGCAGGGCATGCCCGAACTCGTGGAAGAACGTGGTCACCTCGTCGAGCGTGAGGAGGGTCGGTTGGTCGGCCGGCGGCTTCGGGACGTTGAGGTTGTTCACCACGACGGTGGGCAGCCCGGTGAGCGACGACTGCGAGACGAGCGGGTTCATCCAGGCGCCGCCGCGCTTGCTGTCGCGCGTGTAGAGGTCGAGGACGTAGAGGCCGACGTCGCCGCCGTCGGCGTCGGTCACCTCGAAGACCCGCGCGTCGGGGTGGTAGCCCGTCAGGTCGGCGCGTTCGGCGAACCGCAGGCCGTAGAGCAGCCTCGCGGCGAAGAAGACGCCGTCCTGCAGCACGCGCTCGGCCTCGAAGTACGGGCGCATCGCGGCCGTGTCGACGTCGTGCTCCTCGGCGCGCACCCGTTCGGTGTAGAAGGCCCAGTCCGAGGCCCGGATCGTCCGGCCGGCGACGCGCTCGAGTTCGGCCTGCTCGGCGCGGGCGTTCCGGGCAGCAGGAGGCGCCAGTCGGCCGAGCAGGTCGGCCACCGCCCCGGGGGTGCCCGCGGTCTCGCCCGCCGTGACGTAGGCGGCGTGCGACGCGAAGCCGAGCAGTTCGGCCCGCTCGGCGCGCAGCCGGGCGATCTCGAGGACGAGTTCGCGGTTGTCGTGGTCGCCTCCGCGCCGTCCACGCGAGAGCGACGCCTGCATGATCCGATCGCGGAGTCCCTCGTCGGTCAGGCTCGCCAGGTAGGGGTGCCCGCTGAAGAGGACGAGCGTGATGACGTAGCGGCCCTCGAGCCCTCGCTCTCGGGCCGCCTCGGCGGCGGCCGCGATCGCCCCGGCGTCGAGTCCGTCGAGTTCGGCGACGTCGTCGACCACGACGGCGAGGTCGTTCGTGTCGGCCAGCAGGTTCTTCTCGAACCTCGTGGACAGGGTGGAGAGCCGGCCGTTGAGGTCGCGGAGGCGGACCTTGTCGTCGTCGGCGAGGGCGGCTCCCGAGCGGGTGGCCTCGGCGACGAGCCGCTCGACGAGGTAGCGCTGCTCGGCGGTCAGGTCGAGGGCGTCGCGGCGCTCGTGCACGCTGCGGAGACGGGCGAAGAGCCGCGGGTCGAGTCGGATCGCGTCGGCGTGCGCCGCGAGCCGCGGGGCGAGTTCGAGTTCGAGGGCGTCGGTGGCCTCGGTCGAGTCCGACGAGGTCTTGTTGAAGAAGACGTGCTGGACACGGGTGAGGATGGCGCCGCTGCGTTCGAGGGCGGCGACCGTGTTCTCGAAGGTCGGCTCGTCCGGGTCGGTCGCGATCGCCTCGACCTCGGCCAGCTGTTCGGCGAACCCGGCGTCGAACGCGGGGCCGTAGTCGTCGTCGGTGATGCTCGCGAACGGCGGCAGCGAGTACGGCAGCGTGCTGGGGGAGAGGAACGGGTTCGTCATCAGCCCACACTAGGAGGCGCGCTAGGGTCGCCGCATGAGCGAACGCCCCGAGACGCCCGCCCGGTACACCCATGGCCACCACGAGAGCGTGCTACGGAGCCACGCGTGGAGGACGGTCGAGAACTCCGCCGCGTATCTCGAGCCGCACCTCGTGCCCGGGGTCAGCGTCCTCGACGTCGGGTCGGGGCCGGGGACCATCACCGTCGACATCGCCGGCCGCGTCGCGCCCGGTCGCGTGATCGGCATCGACGCCGCCGCCGGCATCGTCGAGCAGGCGACGTCGCTCGCGGTCGGGGCCGGGCTCCACAACGTCCACTTCGAGACCGCCGACCTGTTCGCCCTGCCGTTCAAGGACGACGCCTTCGACGTGGTGCACGCGCACCAGGTCTTGCAGCACGTCGGCGACCCGGTCGCCGCCCTGCGCGAGATGCGCCGGGTGGCGCGGCCCGGGGGAGTCGTCGCCGTCCGCGACGTCGACTACCACGGCTGCGTCTGGGCACCCGAGAACCCGGGTCTCGACCGGTGGATGGACGTCTACCAGACCGTGCACCGGGGCAACGGCGGTGAACCCGACGCCGGGAGGCGCCTCAAGGGGTGGGCGCTCGAGGCGGGCTTCGTCGACGTGGCGAGTAGCGCCTCCGTCTGGTGCTTCGCGTCCGACGAGGACCGCACGTGGTGGGGCGACAGCTGGGCGGCCCGCGCGACGGAGTCGGCGTTCTACGCCGACGCGATCGAGAAGGACGCCGCCACGCACGACGAACTGCACGCGATCGCCGACGCCTGGCGCTCGTGGCGTGACGCCCCCGACGGCTGGTTGATCATGCCGCACGGCGAGCTGCTCGCCCGCGCCTGACGGCTCACGACCTCCCCGGTGGACGCGACGTGCCGCTCACCTCGAGAGGTGAGCGGCACGTCGTGGCTCCGAGGACGGGCCGGTTCAGTCGTCGTCGCCCTCGGCGTCGACGGGCTCGTGGATGCGGGCCTCGCCGGTGACGGCGTCGACCCGGATGACCGTGCCGTCGTCGAGCTCGACGACGGGGCGACGCTCGAGCCAGGTCAGCGTCCAGCGCCACGACGTGGCGTCGACGCCCTGGTCGGAGAGTTCACGCTCGACCTGGGCGACCGCCCCGAGGACCGCAGCGGGCAGCTCGGCCGGAGCCGCGCCTCCGACGCTCCACCGCGTACCGAGCTGCATCAGGCACCCGCCGTCGGGGCCGGAGCGGCAGCAGCGCCGGCGTCGGCCGGCACCTCGGCGAACACGATGTCGCCGACCGCCAGTTCGTCACCCTCGGCGAAGGACAGCTCGGCGATCTTGCCGACCGCGGCGAGGTCGCCCGCCGCGAGCTTCACGAGGTCGAGCTGGGCCGAGGGACCCGTGATGACGGCCGAGGCCACCGGGGTCTTCTGCGAGGCCTTGGCGTCCGACTTCGCCCGCCGGACGAAGATCAGTGCCTGCCCGACGAGCCCGACGAGGCCGGACGAGGTCTCGCCCTCGGAGAGTCCGAGCTCGTCGACCGTCGGCCACGCGGCCCGGTGCACCGAGTCGTCGTGCGTCCAGGACCAGACCTCTTCGGTCGCGAACGGCAGGTAGGGCGCGAGCAGACGCAGCAGGCCCTCGAGCACCGTGCGCAGCGCGAGCACGGCCGAGGCCTGCTCGGCCGGCGTGGTGGCACCGTAGGCGCGCTCCTTCACGAGTTCGAGGTAGTCGTCGCAGAACGTCCAGAAGAACTTCTCGGTCGTCTCGAGCGCCCGGGCGTGGTCGTAGCCCTCGAGCGCCTCGGTCGCGGTCTCGATCACGGCGGCGAAGGATGCGAGGAGGTCGCGGTCGAGCGGCTGGGTGATCTCGAACTCACCCGACGGCAGCTCGAACGAGTACACGAACTTGGCGGCGTTGAGCACCTTGATCGCCAGACGGCGACCGATCTTGATCTGCTTGGGGTTCTGGGGGTCGAACGCCGCGTCGGTGCCCAGGCGGCTCGACGCCGCCCAGTAGCGCACCGAGTCCGAGCCGTGGTCGTCGAGCATGGCGGCCGGGGTCACCACGTTGCCCTTCGACTTCGACATCTTCTTGCGGTCGGGGTCGACGATGAAGCCCGAGATCGACGCGTTCTTCCACGGCACGGTGCCCGACTCGAGCTGCGACCGCAGCATCGTCGAGAAGAGCCAGGTGCGGATGATGTCCTGCCCCTGGGGGCGCACGTCGTACGGGAACACGAGGTCGAACAGCTCGGGGTCGCGCTCCCATCCGCCGGCCAGCTGCGGGGTGAGCGACGAGGTCGCCCAGGTGTCCATGACGTCGACCTCGCCGACGAATCCGCCGGGCACGCCCCGCTGCGACTCGTCGTAGCCGGGGGCGGCCTGGGACGCCGGGTCGATGGGGAGCTGCGCCTCGGTGGGAACGATCACCTGGTCGAAGACGGGGTTGCCGTCGCCGTCGAGCGGGTACCAGACCGGGATGGGCACGCCGAAGAAGCGCTGGCGCGAGATCAGCCAGTCGCCGTTGAGGCCGTTGACCCAGTTGTCGTAGCGGACGCGCATGAAGTCGGGGTGGAAGGCCACCTCACCGCCGCGCTCGAGGAGCGAACCCTTGAGCTGCTCGTCTCGGGCGCCGTTGACGATGTACCACTGACGCGTCGACACGATCTCGAGCGGCTTGTCGCCCTTCTCGAAGAACTTGACCGGGTGCGAGATCTTGCGGATCTCGCCCACGAGCTCACCCGACGCGGTCAACTGCTCGACCACGGACTGCTTGGCGCTGAAGACCGTCTTGCCGGCCAGCTGCGCATAGGAGGCGCGCCCCGCCTCGGACGTGATCGCCTCGGGGGCCTCGCTGACGAAGCGGCCGTCGAAGCCGATCACGGCACGGTTCGGCAGCTGCAGCTCGCGCCACCAGACCACGTCGTTGGTGTCGCCGAAGGTGCAGACCATGGCGATGCCCGAGCCCTTGTCGGGCTGTGCGAGGTGGTGGGCCACCACCGGCACCTCGACGTCGAACAGCGGCGAGCGGACGGTCGTGCCGAACAACGCCTGGTAGCGCTCGTCGTCCGGGTGCGCGACGAGGGCCACGCAGGCCGGCAGCAGCTCGGGCCGCGTGGTGTCGATCAGCACGTCGCCCTGGCCGTCGGTGCGGTGGAAGGCGAGCTTGTGGTACGCCCCGGGCATCTCTTTGTCCTCGAGCTCGGCCTGCGCCACGGCCGTGCGGAACGTGACGTCCCAGAGCGTCGGCGCGTCGGCCTGGTAGGCCTCGCCGCGGGCCAGGTTGCGGAGGAACGCCTTCTGCGCGATGGCCTGCGAGTCGTCGTCGATGGTGCGGTAGCTCTGGGTCCAGTCGACCGAGAGGCCGAGCTTCCGCCAGACGTCCTCGAACTGCTTCTCGTCCTCGACCGTGAGGCGCTCGCACAGCTCGATGAAGTTGCGACGCGAGATCGGCACCTGGTCGGCGGCCTTCGACGACTTGTTGTCGCCACCCTCGAAGGGCGGGGTGAAGTCGGCGTCGTAGGGCAGCGACGGGTCGCAGCGCACACCGTAGAAGTTCTGCACGCGACGCTCGGTGGGCAGTCCGTTGTCGTCCCAGCCCATCGGGTAGAACACGCGCTTGCCGCGCATGCGCTCGAACCGGGCCTTGACGTCGGTGTGCGTGTAGCTGAACACGTGACCGATGTGCAGGCTGCCCGACGCCGTCGGCGGCGGGGTGTCGACCGAGAACACGGAGGCGCGGGTCGCGTCGGTGCGGTCGAAGCGGTAGGTGCCGTCGGCCTCCCAGACCTGACCCCAACGGGCCTCGAGTCCTTCGAGGGCGGGCTTCTCGGGCATCGCTGACGTCATGGTCTTCTCCGGTTCTGTGGACGGCACCGTGTCGGTGGGGAGGTGCCTGGTTGTGGGACTCCGACCAGTGTACGCACCCCCGCGAGGGCTCCTCGTGGACCGCCACCGCGCCTCCTGCGCGCTGCGGTGCCTGCACGCCTGCACCCCCTGCACTGGTACTGACATGGCAGTTCTGTTAGGCTCGACGGGTTTTTTGCCGACGCTGGGGTCGACTGCCACCGCCCGACGACCTGGAGGCCTCACCCGATGTCAGCCAAGAAGAACGACAGCAAGAAGCCCGCCCGCCGCAGCCTGACCACCGACGACGTCACCGTCGTCGAAGAGGGTCTGCTCAAGCGCGCGGTCAGCGCCGCAGCCCTCGGAAACGCCATGGAGTGGTTCGACTTCGGCGTCTACGCCTACATCACCACGACCATCGCCCAGGTGTTCTTCCCGCCGGGCAACGACGCGCTCAACATCCTGTTCACCTTCGGCACGTTCACCGCCGCGTTCATCGTGCGGCCGATCGGCGGCGCGTTCTTCGGCCCGCTCGGCGACCGCATCGGACGCCAGAAGGTGCTCGCCCTCACGATGATCCTGATGGCCGCGGGGACGCTCGCCATCGGCCTGATCCCGTCGTACGCGACCATCGGCCTCTGGGCGCCCGTCCTGCTGCTGCTGGCGCGCCTCCTGCAGGGCTTCTCGACCGGCGGTGAGTACGGAGGCGCGGCCACGTTCATCGCCGAGTACTCGCCCGACAAGCGCCGCGGCTTCATGGGCTCGTGGCTCGAGTTCGGCACGCTCGCCGGCTACGTGCTCGGCGCCTCGCTGGTCACCGGCCTCCAGCTCGGCATGAGCGAGGAGGCGCTGCTCGCCTGGGGCTGGCGCATCCCGTTCCTGATCGCCGGACCGCTCGGCCTGATCGGGCTCTACCTGCGCCTCAAGCTCGAAGAGACGCCGGCCTTCCAGAAGCAGCAAGAAGAAGCCGCCGGTCGCGAGCACGTCAAGGTGCCCCTCGTGAAGCTCTTCGCCGAGAACTGGCGGGCGTTGATCGTCTGCATCGGTCTGGTGCTCGTCTTCAACGTGACCGACTACATGCTGCTGTCGTACATGCCGACCTACCTCACCAACACGCTGGGCCGCAGTGCGACCTCGGGGCTGTTGCTCGTCATCGTCGTGATGGTGCTGATGATGATCGTCATCACGTTCAGCGGACGCCTGAGCGACCGGTTCGGCCGTCGACCGGTGCTGTTCGCCGGCTGCATCGGATTCTTGGTGCTGTCGTGGCCGGCGCTCAAGCTCGTGCAGTCCGAGAGCACGCCGCTCGTCTTCGTCGGCCTGCTGGTGCTCGGCCTGGTGCTCGTCACGTTCACGTCGACCATGCCGTCGACGCTGCCCGCGCTGTTCCCGACGATCATCCGCTACGGCGCATTGGCCATCGCGTTCAACGTGTCCGTCTCGCTCTTCGGCGGCACCACGCCCCTGGCCACCGAGGCGCTGGTCGTCTGGGCCGAGGGCGAGGGCTTCTCCTGGGCCCACGACATCCCCGCCTTCTACCTCATGGCCGCGGCCGTGATCGGCCTCGTCGCCGTGTGGTTCACGAAGGAGACCGCCAACGAGCCGCTGCTCGGCTCGGGCCCCTCGGTCGCGACCGACGACGAGGCGCGCGAGCTGGTCGAGGCCTACGCCGACGAGTCGAGCGAGGTCGCGAAGTCGGACTGGGCGCTCGAGTGGGCGCAGTCCGGCCTCATCGACGTGGTCGACCCGAAGGCCGCCGAGGCCGACGCCGCCCGCCGCGGCTGAGGCGGCTGCCCGCCCCGGCGGGCCGGGCCGCGTCCGCCCCGGGGCAGGGGCCGGTTAGGGGCAGGGCCCGGCTAGGGGCGGGCGGCGAGCAGGGCGCGGGTGTGGGCGTGCTGCGGGGCGGAGAACACGTCGGCCGTGCGGCCCTGCTCGACGATCCGGCCCTCGTGCATCACGGCGACGCGATCGGACATGTGCTCGACGACGTCCAGGTCGTGCGAGATGAAGACGTAGGCGAGCCCGTCCTGTCGCTGCAGCTCGTCGAGGAGGTCGAGCACCTGGGCCTGGACCGAGACGTCGAGCGCCGAGACCGGCTCGTCGCAGACGATCACCCGGGGCCGCGGGGCCAGGGCACGCGCGATCGCCACCCGCTGCCGTTGTCCGCCCGACAGGGTGTCGGGTCGACGCGTCACCGTGTCGGCGTCGAGTCCGACCCGTGCCAGCAGGGCGACGACCTCGGGCTCGACGGGACCGAGGCGCGTGCTGCGGCCCGACGTCAGCGCGTCGGCCAGCAGGCGGCCGACCGTGAACCGGGGGTCGAACGAGCTCGAGGGGTCCTGGTAGACGGCGCCGAGGTCGCCGCGGCGGGGACGACGGTCGCGCTCGCGGGCCGGGGCCCAGGACGTGCCGAGCAGGTCGACCGTCCCGGCGTCGGGGTCGTCGAGGCCGAGCAGCAGGCGGGCCGTCGTCGTCTTGCCCGAGCCCGACGCGCCGACGAGGCCGAGCGTCTCGCCGGCCCCGAGCGAGAGCGAGACGTCGTCCACGGCGACCCGGTCGGGCCCCCGGCGCCCCGGGAAGACCCGGCGCAGGCCCGTCGCCAGGAGGACGGGGCCGGACGGGGGAGTCGTCGCCGCGACCGGCGTCGACGGGCTGGGAGCGCCTCCTGGGCCGGGCGCGTCGGAGGCGACCGGCGTCGTCGACGCGGGCGCGCCTCCTGCGTCCGGGCCGTCGGAGGTCACGGGGGCGGAGAGGCGCCGACCCCGCGGGGCTCCGCCGGGCAGGGCGGCGATGAGCATGCGCGTGTAGTCGGCCTGCGGCGAGTCGAGCACGGTCGCCGTGTCACCCTGCTCGACGACGTGCCCGTCGCGCATCACGACCACGCGGTCGGCCAGGCGGCGGACGACCCCGAGGTCGTGACTGATCGCGAGGACGGCCGTGCCCGCGTCGCGCAGGGCGGCGAGCCGGTCGACGACGAGACGCTGCACCTCGGCGTCGAGGGCGGTGGTGGGCTCGTCGGCGACGATCACGCCGGGTCGCAGGGCGAGGGCCGCGGCGATGAGCGCCCGCTGCCGCAGTCCACCCGACAGCTCGCCCGACCGCAGGCCCCGGCGCACCTCGGGGTCGGGCATGCCGACCTCGGTGAGGGCCTCCCGCACGCGGGCTCGGCGGGCGGCCGGCGAGAGTCGCGTGTGCAGTCGCAGGGCATCGTCGATCTCGCGGCCGACCGGGCGCAGGGGGTCGAGCGAGACCAGGGCGTCCTGCAGCACGAGTCCGATGCGAGGGCCCCGCAGCCGACGCCAGCCCCGTTCGGACAGGGTGAGCAGGTCGTCGTCACCGAGCCGCAGGGCGTCGGCCGTCACGGTGCCACCGGTCAGCCCGAGCAGGGCCCGCGCGGTCACGCTCTTGCCCGAGCCGGACTCGCCGACCAGGGCCACGCATTCGCCGCGACCCATCGAGAACGACACGTCGTCGACGGCCGTCACCCCACCGAAGGTGACGTGCAGGCGGTCGACGACGAGTTCGTCCGAGGAGGCGCGGTACCGGTCGCGGGGAGCGGCGCCGGTCGCCAGCGGGTCCGTGGTCATCGCCGTCCTCCTCGTCCGCGTCGTGCGAGACCTCGCCCCAGCACCGTGGCCGACGCAGCGGTCACCACGACGGCGAGCCCCGGGAAGACGGTCATCCACCAGGCGACCGCGAGGTACGTGCGCCCGGCCGAGAGCATCGCGCCCCACTCGGGTGCCGGGGGCGGTGACCCCAGCCCGAGGTAGCTCAGCGACGAGGCCCAGACCACGGCCTGACCGAGGCCCAGCGTGGCGAGCACGACCACGGGGGCGAGGGCGTTCGGCAGCACGTGACGCACGAGGACGAGCCCGGGGCGTCGGCCGAGCACGGTCGCGGCCTCGACCATCGGCGACCGACGGACGGCCGCCACCTGGCTGCGGACGATCCGCGCGTATCCCGGGGCGGTCGCGAGGCCGACGGCGATCGTCGCCGGCACGGCCCCCGGCCCGGTGAAGGCGATGACGACGAGCGCCAGCAAGAGGCCGGGCAGGGCGAAGAGCACCTCGAGGACGCGGCTCACGCCGGCGTCGGTCGCGCGGCCGACGAGGCCGCGACCGCCGAGGCCCGCCAGGACGCCGAGGACCACGCCGAGTCCCGTCCCGATCATCGTGGCGACCAGGCCGATCGTCAGCGAGGCACCGGCTCCGTGGACGACGCGGGTCCACACGCCTCGCCCCGACTCGTCGGTGCCGAACGGGTGCGCGAGCGACGGACCGGCGAACGCGTCGGTCGGCGACACGGCGAGCGGGTCGGCGGGGGCCAACAGGCCCGGTGCGACCGCCATCACGACCAGCAGCGAGAGCAGTGCGGCCGCCACGAGTTCGGTCGGGCCGAGCGGCAGGCGCCGCCGGGCGGTGCGGGACGAGGAGGCGCGGGCCGGGTCGGCATCCCGGGGCAGGTCGGGCAGCGCCGTCATGCCGCGCGTCCTCTCGGGTCGACCGCGCGTTCGGCCAGGTCGCCGAGCGCGACCACGACGACGTAGGCGAGCGCGGAGACCAGGGCGACGCCGGTCACGAGCGGGATGTCGCGCAGCGTGACCGCGCCGAGCAGGGTGCGACCGAGACCCGGGCGGGCGAAGACCGACTCGACCACGACGGCGCCGCTGAGCAACGAGCCGAAGGCCCAGCCCGACAGGGCGAGCCCTGGCAGCGCCGCGTGTCGGAGCAGGTGGCGGACGAAGAGTCCCGACGGGCCCTCGCCCCGGGCTCGTGCCGAGAGGGCGAACGGGGTGGCCGCCGCGTCGAGCAGCGAGTCGCGGGTGACCTGCCCGAGGAACCCGGCGACGGGGATCGCCAGGGTGACGACCGGCAGGACGAGTCCCGCGGGGGTTCCCGTGCTCACCGGGGGCAGCAGCCCGAGCCGGGTGCTGAAGACGAGGATGAGCAGACTCGCCAGCCAGAAGTGCGGCACGGCCGAGGCGACGACCTCGAGACCCGACGACACCGCGGAGGCGATCCGGCCGCCGAGGGTCGCCCACCAGGCCGTCACGATCGCGATCGACCAGGCCACCACCAGGGCGAGGAGCGCGAGACCGATCGTGCCCGGCAACTGGTCGAGCAGCAACCGGCCGACGTCGGTCCGCAGCGAGTACGACGTCCCGAGGTCGCCCGTGGCGAGCCGTCCGAGCTGCGCGAGGTACTGCACGAACAACGGCTGGTCCAGGCCGTACCCCCGACGGACGGAGTCGAGGGCCTCGGCCGAGGCCTGCGACCCCGGACCGCCGAGGATCGCCTCGGCCGGGTCGCCCGGGACGAGCCGGATGGCGAAGAAGATCAGGGTCGCGACGGCCCAGAGCACGAAGACCGCGCCGAGCAGGCGGCCGACGAGCCACCGACCCGCCCGTCGCCACCGCCCCGGACGCACTCGATCAGCTCGTCTTGTAGGCGTCGTACATCGTCGGTGCCTGAACCGTCGGCATTGCCCGGACGCCCTGGACGGCCGAGCGCACCAGGTAGTGGTTCTGCTGGTCGTACAGCGGCAGGACGTGCCATCCCTCGAGGATGGTCTGCTGGGCCTGCTGGTAGAGGTCGGCGCGCTCGTCGGCGTCGCTCGTCCGGGAGGCGCGGGTCAACAGGTCGTCGAGGGCCGGATCGCTCGTCTGCGAGAGGTTGGCGAAGTAGCCGCTCGGGGCGGGGGTGATGCCGTCGCTGTCGTAGAGGATGCGCAGCACGTCGGGGCCGACCTTCGTGTAGGGCGCGCTCACCAGGTCGTACTCGTTCGCCGCGAGGGCGCCGTACCAGCTCGAGAGGTCGAGGGGTTCGAGGGTGACGTCGAAGCCCAGGTCCTTCGCGCCGGCCTGGACCTGCTCGAACAGCGACTGCTCGGCGGGGATCGACTGGTTCGTGCTCACGGGGAAGGTCGCGGCGAGTCGCACGCCGTCCTTCGTGCGGTACCCGTCCGCGTCGCGGGTGGTCCACCCCGCCTCGTCGAGCAGGTCGTTCGCCGCGTCGGTGTCGACGTCGAAGAGCGACTCGTCGGAGAACGCCAGGGGCTCGACGCTCGACAGCGGACTGTACGACCGCTTCGCCGTGCCGAAGAACAGCGAGTCGATGCCCGAGTCGACGTCGACACCGCGGATGAACGCCTCGCGGACGCTCGCGTCGTCGAAGGGTGCCTTGCCGGCGTTGAGCTCGATGCGGTTGGAGGCGCCGGGGCGCGGGGCGTCGATCTCGTCGAGCGAGTCGTCCTTCGCCGCGGCGACGAGGGTGTCGGGCTGCGCGTTGTCGATCACGTCGACCTGGCCGGCCTGCAGCGCGGCGTAGCGGGACGCCGAGTCGGGGATGAAACGCCAGACGACCTCGTCGAGGTGGGCGGGCCCCTGGTGACCGGCATCGGCCGGCGGCGAGCTGTAGTCGTCGTTGCGGGTGAGCACGACCTGTTGCTGCTTGGTCCACGACTCGACCGCGAACGGGCCGGTGCCGACCGGTGACTCGCAGTTGACCTCCTGGCTCCGGGTCAGGGCCTCGGGTGACTCCATCGCGAGCCAGGGCTGTGAGAGGGACTCGAGCAGGGCGCTGTCGGGCTCGCTCAGGTCGAAGCGTGCCGTGCGCGCGTCGACCGCCTCGACGCCGGTGACCTTGCCGAGGGCGAGGTACCCGGTCGACGACAGCGTCGCGGGGTCCTGGAGATGGGCGACGTTGGCCGCCACGGCGGTGGCGTCGAAGGGGGTGCCGTCGGTGAACGAGACGCCGTCCTTGAGCGTGAAGGTCCAGCTGAGGCCGTCGGAGCCCTCTTGCCACGAGTCGGCCAGCCACGGGACGATGTCGCCGTTGGCGTCCTTCGAGACGAGCGACTCGAGGTACTGCGTCGACACGAGTGCCTGCGGGTAGTTGCCGCCGACGTGGGGGTCGAGGCAGGTCGGCTCGGCGTCGCCCGAGGCGTAGGTCAGCGTCCCCCCGGCGACCGGGGTGGACGAGGTGTCCGGGTCGCCCCCGCTCGTGCAGCCGGCGAGCACGAGGCTCGCGACGGCGGTGGCGGCGATCAGGACGGGCAGGCGGCTGCGCATGGGGCTCCGGGGGAGTGACGGGACGTCGGGTGGGATCCGACGACGCCGAGACGAGGCGGCATTCGTGGACCGGGTGCAACAAGTGCGCCGTCGAGTCTAGCGGCATGATGGTGGCCATGTCAGTTGGACCAGACGCCACCCGCCCTCGGCGGCCGGTCGGCCGACCGCGCCGCTCGTCCGCCGAGATGCTGGCGGACGCCGCGGCCGAGTTGTTCCTCGAGAACGGCTACGCCGGGACGACCGTCGACGACATCGCCCGTCGGGCCGGCGTCAGCCGTGGCACGTTCTTCAACTACTTCGAGGCCAAGTCCGACCTCTTCTGGCTCGACCTCGACCGGAGCCTCGCCGATCTCGGCGACCTGCTGCGCGCCTCCTCCGAGCTGTCGCCGGTCCGCGCGGTCGAGGCCGCACTCGTCGCGCTCGCCGAGGCCCACGACCCCGAACGCGTGCCCTGGGCCCTGACCCAGTCCGAGGCGATGGCCCTCGGCGACGACCTCGTCGCCTCGGCCGCGGTCCGGTTCGTGCGTCAGCAGGGGGCGGTCGCCTCGTACGTGGCCGAGCGGTCGGGGCGGGATCGGTCGGATCTCGCGGCACAGGTGATCGGTTCGACGTTGATCGCGGCGGCGGCGGCCGCCATCGCGAACTGGGCGCGTGCCGGGGTCTCGCGCGGCCCCCTCGGGCCGGTGGTCGCGGCGGCCGTGGGCCCCGTCGCGGACGGACTCGACGCCCGGGAGGCGCGCTCGGCCTAGACCGTCGGCGTCGGTGACGTCGACGGGGACGTGGGCGAGAGGACGTCCACGAGCTCGGCGCGCTTCGGGAAGACCCACTTGTTCATCGCCCAGTACCGGAACACCATGGCGAGCATGGTGCCGATGATCGGCCCGCTGACGAAGTCGGCGATCTCTTGCGTGGTGCGCGAGACGTTCGGCACCTCGAGGCCGAATCCGTAGCGCGAGAGGTAGAGCGGCGCGGAGTTGAGGCCGACCCCGATGACGCTGACGATGACGAAGAGCAACATCTCGTGGGCGGTGTGACGCTCGCCCCGGTCGTCGAACGACCACTTCTTGTTCATCCAGTACGAGAAGACCGTCGCGACGATGATGCCCAGCGCGAGGGCGGTGACGGGGTGCTGAGGGATGACGAACAGCTTGAGCCCGTAGTTGATCACCATGGTGATCACGAAGCCGATGCCCCCGACGACGAGGAACCTCGCCGCGGAAGGGTGCTCTCTGATGAGCTTGATGACTGCTTGCACTGCATCACGGTAGCCGAGGGCGCGATGAAGCGGCTGAAAGCGACCACGGGATGCGTCACAAATCACCCCCCGAACGAGAGGGTGAGCCCGTGCAGCGCCGAAGGGTTGAGGGCGGCTCACTCTTGCGGATGACTTCTCGTCACGGCCTGGTCACGGCGTGAGTATCCGTCGCCCCCAGTGGCTAACGTCGTGCTCGTCGGACCGGATCACCGGGACGGCGACCGGTCGCCCCGGGGTGGGTCAGGGCGACCGGTCCACCCTGACTCACTGAAGAGGACACCACTCATGAAGAAGACCGTGTCGACCGCCACCGCGCTGTCGACGGCCATCGTCATCGCCCTGGGGGGCATCGCGCTGAGCGGACAGGCGGCGTCTGCGGCGTCGGTTCCCGGGAGCGTCGAGGCGCAAGTCGCGACCGCCTCGCCCCGATCGGTGGGGGAACCCCAGGACGGACAGGGAAGCACGGAGCAGCCCGTTGCCACGGCCGGGCCATCGGCCGAGCCGGTCGACCAGGCCGCTCCGGTAGAGGGAGCCGCTCCGGTGGACGAGGCCGCTCCGGTGGATGAGGCCGCTCCGGTGGACGAGGCCGCTCCGGTGGACGAGGCCGCTCCGGTGGATGAGGCCGCTCCGGTGGACGAGGCCGCTCCGGTGGACGACGGGGCGCCCCTTGCTGCGCAGGCCGAGGCGTTTTCGCTCGTGAGCCCGGTCGAAGGCGCGGTGTACCCGACGCTCGGCTACGAACTGGTCATCGACACGACGGAGGACTCGATCGCCGTCGTCGTGTACGACGGGGCCGGACAGCCGATCGTCAACGAGCCCACGGTCGCGGGACCGCGTATGACGCAGACGATCTACCTGCCCGACGAGGCGCCGGCCGATCAGGCGATCACGGTCGTGGTGTCGGACGCGCGAGGGGCCCTGCTCGGATACGAGACACGGAACTTCCGGATCGACGTCCCGACGTCCCCGGCCGTGACGGTGAGCACGCCCCGAACCGGTGCGATCGTGACGGCAGACTCCGAGTACCCGGGTCTGGGTGTGTTCGCGATCGCCGGAACGGGCGTCCCCGGATCGGCCATCGCCTTCACGGTCGAAGCCTTGAGCGGTCAAGAGGGGTGGGGTCACGACTACGACCCACCCCGCGTCGGCGCCGACGGTACCTACCGCTTCTTGGAGGTCCTGCCTCACGGGTCGTGGCGGCTGCTCGTGAGTCAGTACGTGCCTCGCGGTGACGGCCTGGCCGGTCTCGAGGGTCCGCCGTTCAGCCGCATGTCCGTACCCGTCGTGGTGGAATTCGCACTGGTCGCTCCGGCTGCGACGGCTCCGGAGGTGCCACCGGTCGCTCCCGCGGTCATCCCGGTCGTCTCGCGGCCCGTGAACCCGGTCGGCGTGGATGTCGTCCCCGTGGCGCACCGCTCCGACCTCGCCTACACGGGTTCATCCGAGACGACTCCGTGGGCGGGTCTCGCCGGCATGGTCCTCGTGGGTCTGGGGGCGGCGACCGTCCTCGTCACGCGGCGCCGCGCCTCCCGGGGCTGAACCGCAGCGCACTCGTCAGCGACGAGCCGGGTCGGACGCCCTCCGTGGCGTCAGGCTCGGCTCGTCCGGCGTCGAGAGGGTGAGCACGGCCTCCTCGACGGCGTCGTGGTCCTCGAGCTGCCGCTCGACGCGGCGCAGGGCGACGGCGACGTGCTCTTCGCGGTCGTCGCCCGTCATGTCGACGGCGGCGACCAGGTAGAGCCGACCCGGACCGACGAACTCGGTGTGCAGGTAGGTGACCCGCTCGATCTCGGGGCGCGCGAGCAGACGTTCGAGCACGGTCGACTCGAGCTCGTCCGAGGGGCTCTCGCCGACGAGGAACCGCCGGTTGCGGTCGATCAGCACCAACGCGACCACCCCCAGGAGCACGCCGACGGCGATGGACCCGATCGCGTCGAACACCGCCGAGCCGGTGACCTGGTGCAGGAAGATCCCGAGGAAGGCGATCAGCAGGCCGATCAGGGCCGCCGCGTCCTCGGCGAACACCGCCCGCAGGGTCGAGTTCGAACTGCGGAGCACGTGCCGCAGCGTCGGCACCTGCCGTTCGGCCGCCGATCCGCGGGCCTGACGGAACGCCTGCAGGAAGGACGTGCCCTCGAGCACGAAGGCGATGGCCAGCACGACGTAGTTGATCAGGTAGTTCTCGGCCTCCTCGTCGGCGGTCAGCTGGGAGATGCCGTGCTGGATGGACACGACGGCGCCGACGGTGAACAGGCCGAACGCGGCGAACATCGACCAGACGTAGGTCTCCTTCCCGTAGCCGAGGGGGTGCGCGTCGTCCCGTCGCTTGACGCCCCGTTTGTCGGCGACGAAGAGGAAGATCTCGTTGCCCGTGTCCGCCCACGAGTGCGCGGACTCCGCCACCATCGACGCGGAACCGGTGAGGAAGGCGGCGACCGTCTTGGCGACGGCGATCAGCAGGTTGGCGACGAACGCCACGATCACGGTGACCGTGCTCTCGGGCTTGACCGGGGGGTCGGACGGGGTGGAGGACATGGCCTCGATCCTGCTCCTCGGGACGGCCTCGCGCCTCCTCGGCTCTGACGGTAGGATCGAGCACGCATCGATCCGGCCATCACCGGGGAGCACCCGGAAGAAAGCGACCGGCGGGCCCAGGCCCGGTGGTCGTCGGTAGAACCGGGCGGGGCAGGCCCGTCACAGCCGCAGCAGAGCGGTCGCGGTCGCCGTCCGAGAGGGCGACGACGGCGGCAAGCGGGGTGGTACCGCGCCACCCGGGTCAGGCACCCGGACGGCGTCCTCGTGGTCAGAAGGTCCCTCGGCCAGCGCAGCGGGGGCGACCCACCGCACGACCTGGAGAACCGATGACCTACCCCAAGGGTTCCGACGCGACCGGCGTCCCCGCCTCCCCGCGATTCCCCGAGATCGAGACCGGCGTCCTCGCCTTCTGGAAGCGCGACGACACCTTCGCCGAGTCGATCCGTGCACGCGAGGGCTGCGACGAGTGGGTCTTCTACGACGGCCCGCCGTTCGCCAACGGCCTGCCGCACTACGGGCACCTCCTGACGGGTTACGCCAAGGACGTCTTCCCGCGCTACCAGACCATGCGCGGCAAGCAGGTGCACCGCCGCTTCGGCTGGGACACCCACGGCCTGCCCGCCGAGCTCGAGGCGATGCGTCAGCTCGGGCTGACCGAGAAGCACGAGATCGACGACATGGGCATCGACGTGTTCAACGCCGCCGCCCGACGATCGGTGCTGCAGTACACCGACGAATGGCAGCGGTACGTCACCCGCCAGGCGCGCTGGGTCGACTTCGACCACGACTACAAGACCCTCGACGTCGACTACATGGAGAGCGTCGTCTGGGCCTTCAAGCAGTTGCACGACAAGGGACTCGCCTACGAGGGCTTCCGTGTGCTGCCCTACTGCTGGCACGACCAGACCCCCTTGTCCAACCACGAACTGCGCATGGACGACGACGTCTACAAGAACCGTCAGGACCAGACGGTCACCGTCGCCTTCCCCCTCGTCGGAGCCAAGGCCGAGGCGCTCGGCCTGACCGGCGTCGAGGCGCTGGCCTGGACGACCACCCCGTGGACCCTCCCGACCAACATGGCGCTGGCCGTGGGGCCGGGCATCGACTACGTCACCGTGCCCCACGCCCTCCTGCCGGGCGAGCGCACCGGCGACCAAGAGCTGTTGACCGGCAGCGTGTTCCTGCTCGCGGCCGACACGCTCGGCGCCTACGCGCGCGACCTGGGCTACGAGTCCGCCGAGTCCGCCCAGGCCGCCGTCACCGCGACCTTCACCGGTGCCGAGCTCGAGGGCGTCGAGTACGACCGCATCTGGGACGTCTACGCCGACACCGAGGCCTGGGGCACCGAGAACGCCTGGCGCGTGCTGGTCGCCGACTACGTCGCCACCGGCGAGGGCACCGGCATCGTGCACCAGGCCCCGGCCTACGGCGAGGACGACCAGCTGGTCTGCGCCGCCGCGGGCATCCCCGTGATCGTCTCGGTCGACGACGGTGGGCGCTTCCTGCCGATGTTCGACGAGCTGGGGGTCGCCGGTCTCCAGGTCTTCGAGGCCAACAAGCCGTTGGTGCAGCGCCTCCGCGCCGACGGTCGCCTGGTGCGCCTCGCCAGCTACGAGCACAGCTACCCGCACTGCTGGCGCTGCCGCAACCCCCTGATCTACAAGGCGGTGTCGAGCTGGTTCGTGCGCGTCACCGAGTTCCGCGACCGCATGGGCGAGCTGAACCAGCAGATCACCTGGGTGCCCGACAACGTCAAGGACGGCCAGTTCGGCAAGTGGGTCGGCAACGCCCGCGACTGGTCGATCTCGCGCAACCGCTACTGGGGTTCACCGATCCCGGTGTGGAAGAGCGACGACCCCGCCTACCCGCGCGTCGACGTCTACGGCTCGCTGGCCGAGATGGAGGCCGACTTCGGCCGCCTGCCGCTCAACGCCGACGGCGAGCCCGACCTGCACCGCCCCTACATCGACGAGCTCACCCGACCGAACCCCGACGACCCGACCGGGCAGAGCACGATGCGCCGCATCGAGGACGTCCTCGACGTCTGGTTCGACAGCGGCTCGATGCCGTTCGCACAGGTGCACTACCCGTTCGAGAACCAGCAGTGGTTCGACGAGCACAGCCCTGCCGACTTCATCGTCGAGTACATCGGCCAGACCCGTGGCTGGTTCTACACGCTGCACACGCTCTCCACCGCGTTGTTCGACCGCCCGGCCTTCTCGAACGTGGTCAGCCACGGCATCGTGCTCGGCTCCGACGGTCAGAAGATGTCGAAGAGCCTGCGCAACTACCCCGACGTCAGCGAGGTCTTCGACCGCGACGGGGCCGACGCCATGCGCTGGTTCCTCATGTCGAGTTCGGTGATCCGCGGCGGCAACCTCGTCGTCACCGAAGAGGGCATCCGCGAGGGCGTCCGGCAGTTCCTGCTGCCGCTCTGGAGCACCTGGTACTTCTTCTCGCTCTACGCCAACGCGGCGTCCGGAGGCGCGGGTCGTCACGCCGCCCCCGGTCACGACGCGCAGTGGCGAACCGACTCGGGCGACGTCCTCGACCGCTACCTGCTGGCGAAGACGCGCCTCCTGGTCACGGACGTCGGGGCGGCCCTCGACGCCCTCGACACGCCGCGGGCCACCGCGACGCTGCGCGACTTCGCCGACGTCCTGACCAACTGGTACGTCCGACGCTCGCGTGACCGGTTCTGGTCGGGCGACGACGTCGACGCCTTCGACACCCTCTTCACGGTGCTCGAGACCCTCACCCGGGTCGCGGCCCCGCTCGCGCCCCTCGTCGCGGACGAGATCTACAAGGGACTCACCGGGGGTCGCTCGGTGCACCTGACCGACTGGCCCGACGCCTCGGCGTTCCCGGCCGACGACGCCCTCGTGGCCGCGATGGACGCCGTTCGCGCGGTCGCGTCGAGCGGCCTGGCGCTGCGCAAGGCCCAGGGGCTGCGCGTCCGCCTGCCGTTGGCCCGTCTGACCGTCGTCACGCCCGACCCCGCGGGCCTCGAGGCGTTCGCCGACATCGTGCGCGACGAGCTCAACGTCAAGCAGGTCGTCGTGACCCGCCTGACCGAGGAGAGCCTCGGAGAATACGGCGTCACCCGCAAGCTCACCGTCAACGCCCGGGCGGCCGGTCCGCGCATCGGCAAGCAGGTGCAACAGGTCATCCCGGCGGCGAAGAGGGGCGACTGGCAGCCCGCGGGCGAGAACGTCGTCGTCGGCGGCGTCGAGTTGCTGGCCGGCGAATTCACGCTCGAGCTGGCCGTCGCCGACGCGTCGAGCGCTCTCGCCTTCGTCGGCGACGGCGGCTTCGTGCTGCTCGACACCGCGACCACGCCCGAGCTCGAGGCCGAGGGCCTGGCCCGCGACGTCGTGCGTGCCGTGCAGCAGGCCCGGAAGACCGCCGACCTCGACGTGTCCGACCGCATCGTGACGACGCTCACGACCGACGCCGTCGCGGCGGTCGCCGTCGAGGCCCACCGTGAGCTGATCTCCCGCGAGACCCTGACCACCGAGCTGATCGTCGACGTCCAGGAGGGCGTCGGCGAGCGGCCCGAGAAGACCGTCGTCGGATCGGGCTCCGGCTCGGCCGTCGTCGTGGAGGTACGACGCGCATGACCCCGAAGAAGAACGACCGTCAGGGCGACCCCGCCGACGAGCAGGGAGGCGAGTTCGCGGCCGGCGCGCAGCGCGTCCACGACGAGCTGCTGGCACGCATCGGCGAGCAGGCGCCGCAGCCGCGGCTCGAGCCGACCCGGCGGGCTGTCGAGCTGCTCGGCGACCCGCAGCGGGCCTACCCGGTGATCCACCTCACCGGCACGAACGGCAAGACGTCGACCAGCCGGATGATCGAGAGCATCCTGCGGGCGCACGGCCTGCGCACCGGGCTCATGACGAGCCCGCACCTCGTGCACCTCAACGAGCGCATCGTGGTCGACGGCGAGCCGATCAGCGACGAGCGCCTGGTCGCCAACTGGGACGACATCCAGCCCTACCTGACCATGGTCGACACCGATCTCGAAGCGTCGGGGGAGCCCACCCTGACATTCTTCGAGGCCCTGACGGTGCTCGCCTTCGCCTGCTTCGCCGACGCTCCGGCCGACGTGGTCGTGCTGGAGGTCGGCATGGGGGGCGAATGGGACAGCACGAACGTGGCCGACGGCCAGGTCGCCGTCTTCACCCCCATCGCCCTCGACCACCAGAACCGTCTCGGCTCGACCGTGGCCGAGATCGCCCGCACCAAGGCCGGGATCGTCAAGCCCACGGCCGCCGTGGTCTCGGCGTCGCAGACCCCCGAGGCCCTGGTCGAACTCGAACGCGCCGTCGAGTTAAGCGAGGGGTCGCTCGCGGTCGAGGGCACCGCCTTCGGCGTCGAGTCCACCACCGTCGCCGTCGGCGGCCAGGTCGTCACGATCCGCGGGCTCGCGGGCCGGTACGACGACCTGCTCCTGCCGCAGTTCGGTGACCACCAGGCCCAGAACGCCGCCGTCGCGGTCGCGGCCGTCGAGTCCTTCCTCGGCGGCGGGTCGCAGCCGCTCGACCACGAGGTGCTCGCCGAGGGACTCGCGAGTGCGACGTCGCCCGGCCGCCTGCAGATCGTCGCCAACGAGCCGACGATCCTGGTCGACGCGGCGCACAACCCGCACGGCGCCCGCGCCCTGGCCAAGGCCCTCGACGACTACTTCCAGTTCGGCGGCGTCGTCGCGGTGCTCAGCGTGTTGGCCGACAAGGACGCCGCGGGCATCGTCCGCGCCCTGGCGCCCACGGTCACCCAGTTCGTCGTGACGAGCTCGAAGTCCGACCGGGCGATCGACGCCGACGAGCTCGCCGCCATCGCGGTGGGCGTCGTGGGTGCCGACCGCGTCGTCGTCGAGACCGACCTCGTGGCGGCCCTGCGCACGGCGCGCGACCTGGCCGACGAGGTCGAGGGCGACGAGCCCGGCGGCGTCGTCGTGACGGGGTCGATCACGCTGGTCGGCGACGTCATCGCCCTCTCGCAGCAGCCCGAGGGGCTCTCGTGACGACGGCGCCGCCGCCCGCCGGAGCCGGAGCCGGCGGGCGCGCGCCGCGCCCCCGTCGACGTCGCGGGGCGGCCGAGAGCCTGCTCTCGATCGTCCTCGTGCTCGAGGCGATGACGCTGTTCTTCGTCACCCTCGTGGTCTTCGGGCGGCAGTTGCTGCCGGCCGGCGTCGCCTGGGGCGGAGGCCTCGCCGCCATCGTCCTGACGCTGCTGATCTCGCAGACCCTGCGCTGGCGGTGGGGCGTCGCCCTCGGCTGGCTCGTCCAGCTGGGTCTCGTGGCCTGTGGGTTCCTCGATCCGGTCATGTTCGTCGTGGCCGCCCTGTTCGTGGCCATCTGGACCTACTGCCTCGTCAAGGGCACACAGCTCGACCGCATGAACGCCGCCCGGCTGCGCGACGCGCCCGGTGACGTGGCCTGAGCCGACACCCACCGACCCGTCCTCCGGGCGCCTGCCCGCGAGCCATCCGCCACCCACCGAGCCATCCGCCACCCACCGAAAGAGGAGCAATGTCCGATCTCGAAGAAACCCTCGTCCTCGTCAAGCCCGACGGCGTCGCCCGCGGCCTGACCGGCGAGATCCTGCGCCGCATCGAGGCCAAGGGGTACTCGCTCGTCGACGTCCGCCTCGTGCAGGCCGACCGCGACCTGCTCGCGAAGCACTACGAGGAGCACGTGGGCAAGCCGTTCTACGAGCCCCTCGTCGAGTTCATGCAGAGCGGCCCGACCGTCGCGCTGCGCATCGCGGGCGACGCCGTCATCGCGGGTTTCCGCTCGCTCGCCGGCACGACCGACCCGACGACCGCGGCCCCCGGAACGATCCGTGGCGACCTCGGCCGCGACTGGGGACTGAAGGTCCAGCAAAACTTGGTGCACGGCAGCGACAGCCCCGAGAGCGCCACGCGCGAGCTGGCCCTCTGGTTCTGAGCCGCCGACCGGCGTGACGCCGGAGACCACCGAGCCCGCGCCTCCTGAGTCCATCAGGAGGCGCGGGCTCGGTCGTGTCGACGGGTCGCGTCGTCAGGGGGCCGGCGTCGCCGTCGAGCCCTCGGTGTCGCCCGTGCTCGTGTCACCGGTCGGGGCGCCGTTCTGCACCTCGGCGACGAACTGCGCGAAGGTGCTCGCGTCGGTCAGCGAGCCCTGGTACTGCTGGCCGTTCACCAGGACGAGCGGGGTGCTCGCGAGCTTGTCGAGCGACGAGTTCGGGATCGGGTCGTTCAACGCCCGCTGGGTGGCCGAGGCGACCCAGTCCTCGAAGTCGCCCGCCTTGATGCACGACGGGATCTGGTCGTCGTTCGCCCCGGCACCCTGCACCAGGGTGACGAGCTCGTCGTTCGTCAGGCCCCGGGTGTTCTCCTCGGGTTGCTGCGCGAACAGGGCGGTGTTGACGTCGAGCGCCTTGTCGGGCTCGTGGTTCGCGACGCAGGCGAAGGCGTTGGCGGCCCGCGTCGAGTACCGGCTGCCCTGCGAGGCGTTGTCGAGGAACCCGATCGGGTGGATCGCCAGGGTCGCGGCACCGCTCGAGACGGCTTCCTCGAGCTGCTGGGCGTTCGTCGTGTCGAACTGGCCGCAGAACGGGCACATGTAGTCGAGGTAGACCACGATCGACGGCACGTCGCCCGAGGCGCTCGGGGCCGGGGTCGGGGTCGCGTCGGCGGCGAGGGCGCCGCTCGGCACGGCGGTGACCGCCCCGTTCGAGCCCTCGAGCACCAGACCGTCGCTCGCCATGTTCGCAGGGCCGGGACCGGCCGGCTTGATCGACTGCGTGATGACGAGCGCGACGATCGCGAGCACCGCCACGACGCCCACGACCAGGCCGCCCTGCAGGAGCCACTTGTTGCGTCGTCGACGACGGGCCTCGGCCTCGCGGGTGACGCGGGCCTTCTCGCGGGCTGCTTCTCGGCGTTCTTTCTTGCTGGCGGGGGAGTCGGTGGGTGGCGTCATCAGTCCTCGTCGTGGCTCGGGGGTCGTCGGTCAAGACTGGCGAGGTCGACCCTGATTCGGCTGGGAGCGACCTGAGTGCGACCGAGGGGGCGGGTGGGCCGGAGCCGGGGACGCGAGGAGGCGCGGCTCACCCGAACAGCGTCGGCAGCAGCAACGGGAACACGACGACGATGGTCGTGGCGACGACGATGTAGTTGAGCACCGGCAGCACCCACGAGTAGGGGAGGAAGCGTGCCGCCGCACGTCGGAGCGGCCCGTCGGGGACGGTGACGCCGCGAGCCGCGCCCCACACCGTGAAGACCCAGAACAGCGGGATGGTGAACAGCCAGACGAGCATGCACCACGGGCAGAGCGCGCCGATGACGAACACGGTCTGGGTGAAGAGCCAGGTGATGAAGATCCAGGCGAGCAGCAGCCCGAGGTTGAAGGCCAGCCAGAACCACCGGGCGAAGCGCGCACCGGCGAGCAGGCCCAGGCCCACCGCCACGGGGGCCGCGAAGCCGATCAGGCCGAGGATCGGGTTGGGGAAGCCGAAGAGCGAGGCCTGCCAGCTGTTGATGACGGGTGAGCAGCCCACGAACGGGTTGACGTCGCAGCCGAGCGCCGCGCCCGGGTTCTCGAGCAGCCGGAACTTGTCGAGGGTCAGGGCGAAGGCCCCCACGAGTCCGCCGAGACCGGCGACGACGAGCAGCACGGCCGCGACGAACGGGGTGCGGCCGGTGGGCAGGGTCACGGCCCGAGGCGTCTCGACGGTCACGTCCAGCAGTATCGCACGGGCCGTCGGGGCGTCCGCTTTGACCCCGGACCGACGTGGGCGTGCGATAATCGAGCCAGTCGTGGGGCCCAGGCCCCGAGATCCAGGCTTACCGGGCAGTGCCGGCCGTCGTCGTCACGCGAGAGATCGCGTGGTCGACCAGGTCGAGCGGAATCCGGGCCAGAGCGCAGGCGCTCATCGTCGGATGGCCAGTTCCGAACCAGCAAGGCGACACGAAGAACAGCACGTCGACGAACGACATCGAGGGCGACGACCGCAGGTCGGTCGACACCCCCGGGTGACCGAACGTGACGTGTCCGACAAGGCGCGCCGTGAGAGGGCGCGGTGGTCAGGGTCAGGTGCCACGTCACCGCCCGGCCACGACACGAGAATTCCTGCCGACGGCATGGCCTCGGCGGGGCGAGGAGCGCACCGCAAGTGGTGAACGACAACACAGACAACGACGGACGTCCGAAGAAGAGAAGGGGATTGTTCGCAGGCCTCAGGGCTCGCCAGGCAGCGGTCGACGCCGCCCCGGCGACGGCCCCCGCCAGGCAGCAGGCAGCACTCCCTTCACCCGTCCGGACGACAGACGACGCCCAGGAGGCATCACCCGTGACCCACGAGACCGAGACCACCGACGAGCAGGTCGCGGCCCAGGCCCCGACCTCCCAGCAGAGCGAGACCGACGCCGTCGCCGAGGCGTTCGTCGCCGCGGCGACCCAGCCGTCACGGGCCGCCGACGCGACGGCCGACGACGAGACGACGGACGGGGCGTCGCCGATCCCGGCGAACCTCACGACGACGTCGTTGATCTTCCACGCACCCGAGATCACCGTCCTGCCGGCCCGCCCCGGTCGACGACAGCGCGACGACCGCGACGACCGGTACGACCGCGACGACTCGTGGGACGACGACCGCGAGGGCGACGACGACGACCGTGACGAGCGCGACGACCGCGAGCAGCAGCCCGCCTCGCGTCGCCGCCAGCGCGGCCGCTCGCAGGACCGCGAGGAGCGCGACTCCGAGCCCCGTGGTCGCGACCGCGACCGTGCCCCGCGTCAGGCCGAGCTCATCACCGAGCCGCAGCGCATCAAGGGCTCCACGCGTCTCGAGGCGAAGAAGCAGCGTCGTCGCGACGGCCGGGACGCCGGACGCCGTCGCACCGTCATCACCGAGGCCGAGTTCCTCGCCCGTCGCGAGAGCGTCGACCGCAAGATGATCGTCCGCTCGTCGGGCGACCGCATCGAGATCGGCGTCATGGAGGACGGCACCCTGGCCGAGCACTACGTCGCCAAGGCGCAGAACGTGTCGTTGATCGGCAACGTCTACCTCGGCCGCGTCCAGAACGTGCTGCCCAGCATGGAGGCCGCCTTCGTCGACATCGGACGCGGTCGCAACGCCGTGCTCTACTCGGGCGAGGTCGACTGGGACTCCCTGTCGACGGGCAACCAGCCCCGTCGCATCGAGCTGGCCCTCAAGCCCGGTGACCGCGTGCTCGTCCAGGTCACCAAGGACCCCGTCGGCCACAAGGGCGCTCGTCTCACGAGCCAGATCTCGCTGCCGGGCCGCTACCTCGTCTACGTGCCCAACGGCTCGATGAACGGCATCAGCCGCAAGCTGCCCGACACCGAGCGCGCGCGTCTGAAGAAGATCCTCAAAGAGGCCCTGCCGGAGAACACCGGCGTCATCGTGCGCACGGCGGCCGAGGGCGCGACCGAAGAGCAGCTGACCCTCGACGTCAAGCGCCTCACCAACCAGTGGGCCGACATCGAGAAGAAGGTCGCGGCGGGCAACGCCCCGAACCAGCTGCACTCCGAGCCCGACCTGCTGATCAAGATCGTGCGCGACGTCTTTAACGAGGACTTCCACGAGATGGTCATCGACGGCGACGAGGCGTTCGAGACGCTGCAGTCGTACCTCTCGGCCGTGGCGCCCGACCTCATGGACCGCGTCAAGCGCTACGAGGGCGACAAGGACGCATTCGACGAGTACCGCCTCAACGAGCAGATCGAGAAGGCGCTCGACCGCAAGGTCTGGCTGCCCTCGGGCGGTTCCCTCGTCATCGACCGCACCGAGGCGATGACCGTCGTCGACGTCAACACCGGCAAGTTCGTCGGTTCCGGCGGGAACCTCGAAGAGACGGTCACGAAGAACAACCTCGAGGCCGCAGAAGAGATCGTCCGTCAGTTGCGCCTCCGCGACATCGGCGGCATCATCGTCGTCGACTTCATCGACATGGTGCTCGAGTCCAACCGTGACCTCGTGCTGCGTCGTCTGGTCGAGTGCCTCAGCCGCGACCGCACCAAGCACCAGGTGGCCGAGGTCACGTCGCTCGGGCTCGTCCAGATGACGCGCAAGAAGCTGGGCCTCGGCCTGGCCGAGTCGTTCTCCGAGGCCGGCAGCGCCGCGCGCGTCCAGGAACAGCAGCCCCGCAAGGGCGGCCAACAGGGCGACCGCCGACGGGGCGGCCAGGCCGGCGGGTCCGGCAAGTCGGGCGGCAACGGCCACAACACGGGCGCCGGTGCCGGCACCGCGCCGCAGTCCGGTCGCGGCGGCCCCTCGGCGCCGACCGGTGGGGCTCACCCCACGACGGGTACGCACGCCATCACCGACGACGTGAAGAACGCCCTCTCGCGCATCGCGGCGAGCACCATCGCCCATGCCGAAGAAGGCGGCACCAAGGACGGCGACGCGGCCAGCCAGGCCGCCGCGGCGGTCGAGGCCGCCATCGACGCCGCCGCCGCGAGTGCCACGAAGGCCGAGCCGGCCGCCGAGGCAGCCGGTGACCAGGCGGACGAAGGCCGTCGCGGGCGTTCGGGCCGCAAGGGCCGCCGTGGATCGTCACGTGCCGCGCGCGAGACCGGCGAGGACGCCGCCGAGTCGGCTCCTGCCGAGTCGTCGCCCGCCGAGTCCGCTCCCGCCGACTCGAGCGCCGGTGTGATCGAGGTCCCCGCGGCCGCCCCGGCCGAGCGGTCGGCTCCGGCCGCCGCCGTGGCCGCACCCGTCGACGAGCCCACGGAGGCGCCGGTCGCCAAGGCCACGGAGCGTCGCCGGTCGTCGGCCACGGTCTCGACCCCGGACGCCACGGTCGCGATCCTCGACATCCCCGTCGCGACCACGCGTCGCGAGCCGCGTCGCATCAGCAGCCAGGACGCCGAGCAGCTGCTCGACTCGGTGCTGGGTGCGCTGCCCGAGCCGAAGCAGCCCGGGCAGGGGCGTTCGCGTTCGCGCCGCGCCTCCAGCCAGGGCACGACCGCAGCGGCTCCGGCCGAGCCGACGACGACCGGCGAGTCCGGTCCGTTCATCCTCGGCGTGGGGGTCAGCTCCGACGATCTGTAGGTCGTCTAGGGTGACTGCGTGCCTCTGACCCAGCCCGGACCCCCGACCGTCAGGTCGAGGCTCCGGGCTGCGTCCGTCTCGGCCTCCGGGCCGGAGGGACGCGAGCGCCTGCTCGTGGCGGCCACGGCCCTGGTCGTCGTGCTGGTGGCGCGTTTCGCCCTCGGCCTCGTCGCGCTCGTCGGTTCGGCGGTCGGCTTCTCGGTGACGGCGTTCCCCAGCGGGTTCGTCGCGACGCCGGTCGGGCAGTTCCTCGGCAGCTTCGTGCTCTACCCGTTCCCGTTCTACGTCGCCTCGTTCGTCGTGCTCGCCACGATCAGGCCGCTGACGCCGCGGTCCGACCTCCGGACGGTCGTCCGCCACGCCGTGGTCGCGGGCGGCGCGGGCACCCTCGCGCTGGCCGTGGTCGGGATCGTGCCGGGCATCGTGCTCTCGATCGACGGCGGCACGTGGGTGAACCTCGCGCTCTACCTGACGACCATCCCGCTGTCGGCGGGCATCGTCGACACCGCCCTGCTCGTGGCCGGGGCCGTCCTCGCCCGGCTGTGGCTGGGCGGCGGCCACGGCGACGAGGTCTGGGCGGTCGAGCCCACGCCCCGGGTCGCCGAGGCCGGGGAGGGTGACGACGCGGGCGACGTCGAGGACGACGTCGCGCCTCCTGCCGTCCGGGGCGATCGCTCCACCCGCCTCCCGACGACCGTCGCCGCGGCGCCGTCGGCCCCCGTCGTCCCGCCCGAGCGCCCCGTCGTGCCGTCGCACCCGGCCCCCGCACCGGACGACTGGTCGCGCTTCGCGCCCCCGGCCGGTCCGAACGAGGACGACCGGTGAGCGCTCCCGTCCGGGAGCGCATCGACCACGCCGGGCACGGCGCCGGACGGCGTGCTCGTCGGGCACCGTCGCGCGTCCCGCTGCTCGTGGCCGGTGGGCTCGTGCTCGCCGTGCTCGTGGCGGTCCGCCTGGCCTCGCCCCTCCTCGGCCCGGGCCTGCTGCCGAACGCGCTGCAGGACTTCGTCACGCTGACCATCAGCGTCATCGTCGAGTCGATGCCGTTCGTCCTGCTCGGCATCGTCCTGTCGATCATCGTGCAGGAGTGGCTGCCGCAGGCGTTCTTCTCGTCGTGGCTGCCGAAGCGGGGGCTGCCCCGTCGCGCGGTCATCTCGTTCCTCGGCATGTTCCTGCCCGTCTGCGAGTGCGGCAACGTGCCCTTGGCGCGGGGGCTCGTGCTCAAGGGCTTCACGGTGTCCGAGTCGATGACCTTCCTGCTCGCGGCGCCGATCCTCAACCCGATCACCATCATCACCACGCACCAGGCGTTCGGGTGGGACGACGGCATCCTCGTGGCCCGGTTGATCGGCGGGTTCGTCATCGCGAACCTGATCGGCTGGCTGTTCAGCAAGCACCCGAACCAGCAGAGCCTGCTGACCTCCTCGTTCGCGGCCGAGTGCCGGGTCGACGACGGCCATGCGCACGGCCGGGGCCGCACGGCGAAGAGCGTCGACCTGTTCCGCCGCGAGATGTCGACCATGATGCCCGCGCTCTTCATCGGCGCGGCCATCGCGGGCGCGATCCAGACGATCGTTCCGCGGTCGGTGCTCGTCACGCTCGGCAGCAACCCGGTCTGGTCGGTGCTGGCGATGATGGTGCTGGCCTTCGTCATCTCGATCTGCTCGAACGTCGACGCGTTCTTCGTGCTGCCGTTCGCCTCGACGTTCATGCCCGGCGGCATCGCCGCCTTCCTCGTCTTCGGCCCCATCATCGACGTCAAGATGCTGGCCCTGCTGCGGACGACCTACACACCCAAGGTGCTCGGGCAGGTCACCCTCGTGGTGGCCCTGACCAGTGCCGCGATCGGACTGGTGGTCAACTATGTCGCCTAGCCCTGCTCCTCGCCCCTGGCGCCGACTGCTCGACCGGTGGCAAGGGGTGCTGCTGACGCTCGTCGTCGGCGTCGCCACCCTCTGGCTCGCCGCGACCGGGCAGCTCGTGCTGTACATCCACCCCCGGTACGACGTCTTCACAGTCGTGATGATCCTCATCGGCATGACGCTGTCGTTGGCCACGCTGGCGTTCTCACCGGTCCGGAGCGACGACGCGCACGACGGCCACGACCACGATCCCGGGGCCGGGCACGGCCACGACGGCCGCCTCGACGCGGCCGAGGTGCCCGCGGTCGAGGACGGCCTCCGGCCGCGCCGGCGTCGGCCGGTCGCCACCGGCGCCCGACGTCTCGCCTTCTCGGCGGGCGTCGCCGTCACCGCCGCCATCGCGATCGCCGTCGTCGCCCTGCCCCCGGCCACCCTCACCAGCGCCACGGCCGGCCAGCGCGACGTGAACTCGTCGACCGCGGCGCTCGACCGTACGACCGTGGCCGACGCGACCAGCGCCTCCTCGGACGCCTACCGGTCGTTCAGCGTCCTCGACTGGGCCGGCTTGCTGAGGCAGACGACCGACCTCGCCTTCTACGAGGGCAAGACCGCCGACGTCGTCGGGTTCGTCACGCCGTCCGACACCGACCCCGACGACGTGTTCTACGTGTCGCGCTTCGTGATCACGTGCTGCGCGGTCGACGCCCAGCCCGTCGGCGTGCCCGTCTACCTGCCGGGGTGGCAGGACCAGGTAGCCGCCGACGACTGGGTCGAGGTCACGGGCGGCTTCGACACCAACCGCAGCAGCTCGAGCCAGGACCCCGTCGCCCTCGTGCCCGACGACGTCACCACCGTGGGACAGCCCAGTGACCCGTACCTCTACTGAGGGCGGACGGGGCCGGGGCGCGACGGGAGGGGCTGCCACGCCCGATCCGTTCGCGTCCGACCCCGTGTTCCTCACCGAGCAGGACGCCCGTGAGGCCGGTGCCCGCTGGCGCACGCGATGGGTCGCCGTCGTCACCGTCCTCGCGGTGGTCTGTGCCGCCTTCGTGGGCCTGACCTACTTCCAGGGCCCCAAGGCCGGCGAGACGCAGGTCGACACGACGGCCGTGGTCGAGCGTCCCGGTCAGCAGCTGCGGGTGTTCGCCAACCAGGCGCTCGCGCACGTCGACGCCTCGCAGGTGGTCGTGACGCCCGCGGCCGCCTTCACGGTGCAGACGTCGGGTGACGTGGTCGCCGTGACCTTCACCGGCCGGCTCGCGTACGACACCGACTACCACGTCCGCGTCGACGGGGTCTCGAGCGTCTACCAGCGACAGACCTCGACCCTGGAGGCGCGGTTCAGCACGCCCCCGGCGACGGCGTACCGGCTCGTGCGCGGCACGTCCGGGGCCGACGACCGCATCGAACGGGCCGGGCTCCGGGGCTCGGACAGGACGACCGTCTGGTCCGCGCCGCGCGTCCAGGCCTACGAGGTGTTCGACTCGGCCGTCGCGGTCGTGACGGACGACGGGACGCAGAGCAGCCTCAGCCTCGTGTCGCTCGACGGGGCCGCCGTCGAGACCCTGCCCGTGCCCGAGGCCCCCGGCCTGATCACCCGCTTCGCGGCCGACCGTGCCACGACCACGCTGGCGTTCTCGTTCCGTCCGACCGGTTCGGACGTCGAGACGTTGTACACGCTGCCGCTGCAGGGGGAGCGGGCGGTGGCCCCGGTCCTCGGCCTGTCCGGGCAGCCCGTCGAACCCACCGACTGGGCCTTCGTGCCGGGTGAGGACGACGTCGTCGTCCAGGCCGTCGACGACTCGGTGAGCGTCATCGACCTCTCGGGAGTGGACCCCGTGCGGCCCGTGGGGACGTACTCGCTGTTGCAGGGGGTGTCGCTCGACGGCACCACGCTGATCGCCGCGTCGGCGATCGCCTCCATGGTCGTCGACCTCGCCACGGGGGACGAGCGCCCCCGTGCCCCCGCCCCGGTCGACGGCGTCCTCCCGTTCGCCGGACCGCTGGTGGCCCTCGACCCAGGCCACGTCGTGCAGCAGGTGTCGGTCCCGTCCGACGACGGGCTCACGTACCGGACGCTCGTCGTCGCCGACGACGGTGCCACGTCACGGACGCTCTGGCAACCCCCGAGCGCGTCCGGTGTGATCGAGGGCTTCGACGTCTCCCCGAACGGGCAGTACCTGGCGGTCCAGTCGGTCGGGGACGCGACGACGCCGACCGACTACTCGTACACGATCGACCCCGTGGCCGACGGGGTCACGACCACCATCGTCGAGATCGCCTCGGGCGCGGTCGTGGCCAGTTACGAGGGCTTCGACACGAGTTGGTGACCGCGCCTGCGGGCCGGGGCGGACGGAACCGGTCAGGCCGTGAGGCCGCGTTTGACCCGCTGGGACACCCGCAGCCCGCTGCGTTCGAGACGGCGGGCGAGGTCGAGGCCGGTCACGGCGACGGCCCCACCGGCGATCAACTCGGCCCGTCGGGACTCGGGCACGTCGTAGTGGTCGTGGTCGAACCCGCGGCGGGGGATGCCGTGACGGGCGGCGAAGGCGTGCAACTCGTCGTACGAGTCGTCGCTCACCAGGTGTGCCCACAACGTGTCGTGGGCCGGCCACACGGCCTCGTCGATCAGGATCACGCCCTGGATGCTAGTCGTCGGCCCGCCTGCCGGTGCGGGGGTCGTGGACGGAGGAGGCGCGGCGCCCGTCGGAGGACGCGTTGACGGCCCCAGCGGCCCCCTGTACGATGGGCGGTTGGTGCGCGCTGGCTCGAGGCCGCGTCGTGCCGGACACCCCAACTCTTAAGGAACAGACATGGTCTACGCAGTCGTGCGCGCCGGTGGTCGGCAGGAGAAGGTCGAGGTCGGCACGATCGTCACCCTCGACCGCCTCAAGGCCGCCGAAGGCGACTCCATCACCCTCCCCGCCGTGCTGCACGTCGACGGTGACACCGTCACCTCCGCCGCCGACGCCCTGGCAGGGATCACCGTGACCGCCGAGGTGCTGAACGACCTGCGCGGCCCGAAGATCGTCATCCAGAACTACAAGAACAAGACCGGTTACAAGCGTCGCATGGGCTTCCGTGCCGACCTGACCCGCGTCAAGATCACCTCGATCAACTGAACCAGGGGCTGAGAACACATGGCACACAAAAAGGGCGCATCGTCCACCCGCAACGGTCGTGACTCGAACGCCCAGCGCCTCGGCGTGAAGCGCTTCGGCGGCCAGGTCGTCCTCGCCGGCGAGATCATCGTCCGCCAGCGCGGCACCCACTTCCACCCCGGCGTCAACGTCGGCCGCGGCGGAGACGACACCCTCTTCGCCCTCGCCCCCGGCTCGGTCGAGTTCGGCGCCAAGGGCGGCCGCAAGGTCGTCAACATCGTCGCCTCCGCGACGGCGACGGTCTAGCACCACCACGCGGCGTCGGCACACGACCCGCATCGGCGGCCCCTCGCGGGTCGCACCGTCTGGGGCGAGCATCCTGCTCGCCCCAGACGTGTTTGACCCGGGCAGCTCGCACCGGCACGCACAGACAAAGAGATCAAGCACCTCATGGCCACATTCGTCGACCAAGTGACCCTCCACCTCCGCGCCGGCAACGGCGGCAACGGCTGCGTGTCCGTCAAGCGCGAGAAGTTCAAGCCGCTGGCCGGCCCTGACGGCGGCAACGGCGGTCACGGCGGCGACGTCGTCATCGTCAGCGACAGCGGCGTCACGACGCTGCTCGGGTTCCACCGTGCACCGCACCGCTCGAGCGACAACGGCGGCTTCGGCATGGGCGACCACCGGGCCGGCACCAACGGCGAGACCCTCGAGCTCGTCGTGCCGGTCGGCACCGTCGTCAAGTCCGCCGACGGCGTCGAATTGATCGACATGGTCGAACCGGGCATGCGCTACGTCGCCGCCGAGGGCGGCATCGGGGGCCTCGGCAACGCGGCCCTCTCGTCGACCAAGCGCAAGGCGCCCGGCTTCGCCCTGCTGGGCACCCCCGGCTGGGCCGGAGACGTCCTGCTCGAACTCAAGGTCGTCGCCGACATCGCCCTCGTGGGCTACCCGTCGGCCGGCAAGTCGAGCCTCGTCGCCGCCCTCTCGGCCGCCAAGCCGAAGATCGCCGACTACCCCTTCACGACGCTGCACCCCAACCTGGGCGTCGTCGAGTCGGGTGACACGCGCTACACGGTCGCCGACGTCCCCGGGCTGATCGAGGGGGCCAGCGAGGGCAAGGGCCTCGGGCTCGAGTTCCTCCGCCACGTCGAGCGCTGCTCGGCCCTGCTGCACGTGCTCGACTGCGCGACGCTCGACCCGGGCCGCGACCCGTTGACCGACCTCGACGTCATCCTCCGCGAGCTCGAGGCGTACCCCGTCCCCGACGGCCAGAAGCCGCTGCTCGACCGCCCGCAGCTGATCGCGCTCAACAAGGTCGACGTGCCCGACGGTCGCGAGCTGGCCGACTTCGTCACGCCCGAGCTCGAGGCCCGCGGCTACCGCGTCTTCGAGATCTCCGCCGTGAGCCACGAGGGCCTGCGCAACCTGTCCTTCGCCCTGGCCGAGGTCGTCGAGGCCAGCCGCGCCGAGATCGCGGCGCGACCCGCGCCTCCTCGCATCGTCATGCGCCCCCGCGCCGTCAACGAGAAGCCCTTCGTCATCAGGGTCGAGGGTGGCACCTACGGCAACGTCTACCGCATCCTGGGCCAGAAGCCCGAGCGGTGGGTCGTGCAGACCGACTTCAACAACGAGGAGGCCGTGGGCTACCTCGCCGACCGGCTCAACGCCATCGGCGTCGAGGACGCCCTGTTCAAGGCGGGTGCACAGGCCGGTTCGACGGTCGTCATCGGCCCCGAGGGCGGCATCGTCTTCGACTGGGAGCCCACCCTCACCTCGACGGCCGAGCTGATGACCAGCGCCCGCGGCACCGACCCGCGCCTGATCCAGAACGACCGCCCGACCCGCAACCAGCGCCGCGAGGAGTACTTCGAGCGCATGGACGCCAAGGCCGAGGCCCGCGCCGAACTCCAGCGTGAACGCGCCGCCGGCCTGTGGACCGACGACGAAGGGTTCCTCGTGAAAGAGGGCGACGACGTCGAAGGCGACGAGCGGGCGTGACCGGGGGCGTCGTCGACCGCGCCGGCCTCGGCACGGCCCGCCGCATCGTGGTCAAGGTCGGCTCGTCGTCGATCAGCGGTGAGAACGCCGGACAGATCGAGCCGCTGGTCGACGCCCTCGCCGCGACCTACGGGCGGGGTGCCCAGGTCGTGCTCGTCTCGTCCGGGGCCATCGCCACGGGCCTGCCGCACCTGCGCGTCGACTCCCGCCCGACCGACCTCGCGACCCAGCAGGCGGCCGCCGCCGTCGGGCAGAACGTCCTGATCTACCGGTACCAGCAGAGCCTGCGCCGCTACGGCATCGTGGCGGGGCAGGTGTTGCTGACCGCCGGGGACATGCAGAACCCGACGCACCGCAGCAACGCCCAGCGCGCCATGGAGCGCCTGCTCGAGCTGCGCATCCTGCCGATCGTCAACGAGAACGACACGGTCGCCACCCACGAGATCCGCTTCGGCGACAACGACCGGCTCGCGGCGCTGGTGTCGCAGCTGGTCGGTGCCGACGCCCTCGTCCTGCTCAGCGACGTCGACGCCCTGTACACCCGCCCGCCGCACGAACCCGGCGCCGTCGCCCTCGTCGACGTGCCCTTCGGCGACGACCTCGCCGGGGTCACCTTCGGCGCGGCCGGTGCGGCCGGCGTCGGCACCGGAGGCGCGGGCACGAAGGTCGCGGCCGCCCGGTTCGCGGCCGAGGCCGGCACCCCCGTCCTCGTGACGAGCGCCGCCAACGTCGCCCGGGCCCTCGCGGGCGAGCAGGTCGGCACCTTCTTCGAGGCGGCGGGAGCCGCGGGGTCGGGACCTGCGGCGGGGGACTCCGGGAGCGCGGGCGGGCGACCGGACTGACCCGCGCCTCCCCGGGGGCGTCCGCGCCGCCGCGGTGACCGCGGAGCGGTCTCGCGGGACTGGGGAGCGGCGCATAGGCTTCGTGCATGTCGCTCATCGATGCCCCGGCCCCGTCGCTCACCGACAAGCTGACCGCCGCGAAGGCCGCCTCCCGCGTGCTCGCCACCGCGACGGCCGACCGCAAGGACGCGGGTCTGCGCGCCGTCGCCGCCGCCCTGCTCGCCAACGTCGACCGGATCGTCGCGGCGAACGAGCTCGACCTGGCGAACGCGCGCGAGAACGGCGTCGGCGCCTCGCTCCAGGATCGCCTGAGGCTCGACTCCGGTCGACTGGCCGGGCTCGCGGCCGCCACCGAGCTGGTGGCCTCGCTGGTCGACCCGGTCGGCGAGTCGGTGCGGGGCAAGGTGCTGCCGAACGGGCTGCGCCTCGACCAGGTCCGCGTGCCGTTCGGCGTGGTGGGAGCCATCTACGAGGCCCGGCCGAACGTGACGGTCGACATCGCCGCGCTCGCCCTGAAGAGCGGCAACGCGGCCGTCCTGCGCGGCGGCAGCGCGGCGCAGCAGTCCAACCGCGTGCTGGTCGAGGTGATGCGCGAGGCCCTCGCCGAGGTGGGGCTGCCGGCCGACGCCGTCGTCACCATCGACGAGTTCGGCCGCGAGGGGGCCGCCGACCTCATGCGGGCCCGCGGGCTGGTCGACGTCCTGATCCCCCGGGGCAGCGCCGAGCTGATCGACACCGTGGTCCGCGAGTCGACGGTCCCCGTCATCGAGACCGGTGCCGGGGTCGTGCACGTCTTCCTCGACGCGAGCGCCGACGAGGGCTGGGCCGTCGACATCGTCCAGAACGCCAAGGTGCAGCGTCCGAGCGTGTGCAACGCCCTCGAGACGTTGCTCGTCCACCGCGAGGCGGCGGAACGCCTGCTGCCGCCGGTGCTGGGTGCCCTGCGCGCCTCCGGGGTGACGATCCACGGCGACGAACGGACGCTCGAGGTCTTCCCCGACGGGGTCCCGGCGACCGAGGACGACTGGGCGACCGAGTACATGGGTCTCGACCTCGCCGTCCGGGTCGTGGCCGACGTCGACGAGGCCATGGCGCACATCGCCCGGTGGTCGACGCACCACACCGAGTCGATCGTGACCAACGACCTGGTGACCGCCGAGCGGTTCCTGGCCGAGGTGGACAGCGCCGTCGTCATGGTCAACGCCTCGACCCGCTTCACCGACGGCGGCGAGTTCGGCTTCGGGGCCGAGGTCGGCATCTCGACCCAGAAGCTCCACGCCCGCGGACCGATGGGGCTCGCCGAACTCACGAGCACCAAATGGGTCGTGCGGGGTCAGGGCCAGGTCCGCGGGTAGACTGGCCGACGATCGTCACCGCCTGAACGGGAGAACCCATGCTCGACGCCTCGCTGCTGCTCGCCGAAGCCCACGAAGAACTCGCACCGCTGATCGCGCCGGCACCCGTCATCGCCGGTGTCTTCGCCGTCGCGTTCCTCGTCCTCGGCTACGTCGTGTTCAGCTACCGCGACGTCGCCAACCGTTCGCTGCGCAAGGCGAACAAGCTCGACCACCACGACGGTCCGATCGACGAGTTCGGTCACCCCGAGAACCACTGACCGCCGAGGTCGGCGAGATGGTCGTGGCGGGCGCCACCGTGCCCGACGGCGAGGGCGTCAGGCGACCCCGCGTCGGCATCATGGGCGGCACGTTCGACCCGATCCACCACGGGCACCTGGTCGCGGCCAGCGAGGTCGCGCAGTCGTTCCACCTCGACGAGGTCGTCTTCGTGCCGACCGGTCAACCGTGGATGAAACCCGAGGTCAGCGAGGCGGAGCACCGCTACCTCATGACGGTCATCGCCACGGCGTCGAACCCGACCTTCACGGTCAGCCGCGTCGACGTCGACCGCGAGGGGCCGACCTACACGATCGACACCCTGCGCGACATCCGACGCCTCCGTCCGACGGCCGAGCTCTTCTTCATCACCGGTGCCGACGCCGTCGCCCAGATCCTCGACTGGAAAGACGTCCAAGAGCTCTGGGACCTCGCCCACTTCGTCGCCGTGTCCCGACCGGGGCACGACCTCAGCGTTAGCGGTTTGCCCGAGAGCGACGTAAGCTTGCTCGAAGTCCCCGCACTGGCCATCTCGTCGACCGATTGCCGCGCCCGGGTGGGTCGAGACTTTCCGGTGTGGTACTTGGTCCCCGACGGCGTCGTCCAGTACATCTCCAAGCACCATCTGTATCGGAGCGTTTCATGAGCACGTCCGACGGTCAGCCGCCCCTCACCCGGCGACAGATCCGCGACCTCGAGCGAGCCCGCGAGGCCGGTCAGGCCATCACCGGTGCCGTGCCCGTGGTGCCCGCCTCGACGTCCGCTCCCGCCCCGCGGCCCGCGACCACCCCCACGGGTGACGTGCCGATGCCGACTCCCGTGCCGTCGGCTGCCGCCCTGCGCGACGTGCCGCCCCCCGCACCCGGCTCGGTCGTCGACCCCGGCACCGGCCTGACCCGCCGCCAGATGCGCGCCCTGCGCGACGCGAGCCAGAGCCGCGACGCCTCCCCGGTGCCTCTGCAGGCACCAGCTCCCGAACCCCGTCGTCCGTTGGCCGACGCGCTCAACACCGTCGACGAGATCGCCCCGGCCGCCGACCGGCCGGCCTCTGCGCCCGGTGCGTCCGCGCCGGCCTCGGCGGCCCTCCGTCCCGCCTCGGCCCCGGTGCCGTCCGCCGTGTCGGACGTCACCCCGTCGGACGACGACGACGACTCGTCGGACGACGTCCCCGGGCCCCGACGCACGGGTGCGACAGGCGCGGCGACCCCGGTGTCCTCGACCCCCACCCCGACGTCGACGCCGACGGTGTTCCCGTTCGCCCTGTCCGACGAGCAGGACCGCAGCGGACAGGACTCGCCGAGTGCGCCTCCTGCCCCGTCCCGTCCCGTGTCGTCGGCGCCGCGACCGTCCGGCGTCGGTCCGTCACGCGACCAGCGCGACGACTCGTCCGACGCCGCGCCCGTCGTCCCGTCCGGCCACTGGTCCACCCAGTCCGACGAGCCCGACGCCGAGTCCGTCCCGGGCCGCCAGCTCGGCACCAGCACCGGTCAGCAGAACGCCTTGATCCTCACCGACGCGCAGGTCGCCGACGTGACCGGTGCGCTGAACGCGACCGGCGAGATCATCATCACGGGCTCGATCGACCTGCCGCGCAGCCTGGCGTCGACCGGCTCGCAGGCACGCATCGACAACTCCGACATGGACCGCATCCTCGAACAGGGCGACGCCGAGCAGGCGTCGAGCGACGCCGAGCCCGTGCGCGCCAGCCGGGCCATCAGCACGCACACGTCCACCCGTGCGGTCGTGCTGGCCGCGTCGCAGCCCAAGGGCAACCACCTGCCGCTGATCCTCGGCATCTCGGGCGGCGTCGTGGGCCTCGGTATCATCGGCTTGATCATCGGTGGCTTCGCCACCGGGGTGCTGGGCTGAGGCCCGACCCACCCGAACCGACCCCGGTCGGCCCGCATCACCACCTACCCCCTAAGGAACACGTGACAGCCACCCCTCGTGCCATCGAGCTGCTGCAGATCGCCGCACGCGCGGCCGACGACAAGCAGGCCGACGACCTCGTCGCCCTCGACGTATCCGGCCCCCTGCCCCTGACCGACGTGTTCCTGCTGGCCACCGGCCGCAGCGAACGCAACGTGGTCGCCATCGCCGGCGAGATCGAGGACAAGATGCTCGAGGCCGGCGTCAAGACCCTCCGCCGTGAGGGTCGTGCCGAGGGCCGTTGGGTCCTGCTCGACTTCGGTGACGTCGTCGCCCACGTCTTCCACGACGAGGACCGTCAGTACTACGCCCTCGAGCGCCTCTGGAGCGATTGCCCGACCATCCCGCTCGACGTGCTGACCGAGTCGGCCACCGCTCCGGCCGAGGTCGGAGCCGACGCACCGGCCGAGGCCTAGCCTCCCCGCGCCTCCTGGGCCCCGCCGTGTCGGCGGGGCCTCATGACATGCCGCTCACCTCCCGAGGTGAGCGGCATGTCGTGTCTTCTCGGCCGCGCTCGAGCAGGGTCGAGGGCGGGTGAACGTGCGCGGTCGAAAAGTGTAGTAATGTAGACGAGTTGCTTCCGACGGGGTGAAAACCTCCGAAGGGCAGCAGTTCTGGGTCTGTGGCGCAGCTGGTAGCGCACCTGCATGGCATGCAGGGGGTCAGGGGTTCGAGTCCCCTCAGATCCACCAGAACCACCGAAAGCCCCTCCTCGTGAGGGGCTTTCGTCGTTGTCGGGCCGTCTGTTCGAAGGGGCCGGCCGCTACGCCGCCACGAAATAAACACTCCGCCACGAGATGTCGTGGCGGAGTGTTTACTTCGTGGCGGGTCGCGCGGGTCGTGCCCTCACGCCGACGGGCACAAGAGGTGCAGGAGGCGCGGGTCGCGTCAGACGCGGGCGCGCAGCTCCGCCGACGCCCGGGCCGCGCCCTCGGCGAGCAGACCCTGGTCCGCGTGGACGAGCTCGCCGTCCGCCACGACCGCGTCGCCGCCGACCCAGAGCCGGGCCAGCGGCGGCATCGAGGCGAGCCCCAGGGCGGCCACCGGGTCGGCGATGCCCGCGAACTCGACCCCGTCGACGCGCCAGAGGGCGAGGTCGGCGAGCTTCCCGACCTCGATCGAGCCGAGGTCCGCGTCGCGTCCGAGCACGCGGGCACCGCCGATCGTCGCCAGGCGCAGGCCCTGCCGGACCGAGAACGCGTCCGCCCCGGAGCGCAGGCGCCCGAAGAGCACCGCCTGCCGGATCTCGGTGCCGAGCTGGCCGGACTCGTTCGACGCGGCACCGTCGACCCCGAGCCCGACGGGCGCCCCCGCGCGCAGCAACGACGCGATCGGGGCGATGCCCGCGGCGAGACGACCGTTCGACGACGGGCAGTGCGCCACACCGGTCCCCGTCGCGGCGAACCGTCCGATCGCGTGGTCGTCGAGGTGGACGCAGTGGGCCATCCAGACGTCGTCGCCGAGCCAGCCGAGGTCCTCCAGGTACTGGGTCGGCGTGCGGCCGAACCGCTCGAGGCAGAACGCGTCCTCCTCGACGGTCTCGGAGCCGTGGGTGTGCAGCCGGACTCCGAGCTGCCGCCCGAGGACGGCGGCCTCGCGCAGCAGGTCGGGCGTCACCGAGAACGGCGAGCAGGGCGCGATCGCGATCTGGACCCGCGCGTCGCCGGACGGGTCGTGGAACCGCGCCACCGCCTCCTGGCTGGCGCGCAGCGCGGCGTCCGTGGTCTCGACGGCGAAGTCCGGGGGCAGGCCGCCCCGCGACCGACCGAGGTCCATCGAGCCGCGCGTGGCGTGCAGACGGACGCCGACGGTCGCGGCGGCCCGGACGATGCCGCCCACCAGGTCGCCGGCACCGGCCGGGAAGACGTAGTGGTGGTCGCCGACGGTCGTGCACCCCGACCGGGCGAGCACGGCGATCGCGGCGGCGGCCCCGGCCTCGACGAGCGGCTCGTCGATGCGCGCCCAGGTCGGGTAGAGCGCGACGAGCCAGTCGAACAGGATGGAGTCCTGCGCGATGCCACGGGTCAGCCATTGGTAGAGGTGGTGGTGCGTGTTGACCAGGCCGGGGGTCAGCAGGTGTCCCCGGCCGTCGACGCGTTCGACCGGCATCGCCGCGGCGTCCGGCCCGGCTGGCTCAGAAGCAGGCCCGCCCGGCCCGGGAGCCGACCCGGCCGCCGGGCCGGGCGGGGTCAGCCCGGCGGTGCACCACGCGGGGGCGGGTCCCGGCCCGACGGCGACGATGCGCGATCCGTCGACGACGACGTGCCCGCCGGCGTGCTCGGTGTCGTGGGCGTCGACCGTCGCGACGTGGGCGCCCTCGACGACCAGACGGCGGATGGGCGGGGTCACGCCGCCAGCCACGCCGCGATCTCGCCGGCCGCCTGCTCCTTGAGTCCGTCGCTCGCCCCCGAGCACTCGATCGAGCTCAGGGCGCATGCGGCGAGCTGCTCGTCGGACAGACCGAGGGTGGTCCGGGCCAGCTCGTACTCGGCCAGCACGCCCGGCCCGAACAGGATGGGGTCGTCGGCGTTGATCGAGCACCGCACGCCGGCCTCGACGAGGCGCTTCAGCGGGTGGTCCTCGATGGTGGGGATCACCGAGAGCAGCACGTTCGAGGTGAGGCACACGTCGAGGCAGACGCCCTCGGCGGCCAGTCGGGCCATCAGCGGTTCGCTCTGTACGGCCGTCACGCCGTGCAGCACACGGTCGGCACCGAGGACGTCCAGCGCCTCCTCGATCTGGTCCGGGCCGGCGAGCTCGCCGGCGTGCGGCGTCGAGAGCAGGCCCGCGTGCTTGGCGATGCGGAACGCCTCCTCGTAGCGCGCGGCCGGGTTGCCGCGTTCGTCGTTGGCGAGGCCGAGCGAGACGACGCCGCGGTCGGCGTAGGCGGCGGCCAGGTGGGCCAGCTCGTTCGCGGCCTCGACGCTCTCGGTGCGGTCGACCGTGATCATCAGGCCGACCTCGACGCCCCACCGCTCGCCGCTCTCGGCGCAGGCCGCGAGCATCGCCCGCAGCGAGGCGTCGAGGGACCCGAAGGTGGCGACGTAGAACTGCGGGCTCGCCCCGAACTCGACGTAGGCGACGCCCTCGACGGCGCAGTCCTCGACCGCCTCGTCGATCAGGCGGAAGAGGTTCTCCCTCTCGGCCAGGACCACGAGCATGCCCTGGTACGTCGCACTGAACTCGCTGAAGTCGCCGAAGCTGGTCGGCATCGGCACGACGACGCCCGACGCCGCCGCCATGTCGGCCAGCGAGTCGGGGCGGATCGCCGCCTCCATGTGCAGGTGCAGGTGGCCCTTGGGCAGGGCGCGCAGGTCGCGCACGACGGCGCCGGCGGGTGAGGGGGCGGCAGCCGAGGAGGCGCGGGTCGCGTCGGCGGGGGAGGTGGTGGTCACGAGCGGGCTCCGTGGATCAGGGCGTCGACGAACGACGGGAGGAAGAGGTCGGTGTGGACGGCGGTGACCGCCGTCGTGGGGGTCGACGGGTCACCGGCCGGCACGGGGCCGTCCGGGTGCCAGTCGACCTCGGCGCCGTCGGCCGTGCGCAGCACCCGGCCGCGGGTCGCGAAGCCGTCGTTCGTGATGCCGACGGGGCCGGTGACGCTGTCGGCGATCCACTCGGGGTGGACCATCAGCGCGGCGGCGAGTCCGTCGTGCACGGGGCTGACGCGGCGGCCCCAGGCGTTCCGGTAGAAGTCCAGGTAGGTCGCCAGGACGTCGGCGGCGAACGTGCCGGTCGGCGTGCCCGAGTCCCGGAGCGCCGCGACGTGCGACTCGTCGGTGATCACCTGCGACGTCGCGTTCACGCCGACCATGAGGCGCGAGGTCGCCGGGGCGGCGAAGACCTCCCGCGCGGCCACGCCGTCGTTCTGCACGTTCGCGTCGACCATGTCCGTGCGGCCGAGGGGAGGGAACGGCCCGCTGCCGCCCATGATCGTCACCGACCGGAAGAGGGTCAGGAGGCGCGGCTCGGCCCTCAGCGCCAGGGCCACGTTGGTCAGCGGCCCGAGGGTGAGCAGGTCGATCTCGCCCGGGGACTCCCGGGCGACCTCGACGAGGCGTCCGGCGGCCGGGGTGTCGAGCAGCACGCGCGGGAGCGGCCGGTCGGCGACGACGTCACCGAGACCGTCGTGACCGTGGACGTAGTGCGCGATGTGCGCCGCCGCCTCGAGGGGGCCCTCCGTGCCCCGGGCGACCGGGACGTCCTCGAGCCCGACGAGCCGCAGCACGTGTCCGACGTTCCGCAGGGCGTCGTCGACGGCGCAGTTGCCGTAGACGGCGGTGATGCCGACGATCTCGACGTCGGGTTGTGCGGCGAGCCAGAGCAGCGCGAGGGCGTCGTCGATGCCGGTGTCGGTGTCGACCAGCACGCGGCGCGTCACGAGGCGGTCGCCTTGCCGGCGTTGGGGCCCCACTTCGCGAGCACCGCCGTCTCGACGAACGTCGTGACCGTGTAGAGCACGATCGAGACGAGGGTGATCAGCACGACGATCGCCCAGATCTCGCCGTACTGCGACTGCGACTTGGCGGCCGTGATGGCGGCACCGAGGCCCTCGTAGGTGAACAGCCACTCGTAGAGCATCGCGCCGGTGATGGCTCCCGGCACGGCGATGCGCATCGAGGCGAAGAAGTACGGCAGGGCGGTGGGGAACGCGACCTTGCGCATGATCGTCCACCGGCTCCCGCCGTAGACCCGGATGAGGTCGACCGACTGGGCGCTGACCGAGCGGAAGCCGAGGGTCAGGTTCACCAACAGCGGGAAGAACACGACCACCCCGCCGATGAAGCCGGCGGTGACGATGCCGTTGCCCAGCACGAGGTAGATCACGGGCGCCATCGCGAGCAGCGGGACGGTGCGCAGCAGCATGGCGATCGGCATGAACATGAACTCGACCGGGCGGATCAGGGTGAACACGATCGCCACGACGAGGGACCCGCCGACGCCGAAGACGAAGCCGATCGCGGCGTGCCACAGGGTCACGCCGAGCAGGCCGGCGATGTGCACGCGGTTCTCGGCGGCCGTGGTCCGACTGAGTTCGGAGTCGACGAAGAACCAGCGGAACACGTCGGCCGGGGTCTTCGCGATGAACGCGTTGGCCTGCAGCACGACGATGGCGAGGTTCCACAGGATGCCGAGGATGATCGCCGAGATCGCGATCGTCAGCACGGTGCGGCCGATGCGCCGCAGGACGAACCGGGCGGTCGAGGAGGCGCTGGTCGAGACCGCGGGGGCGGTGACGCGGGTGCCGGTGCCAGTGGGCAGGATCGTGGCCATCAGAACCCCTCTCCGGCGCGGCTGTCGCCCGCCGACCAGGGCGTGACCAGTCGGCTGATCCGCCCGATGACGAAGTAGGCGATCCCGGCGATGCCGCCCGAGATCAGGGCCAGCGCCCAGAGCTTGACCGACGCCGCCGTGGCCTGCGCTGCGAGCAGCAGGATGCCGAGGCCCTGGTCGACGCCGATGAGGAAGTACTCGCCGAGCACCGCCCCGAGGAACGCCGCGGGGGCCGCCAGCTTCAGCGCCGCGAGGATGCTGGGGAGGGCGGCGATCAGACGGACCTTGACCAGCTGCGTCCAGCGCGAGCCGCCGTAGGCCGTGATCACGTCGAGCTGGGTCTCGCTCGCGGCCCGCAGGCCGAGCAGGGTGCCGATGACGGTGGTGAAGATCACGCTGAGCGCGGCCAGGAAGATCGACGTCGTCCGGCCGCCGGCGGGCGACATGAGCGTGACGATCGGCGCGATCGCCGTCAGCGGGATGCACGAGCAGACCACCGCGAGCTGGGTCGAGAGGCCCTCGAACCACGGCACGAGCAGCACGGCGAAGGCCAGCGCGAACGCGATGAGGTTGCCCCAGAGGAAGCCCCACGCCGCGCTGCCGGCGGTCGCGCCGATGGCACGCCAGTAGACGAGGTCGCTGAGGTCGGTGACGAGCTGGACGAGCACCTGGCCGGGTGGGGGCACCGAGCCCGTCACCGAGAAGAGCGTGACGGCCACGACCTGCCAGATCGCGACGATGAGCACGATCCCGACGAGGGCGCCGACCCACGGCGGGGCAGCGGCCATCGAACCGAGCACCGACCGTCGCTCGCGACCCCGGACGGTCTCGGCCTGGAGCGCCACGCTCTGGCCCAGCTCCGCCTCGACCTCGCGCTCGGCCGTCTCGCGGGGCGAGGTGTGCAGATCAGTCATCGGCGGCCGCCCCGTGCGAGCCGAACAGGATCTCGGAGATGCGGTCGACGTACGCGTGGAACTCCGGCGTGCGGGTCAGCTCGGGCAGGCGCGGTCGGGGCAGGTCGATCTCGACCACCTCGGCGATGCGGCCGGGCCGGGCGCTCATCACGGCGACGACGTCGGACAGGAACACGGCCTCGGCGATGCCGTGCGTCACCATGAGCGTCGTGGCGGGCTTCTCGCCCCAGATGCGCAGCAGCTCCACGTTCATGCGCTGCCGCGTCATGTCGTCGAGCGCGCCGAAGGGCTCGTCGAGCAGCATGATGGTCGGCTGCACGGCGAGGCAGCGGGCGATCGAGACGCGCTGGCGCATGCCGCCCGACAGCTGCGCCGGCTTGGCCTTCTCGAAGCCCTTCAGGCCGACGAGGTCGATCAGGTCGTCGATCAGGCCGGCCGGGGGAGTCAGCCCGGCGACTTCGAGCGGCAACCGGATGTTGTTCTCCACGCTGCGCCAGGGCAGCAGGGCCGAGTCCTGGAACGCGATGCCCGTCTCGTGCCCGCGCTGCACCTCGGCCGCGGTCTTGCCGTTGATCACGACGCTGCCCGAGGTGGGCGTCTCGAGCCCGGCCAGGATGCGCAGGATGGTCGACTTGCCGCAGCCCGAGGGGCCGAGCAGGCTGAGGAACGAGTCCTTCTTCGTGCCCAGGTCGATCTGCGTCAGGGCCTGCACGCTCTTCCGGCCGAGCTGGAACGACTTGGTCAGCCCCTGGATGTTGACGCCCGTGGCGAGTTCGGGTCGGCCGGCGGGGTCGCCCGTGGCCGTCGTGAGCGGCAGCGTGGTGCGCGCGGTCGTGGTGCCGTCCGTCATGGTCATGCCGTGGGGATCTCGAAGGTCGTGACGAGGTCGGGGTTCTCCTCGTAGACCTCCTTGATGATGCTGAGGTCGAAGAGGTCGTCGGCCGACACGTCGGTGCCCATGGCCTTGAGCGAGGCGATGTTCTCGGCGACCAGCTCGTCGGTCATCGTGAACAGGCCGTTGGCGTTGACGTCCTCGGTGAGGATCAGCGTGTTCTGCGCCTCGGCCTCGGCCGTCTGCTCCTCGACGTCGAGGTCCTGGTCCTTGCCGTACTTCTCGGCGGCGTACTTCGCGCTCTGCTCCGGGTCCTTCACCGCGTCGGTCCAGCCCTTGATCTCGGCGACCAGGAAGGCCTTGAGCATGTCGCGCTCGTTGTCGATGGTGTCCTGCGTGACGGTGAAGGTCTCGGCGACGAAGGGAAGTCCGTTGTCGGCGAAGCCGAGCACGACCGGGGTGAAGCCGTCCATCTCGGCGAGGATCGGCTCGTTCGTGATGTACGACATGTGCGCGTCGTAGGCGTTCGTCTCGAGCGGGGCGATGTCGTACTGCGTGGCGACGAGCTCGACGTCGTCCAGCGTCATGTCGTTGGCCTTGAGGAAGCCCTCGAAGATCGTCTGGTTGCCGCCGGACTGCACGCCGATCTTCTTGCCCTTGAGGTCGGCCAGGGTGCGGATCGGCTCTCCCTCCTCGAGCGAGAGCAGGCAGAACGGGTTCTTCTGGAACGTCGTGCCGATGATCTTGAGGGCGGCGCCCTGGGCGACCGAGGGGCCGGTGAGCGAGGCCGACGACAACCCGACCTTGGCCTGCCCGGCGAGCAGCGCCTCCTCGGCTCCGGTCTGCCCGCCGCCCGCGAGCAGCGTGACCTCGCTGAAGCCGGCGTCGGTGTAGTAGCCCTTCTCCGTGGCGAAGTACTCGCCCGCGAACTCGATGTTCTTGATCCACGAGAGCTGGACGGCGATGGTGCCGAACGACCCGCCGGACGCGGCCCCGCCGGTCGCCGCGCCCGTCCCGGCCGACGAGTCGGTGCAGGCGGCGAGCAGGGCGGTCGTGCCGACGACGAGGGCGGCCGACCCGCCCAGGCGCAGGAACCCGCGGCGGTCGAGGGAGGTGGAGCGGAACGCGGGAGGAACGGAGAGAGGGCTCATGGGGGAACTCCTGAGGTTCGTTCGGGTGAGGTGTCGAAAAGCTAGACCCGGACTGTTTCATCGTCGTTTCGGTCGTGTTGCCGTCGTCGCCGACCTCGCGAGACGTTAGTTTCGGGGTCATGGCCACGCGTGAGTCGTCCGACAAGAGGGCCGAACTGCTCGAGCGCGTCGTCGACCACGTGCTCGAGAACGGCGTCGGCCAGCTCACCCTGCGCGCCCTCGCGACGGCGGTCGGCTCGAACAACCGCATGCTGCTGTACTACTTCGGCAGCCGCGAAGAACTGGTCGTCACGGCGCTGCACGGGGCCGAACGGCGGTTCCCGGGCATCGTGGGGGTCGTGGACCACCTGGCCGGGCCGGACCTGCCCCTCGACCAGCGCCTCCTCGCCGTCTGGCGGACGGTGTCCGATCCCGTCAACCAGCCCTTCAACCGCCTGTTCTTCGAGGTGTTCGGCCTCGCGAGCTTCGATCGCGAGCGCTACGCCTCGCTGCTCGGCGACATCGGCTCCGAGTGGGTGGGTCAGGTGGCGGCCGCGTACCGCGCCGAGGGCGTCGAGGAGGCGCGGGCCGAGTCGCTCGCGCACGAGACGGTCGCGCTCTGGCGCGGTCTCCAGGCGACGCTGCTCAGCGCCGGGGCGAGCGCGGCCGTCGACCGCGCGGCCGTCGACGCGACCGCGGCGCTCGTCGCCCGCGTCCGCGCCGCCGCCGTCCCCGCCTGAGGGGAGTCCCGTGTTAAGACCTTGTTTCGGGGCTGGACTCTGGGTGAACCATCCGGTTCACTGACGGCATGAAGCAGATCCGTCTCGGTGTGTTCGAAGTCGCCGGCCCCCAGGTCGGCGGCACCCTCAGCTGGTCCCACCCGCGCAGCGACTCGCTCGGCTACCACGGGCTCGACCTGTGGATCGGCATGGCGAAGCTGCTCGACGCGGCCGGCTTCGACTTCCTGTTCTTCGCCGACGGGTTCGGCTACCCGTCGGTCGACGGCGACCTGCCCGAGACCGCGGCGCGCGGCGGCATCAACTTCCCCGGCATGGACCCGGCCCTGCTGATCCCGACCCTGGCCCGCGAGACCGAACGCCTCGGCTTCGTCGTCACCTCGTCGACCGGCCTCGACCACCCCGTGCAGTCGGCCCGCCGCTTCGCCACGCTCGACCACCTGACGGGCGGCCGCATCGGCTGGAACATCGTCACGGGCGCCTCGCAGAACACCGTCGCCGAGCTGTTCGGCCACGACCAGATGCGCGGTCACGACGCCCGCTACGACCAGGCCGACGAGTACGTCGACCTCGCGATGACGCTCTGGGAGGGCTGCTGGGAGGACGGCGCGTTCCGCGGTGACGCCGAGGCGGGCGTCCTCGCCGACCGAGACCGCATCCACCGGGTCGAGTTCGCCGGCGAGCACTTCCGGTCGTCCGGCTACTTCACGGTCGCCCCGTCGCCGCAGCGGACCCCCGTCCTGTTCCAGGCCGGCACGTCCGACCGGGGGCGCGCCTACGCCGCGCGCAACGCCGAGTGCGTCTTCGTGCAGGGCACGACGGTGCCGAAGACGGCCGCGAACGTCGCCGACATCCGCGCGAAGGCGGCCGCCCTCGGCCGCGACCCCGAGTCGGTCAAGATCATGGTCGGGCTCACCGTCACGGTGGCCCCGACCCACGACGAGGCCGTCGCGCTGCGGAAGGAGTTCGACGACCTGCAGACCGACGAGGTCGTCGCCGTCCTCTATGCGGGCAACACGGGCATCGACCTGCTCTCGCTCGACCCGTCCCGCGACCTGACGCAGCTGCAGGACGACGGAGGCCCCGTCGGGCAGATGGGTCAGAGCAACATCGACCGGTTCCTGCCGAAGGACGGTTCGCCGGCCCCGACCGTGCGCGAGATCCTCGACGACCTGCGAGGCAAGGGCACCCGGGGGCTCCAGCTGGTCGGCGACCCCGCGGAGGTCGCGGACGAGCTCGAGCGGCTCGTCGACGAGACCGACCTCGACGGATTCCTGATCGAGCCGATCTTCGGCACGGCCGACCTGGCCGACTTCGCCGACCTCGTCGTGCCCGAACTGCGTCGCCGCGGCCGGATGCCGGCCGAGCCGGCCACGGGCACGCTGCGGGAGCAGATGCTCGGCCGTCCCGGCGCACACCTCTCGGCCGACCACCCGGGTGCCCGCTTCGCGGTGGTGCCGGCGACGGTCTGACGCCGCCGCCGACGCCGACGGGTGGTGCGCCTCCCCGGGGACCGTGTCCCGGCGGCGCGGGCGGCTCAGGGCGTACGGCTGGTCCGGGGAGGCGCGGCTCGGCTCAGGAGGCGCGTCCCGCCCAGGCGCGGATCGCCGGGTACAGCTCGGGCAGCGTCCCCGCGCGATGCGTCGGCCGGGCGTCCGCGGAGGGGAACCGCTCGACCAACGCGGTCGGCGAACCCTGGGCGGCGGCCGGTTCGAGGTCGTTCGGCCAGATGTCGCCCACGCTGAGCAGACGGTCGGGGCGGTCCTCGAGACCCGCCTCGGCGCGGAGCCGGTCGAGCACGGCGGGCAGCCCGGATGGTTTGCGCGCGTCGGTGACGATCTCGTCGACGCGGTCGGCGAGGCCCAGTCGTTCGAGGGGCTGGACGACGCCGTGCTCGGGGGAGTTCGTCACGAGCACGACGTGCACGCCGTCGGGCAGCGAGTCGAGCAGCTCGGCGAGCCCGTCCGGCGCCTCGATCTCGAGGCGCCCGTCCGCGAGGGCCGCCCGGGCCCCGGCGTAGGCGGCCGAGCGGGCCGCGTCGGCGACGCCGAGGGCACGTGAGACCCGCTCGGCGACGACGTACCCGTCGGGCGACCCGTCGGCCTCGGCCAGGGCGGCGTCGACCCCGGCGGGTTCGTCGGCGAGCGGGCTGCCGACGAACCGGGCCAGCACCGCTTCGACCAGCCGGGGTGGATGCCGCTCGTCGATCGCCGCGAGGGCCTCGTCCAGGAGGCGCGCGTAGGTCAGGACGGCGCCGTCGCCCAGGCAGACGGTCCCGTCGAAGTCGAGCACGAGGACGTGGGTGGTGGTCATCCGTCGATCCTGCCCCACGTGACCGACACCCGAGCGTGGGAGGGGCCGTGGTGCGGCCGATGGGTCTGGGAGCGGGCCAAGGAATGCTGTGGGCCGTCTGTGCATTCCCTCCGCGTTGACGCGGGCGCGATAGAACGGGAGCATGAGCAACGAGCAGGACACCACGCCCACCCCCGACGACCGCCCCCGCCCCGCGTACGGCGAGTACGCACCGCAGTCCGCCGGACAGCAGCCGGCAGGCGACCAGGGTCAGCAGGCCGGGCAGGCCCCGGGCCCGTCGGGCACCGTGCCGGGTCAGGGCGACCAGTCGGGTGCGCCGTACGGCCAGCCCGGCTACGGCCAGCCCGGGCCGCAGACCACCCCGACGACGGGCACCCCGGGCCCCGGCGGCATCGGCGCCTTCGCGGGTGCGGGTTACCCCCAGGTGCTCGCCTCGTTCACGAAGTACGAGGACGCCCAGTCGGCCGTCGACCTCTTGTCGGACGAGGGCTTCCCCGTCGAGAGCGTGTCGATCGTCGGGCACGACATCCGGACCGTCGAGAACGTGTCGGGTCGGTTGACCTCGGGCAAGGCCGCGGGACGCGGCGCCGGTGGCGGAGCGTGGTTCGGCCTGCTGCTCGGCTTGCTCTTCGGCATCTTCGCCCCGTCGGGTGCCTGGATCGGCGTGCTGCTCGTCGCCGTCGGCCTCGGTGCGCTGTGGGGAGCGCTGTGGGGCTTCGTCGGCCACAAGATGCTGCGTGGTCGTCGCGACTTCTCGTCGGTCCGCACCATGGAGGCCGGTCGGTACGAGGTGCTGGTCCGTGGCGAACTCGCCGCCCGGGCGCACCAGACGCTGGCGCAGGGTCGCAAGGTCGCCTGAGCGACGCCACCGCGCCTCCTCGGCTCCGCCGTTCCGCGCCCGCCCCGTTCGTCGGGGCGGGCGCGGTCGTGTCTCCACCGGCCGCAACCCTGTCGTTGGGGCACCAATCATTGGTAGACTCACCATCATGACGAGACCCGAGCGGCACCACGACCACGGCAGCAGGTTCGGCGACCTGGTCGAGCGCATGAACGCCCGACTGCGTCCCTACATCGGCGGCGCGCAGCTGGGGTTGAAGAACGAGGCGCCGGCGGTGGCCCCCCAGCACGGTGGCGTCTGCCCGCTCTGCGGCGCGCCGATGGACGAGCACGTCGTCGACCGCACGGGCGTCCGCACCATGGTGCACTGCCCGGCGCCGCGGGCATGAGCGCCGCCGGCGCCGATCCGCTCGAACTCGAGAGCCAGATCTGCTTCGCGCTCTCGGTCGCCTCGCGGGGCGTCGTGGCGGCCTACCGTCCGGTGCTCGAGCCGCTCGGGCTGACGCACCCGCAGTACCTCGTCATGCTGGCCCTCTGGCAGCACGCACCGCTGTCGGGTCGTGAGCTCAGCCGTCTGCTGCGGCTCGACCCGGGCACGCTCAGTCCGCTGCTCAAGCGGCTCGAGGCCCAGGGCATGCTCACCCGAGCGCGCCGGGCCGACGACGAGCGCGCGCTGTCGATCGAGCTGACCCCGGCCGGTGCCGCGTCGAGGCGTGAGGCCGAGAGCATCCCCGCCCGCATGATGGCGCGGCTCGGGGTGACGCCCGACGAGCTCGTCGTGCTGCACCGCACGATGACGAAGCTCATCGCGGCCGCCGACGCCGAGGGGGACTGACCCCCCTCGCCCCGCCGTGCCTCAGCGCAGCGGCGCGGGGACGCTCGCCGAGCGCGACCACACGACGTCGACGGTGCGCCCGAGGACGCGGGTCGCGATCTCGCCCGCCAGCGCCTCGCGGAAGTGCGACGCGGCCCGCTCGTCCGAGACCACGACGTCGACCCGCAGACCCGAGAGCTCGTCGGTCACCAGGGCGGGACCGTCGGCGAAGCGCACGAGGTACTGGTGGTCCGTGACGGGGACGTTCTCGTAGTGGTCGCGGAGGCTCTTCTCGAGCAGGCGGACCGAGTGGATTCCGTCCTTCGGCTTGACGAGGGCGCTGAGCGAGATCATGCGTCGATGCTCCACCCCGGGGGCGACCGGTGCGTGAACGGGACGTGACGGGCGCCTGTGCGTCCACCGCGCCTCCTCGGTGGGTCGGCCGTACGCGCCGACCGCACGGCCGGGACCGGGCGGGAGGCTGTGGCCGAGCAACGGCCACGGCCGGGCGGGCGGGCGGGCGGTCGGGGCTGATCAGGCGGCGGGGGAGCCGCCCGACTCGGCCACGAACTCGTCGACGGTCGTGTCGATCAGCCGCCACGAGCGGGAGAAGGCCTCGTCGGCGTCGCCGGCCCGGATCGCGAGGGCGAGGTCGAGGTGCAGTCCGGCCGCCGCGGGCGTGTACTCGGTGATGGTGAAGCGGCGTTCTTCGGTCCGGGTGCGCAGCAGGGCCTCGACGGTCGACGCGAAGTGGCCGATGACGTCGTTGCCCGAGCCGCGCAGCACGGCGGTGTGGAACGCGACGTCGGCCTCGAGGTAGGCGCGGCCGTCACCGGACGCGGCGGCGGAGACCATGGTGCGGGCGGCGTCCTCGACGGAGGAGGCCTGGTCGGCGGTGAAGGCGAGCGCGCTCAGTCGGGCCGCGACCGGCTCGAGCCCGAGCCGCAGCTCGAGCAGTTCGCGCATCTGGACGAAGTACTCGGGACTGCGGCCGCGCCAGAGGATGATCTGCGGGTTCATGAGGTCCCACGAGGTTCGAGGGAGCACCTGCGTGCCGATGCGCTGACGCGGCTCGACCATGCCGAGCGACTGCAGCACGCGCAGGGCCTCGCGCAGCACCGAGCGGGACACCGTGAAGCGGACGGCCAGGTCGTCGAGGTTCAGGATGGAGCCCACGGCCAGTCGACCGTCGACGATCTCGCTTCCGAGGACGTCGACCACCCGGGCGTGCAGGCCGCGTTCTCGTGATGCTGCGAGGCCGGGGGTCATCGACGACTCCTTGATCGAGGGGGGTGGGCAGGCAGGTGGCGGGGTGGTGCCGACTGTGGCACACTCCATAAGTCTGATTATTCACACTAATCAGATTCGTTCGTGGGACAAGACTGCCAGACATCCGTCCGGCGCCGACGGACGACAACCCCCCGGGCTCCGGCCCACGACGAAGAGGTCGCAGTGAAGCGTCCTCGGAAGGACGCGACGGAATGCACCTCCTCGCAGCGGCCACGGCCGCCCCCACGCCCTCGGGCACCGACGCGCAGTTGATCATCGCGGCCCTCGTGGGCATCGTCGTGATCGTCGGCCTCATCACCTGGCTCAAGGTCCACCCTTTCCTGGCGCTGCTGCTCGGCGCCGTCGGGGTCGGCATCGGCGCCGGCCTCGCCCCGGGCGACGCCGTCACGAGCTTCGGCACGGGCTTCGGATCGACCATGACGAGCGTCGGCATCCTGATCGGGCTCGGCGCGATGTTCGGCAAGCTGCTCAGCGACTCGGGCGGAGCGGACCGCATCGTCGACACCCTCATCTCGCGCTCGTCGCAGAAGGCGCTGCCCTGGGTGATGGCCCTGATCGGTGCGCTGATCGGCCTGCCGATGTTCTTCGAGGTCGGCCTCGTGCTGCTGATCCCCGTGATCGTGCTCGTCGCCCGCCGGTCGGGCCTGCCGCTCATGCGCATCGCGATCCCGGCGCTCGCCGGCCTCTCGGCGATGCACGCCCTCGTGCCCCCGCACCCCGGCCCGCTGCTCGCCGTCTCGACCGTGGGCGCCGACCTCGGCCTGACGCTCGGCCTCGGCGTGCTCGTCGCGATCCCCACCGTGATCGTCGCCGGCCCGCTGTTCTCGACGCTCGCCGCGAAGTGGGCGCCCGTGCCGGTGCCCGACCTCTTCGTCTCGAAGGAAGAGGACGGCGGCGAGGGCTCGGCCCGCAGGCGCCCGAGCTTCGTCAACGCCCTGATCGGCATCCTGTTGCCGGTCGTGCTCATGCTCGCCCGTTCGATCCGCGAGGCGGCGCTGCCCACGGCGACCGGCACCTGGGTCGACCTGCTCGAGTTCCTCGGGACCCCGATGGTCGCGCTGACCGTCGCCGTGCTCTACGCGATGGTCTTCTACGCCCGCGCCGGGGGCATGGACAAGGCCGCCGTGTCGAAGACGCTCGGTTCGTCGCTGCCCGACGTCGCCGGCATCCTGCTCATCGTCGGCGCCGGTGGCGGGTTCAAACAGGTCCTGATCGACACGGGCATCGGGACCGTGATCGGTGACGCGGTGTCGGAGTCGGGCGTGAGCGTCCTGCTCGTCGCCTGGGTGGTCGCGGCGCTCGTCCGCGTCGCCACCGGGTCGGCCACCGTCGCCACGGTCACGGCCGCCGGCATCATGGCCCCGCTCGCCGCCGACATGTCGACCCCCGAGGCGTCGTTGCTGGTGCTCGCCATCGGTGCGGGCTCGGTCTTCCTGTCGCACGTGAACGACGCCGGCTTCTGGCTGATCAAGGAGTACCTCGGCACCACGGTCGGCCAGAACTTCCGGACCTGGAGCCTGATGGAGTGCGTCCTCAGCCTCACGGCCCTCGCCGGGGTCATGCTCGCGAGCGTGTTCATCTGATGACCGTCCTCGAGAACGCGGACCGCGCCTCCTCGGCTGCCGCGCCGGATGCGGGAGGCGTGGTGCCGGCGGGCGGCCCGTACGCCGCCGACCCCGTGCTCGTCGTCATGGGCGTGTCGGGTTCGGGCAAGTCGACCGTCGCGGCCCTGCTCGCCGAGCGGCTCGGCTGGGACTCGTACGAGGGCGACGACCTGCATCCTGACGAGAACGTCGAGAAGATGGCGGCCGGCACCCCGCTCGACGACGACGACCGGGCACCCTGGCTCGACACGGTCTCGTCCTGGATCGTCGAACACGCCCTGGCGGGTGTGCCCGGCGTGATCACCTGCTCGGCGCTGAAACGGAAGTACCGCGACGTGCTTCGCGAGCACAACGTCGTCTTCGTCTACCTGCGCGGCAGCCGCGACCTGCTCGGCGACCGCATGGCCGCCCGCGAGGGCCACTTCATGCCGACCGCCCTGCTCGACTCGCAGGTCGCGACGCTCGAACCGCCCGAGGCCGACGAGCGGCACGTCGTGGTCGACGCCGGCCGGTCGCCCGAGGACGAGGCCGACGACGTGATCCGGGCGCTGGGGCTGACGCCGGTCGCCTGACCCGGGCCGCGCCTCCTGCGCCCGTGCCGGTGCCGTGACCGGGCCCGAGTGGGCAGGAGATGCTGGTCACGGGGTGGGGGACGGCATCTTCCGCCCACTCGACGGTGCCACGCGTTCACCGGGTGGACGCCCGCGGTTTGCCGGACCGCCACCCGCCCTGCCTAGGGTCGTGGCGTGCGCCGGAGGCCGGGTGCGAGGGGTGGGGGACGATGTCGAGGGCGACGCAGGCGGGGCGGCCGCGGGTCGACCCGATGCGTCCCGTGCTCGACGGCCACGACGTGTGCCTCGACCCGCCGGCGTCGGCGCAGGTCTGGCTCGGCACGGGGGTCGGAAGCGGACACGGCTTCAGCGAGATCGCCGTGCCCGGGGTGCGCCTCGCGCGCGGGGACGCCCTGGTCGCCGTCGAGCTCACGGCCGTCCGCCTCGACGTGGTGCGCTCCCTCGACGAGCGGGGGGCGGCGTGCCTGCCCGTGGTGCCGGGCGGCTCGGCGGTCGGGCAGGTCGTCGAGGCCGACGAGCACGCCCGCGCCCACGACGGCCGACGGCTGCGGCCCGGCATGCGCGTCGTCTGGTCCGGCACGGTGGCGTGCGGTCGGTGCGTCCCGTGTCATCGGGGTCTGACCTCGGCCTGCGTCTCGGGGGAGCGGTACGGCGAGGAGCGCACGCGGCGCAGCTGGCAGTTGTCCGGCACGGTCGCGAGCCACGTGCACCTGCGCCGGGGGACCACCGTGGTGGTCGTCGCCGACGACGTGCCCGCGGCCGTGCTCGCCCCGGTGGCGGGCGTGACCGCGACGGCCGCGGAGGTGCTGCACCGCGCCTCCTCGGTGCTCGGACTCTCGGGGGTGCCGTCACTCGCGGGCCAGGTCGTCGTCGTGTCGGGGGCGGGTGCCGTCGGACTGGTCGCGACGGCGATGGCCACGGACGCCGGGGCGCGCGTCGTGGTCGTCGACCCCGAGGAGGCGCGGCGCGAGCGGTCGCGCGCGTTCGGCGCCGTCGCCGTGGCCGACCCCGGGGCGGCGACCGGGCCGCGCGCCCTGTCTCGCGTGCTCGCCTCGGTCGACCGGTCGGGGCGTCACCGCACGGTGGGGCTCGCCTTCGACGGGGTCGCGGCGGCGTCGGCCCTGGTCGAGCAGGTGGCCGTCGGAGGAGTCGTGGTGCTGGCGGGGGCGGCAGCGCGCGGCGGGGAGGTCGGCGTGAGCGGTGCCCGGCTGGTCGAGGGGCTCGTCACGGTCGGCGGCGTGCGCGACGCGGAGCCGGAGCGGCTCGACTCGTCCGTGGCGTGGGCGACCGAGGCGTGGCGGCGGTGGCCGCTGGAGTCGCTCGTGGGCGGGACGATCCCGCTGGCGGAGGTGGGCACGGTGCTCGCCGCGGCGGACGCGGACGACCGCCTGGTCGGGGTCGAGCCCGGGTAGGCCACAGGGTGGGGCCCGTCGCGTCTCGCGTACCCCCTGTCTCGGCGGTCCGTCGCCCGGAGCGGCGTCGCCGGTGGCGTCAGGAGGCGCGGGTCAGGAGGCGCGGCTCAGGCGGTACAGCACGTGCGGCCGGAGCGCGTGGCCCCGCGGGAGGGCGGGGTGCTCGAAGTCGTCGGCGGGGTCGTGCGTCATGCCGAGGCGGCGCATCACGCGGCGGGACGGTTCGTTGGTCGCCGCCGTGAAGCTGACGAGGGCGGGCAGGTCGGCGCCGGACGGGTCGAACGCGAACCGGACGACCTCTCGGGCGGCCTCGGTGGCGACGCCCTGACCCCAGGCCTCACGGGCGAGTCGCCACCCGATCTCGACCTGCCCCACGAGCGCGGGGTCGAACGTGGGACGGGACAGCCCGACGAAGCCGACGAACGCGCCCGAGTCGCGACGCTCGACGGCCCACAGCCCGAAGCCGTCCGCCTCGATCGCGGCGTCGAGCCGGTCGACCAGGGCGTCGCTCTCGGCACGCGTGCGGGTCGAGGGGAAGTACCTCATCACCTCGGGGTCGGCGTTGAGGGCCGCGAACGGCGCACGGTCGGACTCGTGCCAGCGGCGCAGCAGCAGGCGGTCGGTGGTGAGCACCCCGTGACGCTAGCAGCGGCTGCGCTCAGGTGACGCAGCGCCGACGCGACGACGAACCCCGTTCCGAACGATGCACCCGGAAGAAGCGGGGTGCATCGTTCGAGACGGGGTTCGTGGGGGGAGGCGCGGTGCGGCGGGGGCGCGTCAGCCGCGGTCGCGAGGCCGACGCAGCCGCAGGGCGACCCCGAGCGCCACGATCAGGAACGCCGCGAGGGCGATGCCGATCCACTCGCCCGAGCCGGTCCAGGCGAGCCCGACCGGCGACGCCACGACGGTGCCGCCCGAGCCCGAGCCCGAGCCCGTGCCCGACCCGCCGCCACCCGGCGTGCCCGGCGTGCCCGTGCCCGGCGTCCCGCCACCCGGCGTCCCCGGGTCGCCCGGCACCGCCGCGGCGAGCACCGTCAGGGTGGCCCGGGCGATCTGTCCCGTCCCCTCGAGCTCGACGACGTGCGTCCCGGGTTCGAGGTCGGCCGGCACGACGAACCGCAGCACGCCGACCCCGGCCGCCGTGGCCGTCGTGGCACCGATCGACTGCGGCTCCGAGAACACGGTGCCCGCGAGGTCCTCCCCGGCGACGAACCCGGTCGCCGTGATCGACACCGTGTCGCCCGGGCGGGCGGTCGCGGGGTCGAGCGTGCCGGGCACGACGACCTTCGTCGGCTCGACGACGTCCAGGTCGATGCCGAGCACCGTCGCGAACCCGGCCAGCGCCACGTCCGGCAGACCGCGCTGCAGTGCGTTCTCGGCGTCGGCCGTCAGGGCCTCCGACCCGTCGACCGCCGTGCCGTCCACCATCGCCTGCTGGGCGAGGTCGCGGGCGACCGACACGAGGGTGTCCGCCGTGGACATCGCACCGAGGTCTGTCCCGCCGACCGGGGCGACGGCGGCGAGCAGGAGGCGCAGCGCGGCGGCGGCGTCCGTCACGGCACCGTCGCCGTCCCACACGTCGGCGTCGAGCACGGCCTGCACCGCCGCTCGGGAGGCGCCCTCGGGCAGGGAGGCGACCAGCGCCTCCAGACGCTCGCGGGCACCGTCGGTGCGCAGGCCCCAGCCGTACGGGTAGAGCGGCTCGTAGTCGGCGTCGCCCACGTTGATCGGCACCTGGTCGGCACGGGCCGCCCAGGTCACGGGCAGGCGCCCGGTGAACGGTCGGTCGCCGAACAGCACGTCGGCGACGCCCGCACCCTCGGAGCCCGGCAGCGACGACGCGACGACCGCGTCCGCGACGCTCACGACGTCGCCGAGCAGTTGCGGTCGGCCCGAGACCACGAGCACCACGCACGATGCGGCAGCGGCGCAGACCTCGTCGACGATCGCCTGGTCGGAGGCCGTCAGCGACAGGCTCGAGCCGTTGTTCGGCACGTCGCCCTGGCCCTCGGCGTATGGACGCTCGCCGACCACGACGACACCGGTCTGACCGGCGCCGATCGGTGCCGAGGCGTCGGGGCTGAGGGTGACCGAGGCGCCGGGAGCGACCTCACGGATGCCCTCGGCGATGCTCGTGCCCGTCGTCGTGTCGCCCGATCCGCCCTGCCAGCTGATCGTCCAGCCGCCCATCTGGCGGCCGAGGTCGTCCGCGCTGGAGCCGGCCACGTACAGGTCGGCGTCCGCGGCCAACGGCAGCGCGCCTCCGGCGTTCTTCAGCAGCACCTGCGACTCGCCGGCGGCCTGACGGGCGACGGCGCGGTTCTCGGCCGAGCCGACGCCGTCGACGTTGGTGCGGTCGGCGAACGGCTGCTCGAACAGGTTGAGGTCGAACTTCTGCGTGAGGATGCGACGCACGGCGTCGTCGACCCGCGACTCGGCCACGTCACCGGAGCGGACGGCCGCCACGATCGCGTCGATGAACGCGCCGTAGTTGTACGGCGCCATCGCCATGTCGAGCCCGGCGTTCACCGAGCGCACGGCCTTGTCGGCGTAGCTGCCGCCGGGCAGCTTGTCGATGCCCTCCCAGTCGCTGATCAGAAAGCCCTGGAACCCCAGGTCGCCCTTCAAAAGGTCGTCGTTCAGTGCCGCGTTCTCGTGCATGCGCACGGGCCCGTCGCCCAGGTCGACCGCCGAGTACGACGGCATGATCGTGCCCACGCCCGCCTCGAGTGCCGGCAGGTACGGGTCGACGTGCAGCCGGGTGAAGTCCTCGAGCGAGTCGGCGTGCGTGACGCCCTGGTCGATCGGGTACGCACCCGTGCCGGCCACGGATTCGTCGTAGCTCGTGCCGCCGTCTCCGGCCCAGTGCTTGGCCGTGGCCAGCACCTCGTCGGCGCCGCCGATGTCGGTCGGGTCCTCACCCTGCAGGCCGATCACCGACGGGGCGGCGAAGGTGCGCACCAGGTCGGGGTCCTCGCCGAACGACTCGTAGCTGCGGCCCCACCGCTCGTCGCGGGACACGCAGAGGCATGGGGCGAAGGTCCACGGCACGCCCGTCGCGCGCACCTCGGTCGCCGTGACCTCGGCGATCCGCTCGATGAGGGCCGGGTCGCGGGTCGCGCCGAGGCCGGTGTTGTGCGGGAAGATCGTCGCGCCCACCACGTTGCTGTGGCCGTGGACGGCGTCCACGCCGTAGACCATCGGGATCTGCAGGCGCGTCGACAGCGCCTCGCGCTGGTATGCGTCGACCATGTCGGCCCAGGCCACCGCGGTGTTGCCCTCGGGCACCGAGCCGCCACCGCTCAGCAGCGAGCCGAGAGCGCGCCCGCTGACGTCCTGCGGCGACGACAGGCCGAGCCGCTCGGCCTGCGCCATCTGGCCCACCTTCTCGTCGAGCGTCATGCGGCCGAGCAGGTCGGCGACGCGGTCGGCCGTCGGCAGCGACGGGTCGAGGTACGGCAGGTCGTGCGCGCCGATCACGACGCGCGGACCGTCACCGACCTTCGCCGTGGTCGAGGCCAGCGTGACCGCGAACTCCTTCGACTCGGCGGCCCCCGAGGAGGCGCGGGTCGACACGGTCACGGGTTGCGTCGTCCCCGAGGCGGTCCCCGCCGCGAAGGTCACGGTGCCCGAGGCCGCGTCGTAGTCGGTGCCCTCGACGGCCGTGCCGTCGGCGGTCGACCAGTCGACCGAAACGTCCGACGCCAACGGCTCGTCACCCGCCGTCGTCACGGTCAGCGGGATCTCGACCGAGCCGCCGGCGTCCACCAGGTAGACGTCCTGCGACGGGTCGACCGTGACGGACGCGGCGCTCGCCGGGGTGCCGTAGAGCTGCGTGTCGTCGAGGGCGTAGCCGACCGGGGCGGGCGTGCCCGGGGTGAAGGTGAACGAGTAGCCGAACGCGCTCGCCAGGTCGAGGGTGCCGTTCGTCGTCGCGGCGTCACCCGGCTGGTAGCCGGACGGCGTGAACGCCGAGAAGGGCAGCTCGACGAGCTTCCAGCGGCTGGTGCTGCTGCCCCAGTTGTCCTTGAAGGTCGTCGCCCACAGCTCGCTGGTCTCGGCGGTGTCGCCGCCGGCCGGGTCGCCGTCCTTGATCTCGACCTTGATGTCGGCGCCCGCCGTCGGGGAGGCCGGGTTGTTCGCCTGCGAGGCGTACCACCAGAAGCGCAGGCCCTGGTAGCTCGACCAGTCCTGGCTGTCGGCGAGGTTGTGGCTGAGGCCGCCGTAGCCGCCGGCCGGGATCGACGAGGTGCCGCTCAGCACGTGGTTGTCGGCGCGGCCGTCGCGCTCCTGCACGGTGACGTCGCGGCTGATGGTGGGCTCGAGCGGCGCGGGCGAACCCCAGGTGAAGAAGCCGAGCGGGTCGGCCGTCGTGCCGAGCGGGACGTCGCCCTCGAAGTCCTCGATCATCGTCGCGCGCTCGAAGAGGGCGACGTCGTCGACCTGCCAGGTGCCCGCGCCGAGGCCGGTCAGGGTCACGGCGAAGCCGGTCGACGCCGACGGGTCGAAGCGCAGGTCGCTGGACGGCTGGCCTTTCTGACGGAGGTCGGCGAACAGCACGCTGACCTGCTTCCAGTCCGCGCTGTCGTCGACGACGGTCTGCTCGAAGAGGGCGCCGTCGCCGTTCTTCAGCTCGTAGCGGAGGGGCAGGCCCGAGGCGGCGCCCTTGAACCAGAACGAGAAGCCGTCGTGGTCGCTCCAGTCCGTGGCGGGGACGTCGTGCGAGAAGCCGAACCAGCTCTCGGCGGTGGTCGGGCCGGCGACGGTGACGCGCAGGGCCTGGACGCCGGTCGCTCCCTCGCGCTGCGCCTCCCCGGTCTCGAGGGTCGGGGTGACGGCGGGGCTCTGGCCCCAGCCGAAGTAGCCGCTCGGCACGCCGCCCTCGAAGTCGTCGAGCACCGTGGTCGCGCCGACGTTCGGCAGGGTGCCCGTCGGGGTGAGCGCGACGGTGAGCGTGGCCCGCGTGCCGACGACCGTCGGGTCGCTCGGCTCGGACGCGGTCAGCTCGATCGACCTGCGGGGCGTGAGGGCGCCCGTCGAGGTCGTGACGAGGTCCACGGAGGCGCTGGTCTCGCCGGGCGCGAAGGTGACGGTCTCGTCGAGCGCCGTGTAGTCGGTGCCCGCCACCGCCGTGCCGCCGGTGGAGCGCACCCGGACGGTGACCGGCTCGTCGCTCGGACCGGTCAGGCTGAGGCCCGCGGTCAGGGTCTGGCCGGCCGCGACGGTCGCGGTCGACCGGTCGAAGGTGACCGAGCGCGTCTCGGCCTCACCGAAGACCTGCAGGCCGAAGGCCGAGTAGCCGTAGAAGTGGGGGCGCGCCGGGTCCCAGGTCGCGGCCGAGCGGTGCAGCATGCTGACGCGCACGTAGCGGGCCTCGGTGGGCGTCGACAGGGTCACGTCGTCGCGGCCGCCGTCGCTCGCGACGGTCTGCGCGGTGGTCCAGCTCGCGGGCAGGGTCGGGTCGCCCGACGTGACGTCGACCGTGTAGTCGGTCGCGTACGAGGCCTCCCAGTCGAGGCCGATCGCGTCGACGCGGGCGGTGCCGCCGAGGTCGACGATCACCGACGCGGTGAACTCGACGTCCTCGTCGGGCCCGTTGCCGCTCGCCCAGCGGGTCGCCGGATCGCCGTCGATCAGGGCCTCGGCGGGGAACGTGCCGTCGCCGTCGGCCTGGCTCGCCGAGGCGGTCACCGTGCCGAAGCGGGCGAGGTCGACCGGTGCGGCCTGCGCGGCGATCGCGGGCAGGCCGCTGAGCAGCAGCGCCGCGGCGGCGGTCCCGGCGGCGAGCGCGAGACCGCGGCGCGGACGGCGCGGGGCTCGCGACCGAGGGGTCGAGGAGGAGCGGGCAGGGGCAGCGGACACGATTACTCCCTTGTAATCACGGCTGTCTCACGACAGAGCTGGAGCCACCCCCGAACGAGGGCGGCTCACGTCTGGCTCATCGTAGGGTCACAGGCGACTCGAGGGCAATGGGGCCCGTGGGGGCTTGACGCGACCGGCCGACAACGCACCGCGTCCCGTGCACGGCACCTCGTCTCGCCCGGGTGCGGTGCACGACACGCGGTGCGGTGACGGACGCGGCGCGGCGGGGCGGCACGCGGCGTCAGGCCGACGCGGCGCCGGGGGTCCGGCCGCTCGCGGCCCGGGCCCGCGCGGTGTCGCTGCGCGGACCGACCGGCACCGACCTGGTCGCCCGGGCCAGCCCCGACGGTGCCATGCCGACGTACATGCTCTCGGCGCGCTCGACCACGAAGGTCTCGTGCCAGATGCCGACGGCCCCCGGGGCCGTGCGTGCCCGACGGTTGAACGCCGTCCAGGCCGGCCGGTGCGCCTGCTGCGGCGAGCTGGCAAAGGCGTAGAGCTTCTCGAGCGAGGTCCAGTACTGCACGAGCACCGGCCCGCCGCGTCCGAGCGTCAGCCTCATGCCCGCGAGCCCGCTCTCGGGATCACGGAACAACTCGGTGAGCATCGGTCCCATCGCCGCGAACACCGGCCCCCACTGGTCGGGCCGCCACCAGCGGTTGACGGTCATGCCGATCAGGAAGACGACGAGTTCGCCGTCGTGCTCGTGCGTGGTGCGGCCCGGGTTGACTCTCGACATGATGTCTCCTTAGATGGATAGTGGCGCTCTCCAATATTGGAGAGTCGCGCTATCCAATGTCAAGGGGCAGTCCGTGCGCATCTCCCAGCTCGCCGAGACGACCGGGGTGCCGGTCGCCACGATCAAGTACTACCTGCGCGAGGGGCTGCTGCCCGAGGGCGAGCGCACCAGCGCCACGCAGGCCCGGTACGGCGACGACCACGTGCGCCGGCTGCGGCTCGTCCGGGCGTTGCTCGGCGCGGGCGGGCTCAGCGTCGCCGGCGCGCGCGCCGTCCTCGGGCAGCTCGACGGTGAGCACGAGACGGTCGCCGAGGTGCTCGGCGTCGCCCAGTCGGCCGTCACGACGACGGCCCCCGAGGGCGTCGACCTCTCGCGGGCCGAAGCGCTCGTGGCCGGGTGGGGGTGGACGATCGATCCGGGGTCGGCCGACGTGCTCGCCGCCCTCGAGGTCGCGGTCGACGGACTCGAGGCCGCGGGGTTCGAGCTGCCCGACGGGACGCTCGACGGCTACGCGCGGTCGATGGCCGAGGTCGCCGAGGCCGAGATCGCGGGCATCCCGGTCGATTCGGTGGACGCCGCGGTGCAGTACGTCGTGCTCGGCACCGTGTTGGTCGAGCCGCTCCTGCTCGCCCTGCGCCGCCTGGCCCAGCAGGACGCGTCCTGGCGCCGCTTCGGGGCCTGACGACGCGCCTCCTGCTGGTCGCGTGCGGCTGGTCGCGTCCGGCTGGTCGCCTCGCGCCGGCGCCCTCAGGAGGCGCGGGTGCGGTCGCGCAGACCGACGAACGACACCAGGGCGCTCACCCCGAGCAGCACGGCGACCACGATCACGACGCGATGGAACCCGCCGACCGTGAGCGCGCCTCCGGCGATGACTCCGAGGAACGCGACCGCGACGAGCCCCGCCACGCGCGAGATCGCGTTGTTGACGGCGGAGGCGATGCCCGACTGGCCGGCCGGGATCTGCGACAGCACCGTCGAGGTGAGCGGAGCCACGGTCACCGACAGGCCGAAGCCGAACAGGACCACGCCGGGCACGACCTGCCACCAGACGTCGATCGGATCGGCGACCAGCAGCATCCAGAGGAATCCGCTCGCCGTGATCAGCGGCCCGACCGTCATGAACGGGCGCGGGCCGTGGGTGGCGGCGAGCGTGCCGAACAGGGTCGAGAACAGCAGCGACACGATCGTCGTCGGCAGGGTGACGAGCCCGGCCAGGGTCGCCGTCAGACCCGCCAGCTCCTGCACCACCAGGGGGATGGTCAGGGTGCCGAGGCTGAGGGCCGCGTAGATGCCGACGGTGGCCAGGTTGCCGACGGTGAAGGTGCGGGTCCGGAACAGCGTCAGCGGCATCATCGGAGCGGGTGAGCGGCGCTCCCACCAGACGAAGGCGGCCAGCGCGGCGAGGCCGACCACGAGCGGCGTGACGACGAACCAGGTGCCGAACCCGACCCGCTGCCCCTCGATGAGCGCGAAGACCGGTCCGGCGAGGCCCACCGCGGCCAGCACGGCGCCCACGACGTCGACCCGCGGGGGAGCACCGTCGCGCCCCCGGTGGGCGTCGCCGGGCAACCGGGTCATCAGCACGAGGGTGAGGACGACGGGCACGACGACGACGGCGAAGACCCAGCGCCAGCCGAGCGTGTCGACGAGCGCGCCCCCGGTCAGCGGACCGATCAGGAACGCGACGCCGGTCCATGCCGTCCAGCTGCCGATGGCCTTGCCCTGAGCGGGGCCGCTGAAGGTCGAGGTGATGAGGGCGAGGCTGCTCGGCACGAGGAGGGCCGCGGTCACGCCCTGCAGGGCCCGGGCGGCGATCAGCAGGCCCGGGTCGGGGGCGAGGGCGGCGAGCACGCTCGTCACGGCGAAGCCGATCAGGCCCGCGCGCAGCACCCGCACCCGGCCGAACGTGTCGCTGAGCGAGCCGGCCACGAGCATGAGCGACCCGAGCGTCAGCAGGTAGGCGTCGACCACCCACTGCTGCAGGGCGAGGCCCGCGCCGTCGTCGGCCGTCGCGCCGCCTCCCGTCCCGGCGCCGAGTTCGCGGGCGATCGCGGGCAGCGCCACGGTGACGATCGAGCCGTCGAGGAACGCCACGAACGAGGCCAGCACGGCGACCACGAGGACGACCCGCCTGCCGCGCAGGGTCGCGGCGTCGCTCGCGGCCGGGGGAGGTGTGCTCATGCTGCACTCAACACCCGACGGGCGCCGATCGATGCCCCGTCGTCCGACGGCCCGGCCTCACCCCTCGCGGACGACGTCGTCCGGCGACTTGTCGGGCCGCCACCCGCGCCAGCTCGGCTGCCGCAGCCGCCCGGTCGAGGTCCACTCGGCGATCGACACCTCGCCCACCCGCGACGGGGTGACCCAGTGGGCGCCGCGGGCGTCCACGGCGGGCACGCCCACCAAGGGGCTGGTCTTCCGCTCGGCCGCGCGCAACGCCGGCAACAGCTCGTCGAGCTCGCGGTCGGTGAACCCCGTGCCGACCCGGCCGACGTAGTGCAGCCCGTCCTCGCCCGGCACGCCCATCAGGAGCGAGCCGACGCCGTCGGCCCTCCGGCCGGCACCGGGGCGCCAGCCCGCGATCACGACCTCCTGCGTCTGGTGGTGCTTCATCTTGATCCAGGCGCGGGACCGTCGACCGGCGCTGTAGGTCGCGTCGCGCCGCTTGGCGACCACGCCCTCGAGTCGCAGGCGCTTCGAGGTGGCGACCGCCGCCTCCAGGTCCCCGTCGAACGCCGGGGGCACGTCGACGGCCCCGCCGCTCTCGACGATCCGCTCGAGCACCTCGCGCCGGTCGTCGTACTCGTCCTTCACGAGCGAGCGCCCCTCGGCCCGCATGACGTCGAACAGCAGCAGCTTCACCGGCGCGCCCGCGGCGGCTCGCGCCACGTCGCGCGACCGCGTCAACCCCATGCGCGTCTGGAGCAGGCCGAAGTCGGGGCGACCCTTCTCGTCGACGGCCACGATCTCGCCGTCGAGCACCGCGCCTCCTTCGCCGTCGACCCGCTCCGCCAGCACCTGCAGCTCGGGGTAGGCCGGGGTGAGGTCGTTGCCGTTGCGGCTGGTCAGCGTGACCGCGCCGTCGTGGACGACCGCCACGGCGCGGATGCCGTCCCACTTCATCTCGAACGCCCACCCGCCCTCGGACACGTCGTGCGCGTCGCCGGTCGTCGCCAGCATCGGCGCGACCGGGTCGGGTGCCGGGAACTCCTGCTTCCCGTCGCGAGCCGAGGAGGCGCGGCCCGACCCTCCGGGGGAGCCGCCGGTCGCGTGCGCCGCGCGTGAGGACTTGCCGGCGTCGCCTCGCCGATTCGCCCGCGCGGACGGCGGCAACTCAGGGGATCGCGCGTCTTCGGTCGTCTTCCGGGCTCGATGCGGTCGTCCTCCTGAATTGCCGACGGAAGCGCCGTCGTGCGAGCCGACGTCGCCCGCGTCGTCCTTCATGCGGTGGATGAGCCAGTTCGATTCCGCCCGCCCACCGCCGTGGCCGGTGTGGATCAGCGCGACGCGTCGGGTGCCGCGCTGCTCGCCGTGCAGCACGACGATCACCTCCTTGCCCTCCCGCCACTTCTCGAGCTCGTACTCGCCGGAGTCCCAGATGGTCACCTCGCCGGCGCCGTACTCGCCCTTGGCGATCGTGCCCTCGAAGGTGCCGTACTCGAGCGGGTGGTCCTCGGTCTGGACGGCGAGGTGGTTCGTGCCCGGGTCGTCGGGCTCGCCCTTCGGCAACGCCCAGCTGACCAGCACGCCGTCGTGCTCGAGGCGGAAGTCCCAGTGCAGCGAGCTGGCGTGGTGCTCCTGGATGACGAAGCTCGTGCCGTCGGTCGAGGCAGGGGCCTCGGCGGGCACGGGCTCGGCGGTCTTCGACGCGTCGCGCTTCGAGCGGTAGACCTCGAGGCGGTCGCGCACCTTCTCGGAGGGGTCGTGGTCGGGGGCCTCGGTGTTGCGGAAGTCCTCGCCCAGCTCGCCCGAGGGCACCGGCACGTGCGCCGAGACGTCGGCCAGGGGGTCGCCGCGCCGCTTCAGGCGCGAGAGCACGTCGGTGTACTCGAGCTGCGCCAGGGTCTTCGACGCGAGTTCGCGCCAGGTGCGAGGCATCGCCACGGTCGGCCGGGACCGACCCCGCAGCGAGTACGGGGCGACCGTCGTCTTGTTGCCGTTGTTCTGCGACCAGTCGAGCAGCACCTTGCCCCGGCGGTCGGCCTTGCCCATGGTGCTGAGCACGAGGTCGGGGTGGTCGGCCTCCATCGCACGGGCCAGTTCGTGGGCGACCTCGCCGACCTGGGCACTGGTCTGCCTCCCGTCGAGCCGGGCGTACAGGTGCACGCCCTTGCTGCCGCTCGTCACGGGCATCAGCTCGAGGCCCATGCCCTCGACGATCGGCTTGAGCAGCTGCGCCACGGCGACGCACTCGGCGAGGCCGACGCCTTCACCCGGGTCGAGGTCCAGCACCAGTCGGTCGGGGTTGCGCTGCGCCCCCTTCGGGCCGAACCGCCACTGCGGCACGTGCACCTCGAGCGCGGCGACCTGCGCCAGCCAGGTGAGCGTCGCGACGTCGTTCACCATCGGGTAGACGTTGGCGTGGTCCTTGTGCTCGAGGGTGTGCCGGGCGACCCAGTCGGGCGCGGAGTCGGGCAGGTTCTTCTCGAAGAACACCTCGCCGTCGACGCCGTTCACCCAGCGCTTGCGGGTGGCCGGCCGCCCCTCGACGTGCGGCAGCATCCACTCCGCGACGGCGGCGTAGTAGCCCAGGACGTCGGCCTTGGTGGTGCCGGCGTCCGGGTAGAGCACCTTGTCGAGGTTCGTCAGCTGCAACCGGTGCCCGCCGACCTCGACCGTCTCGCCGCGTCCCTTGCCCGCCATCGCGCGCCTCCCTGTCTCGTGTGTTCCTCGTTCTACCCGGCCGTGGGTCCGTGTCGTCGGCGGCGGGCCGGCGCCGACCCGCCGCCGACGACGGGGACCCGCCGGATCGACCACGGCCCGCCTCCCCGCGGGGCGGGACGACGGGCCGTGGCGTCGTCGGGACGACGGAGCCGAGGAGGCGCGGATCAGACCGCGGGCATCGCTCCGGCGATCGTGATGGTCGCGCCCGAGGTGTAGCTCGACTCCGGGCTCACCAGGTGCACGTACGCGGCGGCGAGCTCGGCGGGCTGGCCGGGGCGACCGAACGGCGCCTGGCCGCCGAACTCCGACACCGTCTCGGCGTCGTCGGAGCCGGGCTGCAGGGGCGTCCAGACCGGGCCGGGGGAGACCTGGTTGACGCGGATGCCCTTGGGCGCGAGCTGCTGCGCGAGCCCCGAGGTGAAGACGCCGATCGCACCCTTGGTGAGCGCGTAGTCGATCTTGTCCGGGCTCGGCTGCGTGCCCTGCACCGAGCCGGTCGTCACGATCGACGAACCGGGCTCGAGGTGCGGGATGGCGGCCTGGGTCAGCCAGAACAGCGAGTAGACGTTGGTCTTGATGGTCGAGTCGATGTCCTCGGTGGTGAGCGTGAGGATGTCGTCGTTGCTCTTCATCCGACCGGCCACCATGACGAGGGTGTCGAGCCCGCCGAACTCGTCGACGGCCTTCTGCACGAGGTCCTTGCAGTACTGCTCGTCCGAGATGTCGCCGGGGACGAGGACGGCCTTGCGCCCCTCGCCCTCGAGCAGGTCGCGCACCTCCTCGGCGTCCTTCTGCTCGCTGGGAAGGTAGCTGAGCACGAGGTCGGCGCCCTCACGGCTGAGCGCGATCGCGGCGGCGCGACCGATGCCCGAGTCCGCGCCGGTGACGACGCCGCGGAAGCCGGTGAGGCGCTCCTTGCCGACGTAGCTGGTCTCGCCGTGGTCGGGCTTGGGGTCCATCTTCCAGGCCTCGCCCGGCAGCGACTGCTCCTGCTTCGGGAACGGCGGCGCGGGGTAGAGGTCGACCGGGTTCTTCTTGTCGTATTGGCTCATGACGCCCACGGTGCCCTCGCCGCGCCTCCGCCGCTCGGGGGTCTGTACCCCACCGGCGGTCATTCGGAGCGCACGCGGAGAAAGATGAGCGTCATGCGATCGATCTGGAAGGGCGCGATCACGTTCGGGCTCGTCAACGTCCCCGTCAAGTTGTACAGCGCCACCGAGGACCACGACGTGTCCCTGCACCAGGTGCACGACGCCGACGGTGGCCGCATCCGGTACCAGCGGAAGTGCGAGATCTGCGGCAAGGTCGTCGACTACGAGCACATCGACAAGGCCTACGACGACGGCGACCGCACCGTGGTGATCACGGGTGACGACCTGAAGTCGTTGCCCGAGGAGCGCTCGCGCGAGATCGACGTGCTCGAGTTCGTCCCGAGCGACCAGGTCGACCCGATCATGCTCGACCGCAGTTACTTTCTCGAGCCGGACGGCACCTCGCCCAAGGCCTACGTGCTGCTGCGCCGGACCCTCGAGGAGACCGACCGCACGGCCATCGTCCACTTCTCGCTGCGGCAGAAGACCCGGCTCGCGGCCCTGCGCGTCCGCGGCGACGTGCTGATGCTTCAGACCCTGCTCTGGGACGACGAGGTGCGCGAGGCACGGTTCCCGGCGCTCGAGAAGCAGACGCGCGTCAGCGACAAGGAACTCGACATGTCGTCGTCGCTCGTCGACTCGTTGAGCGACGACTTCGAGCCCGCGGACTTCAGCGACGACTACCAGGAGCAGTTGCGACAGCTGATCGACGCGAAGCTGGAGGAAGGCGAGTCGCTCGACACGGACGCCACCTTCGGCGAGAAGCCCGAGGACGACGACGAGGGCGGCGAGGTCATCGACCTGATGGAGGCGCTGCGTCGGTCGGTCGAGAAGAACCGGTCGGGCGGACATCCCAAGCCGACCAAGAAGGCCGCGGCGTCGTCGTCGACGAAACCCGCCGCGAAGAAGTCGCCTGCGAAGAAGGAGCCCTCGAAGAAGGAGTCCTCGCGGTCGACGTCCGGAGGGTCGGGTTCTGCGGCGAGGAAGAAGCCCGCCTCGTCCGCCTCCGACAAGAAGGCGGCCCCGAAGAAGAAGGCCGGCTGACCGCGACGGTCAGTGTTCGCGGAGCGCCTCGATCAGGTCGGCCTTCTTCAGGTCGGAGTAGCCGGTCACGCCGAGTTCCTTCGCGCGTGCCTTGAGTTCCTCCACCGTCCAGTCGTCGTACGAACCGGACTTCCCGCCTTTGGCGGCCACCTTCTTCTCGCTGTTGCCCTTCTGGGCGGCGGCGTTCGAGATGCGCGCGGCCTTCTCCTTCGACGCCCCCTCGTCGCGGAGTGCCTCGTACATGTCGGGGTTCTTCAGCTGCGGGGGAGTCTCGTCCTTCGGCGTCATGCGCCCGACCGTACGCCCGGCGCGGCGGCTTGTCGCACCCCTAGGCGCCGAACTGCCAGCCGGTGACGTCGGGGTGGTCCTCGCCGTGCTCGTAGGCGTACGCCCGGGCCGCCTCGCGCCGCGACTCGACGTCCGCCACCAGCTCGGGGTGCTCGTCGGCGAGGCCCGGTACGCGGTGCAGCACGTCGAGCACCAACCGATAGCGGTCGATGTCGTTGAGCATGGTCATGTCGAACGGCGTCGTGGTGGTGCCCTTCTCCTGGAAGCCGCGCACGTGCAGGTTCGCGTGGTTCGTGCGGCGGTAGGTGAGCCGGTGGACGAGCGACGGGTAGCCGTGGAAGTCGAAGACGATCGGCTTCGAGGTCGTGAAGAGTGCGTCGAAGTCGTCGTCCGTGAGGCCGTGCGAGTGTTCCCTCGCGTCCTGCAGCCGCATCAGGTCGACCACGTTGACGACGCGCGTGGTCAGGGACGGCAGCACCTGACGGAGCAGGTCGGCGGCCGCCACGGTCTCGAGGGTCGGCACGTCGCCCGCGCAGGCCAGCACCACGTCGGGGTCGACCCCGTCGACGGGCGTCCCCTCGGTGCCCGCCCACTCCCAGATGCCGACGCCGCGTCGGACGTGCTCCTCGGCCTCGGGCAGCGACAGCCAGGCGGGGGATTCCTGTTTGCCGGCGACGATCACGTTGACCGTGTCGGTCGTGCGGAACGCGTGGTCGGCGACGGCGAGCAGCGTGTTGGCGTCGGGGGCCAGGTAGATGCGCACGAGGTGCGCCTGCTTGTTGACGACGACGTCGAGGAACCCGGGGTCCTGGTGCGAGAAGCCGTTGTGGTCCTGCCGCCAGACGTGCGACGACAACAGGTAGGTGAACGACGAGATCGGCGCGCGCCAGTCGATCTCGTCGGCGCTCTCGAGCCACTTCGCGTGCTGGTTGAACATCGAGTCCACGATGTGCACGAAGGCCTCGTAGGTGTTGAGCAGACCGTGGCGCCCGGTCAGCAGGTAGCCCTCCATGAGTCCCTGCAACAGGTGCTCGCTCAGCACCTCCATCACGCGGCCGCTGCGGGCCACGTGCTCGTCGTCGGGCCAGATGTCGGCCGCCCACACCCGCTCGGTCACGTCGAACACCGGGTCGAGTCGGTTGGACACCGTCTCGTCGGGCCCGAAGAGACGGAAGGTCGACGGGTTGTCGCGCACGATCTCGGCGAGCCACCGGCCGAGGACGCGTGTGGCCTCGGCCTGGGTGCGGCGATCGTCGGAGGTCTCGACCGCGTGCGCACGGTAGTCCGTGAGGTGCAGGTCACGACGCACGAGACCACCGTTGGACGCCGGGATCGCGCTCATGCGCTTCGCTCCCCGCGGGCGGAGTCCGTCGAGCCAGGCCACCGGCCGACCCGTCTCGTCGAAGAGCTCGTCGGCGCCGTACGACCGCATCCAGTCGTCGAGCTGCGCCCGGTTACCGTCGTCCTCGCGCACGCCGCTGAGCGGCACCTGGTGTGCGCGCCAGGTGCCCTCGACGCGCTCGCCGTCGACGACCTTCGGGCCCGTCCACCCCTTGGGGGTCCGCAGCACGATCATGGGCCACCGCGGGCGTGCGGTGCCGTCGCCGTCGCGGGCCTCCCGCTGCAGCTCGTCGATGCGGAGGAAGGCGTGGTCGAGGGCGGCGGCCATGCGCTCGTGCACCCGCATCGGGTCCTCGCCGTCGAAACCGCCCGCGACGACGAGCGGCTCGTATCCGTAGCCCCGCATCAGCTCGAGCAGTTCGCCCTCGGGGATGCGCGAGAGCACCGTCGGGTTGGCGATCTTGTAGCCGTTGAGGTTGAGGATCGGCAGCACGGCCCCGTCGTGTCGGGCGTCGAGCAGCTTGTTCGCGTGCCAGCTCGTCGCCAATGGCCCGGTCTCGGCCTCGCCGTCGCCGATGACGCAGACGGCCACCAGGTCGGGGTCGTCGAGCACCGCACCGTAGGCGTGGCTCAACGAGTACCCGAGTTCACCGCCCTCGTTGATCGACCCCGGGGTCTCGGGTGCCGCGTGCGACGGGATGCCGCCCGGGAACGAGAACTGCGTGAAGAGCTTCTGCAGTCCCGCCGCGTCTTGCGTCACCTCGGGGAACAGCTCGCTGTAGGTGCCCTCGAGGTACGTGTTGGCGACCATGGCCGGCCCGCCGTGCCCCGGGCCGCAGACGTACAAGAGGTCGCGGTCGTCGCGCCGGATCACGCGGTTGAGGTGCGCGTAGACGAAGCTCAGCGCGGGCGACGTGCCCCAGTGGCCGAGGAGGCGCGGTTTGATGTCGTCGCGCGCGATCGGCCGCGTGAGCAGCGCGTTGTCCATCAGGTAGATCTGCCCGACGGTCAGGTAGTTGGCGGCCCGCCACCACGCGTCGACGAGAGCGAGGTCGTCGGGGGTCGCCGGTGGCATCGGCGTCGAGTGGTCGTTCGTCACTGGCCCTCCATGTCGTCGGTGGTGCCCTCACGGCTCATCTCGTCGATGGTGATCGCCGCGTTGACGAGGGCGAGGTGGCTGAGGCCCTGCGGCACGTTGCCGAGGAACTGCCCGTCGTCGGCGCTGATCATCTCGGTCAGCAGGCCCACGTCGTTCGGCTGCTGCACGAGCTGGTCCATCAGCTCGACCGCTTCCTCCTGACGGCCCACGCACGCCAGGGCGCTGGCGAGCCAGAAGGCACAGGCCACGAACGTGCCTTCCTCCTGATCGACCTCGCTGTAGCGGAACAGCAGGGGGCCGGCCGAGAGCCCGCGCTGCATCGCGTCGATGGTGCGGGACATGCGCTCGCCGCGGTCGAAACCGCTGGGGGCGTGCAGCAGCACCGACGCGTCGAGCTTCTCGCTGCCCGGGTACATGACGTACGAGCCGATCTTCTCGTTCCAGCCGTGCTCGGCGACCCAGTCCTCGATCAGGTCGCGGTTCTTCCGCCAGAAGACGACGTCCTCGGGGTCGGGGTGCATCTGGCCGACCTCGGTGAGGTGCAGGGCGGCGTCGATGGCCTGCCAGCAGCCCATCTTGCTGCTCACGTAGTGCTGCTCGTCCGGCAGCTCCCACATGCCCGAGTCCTTCTCCTGCCAGCGGCGGCAGGCGTCGTCGGCGAAACCGGCGAGCAGGTCGCCGGTGGACTCGTCGAGGATGTTGCCGTCGGCCGCGTACTGGCTCATGATCGCCAGGATGTCGGCGTAGGTGCCGAGCTGCAGCTGCTCGCCCGCCGGATTGCCCTTGTAGACCGGGCCGATGCCGCGCCAGCCCTCGGACCCCGTCTCGTGGGTGCCGTCCGGCACCGAGCCGTCGAGGTTGAGGAAGATGTGCATCGTGCGGCCGTTGGCCTTGAGCGCCGAGAGCAACCACGAGACGGCTGCCTGGGTCTCTTCTCGCAGGCCGAAGCGGACGAGCGCGTTCACCGTGTAGGCCAGGTCGCGTACCCAGGCGAAGCGGTAGTCCCAGTTCTTGTCCCCGGTGAAGTTCTCGGGCAGGGCCGCCGTGGCGGCTGCCGCGATCGCGCCGGTGGGGCTGAAGATCAGCAGCTTGAGCGCGAGGGCGCTGCGCTGCACGGCGTCGGACCACGGGCCGTCCCAGTTGAACTCGTCCGACCAGGTCTGCCAGTTGCGCACCGTGCGGTCGATGCCCTGGTCGACCACGTGCGGGTCGGGCAGGTGCAGGGGTTCGTCCTCGACGCCGCAGAGACAGATCAACGAGCGCGACCCCTCGTGGGTGGTGAACTCGCCCCAGAACCGGTGCGGCCCGCCGTGGGCCTCGCCGTCGCCGGGTTCGACCGAGTCGAGGCGGCCGTGCTCGAAGCCGACGAGCGCCAGGTTGATGTCGGCGGCGCGCAGGACCGGCCCGTGCAACGTGTCGACCCGGCGAATCGGGTGCGTGCCGAACGTGTTGCCCGGGATCACCGCCCAGCGCATGGCGACCGACCCCGTCACGCCCTCGATGCGGCGGGCGAGCTCGGCCCAGGGCAGCCGACCGGCGATGCCCGTGACGAGGGCGTCCGTGATCTCGACGACGCCCGTGGAGGTGCGGAAGCGGGTCACGAGGACGTTCGTGTTCTCGACGTACTCGCGCTGCACCTCGAAGTCGTCGTCGACGGGACGCAGCTCGATGCGTCCGCCCTTGCCGGCGTCGACGATGCCGGAGAACACCGGGTCGCTGTCCATGTCGGGCATCGGCAGCCAGTCGATCTGGCCGTCGCGGGCGATGAGGGCGACGGTCCGACCGTCGCCGATCGCCCCGTAGGAGCGCAGCGGCACGTAGCCGTCGTCCCGGGGGTCGGGGCGGTGCCATTCGCCGGCGGCGGCCGTCGTCGCGCCGAAGTGGTCGGCCTGGATGTCGTCGGTGGTCTCGAGGGTGTCCGTCACGCCTCCTACGGTGGCCCAGCGCGCCTCCTCGTGCCCGTCCCTCGCAGTGTTCTGTGTGCCAACAACGGCCTCCGTACCCCTGGGGGCGAGAAAAGGAGCCGGTGGACATGTCGGGCGGGTAGACCGGTCGGATGCCTCTTCCGACCGGAACCACGTCCGAGCCCCGCCTCTTCTTCGACGCGAAGGCCACGCTCGGCGAGAGTCCCGTCTGGGACGTCGACGCCCGCGAGCTGGTCTGGACCGACATCACGAACGGCCTCCTGCACCGCACGTCGGCCGACGGCACGAGGGACACGACCGTCGTCGTCGACCCGCCCCTGCCGAGCTTCCAGCGTCGGCGCGGCGGTGGCCTGATCGCGGCCCTCGACGACACCGTCGTCGTCATGCGGGACGACGGGACCGAGCAGCGGACGATCGCGACCGTCGACCACGCCGACGAGCGCCTGCGCCTCAACGAGGGCAAGTGCGACCCGTTCGGCGCCTTCGTCGTCGGTGCGACCGACCCCGAGGGCAGCCCCGTGGCCGGTCTCTACCGCGTGGCCCCGGACGGCACGCTCACGCAGCTCCGCGACGACTTCGCCACGACCAACGGGTTCGAGTGGAACGACGACGGCAGCGAGATCTACCTCACCGACACCGGCGACGACACGATCTACCGAGCCTCGTGGGATGCCGACGGCACCCTGGGCGAGCTCGTCCCGTTCTCGTCCCAGGGCGCCCACGACGGCCTGGCCCGCGACGAGCGGGGAGAGTTCTGGGGTGCCATCTACGGCGAGGGCAAGGTGGTGCACCTGGACGTCGACGGTGGTCTCGTCGACGAGATCACCCTCCCGGTGCCGAACGTCACCGGCATCGGCTTCGGTGGTGACGACCTGCGGACGTTGTTCGTGCTGTCGGCCCGCGAGGGGCTGAGCGACGAACAGCTCGAGGAGTTCCCGCTGAGCGGCGGCATCTTCGCGCTGGACCTCGACCGGGCGGCTCGCCCGCCGTTCCTGTTCGGCTGAGACCGCCGCCCGTGCGGGCGGGCCCCCCGGGGACGCCCGGCCCGTCGCCCCTGCGACGACCCTCCGACGCGACGACGCCCGCCCGGTCAGCCGATCGGGCGGGCGTCGTCGTGCCGACGGCGCGTCCTCAGATGCGCCCCACGAGCTCGTCGCGCGGCACGACGCCCGCCGCGATGACGGTGCGGGCCGCGTCACGCGCCTCCTCGACGTTCCAGAGCAGCACGCCCTCGACCGCGCCGTCGTCGCCCAGGTAGTACGCCACGGCCTCGCCCTCGCCCTTGTCGTCGACGATCGTCTCGAGCGACGCGTCGAGCGTGCCGACGGCCTCGTACGAGAGGTCGAAGACCTTCGAGTAGTAGTACGGCGTGTGGTCGTAGACCTCGTCGGCGCCGGTCATGTTGCGACCGACGACGGGGCCCTGCGACTTCGCGTTGTCGACGTGCTCGACGCGGCGGCGCCCGAGGATCGCGTCCGGGTACGAGGCCACGTCGCCGGCGGCGAACACGTTCGGGTCGCTCGTCCGCAGGTGCTCGTCGACCACGATGCCGTCGTCCACGGCCAGACCCGCGTCGGCCGCGAGCTGGTCGTCGACCGAGATGCCGAGCCCCACGACGACCGCGTCGGCGTCGAGGGTCGAGCCGTCGTCGAGCCGGAGGTGGACGCCGGCGTCGTCGGCCGTGCCGCTCTCGACGCGACGTCCGCGCGCCAGCTCGACCCGCGCCTCCTCGAATCTCTTCTCGAACGACGAGGCGAGGGACGCGGGGAACACCGATCCGCCGAGCACGTCGTCGGGGAAGACCAGCGTCACGCGGGTGTCGTTCTGCACGAGGGCCGCGGCGAGCTCGGTGCCGATGTAGCTGCCGCCCACGACGACGACGTGCCGGCCGCCGCCCGAGAGCGAGCGGAGTCGGCGGTAGTCCTCGGCGGTCCGGAAGTACACGACGCGGTCGTCGTCCGGCAGGTCGAGGGCGACGGGGCTGCCTCCGGTCGCGAGCAGCAGGGCCCCGTAGCCGATCACGTCGCCGCGGTCGGTGGTCACGGTGCGGGCCTCGCGGTCGATCGACTCGACGAGCGTGCGCAGCCGGATCTCGGCACCCGAGTCGGCGACGGTGCCGAGAGCGTTGTCGGCCTCGGTGTAGTCGGGGTCGGTCCAGAGCTTCTTCGACAGCGCCGGGCGCGTGTACGGCGCGTCGACGTCGGCGCTGACGATCAGCACCGACGCGTCCGGGGTGGTGTCGTGGATGGCCTTCGCGGCGGCGTCGGCGGTCATGCCGCCGCCCACGATGACGTGGTCGAACGATTCGGTCATGGGGTCGTCCTCTCGACGAGAGAGGGCACCGCCCGGGAGGCGCGGGTGGCGCGCTCCCGGACGGTGCCCTCGTGAGGTGGTCGGGTCAGTTGGCGACGGCGCCGACGCGGTCGAGGCCCTCGGCCGCGGCGTCCTCGTCACGCTGACGCGTGTCGACCTGGCGGGCGTCCTTCTCGGGGTGGCGGTTCTCGGCGCCGGTCATCCAGGCGAGCTGCTCGAGGCGCTCGAGGATGCTGTGCAGCACGTCGGCCGTCGTGGGGTCCTCGTCGTCGACGTCGTCGTGGACCGTGCGCATCGTGCCGGTGACGGCGTACATGCGGTCGACGATGAGGTCGACCACCGCGGTGGTCTCGACGGGGCCCGCGGGGAACTCGGGCAGGCTCGTGCCGCGGGTGACGGTCGAGGTGCGGCCGTCGGGGATCAGGTAGACGGCGCGCATGCGCTCGGCCACCTCGTCGCTGAACTCGCGGGCCGCCTCGACGATCTCGTCGAGCTGCAGGTGGAGGTCGCGGAAGTTCGAGCCGAGCAGGTTCCAGTGCGCCTGCTTGCCCTGGACGTGCAGCTCGATGAGGTCGACGAGGACCTTCTGCATGTTGTCGCGGAGTTGGTCGGATCCCTGGAACATGATGTCTCCCGTTCGTCGTGGGTTCGTGCGGAGTCGTCGCACCGGTGGGTGCGACGTGGACGGTAGACCGTGGGCCCGGGCGACGGCTCAGCCTTCGGGGGACAGCTCGACCGACGACGGGTGGGGACGCCGGGGCGCGTCGGCCCGAGGGGTCGCCGGCGCCTGCCGTCCCGAGCCGGTCCAGGGGGTCGCTCGCCGCCGTGATCCACTCGTGATCGAGGGTGCTGGAGCCCGGACCGTACTGGATGGTATGTTCGCCTGCATCGGCACCGAAGCCGACGCCCGGCCGTGGGTACCCGATCCGTGGCCATGCTCTGAGGGGGGCTGACATGGCACGAGCGGTACCCGGACGCGCCGACCGTCACGGTTTCGACGCGGTCGAGATCACGAGGCTGCGACGAGAGATCGAGAGCGCCTGGGGGGCGTTCGACGACATCGAGCAGATGGACTTCGCCCACCGGGTGAGGGTCGTCCACGGGCTGACCGACTCCCTGCCGGACGCGGCGAGCGCGGCGGCCCGCGCGGGGCTCGGGCGACTCGCCCTGGCGCTGCTCGACGACGCGTCGGAGTTCCCGCCGCCGTGGGCGTCGATCTGCGGCCGCTGGGACGTCACGCTCGAGATGGCCCGGGCCGCGGTCGAGTCGATCGCCTGGCCGGAGGGCGAGCCCTGGGGCGAGCTGCCCCTGGTGGGCACCGCCGCCTGACGTCGCCTAGCGTGGCGGCATGAGCTCCACACCGTCGCGTGGCCACGGACGTCGCCGGGTCGGCCTCTGGCGCTTCGTCCGCACGGTCGTGCTCGACTACCGGTACGTCTGGTGGGTGCACCTCGTCCCGCGGTCGGGCCGGGTGGTGCCGCGTCGCTACCGTGACGGCGACCGTGAGCCCGTCCTGCTGCTGCCCGGCGTCTACGAGACCTGGCGCTTCCTCCGACCCGTGGCCGACCGGCTGAACGATCGGGGTCACCCGATCATCGTGGTGCCCGGCATGGGCCACAACCGTCGTCCGATCGCGGCCACCGCCGAGGTGGCCCAACGCATCCTCGACGCCCACGACCTGCGGGACGTCGTCGTGCTGGCCCACAGCAAGGGCGGGCTCGTCGGCAAGACCATGATGGTCTCGACCGACGCCGAGCGACGCATCACCCGCATGGTGACGGTCAACAGTCCCTTCTCGGGGTCGCGCTGGGCGAGGGTGCTGCCGGTCAGGGCGCTGAGGCCCTTCTCGCCCCGGGACGCCGACCTGTTGCGGCTCGCCGGACAGCGTGAGGCGAACGGGACCATCACGTCGATGGCGTCGCGGTTCGACGCCCACGTCACCGAGGGCAGCGTCCTGCCGGGGGCCGTCAACCTCGAGTTCCCGGTCGACGGCCACTTCCGGCCGCTGGGCCACGCGCGGTGCGTCGCGATGATCGTGCGCGAGGTCGAGGCCGGGGCGGGCTCGGCGGCGTCGGCCGAGGCGTCCTAGCCCTCGACCCAGCCGAGGGCCCGCAAGGTCTCGTGGGGCCGTTCGACGTGGGCGAAGTGCCCGCAGTCGGCGAGGAGGGTCGTCCGGGCGTGCCGCACGACGTCGGCCAGGCGGTCGAGGTCGGACGACCGGGCGAAGACGTCGTCGGCTCCGCTGACGGCGGCGACGTCGCACTCGATGCCTCGCCACCGGGTCGCGTCGTACCCCTGCCCCGACCTCGAGGCCGCCAGGAAGCCCCGGGGCCTGAGCTCGGCCACGAACGCCTCGAGCACCGAGCGTGGGACGCGGTCGACGTGGCGGAAGACGGGTGACGACAGTGTTCGCAGCAGTCCGATGCGGGCCGCGCCGCGCAGCAGGGACGCGGAGGCGCGGGGCAGCACCCCGAACGCCGCGCGCAGCAGCGTGAAGGCCGGCAGCCGCACGAGGCCCCGCACCGGGTGCGTCACGGCGTCGATCGCCGAGAAGGACGTGGCCGACACGACCGAGACGCTGAGCACCAGGTCGGGTCGGACGGCCGCCAGGTGCAGGGCGACGAACGCGCCCATCGAGTGACCGACGAGGTCGAACTCGGTGACGCCCAGCGCCTCGGCGACCTCGACCACCACGGCGGCGGCCGACTCGACGTCGAGGCCCGGGTCCGGCTCGGGCGAGGCGCCCCACCCCGGCAGGTCGATGAGCACCGGGCGGGAGACGACCGCGTCCACCTCGCGGGCGGCCTGCAGCAGGGGGGTCCACGTCGTCCACGAACCAGCCGCCCCGTGCAGCAGGACGGTCGCCCGGCGGCGCGAGGACCGGTCGGCCGACGCCGTCGCGTGGTGCACGACCGTCCGGCCGTGTGCCGTCTCGATCGTCGAGCGGGTGAGCCCGAGGGCACCGGGCTCGGTCACCAGCGCGAACGGGGCGTAGCGGTCGAGGGTCGGGTCGGCCACCCCTGTCGCCCGGCCCCGTCGCATCGTCGGATGCTACCCGATGATCTCCTCGCGCACGCGGCGCAGGTCCTCGAGCAGCGACCCGACCAGCACCCAGTTGTCCGGGTCGGGGCGCAGCACGCTCACCGGCGACGTGAGCGCCGGGCCGTCGTCGTGCCCGGTGCCCGTCGCGGGACCGCCGGTGGCGTCGGGGAGGCGGGAGGCGCGCCCGGCCGGCAGCGCCTCCTCGGTGGTCCGCGCCAGCAGGCGCACGTCGTGGGCGGCTCGTCGGAGGTCTTCGGCGATGCTCTGCACCACGGGGTCGTCGGACAGCCCGGGGTCGTAGTTGTCGTGGACCGACCGCACCATGCCGACCACCCGGTTGACGAGCACGGTGAGGCGCCGCAGCAGCGCCGCGTCGGCCTCGAGGACGCTGCGGTTGCGGCTCGCACGGGGGTTGAGCTGGAGGCTCTCCTCGCCCGCGGTGACCGCGTCGACCGCCCGGGCCTGGGCCACCCTGAGCTCGCGGGCCCTGGTCAGGCCCGTGGCGAGCCGCGACCCGTCGACCGGTTCGTCGAGCACGGCGGCGGTCTCGTCGAGCACGGACGCGATGTCGCGCGCGAGCCGTCCGACGGCGAGGTGCGCGGGGGCGAGGGCGACGGGAGGCACGATCAACGCGTTGATCGCGAGCGCGATGGCCGCACCGATGATCGTCTCGAGCACCCGGTCGAGCGCGTAGTCGGGGGTCTGGGCGCCGATCGCCAACACGAGCATCGCCGAGATCGGCACCTGGTTCGCCGAGCTCGGCGTGAGCCGGAAGGCCCAGGCCACGAGCAGGCTCACCACGACGATCGCCAGCACGATCCAGGTCGCGTCGCCGAACAGCTGGCCGGCCGCGAAGGCGATGAGCACGCCGGCGATGACGCCGACGCTGCGCTCGAGGCCGCGCACGAACGACTGGTTGACGCTCGGCAGCACCACGAGCAGGGCCGCGATCGCGGCGAAGATCGGCAGGGGCTGCTGCAACAGGGCCACCGAGGCGAACCAGGCCGCCATCACCGCGACGCTCGTCTTCACCACCTGGAGCAGGGGCGTGCGCTTCGTCTGCCGGATGCGCGAGACGACCTTCACGCCCTCCAGGGTAGACGGGGAGGCGCCGCCCGCGTCGCGACGTCGCGACAGGTCACGAAACGGTCACCCCGCCCGCGCCTCCCCACCGATCGGTCCGGCTGCTGGTTGACTGCGTCCTCGTGTGGCCCAACTCCGCCGAGGTGCTCCCCGCCGCGTTCGCGAACTCGGGGCTGACCGTCGTCGCCTTCCGACCCCACTCGGTCGAGCCCTCGGGCGCCGGGTTCCTCTACGGCTACGAGGTCGACACGGTCGACCCGGTCGGCGCGACCTCGACCGTGCTGACCTTCATCGACACCGACACCCGGGCCGCCGACGAGTCCTCGGTGCTCACCCGCGACCCGACCACCGGTCAGCCGCTCGCCGTCTGGGCCTACCCGGCCGACCCGATGCTGCCGGCGCTCGCCGGGGCCACGTATCCCGACCGGGTGGCCGACGCGCTCGCGGCGCTCGGCGTCGTCGTCACCGAACCGCGGCTGAGCGTCGCGGCGTACCGACCCGGCAAGCGCGCCGTCATCCGACTCGATGCCGCCGAGACCACCGTCTTCCTCAAGGTGGTCCGCCCCGACCGGGTGGCACCGATCGTCGCCCTGCACGAGGCGTTCCGGGCGCAGGGGCTGCCGGTGCCCGCCGTGCTCGCCTCGCGGGCGGACGGCCTGCTCGTCCTCGAACGCGTCCCGGGGGTGCCGGCCGGGCAGCGCGTCGTCGAGCTCGTCGACGACCCGCGGTTCGTCGAGCAGATGGTCGACCTCGGCACGCGCATCGCCCGCGTCGACGTGGTGGCGCGGGCGCAGTCCGACGCCCTCGACCACGGAGCCTGGCACCGCTCGACGCTGCGCGCCGCGCTGCCCGACCGGGCGACCGAGATCGACGGCCTCTACGACGAGATCGACCGGCGCCGCGCCTCATCCGCCTCGGACGCCCTCGCCGTGATCCACGGCGACCTGCACCTCGAGCAGCTCTTCGTGCACCCGTCCGAGCCGTGGCGGGTCACCGGTCTGCTCGACGTCGACACCGCGGGGCTCGGGCACCCGGCGCGCGACGCGGCGGCCCTCGTCGCCCATCTGGTCGTGACGGGACAGTGGCACCGGGGCAACGGCGACGAGGCCGAGGCCCGGGCCTGCGAACGCCTCGCCGACGACGTGACGCGCGCCTGGGTCGAACGCCTGCCCGGCCTGGCCGACCGGCTCGCGCCGGGCGTCGCGTCGCAGCTGCTCGCCCACGCCGGCGGACAGGCCACGCTCGGCACCGACACGGGCCGCCGCAAGGCCGTCCAGCTGATCGGTGCCGCCGCGGGCACCCTCGCCCGCCCCGCCTGACCGCCCGCCCCTCCGCCGCCCACCCACGGACGGGTCCGCCGCGCACCCACGGACGGGTCCGCCGCGCACCCACGGACGGGCGGACGGGCCTACCGTGGCGCGCAGCACCCACCCGCGCACCCGGAGGCCCCCATGCCGTCACCCTGGCTCGACGCCGCTCCCGACGTCACCACCGACAGGATCGACCCCGAGACCGTCTACGACGACGTGATCGTCGGCGGGGGCCTGACCGGACTCGTCACCGCCTTGCTGTTCGCGCGTCGCGGTCACCGGGTCGCCGTCCTGGAGGCGCGCACGGTCGGCAGCGTCGCGAGCGGCAGCGGGTCCGCGTCGATGTCGCTGCTGCAGGGCAGGCAGCTCCAGCGCATCCGCACGAACACCTACCAGAGCGTCGTCGACGCCTACGTCGCGGCCAACCGGGCGGGCTTCGACTGGATGGTCGACTACCTCGACGAGGCCGGCGTCGAGGTCGAGCGCCGGGACGCCTTCAGCTACGCGACGACCCGGGCCGGGCTCGCCACGGTCGACGACGAGTACCTCGTCGCGAGGAAGGCCGGCCTCCCCGTCGTCAAGGAGTTCGGCCTCGACCTCCCGTTCGGCACGACCGGCGGACTCCGGTTGCCCGACCAGGCGCAGTTCGACCCCGTGCAGGCGATCGTCGCGCTGGTGGCGGACGTCCGGGCGCTCGGTGGCGTCGTCGTCGAGGGGGTGCGCGTCACCGGCGTCGACGCGACGAATCCGACGGTGACCCACAGCGACGGTCCCGACGTCCGCGGCCGCCGCGTGCACGTCACGACGGGCAGCCCCGTGCTCGACCGCGGCCTCTACTTCGCCAAGCTCCGCAGCGAGCGCTCCTACGGCCTGGCCTTCGAGGGCGTCGACGACCTGCCGGACGGCATGTACCAGGCGGTCGACGGTCCCACCCGGTCGTTCTCCGCGGTGGGCGACCGCCTCGTGACCGGCGGCAACCGGCACCCGGTGGGTCGCGCCTCCTCGACGATCGCGATGGTCGACGACCTCGCCGAGTGGACGACGCGCCACTGGCCGGGTGCGCGGCCGACCCACTCGTGGAGCGGTCAGGACTACGGCACGCCGCACCACGTGCCGTTCGTCGGCTGGCTGCCGCGGGGTCGGGGCCGCATCTACCTCGCGACCGGCTACGAGCACTGGGGGCTGACGAACGCGGTCCAGGCCGCGATGACCCTCGTGTCGGACGTGCTCGGCGACCCGCAGCCCTGGATGACCACGCTGCACGGGCGGGTCACGACGCCGATCGCCATCGCGTCGGGGATCGGCATCAACGCGGCCGACGCGTGGTGGGCGGCCAAGGGCTGGGCCGGCGCGATGACCCGCCGTCTGGTCGCCGTCGCCCCCGCCGAGGGCCAGGGCGAGGTGGGCCGCTCGGGTGGCTTCGCCCCCGTCGCGCGCTCGACCGTCGACGGCGAGGTGTGCACCGTGTCGGCGATCTGCCCGCACCTCGTCGGCATCGTCACCTGGAACGACTCCGAACGGTCGTGGGACTGCCCGCTGCACGGGTCGCGGTTCGCCGCCGACGGCAGCGTGCTCGAAGGACCGGCGACCCGCGGCCTGCGTCGTCGCGGCTGACGCGCCGCCGGTCCGTCGCCACCTGGCCCCGAGACACGAGGAGGCGCTGGTGGCGTACCGGCGCGTCGTACGCGTAAACTGTCCCCAGCTTCACCGCCCGGGTGTTCTCCGGTCCGCGCCTCCTCCGGTGCGAGTCGACACCTCGGCGTGACGGGGCTTCGGGGCACGTGCCGTCGTCGGACTGCCCGCCACGAAGGTCGCCCGTCGCGAAGCCGGTACAGCTGTCCATCGCGCGGCACCCCGCCCCGCACGCATCCGGCGCGACCCTCTCGGTCGTCGTCCGTCCGGGTCGCCGAGCCTCTCGGCGTCCCGCGCAGCACCCTCCGCCGACACGGCGGCACAGCACCGTCGACGTCCCGCGTCGACCACGAGGAGGAGCCTTGGCTCGACCAGGCCAGCGTCAATCGGGTGGTACCCGCACCGCCCAGCGTCCGAACCGTCGCCGCGAGGTCGACAACGACGGGCTGATCCCCGTCCTCGCCCGTGCGGTGCGCGAGGTCGAGGCCGCCGCGCAACGCGGTCAGGTGAAGCCCTCGAGCCGCACCAAGTTCCAGGTCATCGCCCTGCTCATGCGCGAGGAACGCGCCCGGGTCAAGGTCGACAAGGCCATCAGCGAGTCCGAGCGCGCCGAGCAGATGAAGCGCCTCGACGGCGTCGCCCAGATCCTGGCCAAGACCGCCGCCCGCGACACGTCCCTGATCACCCTGCTGGGCGACGCGGCCACGGTCAGCGAGGCCGCCAAGACGCTCAAGCGCGACATGCAGATGTCGGCCGGGCTCGAGCTCGAGCCCGAGCAGCAGATCATCGTCACCGAGGCGGCGCCGGTCGCGCCGACCTCCGAGCGACAGGTCGTCCCGCAGTCGGTCATCTCGCGGCAGCTGGCGAACCCGTTCCTGCCGCCCGACTTCGCGCTCGCCGAGGTCGCCCGCGAGGCGCACCCGCGCCGGCTCGCGAACTGGGAGCTCTTCGGCCCCCTGTTCAAGTCCTTCGAGTACGGCGCCGGGGGAGGCTCGGCCTGCATGCCGCTGCCCGAGCCCACCACGGTCGACGCCCCCGCGGGCGCCACCCTGATGCACCACCAGGCACAGCTCGTCGAGTCCGCCCGCCAGGGCCACCGCACCTACCTGCTCGCCGACGAGCCCGGCCTCGGCAAGACCGCCCAGGCCCTGCTCGCCGCCCAGGCGGCCGCGGCGTACCCGCTGCTCGTGGTCGTGCCCAACGTCGTCAAGACGAACTGGGCCCGCGAGGTCCAGCTGTGGACGCCGACGCGCACGGCGACCGTCATCCACGGCGACGGCGAGAAGCTCGACGCCTTCGCCGACGTGGTCATCGTCAACTACGAGGTGCTCGACCGTCACGTCGGCTGGCTCGGCGAGCTCGGCTTCAAGGGCATGATCGTCGACGAGGCCCACTTCATCAAGAACAAAGAATCGCAGCGGTCGCGGCACGTGCTGCAGCTCGCCCAGCGCATCCGGTCGCGCACCGCGCACCCGCTGCTCATGGCGCTGACCGGCACCCCGTTGATCAACGACATCGAGGACTTCCGCGCCATCTGGGAGTTCCTCGGCTGGATCGGCGACAAGAAGCCCGCCGCCGAGTTGATGGAGCGCCTCGAAGAGGTCGGCCTGACCCCCGCCGACCCCGGGTTCTTCTCGTCGGCGCGCGAGATCGTGATCGACCTCGGCATCGTCCGTCGCAAGAAGGTCGACGTCGCCTCCGACATCCCCGCCCGCCGCATCGCCGACCTTCCGGTCGAGCTCGACGACGAGGTGGGCCGGTCCATCCGCGACGCCGAACGCGAGCTGGCCCGCCGCATGGTGCAGAAGTACCGCACCGCGCTCACCACCCGCACGTCCGGCGTCCGCGTCGAGGGCATCGATCACGACCTCGTCCGCCAGGTCGCCAAGTGGGAGCTCGAGGACGCCAGCGCGTCGAGCACGGGTGAGAACGTCTTCAGCATGGTGCGCCGCATCGGTCAGGCCAAGGCCGGCCTGGCCGCCGACTACACCGCCCAGCTCGCCCGCAACGTCGGCAAGGTGGTGTTCTTCGCCAAGCACATCGACGTCATGGACGTCGCCGAGGCCACCTTCGCCAAGCGGGGCATCAAGTACTCCTCGATCCGCGGCGACCAGACCCCGGCCGTCCGTCAGCGCCAGATCGACGCCTTCGTGAACGACCCCGAGGTCGAGGTCGTCGTCTGTTCGCTGACCGCGGCCGGCGTGGGGCTCAACCTGCAGGTCGCCTCGAACGTCGTGCTGGCCGAGTTGTCGTGGACGGACGCCGAGCAGACGCAGGCCATCGACCGCGTGCACCGCATCGGCCAGGCCGAGCCGGTCACGGCGTGGCGCGTCATCGCGGCGCAGACGATCGACACGAAGATCGCCGAGCTGATCGACAGCAAGGCCGGCCTCGCCGCCCGGGCACTCGACGGCGACGACTCCGAGGTCGTCGACTCCGTCGACGTGCAGCTCTCGGCCCTCGTCGCCCTGCTCACCGAGGCCCTCGAAGCCTGACCCGCCCTCACCGCGCCGCACCTCGACGCACCGCGCCGCACCGTGCCGCACCTCGACGCACCGCGTTTCGTGCACGCCACCGCGACACACCGCCGCACCTCGACGCACCGCGTTTCGTGCACGGCACCCCGACTAGTCACGGTGCCGTGCACGATTCGCGGTGTGGACGCGCGGGAGGCCGGCTCGCTCGAGCCGTGTGACGATCCGCTGCGGACGCGCGAGATCGCGCCAGACGGTTCGTGTCACCCGGTTCACGTAGGGCAGCCCCCTCAGCCGGTCTTCACGGACCTTCTCGAGGACCACGATCTCCTCCGCCGTCAGCCCGTGCCGCATCTCGCGGTCGAGGTACTTCACGAAGCCGTCGAACTCGTCGTACACGCCGTAGGCCTCCCACCCGAAATCGGTGAACCCGATGAGCCCTTCGTCGTCGACGTGCCGTTCCTGGAGACGGGGTGCCGGGAATCCGAGACCGTCCAGGGCGACCCGGTAGACCGATTCACCGGCGGAACCGGCCAGGGGGCTGGCGAACTCGGCGACCCAGGAGGCGCGGGTCGAGCCCCGGACACGGTCTCGTCCCAGCAGGCACGCCTGGTACTCGGCCAGCGTGCACAACCGACGTCGCAGGCAGTGGTCGAGGACGGCCACGGCCTGGCTGCGTGTCCCGCTCAGAGCGACGTCCACGGCCGTCCGGGCCGGCGTGGTCACGAGGAGACCCCGATGACTGGTGACCTCGTCCGAGAGCAGCGGTGCCGCATGCCTCGTCACGTGCGCACCCGTGTGGGTCCGGGCGCGCGCCGGGTCGGTCGTCGAGACGCGGGCGAGCGGCGGGCCGAGCACAGGCATGCCCCACACCGCGGCCGCCGAGGTGTGGGAGACGACGACCGCGTCACGCATCCGGCCGACCGCGGCCGCCGTTCGGACGGCGTGGCGTTCCTCGCGGCGCAGGCCCCGCCAGGCCGCCGACTCGACGTAGCGTCCGGGCGCGACGCGCACGAGTTCGCCACGCGCGTGGGCTCGGCGTTCCGACGGATCGTCGAACCGCGAGCGGATGAGGAGGGAACGAAGGTCTCGTTCGTGGGTGGTCACGCGTCGATCGTCTCGGGCGCGAGCGGACTCCGGGATCGGATCTCGCCACCCTGTGGAGGGATGCGGGGGACGGCGGAGCGCGGGACGAGAGGCCGTTCTCAGTCGAGGCGAGTTCGGTGGGTCGGAGAACACCCGACCACCGAAGGAGCACCCCATGCCCGAACTCTCCGGCTACGCCCACGTCGCCATCACCGTCTCCGACCTCGACACGAGCCTCGCCTTCTACGAGAAGCTGCTCGGCGCCGGCCCCGTCGGCCGCATCGAACTCGACGGCCTCGATCGCCGCATCTTCTCCGTCGGCAACGGGCAGATCCTCGGGGTGACGGCCTACACCGGGGGATCGAGCGCGGCCTTCGACCCGACCGTCCCCGGGCTCGACCACATCGGCCTGGCCGTGACCGATCGTGACGGCGTCGTCGCCTGGCAGGAGCACGCCACGTCGGTCGGCATCGAGTCCGACCTGCAGGACGCGGACTTCGGCCACGCCCTCATGATCAAGGACCCCGACGGCAACCAGATCGAGTTCTTCGCCCCGACCGCACAGAGCTGACACGGGCCGCCTGCCGCGACGGCACCGCGTTTCGTGCACTGCACCGCGACTAGACGGTGTGTGGCGCACGAAACGGGGTGCGGAGGCGCGGGGGCCTTTTACCCAGGACGCGCCGGACCGGGCCGCCTGCCGGCATCGCACCGCGATTCGTTCACCGCACCGCGACTAGAGCGAGCGTGCTGCACGAATCGCGGTGCACTGCATGGCGGGTGCGGCGGGCGGTGCGCGAGGCGCGGGGCGCGGCTTGCAGAGACCGGCAAAGAGTGGCGGAGCGCGGGTCGGTCTCAGCGGTCGCGGGCGGCGGTGAGCAGCTCGCGTTCGTCGGCGGGCTCGAGCCCCGCGCCGTGGGGGCCCGCCGGGCCGGGACGCGAGAGTTCCCACGCGAGGACGTCGCGCAGCGTCTCGTCCACGGGGCGCGGCACGAGCCCGGCGGCCCGGCCCGCGCCTCCTGACCGGGCGCCGAAGCTCGCGTGCGTGGCGAGGGGCACCCAGAGGGGCATCGACCGGGGCCCGGCCCACGGCCCGACCCCGTGTGCGTCGAGCCAGGGCTCGTCGACCGGTACGACCTCGCCCGTGTGGCCGGCGACCCGGCGCGCCACCGCGAGGTGGTCGGCCAGCGACTGCCGATCACCCACCGCGTCGAACGTCCCCGAGAGACCTCGCTCGACGGACGCGACGATCCAGCTCGCCAGGTCCCGGACGTCGACCGGCTGCACGTCGAGACCGGGCACGTCGGGCACGAGCACGGGATCGGGCTCCGTGGACGCGGCGGCCAGGGCGAAGCGCAGCGGCCACCAGCCCGTGCGGCCCGTGTGGTCGCCCGGTCCGCCGATGAGGCCCGCCCGGACGAGCAGTGAACGGTCGGCGCCGAACGCCTCGACGACGGCGCGCTCGCCCGCGACCTTCGACCCGCCGTAGTCCGACTCGTCGGCGTCGACGAGGGCCGCCGTCTCGTCCGCCCCGGTGGTGGCGGTGTCGGCGTAGACGCTGACGCTCGAGACGAAGACGAAGGAGGCGCTGGCGGGTTCGAGCACCGACACAGCGTCACGCACGTGCGACGCGTCGCGGCTCAGGTCGACGATCGCGTCCCAGCGTCGTCCGCCCTCGAGCACGGCGTCGTACGCCCCGGGCGTGCGACGGTCGGCCCGGACGAACTCCGCGCCCTCGGGGACGTCGCCGGACGACCCCCGGGCGAGACACGTGACGTCGTGGCCGCCGGCGAGGGCGGCCTCGACGATCGTCCGACCGAGCCAGGCGGTGCCGCCGAGGATCAGCAGCCGCAGGGGGCGACGTGCCGAGGAGGTCGTGCCGGTCGGGCCCACGACGGCGTCAGAGGCCGAGCTTGGCCTGGACGTCGGCGAGCGAGGGGTTCGTGGCCGTCGAGCCGTCGGGGTAGACGATCGTCGGCACGGTCTGGTTGCCGCCGTTGGCCTTCTCGACGATCTCGGCCGTGCCGGGGACCTCTTCGATGTTGACCTCGGTGAAGGCGATGCCCTTCTTGCCGAGTTGCTGCTTGAGGCGGGCGCAGTAGCCGCACCACGAGGTGCTGAACATGGTGATGCTGCCGGAATCGGGGACGTACGTGCTCGCGATGTCGCTCATGACCCCAGGTTAAGCCCGGTCGGCGGTGAGCGCCGGGGGAGTTGTCTGGGAGGCGTACCGGCACGCACCACGAAGGGAACACCATGGCAGACACGGTCGCCGACCAGATCATCGCCCAGCTCGTCACCGCCGGCGTCCGCCGGATCTACGGCATCGTCGGCGACAGCCTGAACCCGATCGTCGACGCCGTGCGTCGCACGGGCGGCTCGGCGAAGGGCGGGATCGACTGGATCCACGTCCGCAACGAGGAGGCCGCGGCGTTCATGGCCTCGGGCGACGCCCAGATGAGCGGTGAGCTCGCCGTCTGCGCCGGGTCGTGCGGCCCGGGCAACCTGCACCTCATCAACGGGCTCTACGACGCCAACCGCAGCCGCGCCAAGGTCCTGGCCATCGCCAGCCACATCCCGAGCACGATGATCGGCTCGGACTACTTCCAGGAGACCCACCCCGACCGCCTCTTCGTCGAGTGCTCGGGCTACAGCGAGATGATCTCGACGGCCGAGCAGTCGCCGATGGTCGTCGCCAGCGCGATCCGGCACACCCTGGCGGGCGAGGGCGTCAGCGTGATCACGCTGCCGGGCGACATCGCCGAACTCGACGCGGGCGGCAAGGTGCCCGCCTACGTCAGCGTCCGCCCGCCCGAGCTCGTGCCCGACCGGCACGACGTGCAGGCCCTGGCCGATGCCGTGAACCAGGCCGACACCGTCGCGTTCTTCGTCGGCGAGGGCGGTCGTGGGTCGCACGACGAGATCATCGCCCTGGCCGACCTCGTGGGTGCCCCGATCGGGCACAGCCTGCGGGGCAAGGACGTCATCCAGTACGACAACCCGTTCGACGTCGGCATGACCGGCCTGCTCGGCTACGGTGCCGCCCACGCCGGCATCCACGACGCCGACCTGCTCGTGCTGCTCGGCACCGACTTCCCGTACCCGCAGTTCCTGCCGGACGCCTCGAAGGTCACCATCGCCCAGGTCGACGTCGACGCCGCCGTGATCGGTCGTCGCGCCGACGTGCAGGTGCCCGTCCACGGGGCGATCGCCCCGACCCTCCGGGCGCTCATGCCGCTCGTGACACGCAAGAAGAACCGCAGGTTCCTCGAGAAGACCCTCAAGAAGCACGAGAAGCTGATGACCGGTGCGGTCGGGGCCTACACGAAGAACGTCGAGAAGATGCGGCCGATCCACCCCGAGTACGCGGCCTCGCTGCTCGACGAGGTCGCGGCCGACAACGCCATCTTCACGGCCGACACGGGCATGGGAAACGTCTGGGCCGCGCGCTACGTCACCCCGACCCCGCGCCGGCGCATCTTCGGCTCGTACCTGCACGGCTCGATGGCCAACGCCCTGCCGCACGCCCTCGGTGCGCAGATGGCCTACCCCGATCGCCAGGTCGTCTCGATCTCGGGCGACGGCGGGCTGTCCATGTTGATGGGCGAACTCGTCACGGCGCAGATGTACCAGCTGCCGGTGAAGATCGTCGTGTTCAACAACTCGACGCTCGGCCTCGTCAAGCTCGAGATGCTCGTCGACGGGTTCCCCGACTTCGGCGTCGACGTGCCCTACACGGACTACGCCGCGGTGGCGCGCGCCATCGGCATCCACGCCGTCCACGTCGACGACCCCCGCGACCTCCGGGCGGCCTACGAGGCAGCCTTCGAACACGACGGTCCGGCGCTCGTCGACATCGCGACCGACCCGAAGGCACTCTCGCTACCCCCGACGATCACGGGCGCCCAGGTGAAGGGCTTCTCGCTCGCCATGTCGAAGATCGTCATGAACGGCGGCGCGGGCGAGGCCGTGGCCATGGCGCGGTCGAACCTGCGCAACGTGCCGCGTCCCTGAGGTCGGCGCCGCGCCTCCTGCCCCCTCGCTGTCGAGGGGTCAGGAGGCGCGGCGCGCACGCGGGGGACGCCTCGCGACCCTGCCCGCCCGGCTCAGCCGGCGGCGGGGGCGCTGCGTGCGGCGAGCCGGGCGACGGCCGCGAGCGGGATGTCGATCCAGTCCGGCCGGTTGCGGCTCTCGTAGATCGCCTCGTACACGGCCTTGTCGATCTCGAACGCGTCGAGCAGGGCCCGGGCGGCCCGGACGTCGACGCCGGACGAGGCGACGTACCCGTCGACGAACGCGCGGCGGGCGTCGTGCGCCCAGGCCGCGGCGTCCACCGGGACGGCCTCCTGCGCCAGCGAACCGGCCACGTAGTCGAACGACCGCAGCATGCCCGCGATGTCGCGGATCGGCAGGTCGGGGCGCGAGCGCTCGGGCATCGGCCGCAGGGGCTCGCCCTCGAAGTCGATGAGCATCCAGCCGCGCTCGGGCGAGAGCAGGGCCTGACCGAGGTGGAGGTCGCCGTGGATGCGCTGCAGGTCGGGCCAGTGCAGGTGCTCGGCCGCGTCGTAGACGGCACCGATCGCGGCGGCGTGCTCGGCGATCTGCGGCACCTCGCGCGACGCGGTCGTGATGCGTCGACGCATGCTCGTCAGGGCCCCGGCGATCTCGTCGTCGCCCGCGGGGACCGTGCCCAGGTCGGCGGCGAGGGTCGCGTGCACCTCGGCGACGGCGACGCCGAGCGCGTGGGCATCGGCGGTGAAGTCGGTACCGTCGGCCGCCGCCGTCAGGGCCACGCGCCACGCGTCCTCGAGGCCGGGGAGGAACTCCTGCGAGAAGGCGAGGTGGCCGGTGGCCGTCCCGCCCTCGCGCCCGACGTCGGGCCAGGTCGCGCGCAACGAGCCGAACGACGAGGGGACGTGCGTCGACCCGCCACGGGTCAGGGCGGCCTGGGTGGTGACGTCCGGGTTGTCGCCGTGGTGCAGCACCCGGAAGACCTTCGCGATGACCTGGTCGACGGGGCCGCCCTCGACGTCGTAGACGATCGAGGTGTTCGACTGTTCGCCCGAGAGCACGCGCGAGCGACGCACCTGCCCGGGGTCGACGATGCGCGTGCCGTCGACCGTGACGTCGGCACCCGCCACGTGCGCCTCGGCGGACATGGTGCGCAGCAACTCCCGGGCGTAGGCCGGGTCGTGGGGACCGTCGTAGAGGTAGCGTCCGTCGGCCGAGCCGATGAAGGCCGCGTCGCCGCCGGGCAACGGGGTCGCGCGGCTGACGAGGGGCACCTGGTAGAGGACGGGGACGTCCGCCGCCTCGTCGATGATCAGCAGCGTCATGGTGAGGGCGTCGTCCACCTCGGCCTCGAACGATCCGATCACCCGCAGGGCGGGCGTTCGTCCCTTGGTCGCGTACCAGCGCTGACGCGCCATCCATCCGGCAAGAATCGGTGCCACATCGCTCATGCGACGACCCTACGCCGGGCCGCCCCGCGGGGTCCGGAGGGCCGGCCACCGGGCCTCCCGACTAGAACGGAGGCATGAGCCCCGCATCACCGCACCGCACCGAACAGACCGAGATCGAGCGCAAGTACGACGTCCACGAGAGTGCCGGGGTGCCCGACCTTGTCGGGGTGGGGGGCGACGCCGCCGAGGCGCTCGTCGTCGACGGCGTGGGGCACGACGACCCCGTCGAGCTCGCCGCGACCTATTGGGACACCGTCGACCACACGCTGCTCGGGGCCCGGACCACCCTGAGGAGGCGCGAGGGCGGTGGCGACGCCGGATGGCACCTCAAGCTGCCGCCGTCGGCCGGCACGACCGGGCGCCGCGAGGTCCACTGGCCGCTCGGCGACCCGGGCGAGCCCGTGCCGGACGCCCTGCGCCGGCTGGTCGAGGCGCGGCTGCGGGGCCGACCGGTGCACCCCGTGCTCCGACTCGAGACGACGCGCACCGTGACCCGCCTGCTCGACGGCTCGGACCGCGAGCTGGCCGAGCTCGCCGACGACGTCGTGCGGGCGTCGAACCCCGACACGGGCGTGCTGCGCACCTGGCGCGAGTGGGAGGTCGAGCTCGCGCCAGGCGTCGACGGCGACGAGGGCGAGCGGCTGCTCGACGCGGTCGCGGAGCGGCTGGAGGCGGCCGGTGCGTCGCTCTCGTCGTCGAAGTCGAAGCTGGCCAGAGGGCTGGGTTCGGAACTCGCGGTGCCGGCGGCGTCGGGCGACGGCACCGGCGGGGCCGCCTCGACGGTCGTGCCTGCCCCGGCCACCCCGGCCCCGAAGAAGAAGTCGGCGGCGGCTTTCGTGGCGTCCGCTGCGTCGGGACTCCGTGACGAGCTGCTCGCGGTCGACGCCGCCGTGCGCGACGGCCGGCCGGATGCGGTCCATCGGCTGCGGACCACGACCCGGCGACTGCGCGCCCTGCTGACCGTGTGGGACGGCGTCCTCGACCCCGGGCTCGCCGCCGCCGTCGTGGCGGGGGCCCGCCACGTCGGCCACGTCTCGGGTGCCGCTCGGGACGTCGAGGTGGCGCGAGGCCGGGTGGCGACCCGCGCCTCCTCGGCTCCGGAGGGCTTCGTGGCCGCCCAGGTCACGGGGCGGATCGACGCCCGGCTCGGCGAACGACTCGACGAGGCCGTCGGTGACGTGCGTCGCCTGCTCGACTCGGGCGCCTGGTTCGACCTGCTGGACGCGGTCGACGCGCTCGTGGCGGCCCCGGCGACGGGGGAGCACGCCACCGACCCGGCCGCCGACCTCTCGGCCGCGCGGCTGCGGGCCGAGCGGAAGCGGACGAGGCGGGCCGTCCGGGCGGGGCTGGCGGCCGTGGACGCGACGGACCGAGCAGGCGCCGTGGACGCGCTCCCGGTCCTGCACGACGCGCGGAAGGCCGCCCGACGACTGCGGTACGCCCTCGAGGCCGACCGGGCCCGCAGCGGATCGGGTCGCGGCCGGGCCCGCCGGGCCGAGGCCGTCCAGGACGCCCTCGGCGAGCACCGCGACGCCCTCGCGGCGGTGCGTTCGATGCGCGAGGTCGCGACGCTCGCGAACCGGTCGGGCGAGGACGCCTTCGGCTACGGCGTGCTGGCCACCCTCGAGTCCGCCCGTGCCGACGACGCCCTCCGCCGCTTCCGCCGCGCCGCCGCCGACCTCTGACGTCGGGACGCCGACCTCTGACGTCGGGACGCCGACCTCTGACGTCGGACCTCGGGCGCGGAAGGGGTCAGGCGGAGCGGCGGGCGAGCAGCGCCTCGAGCTTGCGCACGGTCGCGTCGTTCCGGGCCGTGACCGGAGTCGGCAGCCCCCGCCACCAGGCGGCCGGCACCCGCGAGGCGAGCACGCCTGCCGGCAGCCACTGGCGGACGGCGTCGGGCGAGACCACGATCTCTTCGTCGCCCAGGTCGACGTCGGGAGGCGCCACCCCGTCGAGCGCGCCCGGCACCTCGGCGAACGCGACCGACAGCAGCTTCGGCTCGCGCTCCTCGCGTCGGAGGGGGTTCGCCACGGCCAGCCGCGTGAAGCGCTCGGCGTCGAGCAGCACCAGGTCGGCGTCGACGCCGGTGGCCCGGGCGATCGACGCCCGGAGCCCGGCGGCGTCGTCGGCACCGAGCCGCGACGACGCCCCGAACACCAGGTTGCCGCTGTTGAGCAGCGTCTCGGGGCGCTCGAAGCCGAGGTCGGCGGCCACGCGTCGCAGGTCGGCCATGGCCACCCGCTTGGCCGTGCCGACGTTGACGCCCCGCAGCAGGGCGACGTGGTCCACGTTCGTCAGGCCCGCCCGAGGACGTCGAGGATCCACGCGATCTCGAACGCCCGCTCGCGCCAGGACTCGTACCGTCCGCTGACGCCGCCGTGCCCGGCCGACATCTCGGTCTTGAGCAGCACGGGGGCGTCGACCTCGCGCAGCCGCGCCACCCACTTGGCGGGTTCGACGTAGAGCACCCGGGTGTCGTTGATCGAGGTCACGGCGAGGATGCGCGGGTAGGTCACGTCGTCGCGAACGTTCTCGTACGGGCTGTAGCCGCGCATGTACTCGTAGACCTCGGCGTCGTGCAGGGGGTCGCCCCACTCGTCCCACTCGATCACGGTGAGCGGCAGGTCGGGGTCGAGGATGCTCGTCAGGGCGTCGACGAACGGGACGGCCGCGACGATGCCGGCGAACCGGTCGGGGGCGATGTTCGCCACCGCGCCCATCAGCAGGCCGCCCGCGCTGCCGCCCTCGGCCACCATCAGCTCGGGGGTCGTGCGACCCTCGGCGATCAGGTGGTCGGCGACGGCGACGAAGTCGGTGAAGGTGTTCTTCTTGGTGAGCGTCTTGCCGTCCTCGTACCAGGAGCGTCCCAGTTCGCCGCCGCCGCGGACGTGGGCGACCGCGAAGACGACGCCGCGGTCGAGCAGCGACAGGCGGGCGACGCTGAAGCCCGGGTCGATGCTGTGCTCGTACGAGCCGTAGCCGTAGAGGTGCACGGGCGAGGGCCCCTCGGCGGGGACGGCGTCACGGCGCCAGACGAGCGAGACGGGCACGCGGGTGCCGTCGGTCGCCGTGGCCCACTCGCGGGCCTGGTCGTAGTCGGCCGGGTCGTAGCCGCCGAGCACGTTCTGACGCTTGAGGAGGTGACGCTCGCCCGTGCGGACGTCCAGGTCGTAGACCGTCGACGGCGTGACGAACGAGGTGTACCCGAAGCGGACGGTCGGCTGGTGGAACTCCGGGTTGCCGCCCGCGCCGGCGGCGAACAGCGGCTCGTCGAAGCCGACCTCGGAGACCTCGCCGTAGCCGTCGGGACCGAGCGGCACGACCGCGAAGCGCGGCAGCGCGTCGCGGCGGTACTCGACCACGAGGTGGCCGGAGAACGCGTCGACGGACTCGAGCCGGACGGAGGCGCGGTGCTCGACGATCACGCGGCGGTCGGTCGTCGAGGTGGGGTCGTCGGCCGGCACGTCGACGAGCTCGAAGTTCTCGGCGCCGTCGTTGTGGACGATGAGCAGGCGGTCGCTGCCCGCGACGATCGCGTGCTCGACGTCGTACTCGACGCCCTCGCGGCGCGGCCAGACGACCCGGAACTCGCCGGTCGGGTCGGCCGCGTCGAGCAGCCAGGTCTCGCTCGTGATCTTCGACCCGACGTCGACGACGAGGTACTGGCGGCTGCGCGTGAGGCCCACCCCGATCCAGTAGCGGTCGTCGGTCTCGGTGAACACCGTGACGTCGTCGCCGGGCTGCCCGACCTCGTGACGCCAGATGGTGTCGGGCCGCCAGGACTCGTCGACGGTGGGGTAGAAGACGTATCGGCCGGTGGCGTCGAACAGGGCGCCGGCGGCCGTGCCGGTGACCACGTCGTCGAGGTCGCGGCCGGTCGCCAGGTCGCGGATGCGCAGCGTGTAGCGCTCGTCGCCCTCGACGTCGACCGCGTAGGCGAGCAGGGTGCCGTCGGGCGAGACGTCGAAGCTGCCGATCGAGAAGAAGTCGTGCCCCTCGGCCTCGGCGTTGCCGTCGAGCAGCACCTGCTCGCCCTCGGCGGCCTCGCCCGCCTCGATCGACGGGGGATTCCAGTCGTCGGGCCCGGTGATCGGTGCGCGGCAGTGGATGCCGTACTGCTGCCCCTCGGCCGTGCGCGAGTAGTACCACCACGAGCCCTCACGGACCGGGACGCCCAGGTCGGTCTCTTGCACCCGGCCCTTGATCTCCTCGAAGACCGTCTGCCGCAGACCGGCGAGGTGGGCCGTCTCGGCCTCGGTGTGCGCGTTCTCGGCCTCGAGATGCGCGACGACCTCGGGGTCGTCCTTGGCACGGAGCCACTCGTAGTCGTCGACGAAGTCGTGGCCGTGGTGCGACCGGGTGACGGGCTTCTGGGGGGCACGGGGAGCGGGAACGGAGGCCATCACCCGAGCCTAACGGCGGCTCAGACGGAGCGGTCGCTGGCCGTGATGCCGTTGAAGGCCGGCACCTCGGGGTACTCGTCCGAGGCGACGTGGACGTCGGCCGGGTCGGGCGCCTCGCCCTCGCGGGCCTCGTCGATCGCCTGCTCGGGGGTGCCGGCCTTCTCGGCGGCCGACTCGGAGTGCGTCCCGGGGACCGTGTACGTCGCGTCGACGTCGTGCCCGGCCGGGTCGACCGTCTCGCTCGCGCCGGACGCGTCGTCGCGGGGGGTGGTGTCGGGGGCCGGGGTCTGGTCGCGGACGCTCATGCGGGGGACGGTACCCGCGCCTCCTCGGTGACGTCCGGCCAGGCCGTCGGTCGTCGGCCGGCCCTGACGCGGGTCGGCGTCCGACCCGGCGGCGGTCAGTCGTCGACGGGCAGGGCCGTGGTGGGCGCGCTCAACCCCTGGACGGTGGCGCCGAGGTGCGCCTCGCCGGGTTCGAGGTCGGAGATGGACCGACGGTCGGACCTCAGTCGTCGGACCGAGGCGTTGAGCCGGGCGTGCAGCTGCATGAGGTGCAGGCGGTAGCGCTCGGGGGCGTCGTCGCTGTCGTCGAGGAAGGTGTTGCACGCCAGCGTCATCTCGTTGAGCACGGGCAGGGCCGACGAGCGAGGACGGAGCGCCCGTCGCGCCCGCCGGATCTCGCCCCGCAGGGCCGAGATCGAATGACGGGCCTGCTCGTAGACGGGGTCGAGGGCGCGGGGGTTGGGGCTGAGCCTCGGTGCCACCCGGCGCAGTACGCGCCGGAAGTGGATCTCGGTGATCAGCTCGTTGAGGGCCGACGCCTCGCGCCGGCGCGACTCGATCAGCCGCACGAGCAGGTTCGACGCGAACGCCGCCCCGGCACCCACGAAGGCACCCACGGTCACGGTCACGACGTCCCACCAGCTCATGGGGCCACGCTACGGCGGACCACCGACAGCCGGGTCGGGCGAGGCGCGGTCAGCGAGAGGCGTCGTCGAGCCGCCCCATGAGCGACCAGACGGCCCGTGACAGCTCGGGGTGCCACAACGCGATGGTGCGCAGGTAGCCGAGCTCGTCGGCGAGACCGAGCCCCGTCGCGGTCGGCACGCCGTCGGTGCCCAGGGCGTCGGCCCGCAGCGAGATCACGACCTGCTCGTCGACGGTGGGGAGCCCGGGGATGACGTCCCAGGGGTCCTCGCCGTTGCGGCAGCGCAGTTCGATCAGGGCGGAGAGCTCGTCGTGGGCCTCGGCGCGCAGCACCTCGAGGCTCCGGCCGGCGCCGCGGAACTCGGGCCCGGGGCGTCGCCTCCCGCTCGATCGTGCTTCGGACATGCCGACGAGCCTACGCGCGAGGCGTCGTGCGGTTCCCGGGGACGCGGCCCGCGCCTCCTGCCGTCAGCCCTCCTGCCGTCCGCCCTCCTGCCGTCCGCCCTGTGGGCGGGACGACAGCCGGTAGCCTTCCGGCATGCCGGTCTACCGCGTCTGCGTCGCCTACCTGTTGCGGGAGCACGAGGGGCGTCGGCAGGTCCTGCTGGGACGCAAGAAGCGCGGACTCGGCACGGGGCACTGGGTGGGCCTCGGGGGCAAGCTCGAGCCGGGGGAGGGCGTGCAGGAGGCGGTGGTCCGCGAGATCGCGGAAGAGAGCGGCGTCGAGGTGCTCGCGTCGGACCTCGACCGGAGGGGCGACCTGCTCTACCTCTTCCCGCACCGTGAGAGCTGGAGCCAGCGGTCGACGGTCTTCGTCGTCACCGCGTGGCGCGGCGACCCCGCCGAGAGCGACGAGCTGGTGCCCCGGTGGTTCGACCTCGACGAGCTGCCCCTGGACGAGATGTGGGACGACGCGTCGCACTGGCTGCCCGGTGTGCTCGCCGGGGGACGGGTCACCCGGACGTTCGTCTTCGCGGCCGACCTCGCGACGGTGGCCTCCGACGCTCCGCTGCCGGCGGAACACGCCGGCCCCTGAGGCGTTCCGGCCCGGACGCCTGGCCCTCGCAGAGGGGGGCGCGGTGGCGCCGTGCTCCGCTTAGGGTCGGTTCCGAGACGGATCACGGGGAGATCCCCGCCGTCGGACGGATCTCACGGGGAGCGACATGACCAGCTACGACGGCCTGACCACGACCACGCTCCGGAGCCCGGCCCGCACCGCCGTGGCGCCCCGCCAGCTGTCGTTGCCGCTCTGGCTGCCCGCGGTGGCCTGGGCCCTCGGCCTCGTCGTCGTCGTGGTGGGGGCCGCCTTCGGCGGCGTCCTGCTGGCGCTCTCGAGCCTCGGCGTGGTCGCCCTCGTCGCGGGCATGGCAGCCACGGCCGCGCGGTGGCAGCGCATCGAACGCCTCGCGGCGATCGAGCTGGCCGAGCGACGTGCCTCGACCGCCGAGGCACGACTCGTCTGAGCCCGACACCCCGTCCGGGCGGGTCAGCGTCCGCGTCGGGTCCCGGTGCGCGACAGACCCGCGCGTACGAAGAAGTCGACGACGCCGGTGAGCACGGCACCGACGACCGCGAACCAGGCGTAGCCGACGAAGCGCGCCGCCACGTCGGGACCGCCCTGTGGTGCCAGCGTCACCGAGAGGACGTAGAGGGCCCCGGCCGCGACGAGCAGCAGGACGGCGAGGGCGACGAGCAGGCGGTGCAGGGTGGTCGTGGTCACGAGCGTCGAGGGTACCGCCTCAGCGCGCGACGCCGTCCTCGCGCCCGGGGTGCCCCGACCCGATCCGGTCGCTCGGGACGACGCGCACGGGTCGAGTCGCTAGCTCGTCGTTCTCGAGCCCGCCGGGTGCACCGAGGAACATGTCGCCCCGCTCGCCGGGGTCACCGAGGTCGTCGCGTTCGTCCGCCGGGATCGTGTTGATCGTGCCCGTGTCCGTCGCCACGAGGCCGTGTCGGGCGAGCACCTCGTCGCGCTCGGCGACGAGGAACTCGCGGTTCGCGTTCTGGGCGTCGGCGAACATCGTCGTGCGGCCGGACACGATGCGGGCGATGCGGCGGCTCTCCCACCAGCGCTTGCCGACGAGCATCAGCACGATGCCGAGAGCGGCGTAGCAGAGCATCATCGTCACGCCGCGGCCGTAGCCGGGGCCCACGCCGTAGAGCACGCGCTTGAGCATCTCGGTGATGCCGCTCCCGACGACGACGGCGTTGAGCCACGCGAACGGTTGGGGCATGAACCATGCGGGGTAGGCGGCACCCGAGGACGGCATGGACAGGAAGACGAACACGATCATCGCGGGCAGGGCGACGAACCGTCCGACGAAGTAGCTGATGCCGTTGACCGCGAGGCCGATCGCGATGATCCAGGCCCAGGCGATGAAGAAGAGCGGCACGAAGTGCCCGTCGACGGCCCCGATCACCGGCCCGGCGAGGACGTTCGTCACGAGCGAGATCACGCCGCCGCCGACGCCGATCACCGTCATCCGGGTGCGGTGGCGGAGCGGGGCGCCCATCAGCCCGATGAACATCGCCACCATGTAGCCGCCGATGCACCACGAGAGCATGAGGTACATCGACACGGTGCCGTACTCGTCGTTCGCGGGCAGCGGTGCCAGGTCCGTGACGGTGGGCGTGACCCCCTGGGCCTCGAGCACGGGGGTGATCGTCGCCGGGATGAGGGCGGCGACCTGGTACTGGTGGGCGCTCGCGGTGTAGATCGTGGTCTCGGCCGGGTCGTAGGCCACGGCGACGCGTCCGGCGAGCACCGCCTCCTCGGCCTCGTCGGCGGAGCCGTAGGCGCGGACGTCGATCACGCCGGGGCGGGCGTCGTCGAGGCCCGTCTGCAGGTCGGCGGCGGCCGACGAGGACCCGACGACCGCGACGGGGACGTCGTGCGGGTGGGGGGCGTGGAAGGCCGCGATGTAGCAGAGGCAGAAGCCGACGATGAAGAACAGCGGCAGCCAGAGCTGCAGGCCGATCAGCTGCAGCGACGGGTGGAGGGTCGAGTACCAGCGACGGTACCGTCCGAGCTCGGGCTTGGGCGGCCCTCCCGCGTCGTCCGTGGTCGTCTGGTTCGTCGTGGTCGCCACGGTGCCGCGCCCTCCTGCTCTCGGTCGTGTTCCCGTCTCGTCGCCGGTCCCGCTCACGATACGCCGCGGCGGCGTCACGACCTCGTGCTCGTGAAGGCCGAGGTGTCCATGGCGAGCTCCTCGGCGTCGAGCCCGAGCAGCACGCGCCTCATGACCTCCTCGTCGAGGGCCCCGGCGTCGCGCTCGCGCAGCACCACCTCGCGGCGTTTGGCGAGCAGCTCGCGTCGGATCGAGCCGAGCGCCTGGGGCGCCGCTCGACGGCGGGCGCGCTGGGCGGCCGTCGCCCCCGAGACGTCCCGTTCGTCGGCGTCGTCGACGGCCGTGCGCTGCAGCGCCTCGTTCTGCCGCAGCAGCCGCGTCGTCGCGAGCAGGACGGCGCGTTCGGTGAGCTCGGGACCCCAGCGCTTCTCCCAGTCGGCACGCCGTTCCGCGACGTAGGCCATGGTCTCGTCCGTGCTCGTCGCGAAGACCGCCAGCTCGGCGGCGAGGTCACGGTCGCGCTGCGTGTCGTCCCGGACGCCGAGCACCCTGATGACGACCGGCAGCGTGAGCCCCTGCAGCAGCAGGGTGCCGACCGTGACGATGAACGCGATGAGGAACATGGTGTCGCGCGCCGGCACGGGGATGCTCGACTCGGTGACGGCCGGGATCGACACGGCGGCGGCGAGAGTCACCACGCCCCGCATGCCGGTCCACGAGATGACGCTCAGCTGTCGCCAGTCCATGCGGGGTTGCGGGTGGTAGCGCACCGTTCGCAGAGCCGGCGCCCGCCGCAGCCGGCGGAGCGCGGGCACCCGGCGGAGCTTCCGGAGCACCGTCGAGAGGAAGAGGTACCGGCCGGCGCGGGCCGCGTGGTAGGTGCCGAACACGAAGACCGGGCGCACGAGGACGACCACGGCGAGGACGGCGAGGGCGACGCCGACGCTCTGTCCGAGGCCGCGCTCGCTCTCGCTGACGTCGAGCACGACGGCACGCAGCTGGAGGCCGATCAGGGCGAACACGAACCCTTCGAGCAGGACGTCGGCGGCGGACCAGAACGGGCGCTCCTGCAGCCTGGTCGCGTAGCCCGTGCGGGGCGAGTTGAAGCCGACGTAGAGGCCCGCGGCCACGACCGCCAGCACGCCGGAGCCGCTCAGCTCCTCGGCGGCGATGTACGCGATGAACGGCAGCAGCAGGCCGATGACGTTCTCGACCACGGGGTCGTCGATCCGCATGCGCACGCGGTGGGCGACGAAGCCGAGGACCAGACCGACCGCGACGCCGACGCCGATCGCGAGGCCGAAGATGCCGAGGTCGTCCCAGAGCGTGAGGCTGGCACCGCCCACGATCGCCAGGAACACCTTGACCAGGGTGAGCGACGCGGCGTCGTTGATCAGGCTCTCGCCCGACAGCACGGTCATCACCTTGCGCGGCAGGCCGAGCTTCCGGCCGATGGCGGCCGCCGACACGGCGTCGGGAGGCGCGACCACCGCCCCGACGAGGAGGGCGGCCGGAAGGGTCATGTCGGGGATCATCACGTAGGCGACGCCCCCGACGGCGAAGGCCGTCACGATCACGGCACCGACCCCCAGCCGGGCGATCTGCACGCGGCTCTCCCGGAAGTTCAGCAGCGAGACGTCGAGGGCGGCCGAGTAGAGCAGCGGCGGCAGGACCACGGTCAGGATGACCTCGGAGTCGATCTCGATGTCGGGCACGCCGGGGATCAACGACACGAGCAGGGCGACGCCCACCGTCAGCAGGGGGGCGGGCAGGCCGCGCCAGCGGGCGAAGGCGGTCACGACGAGCGACCCGGTCAAGATGATCAGCAGCTCGCCGAGTTCCATGTGAGCCGGGCTCCGTCCAGTCGTCGGGGCAGCCGTGCGATGTGCATCGACTGCAAAGTCCCGACCATCCTCCCAGGCACCCCCTAGGAGAACGTCGGGTGAACGGCCCCGGTCGACCGTCCGACCACCCGTAGCATCGCTCCGTGACCGCACAGCCCCGGGCGACCGTCCCGGCCCCCGACCTCGTCCGCACCACCCGCTCGGGCGAGGTCCGCGGCGTGCGGGAGAGCGGCGTGCTCGCCTGGCGCGGCATCCCCTTCGCCGCACCACCCGTGGGGCGCCTCCGTTTCCGGGCCCCCGAGGCGCCGGCGGCGTGGACGGGCGTCCGCGACGCCGGCCGGTTCGGACCCGCGGCCCCCCAGGACCGCGTGCAGTTCGTGGGCGTCGACGCCACCACCCCGCTCAGCGAGGACTGCCTGACGGTCAACGTGGTCGCACCGGAGGGCACGGCACCGGGCGACGGGCTGCCCGTCCTCGTGTTCGTCCACGGAGGCGCGTACAGCGTGGGGTCGTCGAGGGAGTTCCCGAGACAGGGCGAGACGCTCGTCCGTGAGGGCGGCATCGTCTACGTGAGCCTGAACTACCGGCTGGGCGCCTTCGGCTACCTGGACTTCAGCCACTGGGCGACCGAGGACCGCCCGTTCGACTCGAACCTCGGGCTGCGCGACCAGGTCGCCGCCCTCGAGTGGGTCCGCGACAACGTCGCCGCGTTCGGCGGCGACCCCGGCCGGGTCACCGTGTCGGGCGAGAGTTCCGGCGGCAACGCCGTGACGACCCTCATGACGGTGCCGCGCGCTCGCGGCCTCTTCCGGGGGGTCGTCGCCCAGAGCGCACCGCCGAACGCCATCTACCCGCCGGACGTGACGCGGCGCTGGGCGGGCGAGTTCCTCGAGCTGCTCGCCCACGACCTGCGCGACGACGACCTCGAGGCCACGAGCGTCGACGACGCGGCGACGATGCTCGCCGAGGCGCCGACGACGGCGATCGTCCGGGCCGCGAGCCGGTTGCAGTTGCGCACCCCGGACGAGGACCCGGGGACGATCTGCTTCAGCCCGGTCATCGACGGCGACTTCCTGCCCGAACGCCCGCTCGACGCCTTCAAGGCGGGCCGGGCCCACCCGGTGCCGCTGATCATCGGCACGAACGACCGCGAGGGGTCGGTGTTCACCGGCCGCCGCGACATCCTCGCCACGACGAAGCCCCGCATCCGGGCCATCTTCGCCGCGACCGAGAAGAAGGCCCGGAAGGCGATCAAGAAGCACTACCCGGGGCTGCCCGCCCGCCCGGCCGCCCTCGACTTCGGCGGTGACTACGCGTTCTGGTTCCCGAGCGTCAAGGTGGCCGAGCGGCACGCGGTCCACCAGCCGGTCCGGTTCTACCGTTTCGACGCCACGACGCGCATCCTCCGCACGGTCGGGGTCGACGCGTTCCACGGTCTCGAGCTCTGGGCGATCTACGACCGCATGGGCTCCGCGTTCGGGTGGGCGATGAGCCTCCTCGGCGGCCGTCGGGCGTTCCTGCGCACGGCGGCGCGGACGCGTTCCCGCTGGCTCGAGTTCGTCCGCACCGGGGCGGTCGCCGACTGGCCGACCTACGACCCGCACCGCCGACGCACCCTCATCATCGACGCCCGCGACCGCGTCGAGCACGACCCGCGGGGCGAACGGCGCCGGGCCTGGCAGGACTTCGTCCCGCACGTGTGAGCCGTGCCCCGGCCGCGCGACGGTCCGCGTCACCCGCCGTTCACCGGGATGTACCCCGCAGGTCACCACCGAGTTGACCCGCGTCCACCCACCTGTGACACTCAGGCCGGTGGACATCACACTCATCGTCGTCCTGGTCATCGCGCTGGCTCTCTTCTTCGACTTCACGAACGGGTTCCACGACACGGCCAACGCCATGGCGACCCCGATCGCGACCGGCGCGATGAAGCCCAAGGTCGCCGTCACGGTGGCCGCGATCCTCAACCTCGTCGGCGCCTTCCTCAGCACCGAGGTCGCGAAGACCGTCTCCGGCGGCATCATCCGCGAGGGGGACGGCGGGGTGCAGATCACCCCCGAGATGATCTTCGCGGGCCTCATCGGCGCCGTCGTCTGGAACATGTTCACGTGGCTGCGAGGGTTGCCTTCGAGTTCCTCGCACGCCTTGTTCGGCGGGTTGATCGGTGCGGCGATCGTCGGTGCCGGCATGGGGTCGGTGGACTTCGGCGTCGTGCTGTCGAAGGTCGTCCTGCCCGCCCTGCTCGCGCCGTTGATCGCCGGCGTCGTGGGGTACACCGCCACGCGGCTCGCCTACACGATCACCCGACGCCGCGACGACAAGAGCGAGCGCGGCGGGTTCCGCTACGGCCAGATCTTCACGTCGTCGCTGGTCGCCCTCGCGCACGGCACGAACGACGCGCAGAAGACCATGGGCGTCATCACGCTCACGCTGATCGCGGGCGGGTTGCTCACGCCCGACTCCGGCCCGCCGTTCTGGGTGGTCGTCGTCTGCGCGTTCGCCATCGCCCTGGGCACCTACACCGGCGGCTGGCGCATCATCCAGACCATGGGCGGCGGTCTGACCGAGGTCAAGCCCACCCAGGGCTTCTCCGCCGAGGCGTCGACGACCGCGACCGTGCTGGCCTCCAGCCACCTGGGCTTCGCGCTGTCGACGACGCAGGTCGCGAGCGGCTCGATCATCGGTGCCGGCCTCGGACGCCGCGGCTCGAAGATCCAATGGGGCACCGCCGGCAAGATCGTCGTCGCCTGGTTCATCACGTTGCCCGCCTCGGCGGCGGTCGGCGCCGTCGCGGCCCTGATCGCCACGCTCGGCGTCGCGGGGCTCGTGATCGACGCCGCCGTCGGTGCCGTCGTCATCGCGGGGATCTTCGTCATCTCCCGCCGCCGGCCGCACGACCAGGGCTCGGCCATCGAGGTCGACGTCGCCGCCACCTCGGTGCTCTCGCGCCGCCGTGCCCGACGCGCCGTCCGCAAGGGCCGCGTCGACACTCCCGCGTCCGGGGTCGAGGCCCCGTTCGTCCGCATGGACGACCCACCCGAGCCCGTCCCCGCCCCCCGGGGTCCGGTCCCGACCGACGACGAGGTGCGCTGATGATCGACTGGTCCGCCTTCCTCGTGGTCGCGCTCGTGGCGCTCTTCTCCGCGGCCGCCCTCGTCTCGCTCTACTCGCTGGGCCTGCGCCTCCTGACCGTCGAGGGCCGCACGCCCGTCCGCACCGCCGCGGGGTACGCCTGCTTCGTCGTCTGCGCCCTCGGCGTGCTGTACGGCATCTACCTCATCGTCCCGGGTTTCCACCGCTGACCCTCGGCCACCCCGGCTCGTCTCGTCCCCAGGGCGGGACCCCTCTCGGACGGCCGCCCCGCGCCTCCGCGGGAACGGCCCGTCGGCGGTCCCGCCGGTAGGCTCGACGGAAGCGTCCGGTCGACGACGACCGGGCCCCGACTGACGACGGAGGCTCACCACACGTGACGACCGAGACAGCAGCACCGACCCGCACCGAGACCGATTCGTTGGGCAGCCGCGAGGTGCCCGCCGACGTCTACTGGGGCATCCACACCGCCCGGGCGCTCGAGAACTTCCCGATCTCGCAGCGGCCGATCTCGGTCTATCCCGACCTCGTCACGGCCCTCGCCCTCGTGAAGCAGGCGGCGGCCCGCGCCAACGTCGAGATCGGCGTGCTCGACCCGGTCAAGGCCGAGGCCATCGAACGCGCCTGCGAAGAGATCCGCGGGGGCGCGCTGCACGACCAGTTCGCCGTCGGGGTCATCCAGGGCGGCGCCGGCACGTCGACCAACATGAACAGCAACGAGGTCATCGCCAACCGCGCCCTCGAGCTGCTCGGCCACGCCAAGGGCGAGTACCGCCACCTGCACCCGATCGACGACGTCAACCGCAGCCAGAGCACCAACGACACCTACCCCACCTCGATCAAGATCGCGATGGTGCTCACCCTGCGGCGCCTCCTGGTCGAGCTCGACCTGCTCGCCGACTCGTTCGCCGCCAAGGGCGCCGAGTTCCACGACGTGCTCAAGGTCGGCCGCACCCAGTTGCAGGACGCCGTGCCCATGACCCTCGGGCAGGAGTTCACGGGCTTCGCGCACACCCTGGCCGAGGACGTCCAGCGTCTGCGCGACGTCGTGCCGCTGCTCGGTGAGATCAACCTCGGCGCCACGGCCATCGGCACGGGCATCACGGCGGACCCGCTCTACGCCGACGCCGTCCGGCGACACCTCAGCACGCTCTCGGGCATGGACCTCGTCACGGCCCCCGACCTCATCGAGGCGACGAGCGACACCGGCGTCTTCATGACGCTGAGCGGCGCCCTCAAGCGCAGCGCGATCAAGCTGTCGAAGATCTGCAACGACCTGCGGCTGCTCTCGTCCGGTCCGCAGGCCGGCATCAGCGAGATCACGTTGCCGCCGCGCCAGGCGGGGTCCTCGATCATGCCGGGCAAGGTGAACCCGGTGATCCCCGAGGTGGTCAACCAGGTCGCGTTCTCGGTGGCCGGGGCCGACGTGACGGTCACGATGGCCGCCGAGGCCGGCCAGCTCCAGCTCAACGCGTTCGAGCCCGTGATCACCCACTCGGTCATGCAGAGCCTGCAGTGGATGACCTACGCCTGCCAGACCCTGCGGATCAACTGCGTCGACGGGATCGAGGCGAACCGCGCCCGCCTGACCCAGCAGGTCGAGACGAACGTCGGCAGCGTCACGGCGCTCACGCCCTACATCGGCTACACGGCGGCGGCGGCCATCGCCCACACGGCGCTGACGACCAACGCGGCGATCGCGCCCCTCGTCGTCGCGGCCGGCCTCATGACCGACGAGCAGGTGCGCAAGGTGCTCTCGCCCGCCCGACTCTCGGGGCTTGCGCCGATCACGAGCGCCATCACCGTCATCGACGTCGAGGACCCCGCCGCGGCGGTGGCCCGGGCGGCCAACACGACGGGCGCCCGCAACCCGGGCGACGAGACCGCCGGCTGACGCGACCACGTCGGGGAGGCGCGGTGCCGGTCGACCGGCACCGCGCCTCCTCGAGGCGCGGCCTCTACGACGTCGAGGGGGCGTGGGTGGTCGGGTCGACTTGGTCGGCGCGCTGAGCGGCCTGCGGCCGTTCGTCGGCCGGCCGGTCTCGATCACCCCGGAGGTGGACGCGCCGGAGTTCGTCGGGTTCGAGCACGCCGCCGTTCTCGCGCAGGGCACGCTCGCGGATCGCCCGGCCCACCCGGACGTCCCAGGCGAGGTTGCGAGCCAGGATGTGGTTGCGCGCCGTGTCGCGGAGCGGCAGGGGGATGACCTCTTCGGCCTGCACCCCGCGACGGAGCTGGCGCATCCGCAGGATCTCGCTGTCGAGCTCACCGCCGATGACGAGCACGAAGTTGCTGATGTACGCGTAGAGCAACACGACCACGACGCCGCCCACCCAACCGTAGAAGCGGTCGTAGTTCGACACCGTCGCGACGTAGACCGCGAAGCCGACCGTGGCGAGCGCCCAGCCGCCGAGGGCGACCATGGCGCCGTACGACACCCAGCGCAGGCGCGGTGGCCGCACGTTGGGCGTGAAGAAGTAGAGCATCGCGACCGACAGCACGGCCAGGGCGACGAGCACCGGCCACTTGACGACGTCGTAGAGGTCGGTCCAGGGGCGGCCGATGCCGAACCGTGCGGCCACCGCGTCGCTCAACGTGGGCGTCACCAGCAGGATGACGGCGATGACGGCGAACGACACCATCAGGACGAGCGTGACGATCATCATGTGGCCGCGGAACTTCCAGATGCGGCGCCCCTCCTCGACCTCGTAGGCCGTGTTCATGGCCCGGCCGAACGCCGTCGTGTAGGCCGACAGCGACCACAGCGTGAGCCAGAGGCCGATGCCGAACGCGACGCCGGGGTTCGACAGGCTGAGCATCTGTTCGAGCGGCCAGCGCAGGGTGTCGATCGCGTCGGGGGTGAGGACGTACCGGGCCACCGAGAGGATCTCGTCCACGGCGTCACCGTCGTCGACGAACAGCGCGACCCCCGAGACGAGGGCGAGCGCGCCGGGCACCAGGGCGAGCATCGAGAAGAAGGTGAGCGACCCGGCCGCGTCGATGGTGCGATGGCGCAGGAAATCGTGCCAGACCCGCATCACCACGTACCGGACCAGCGACGGGTCCTCGGGCAGGGAACGCGTCGAGGCCATCCTGCGAGATTACCGGGCCGTCCGGCTCGTCGCGGCCCGCCCGCAGGCTGCGCCGACCCCGGCGTCAGGCTGCGCCCGCAGGCTGCGCCGACCCCGGCGTCAGCCCGTAGGGTCGGGGGATGACCTGGTCCGATCCCCGCGGCGTCGGACACGACGCGTACGGCCGCCCGCTGACGCCGTACGCCGACCCCTCCTCCGTCACCCCGGGGGCCGCTCCCGGGTGGTCGGCGCATGCTCCCGCGGTCAACCCCGAGCCGGTCTGGTACCCCGTGCAGCCGGTCTTCGTCCAGCCGACGCCTCGCCGCCGGGTGGCCAGTGCCGTGGCGCTCGCCGTCGGGTTCACCGTGATCGGCACCTTCGCCCTGGCCGTCGGCCTGTACTTCCTGATCTTCGTCCAGCCCGCCGTCCTGCTGGCCGGGAGCCTGCTCGCCTTCGTCCCGTTGGCCATCGTCCTGGTCGGCATCTGGTTGGTCGACCGCTGGGAGCCCGAGCCGCGCGTGGCGCTGCTCTTCGCCTTCCTCTGGGGTGCGGCGGTCGCGGTCGGCACCGCACTGATCGTCGACATCGCCCTCACGACGGCGCGGTCGGTGCTCGGGGTCCGCTCGAGCGGGCTCGAGGACGTGCTCGGGGCGGTGGTCCAGGCGCCCCTCGTCGAAGAGGGGGCCAAGGGGCTCGGCGTGCTGCTGGTCCTGTGGATCTTCCGACGCCACTTCGACGGCCCGGTCGACGGCATCGTCTACGCGGCGACGGTCGCGGCGGGCTTCGCCTTCGTCGAGAACATCCAGTACTTCGCTCTGCAGGTCGGGGAGGACCTGGCCACGGGAAGCCAGGGCCTCGCCTACGTCTTCTTCGTGCGGGCCCTGATGTCGCCGTTCGCCCACGTGATGTACACGGCCTGCACGGGCTTCGCCCTCGGTCTCGCGGCACGGCGGACGGGCCCGTACGGCGCGATCGGCTGGTTCTTCGTCGGCCTCGTCCCCGCGGCGGGACTGCACGCGCTCTGGAACGGTGCCCTCTTCGTGGTCGGCGACGGCTTCTTCATCTACTACCTGCTCGTGCAGGTGCCGATCTTCGTGGCCATGGTGTTGCTCGTGGTGTTCCTGCGACGCAACGAGCGGAGGGTCACCCACGACCGGCTCGCGGAGTACGCCGCGGTCGGCTGGTTCAGCGCCGACGAGGTCGGCATGCTCTCGTCGAGCGCCGGTCGCCGCCGCGCGCGGTCGTGGGCCGCGTCACGGGGCATCCGACCCGCCATGAAGGTCTTCATCTCGAATGCGACGCGCCTCGCCTTCACCCGCCAGCGGCTGGTGAAGGGCCGCCGCGCGCTCGACGAGGCCGTCCAACGCGACGAGGCCGAGCTGCTGCAGGCGCTGACCGCGAGTCGCGTCGCCCTGCAGGCTCCACCGACGGCCTTCGTCGGGTACCCGCAGCACCCGGGGTGGCCGTCGCAGGTGGCCGGGCCGCCCGTGCCGCCGCAGTCGGGCCCCGGGTGGTGAGGCGCGCCACGACGGCGACGGCGACGGCGGTGACGGCGGCAGCGGCGACCGTGGCCACCGCCGCGGGTCAGGGCGTCGGCGCCTCCGCGTCGTAACGTCCGAATGCGGGCGTCAGCCGAGCCACGAGGGCGACGAGGGCGACGACCAACAGACCGCCGAGCAGCGGCGGCCAGAAGACGGCGATGCCCGCGACGAGTCCGACGAACAGGTCGCCGACTCGCGGCCCGCCCGTGACCACCACGATGAAGATCCCCTGCAGGCGGCCCCGCATCGCGTCCGGCGCGGCCGACTGGAGGATGGTCGAGCGGAAGATCGAGCTCACGTTGTCGCTCGCACCGGCTCCGGCCAGCGCGAGGGCGGCCCCGCCGAGGGCGGCCAGGTTCGCCTGGTCGAGTCCGGCCGTGACGCCGCCGCCGTGGGCCGGCGTCACGAGCAGCACGACGCCGAACGCGGCGATGCAGAGACCGTAGGCGGTGATCGCCCACCGCACGGCGACACCCTGTCGGCGCACGTGGCCCAGGCGTCCCGAGAACACGCTGCTCAGCAGGGCGCCCACGGCGAACGAGGCGGAGAGGACGCCGACCGTCACCGCGCCTCCTCCGATCACGAGCGTGCCGACCACCGGGTAGAGGACGCGGGGCATGCCGAACGTCATCGCGACGACGTCCATGACGAAGGTCGTCCGGATGTTCGGCGACCGCTTCAGGAACGCCAGGCCGAAGCGCAGCGATTCGAGCCCCGGACGCTGGGTCTCGCCCTCGGGACGGATCGGGGGCAGCGTGACGATCCCGAGGAACGCCGTCGAGAACAACACGACGTCGACCGTGTACGTCAGCGAGAACCCCACGCCCGCCACGAGCACGCCGGCCAGGGCGGGTCCGACGGTGAGCATCAGACCCATGCTGATGCCGCTCAGTGCGGAGGCGGCGGGCAGCAGCTCGCGGGGCAGGAGGCGCGGCACGATCGAGGCGCGCGAGGTCGCGATCATCGTGCCCGCCACGGCGTTGACCGTGGTCAACAGGTAGAGCAGCCACACCTCGTGCAGCCCGAGGTACGCGTGCAGCGCGATGGCCGCGGTCGAGAGCCAGGCGAAGACGGCGGCGACGAGCGCGACCTTCCGACGGTCGAAGGCGTCGGCGAGCATGCCACCGTAGAGGCCGGCCAGGATCATCGGGACGAGCGAGACGACGCCGACGAGCGCGACGGCGAAGGTCGACCGGGTGATCTCGAAGATCTCGAGCCCGACGGCGACGAGCGTGAGCTGCGTCCCGATGCCACTGATCGCGCTGCCCGCGAAGAGGCGGGCGAAGGCCGGACTCGTCCGCAGCGGGGTGACGTCGACGAACAGCGGGCGACGGGCGGGCGCGGCGGGGTCGGGCGGCGGAGGCGGAGGCGGGGTGGCGGACAAGCTGCCATTCTTGCCGATCGTGCAGGTTTCCGCAGGCCGGCGGCGGCGGCGGCAGCCGGTGCGGCTCCCGGCGCCGCCCGGGCCCCTGCCCCGGGCCCCTGCCCCGGCCCGCCCGGGCCCCCGCCCCCAGCCGCGGCGGAGCCCGATCGATTTGGCGTCCCGTCACCGTCGGAGTAGCGTCCATGTGTTCGCATCGATGACGTCATCTCGGTGCGGATGTCGGGTCGGCTCCTCGAGCCTCGCAGGGAGGACGCGAGTGGCCGACCCGCCCCCTCGGCCCGTCGGTGGTTGGATGGTCGGCATGACTCACGATCCCCAGACCAAGCCCGAGATCGACGCCCCGACCGGCCCCGCCCCCACCGAGCTGACGATCACCGACATCACCGTCGGCGACGGAGCCGAGGCGCAGTCCGGCTCGACCGTCAACGTCCACTACCTCGGCGTCGAGCACGACTCCGGCGAGGAGTTCGACTCGTCCTGGAGCCGTGGCGAGGCCATCAACTTCCCGCTGCAGGCCCTGGTCCGCGGGTGGCAGGAGGGCATCCCCGGCATGAAGGTCGGCGGACGCCGCGAGCTCGTCGTGCCGCCCCACCTGGCCTACGGCCCCGCCGGCGGCGGGCACCCGCTCTCGGGCAAGACGCTCATCTTCGTCATCGACCTGCTCGGCGTCAGCTGATGACGGTCGCCCCCTCGGTCGGCCTCAACGACGGGCGCACCCTGCCGCAGCTCGGCCTCGGCACCTACGGGCTGAACGGCGACGAGGGCACGGCGCAGGTCGTCCAGGCGATCTCGTCGGGCTACCGTCTGCTCGACACGGCGCTGAACTACGGCAACGAGGCGGCCGTCGGGGCGGCCATCCGCGAGACCGACGTGGCCCGTGACGACCTGGTCGTCACGACGAAGCTGCCCGGCCGACACCACGGGTTCGACGAGGCCCTGGCGAGCTTCGACGAGAGCCGGGCGAACCTCGGCCTGGACTTCGTCGACCTCTACCTGATCCACTGGCCCCTCCCGCGCATCGACAAGTACGTCGAGGCGTTCAAGGCCTTCGTCCGGTTGCAGGAAGACGGCCTCGTCGGCTCGGTCGGCGTCTCGAACTTCACGGCCGAGCACCTGCAGCGAGTCGCCGACGAGACGGGCGTGGTGCCCGCGGTCAACCAGATCGAGCTGCACCCGTACTTCCCCCAGGCCGAGTTGCGTGCCGTGCACGAGAGCATGGGCATCGTCACCGAGAGCTGGAGCCCGCTCGCGAAGCAGAGCGAACTCCTCACGGAGGTGCGGGTCACCGACATCGCGCGGGCCCACGGCAAGACGCCCACGCAGGTCGTCCTGCGCTGGCACGTCCAGCTCGGTGCGGTCCCCGTCCCGAAGTCGGCCGACGCCGGTCGTCAGCGCGAGAACCTCGACGTCTTCGACTTCGAGCTCACGCCCGACGAGGTCGAGTCGATCAGCGGCCTCGAGCGGGGCCGGCTGTGGGACGGCGACCCGCTGACCCACGAGGAGTTCTAGGCCCGGCTCCACCGCGGCCACCCCAAGGAGGCGCGCTCGTCCCCCCGAGGACGAGTGCGCCTCCTGCGTCTCGGGACGGATTCCCGGGCCTCGCCGTCGGTGGTCGGAAGCTAGACTGGCGTGCCGACTTTTCCCGAAGGGTACGAACACCTGTTGTCATCCGAGATCGACCGCGAACGCGCCTATGTGGGCACCCTCTACGAGCGCCTCGACGAGCTGAAGGCCGACGCCCGCGTCCGTCTCGAACGGACCCGCCGCGAGACCGTCGGCGGCAACCACCAGAGCCGCAGCGAGCGCGACGCCTACGCGCGCCTGTACGAAGACACCATCGTCCAGCTCGGCTCGGTCGACGAACGGCTCGCGTTCGGTCGCCTCGAGCTCGAGACGCCCGACCTGCTCGGCCAGACCGGCGACGTCGACCGCCCGGCCGAACCGGGCGAGGGCGGGCGCTACCGCTACATCGGCCGCATCGGCCTGCGCGACGAGGCCCACCACCCGATCCTGCTCGACTGGCGCGTCCCCGGGGCCAGCGCGTTCTACCAGGCGACGGCCGCGACGCCCATGGGCGCCCGGGCCCGTCGTCACCTGACCCTCGACGGCCGCACGGTGACCCGCCTCGAGGACGAGGTCTTCGACCCCGACCTGCTCGATCGCGACGACGTGCAGCTGCAGGGCGAGGGGGCGCTCATGGCCGCCCTGACCGCCCAGCGCACCGGCCGCATGACCGACATCGTCGCCACCATCCAGGGCGAGCAGGACCGGATCATCCGCTCTCAGCTCGACGGCGTGCTCGTCGTCCAGGGAGGCCCCGGCACGGGCAAGACGGCCGTCGCGCTGCACCGGGCCGCGTACCTGCTCTACTCGCACCGCGACCGGCTCAAGGGTTCGGGCGTCCTCGTCGTCGGGCCGTCGCGGTCGTTCCTGCGCTACATCGAACAGGTGCTCCCGTCGCTCGGCGAGAGCGGCGTCGTCCTGTCGAGCCTCGGCGGCCTGTACCCGGGCGTCGAGGCCCAGACCGACGACGCGCCCGACGTCGCCGCCCTCAAGGGGTCGGCCGAGATGGCCGAGCTCATGCGTCGCGCCGTCCGGTCGCGGCAGGTCCGCCCGGCCGAGCCGACGACCATCGACATCAACGGCGAACGTCTCGTGGTGCGACCGGAGCTCGTCGGCGAGGCCATGCGCAAGGCCCATGAGCGCGGCAAACCCCACAACGTGGCCCGGGTCACCTTCAACAAGGCGGCCCTCTCGGCCCTGACGCGCCAGCTGGTCGACCAGATGCGCGAGCACGGCACGACCGTCGACGAGTCCGACGAGGCCGTCCTCCGGGAAGACATCCGGCAGTCGTACGACGTGCGCGTGCTGCTCAACACGGCCTGGCTGCCGCTCAGTGCCGAGAAGCTCGTCGAGGACCTCTTCGCCCGGCCGAACTGGCTCGCGTCGATCACCCCGCGCTGGACGCCCGAGCAGCGCGCCCTGTTGCGGCGTGAACGCGGAGCGGGCTTCACGGTGTCCGACGTGCCGCTGCTCGACGAGGCCGCCGAGTTGCTCGGCGAGTTCCAGACCGGTGTCGACCCCGAGCGCCTGGCCCGCAAGGCCCAGCGCAAGCGCGACATCGAGAACGCCGAGCGGGCGATCGAGAACATGGGCGTCGAGGGCATGGTCAGCGCCGAACAGATCGCCGGCGGCTTCGCCGAGCGGGCGGCGTCGATGACCACGGCCGAGCGGGCCGCGGGCGACCGTGCCTGGGCGTTCGGCCACGTGGTGGTCGACGAGGCGCAAGAACTCTCGCCCATGCAGTGGCGACTGCTCTCCCGGCGCTGCCCGCTGCGGTCGTTCACCGTCGTCGGCGACATCGCCCAGGCGTCGAGCCCGGCGTCGGCGACCTCGTGGGACCGCGCCCTCCAGGCCCTGCTCGGCCGTCGTCGCGGCGGAGGCGCCCAGGGCACGTCGGCTCCGTGGCGGCTCGAAGAACTGACCGTCAACTACCGCACGCCGGCGCAGATCGTCACCTACGCCGAGGGCGTCGCGACGGCGAGCGGTCTGCAGATCACCCCGAGCCGATCGGTGCGCTCGAGCGAATGGCCGGTGCGCGAGGTGACCGGCGCCTCCTCGAAGGACGACTTCGTCCGTGCCACCGTCGACGCCGTCCGGGCCGACCGGGCGATCGACTCCGAGGGCACGCTCGCGGTGATCGCCCCCGAGCAGGCCGTCTCGACGCTCGTCGAGGCCCTGTCGGCCGAGTTCGACGGTCTCGTGGCCGCCGGCACGGCGTCGTTGACCAAGCCGATCTCGGTGCTGAGCCCGGCGACGTCGAAGGGTCTCGAGTTCGACTCGGTCGTCGTGGTCGACCCCGAGCGCGTCCGACTGGCGAGCCGACGCGGCAACGCCAGTCTCTACGTGGCGATGACCCGGCCCACGCAACGCCTCACGGTCGTCTCGTAGGCCGGGTCGTCTCGCAGGCCGGGTCGGGGCGCCGGGGCCGGCCGGCTCGGCCTGTGCCGACTCGGCCTGTGCCGGCTCGGTCCCCGCGCCGGCTCGGCCCCTGACCCGGTCAGGCCCCGGCCACCCCGAACTCGTCGTCGAGGGCCGCCAACTCCCGGTCGACGCGTGCCCTCAGGGCGTCTTTCTCGACGGCGGGCAGCCAGCTGGCGTCGACGCCAGCGGAGGCCATCGAGCGCACCTGGTCGGCGGTGGCCCCGATCTTTTCGTGCACGATGCGGTACTCGGCGGCGAGGGTCGTCGGGAACATGCCCGGGTCGTCGGAGGCCGGCACGACGTTCAGGCCCGCCTCGAGCATGGCCTCGATGGAGGCGCGGCGCCAGGGACGCCACGACCGTCGCGAGGTCGTCGACACGACGGTGAACGCCACCTGCTCGTCGCGCACGCGCGCGACGACCTCGTCGTCCTCGAGCACGTAGTACCCGTGGTCGATGCGGTCGCAGCCGAGCTGGTCGAGGCACGTGATCGTGTTGACCGCCGTGGGGGAGTGCTCGGACGAGTGCGCCGTCCGGCCCAGCCCGGCCTCGCCCGCGAGTCGGTAGGCATCCACGAACCGCTCGGGTGGCCCGCTCGTCTCGAGGTTGTCGAGACCGATCCCGGCCACGTACTCGTGCGGGTGGTCCACCACCTGACGGACGAGCTCGAGGGCGTGCTCGCCGCTCCTGCTGCGGTCGATGCCCTGGATCATGCGCCCGGTCATGCCGAAGTCGCGCTCGGCGAGCCGGATGCCCTCGGCGTAGGCCTCCACCGAGCCGGTGTAGCCGAGCGACGCGAGGTGCGGCGGGACGGCGTCGAAGAACAGCTCGAGATGCCGCGTCGCACTCGCGTGGTGCGCGTCCTCGAAGGCCTCGTAGACGATCCGGGTGAGGTCGTCCGCGTCGCGGAGCACCTCGACGACCCAGTTCGAGGCCTGGAACAGCGAGTACGACACCTCGGGCTCGTCGACGCTGCGCCCCTGCGGCACGGGGATGCGCGTGTCGCGGTAGAGAGCCGGGTCGGGCGGGAGCGAGTTGATGTCGGCGAAGATCCGCTCGGGCTCGTCGGGCAGGTCGAGACCCTCGCGGCGGGCCAACTCGGCGAAGGTGCTCGCGCGGACCGTCCCGATCAGGTGGCAGTGCAGGTCGACCTTGGGCATGCGGTCCAGGTAGGCCGGGGGCAGGGTGGTGTCCGTCACCGCGAGGTCACCTCGCGGGCGAAGCGGTCGACCCAGTCCGAGCGGGTGGGGACGAGTTCGGTCGGGTCGAGGGTCGAGTAGCCCGCCGCGACCGGGTCGGCGGCGATGTCGCCCACGACGGCCTCGATCGTGTCGGGCACGGTGGCGCCCGGGGCGACCGGCAGGTCGCCGACGATCTCGGCGGACGATGTCTGCGCCTCGACCGAGAGCAGGTAGTCGATGAACTGGTTCGCACCGTCGACGTTCTCGGCGCCGGTCGGGATCATCGCGCGGTTGGTGGCCATGTAGCGGCCGGTCGCGGGGGCCGTCCAGGCGATCGGTTCGCCGGACTCGACGAGGTCGGTCGCGAAGCCGCTCAGGGAGTCCGCGGCGACGATCTCGCCCTGCGTCAGCAGGTTGGTCACCTCGGTGGAGGAGCTGTAGAACTGCAGCACGCCGGGGGCCCACTCGCCGAGCCGGTCGAGGGCCGCGTCGATGTCGTAGGGTCCGTCGCCGTACTCCTCCGCGACGCCCGAGACCATCAGCTGGCCGGCCGTCACCGAGATGTCCGGCAGGGCGACCTTGCCCGAGAGCTCCTCTTCGCCGTACAGGCTCCACTGCGCGGCCTCGTCGGCGGTCAGCTCGTCGGTCGAGTACATCGTCCCGTTGAGCTGGTAGCTGTAGGCCGGGCCGAGGTACGAGTCCTCCTTCGCGAAGTCGGCGATCTCGTCGAGCGACGGCACGGCCGAGGCGTCCACCTGCTGGAAGAGGTCGTCCTCCTGGCCGAGTGCCGCGTAGTAGTCCGAGATCAGCATGACGTCCACGTCGGGCTGCCCGCCCGCGACCTGCAGCTGGGACAGGCGGTCGGAGTTCGATCCGGTGTCGACGACCACCTCGATGCCGGTCTTCTCGGTGAACGGGTCGATGACGGCTTCCTGGAACTCCTCGACGCCGAACGGGAACGTGCTCACGGTGATCGTGTCGGCGTCGGGCTCGCCGCCGCCGTCGGCGGAGCAGCCGGCGAGCACGAGGGTCGTCGCGGCGACGCCGGCGACGATCGCCAGGCGGGTGCGGAGGGTGGAGGTCATGGTCGTGTCCTTTCGGGGCGGTCTCGGTGAGACCGGTCGGTGTGGAACGCGGGTGGGTGGGACGGTGGAGGGAAGAACCGAGGAGGCGCGCGCGGCTCCGCGCACCGGGCGGGTCAGTCGGCGAGGGCCACGAGTCGCGACGCCGGCGCCGAGACGGTCACCCGGTCGCCGATCGCGACCGTCTCGGAGCCCGTGCTGCGGACGTCCGACAGCAGGCGCACCTCCGCACCGGCGGCGTCGACGGCCTGCACGGTGACGAGCAGGTCGACCCCGCGGTACGCGACGTCGGTGACGACCCCGGCGAGCTGCAGGCCGTCGGGCACCGCGCCTCCTGCGGGGGTCCCGGGGACGACCCCGAGGTGCTCGGGGCGGATCGCGAGCAGCGTGCCGTCGGGCGCCGTGACGAAGTTCTCGTAGCCGAGGAAGTCGGCGACGAAGCGGTTCGCCGGGTTCGGGAACACGTGCTGGGGCGAGCCCTGCTGCATGATCCGGCCGGCCCGCATGAGGACCATGTCGTCGCTCATCTCGAGCGCTTCGTCCTGGTCGTGCGTGACCAACACGACGGTGAGGCCCGTCTCGCCCTGGATGCGGCGGATCTCGGCGCGCATCTGGACGCGAAGGCGCGCGTCGAGGTTCGACAGGGGTTCGTCGAGCAGCAACAGCTTCGGCCGGATGGCGATGGCGCGGGCCAGCGCGACGCGCTGTTGCTGGCCGCCCGAGAGCTTCTTCGGCTTGCTGCCGGCGAGGTGGGCCAGGCCGACCAGGTCGAGGGTCTCCATCACGCGACGGCGGCGCTCGGCGGTGTCGACGCCGCGCAGCTTCAGTCCGTAGCCGACGTTGTCGGCGACGCTCAGGTGCGGGAACAGCGCGTAGGACTGGAACACCATGCCCAGGTCGCGCTTCTCGGGTGGGGTGCGCGTGCTGTCGACGCCGGCGATGCGGATCGTCCCCGACGTCGGGGCGGCGTAGCCGGCGAGCATGCGCAGGCTCGTCGTCTTGCCACATCCGCTCGGGCCGAGCAGCGTCGTGAGCTTGCCCTCGGCGATCGACAGGTCGATCGAGTCGACGGCGGTGAAGTCGCCGAAGACCTGGCTGACGGCGACGAATTCTGCTGCGGTGCTCATCTGTTGATGCCTCCGAAGATCTTGGCGAAGCCGACGGTGCGTTCGGCGATGACGGCGATGACGACGGTGCCCGCGAGGATCAGCGTGGCCATCGCCGCGACCATGGGGTCGTAGCTCTGCTGCACGTAGTCGAGCATCGTGACGGGCAGGGTGCGGAAGTCGCGGCTCTGCAGCAGCAGCGACAGGGGCACGTTGTTGAACGAGGTGACGAAGCTGAGCAGCGCCGCCGAGAAGATGCCGGGCCGCAGCAGGGGCAGGGTCACCGTGACGAAGGCCCGCAGGGGAGACGCGCCGAGACCGCGGGCGGCCTCCTCGAGGGCGGGGTCGGCCAGTGCCAGGGAGGCGCCGGTCACGCGGACCGCGTAGGGCAGCATCAACACGGTGTGCCCGATCAACAGCACGGGGAAGGCGTCGAGCCGGAACCCGATGACGAGCTGCTGGTAGAGCGCGAGCCCCACCACGAGCTCGGGGACGATCAGGGGCGACAGGAACAGCGCCTCGACGAGGCCCTTGCCCGGCAGCCTGCCGCGATGGATCGCCAGGGTCGCGGGGATGCCGACGAGCAGGGCGAGCACGGTGGCGATCAGGGCCAGCTGGAGGCTCGAGACCAGGGCCTGGGTGAACGGGTCGTAGCCGAAGGCGGCCTCGAACCAGCGCAGCGAGAACCCCTGGGGCGGGAAGCGCAGGGTGCGTTCACTCGTGAACGCGGTGGCGACGACGAAGAGGATCGGGACGATCATCACGACGTAGCCGGCGACGGCGAGCGTGCCGGCGACCGGGCGGCGGGTGGTCACGAGGTGGCTCCCTTCCGGGCGACGAGCGACGACAAGCCGGAGACGACGAAGACCAACACGGTCATGATCAGGGCGGTGGCCGAGGCCCCGGCCCAGTCGATCGTCACGCTCGAGTACGAGAAGAGCTGGGTGGCGAGCATGCGTTGGCCCGAGCCGCCGAGCAGGTACGGGGTCGTGTAGGCGGTGACCGAGCCCGCGAAGACGAGGGTGGCCGCGACGACGACGCCGGGCAGAGAGAGGGGCACGACGATGCTCCAGAAGGTTCGCGTGCGGCTCGCGCCGAGTCCGCGGGCGGCGTCGTCGAGGCCCGGGTCGACCTGGGCCACGGCCGAGTAGCACGAGATGATCGCGAGCGGCAGGAACAACTGGGTCAGGCCCAGCACGATCGCCAGCTCGGTGTAGAGCAGCTGCGGGGCCTCGTCGACCAGGCCGAGCGTCGTGAGCAGTTGACCGATGGCGCCGTTCTTGCCGAGCACCACGAGCCACCCGAAGGTGCGGACGACGTTGCTGAGCAGCAGCGGGAAGATCGCCAGGGCGAGCAGGACGCCCGACCAGCGCGAGGTCGAACGGGCCAGCAGGTAGGCGATGGGGAAGCCGAGGGCCACGCAGATGACCGTGACGACCAGGCCGAGCCCCACGGTCCGACCGATGATGCGCAGGTCGAACGGGTCGGTGAGCATCTGGCCGAGGCGGCCGACGATCTCGCCGGCGGTCACGCCGGGTGGGGCGAAGAGCATCGCGAGCGACGGCACCGCGAAACCGATCAGCAGGAACGCGAGGCCCGGCAGCAGCAGGAGCAGCGCGGGTTTGCGGGACGTCACGGGTTGTCCTCCGATCGGTGTGGCCTCTGGGGGGATGCCGACCCCACCTCGGGTGAAACCGGTTACATCGACCCTAAGGGCGCTGGTCGCCTGCGTCGGCCCCGCTGTGTAAACACCTTGTTACAAGCGTCGGACCGCCGCGCAGGACCGGTTTCACGGAGGCCCTAGGGTGGTGGGCATGACTGGGGCAGGGCGGCTCGCGACGCTGGCGGACGTGGCGACGCTGGCGGGCGTGTCGAAGGCCACCGCCTCTCGCGTCCTCAGCCGCCCCGAGCTGGTGTCGCCCGACACGGCCGGACGCGTGCTCGCCGCCGCCGAGAAGCTCGGCTTCGTGCCCAACCGGGCGGCCCGCCAGCTGGCGAGGGGGCGCACGGGCGTGGTCGCGCTCGTCGTGCCGACCCTCGACAACGCGTTCTTCACGCCGATCATCGCCGGGGCCCAGGCCGCGGCGGGCGAGGCCGACCTCCAGCTGACGGTCGCCGTCCACCCGCTGGCCGAGGCGGGCGAGCTGTCGGCGTTCGAGCGGCTGTCGCACCAGGTCGACGGGTTCATCGTCGTCGCCCCGCGCGGGGCCGACGACGTCGTGCGGGCCGCGACCGGCCACAAGCCGACCGTGCTCGTCGACCGCGAGGTGACCGGGGTGTCGTCGGTCGTCGCCGACACGGCGGCCGCCTTCGGCTCACTGGTGACGCGCTTCGTCGCCGAGGGGCACGAGCGCGTCGTCTACCTCGGCGGGCCCGACGGCTCGTGGCAGAACACCCAACGCACGGCCGCGGTGGTCGACGCGGCGGCCGGCCGGGCCGAGCTCACGGTGCTGGGTCCCTACCCGTCGACCTTCGAAGCCGGCGTCCGGGCGAGCGACCACGTCCTCGCCTCCGGGGCGACAGCCGTCGTGCCCTACGCGACGGCCATCGGGCTCGGCCTGATGTTCGTCCTCCGGGCCGACGAGCACCGCGACCGCTCCGTCACGGTCAGCTCGGAGCGCATGGTCGTCGACGCCCTCGGTCTGGTCGGCGTCCCGGCGATCGACGTCGACGGCGAGCACCTGGGGCGGGTCGCGGCCGGCCGCCTGCTCGAGCTGCTGGCACCGGGTGGGCCGTCCGAGCCGACCTCCACGCGCCTCCCGGTGCCGGTCCGCTGGCCCTGACCTCGCCGACGGGCTGCGGAGCCCGACGCGGCTCGGCGGGAGGCGGCCGGGCCGGAGGAGGCTCGGCGGTGGGCGCCGGGCGTCGGGCGTCAGGCGTCGGGCGTCGGGCGCCTCAGCGGGAGGCGCCTCAGCGGTAGTCGGCGGGCCAGGCGAAGGCCGGAGGCGCGGTGACGGTGTCGCCGATCGGCGCGAGCACGAGGTCGATGCGTTCGAAGTCCCGCAGCGGGATGCCGGCCGGGTCGGACGTGTAGGGGCTGCCGCCGACGAAGGTGTGCAGTTCGAGCCCGTCGTCGTGCCCGAGCGACCCGACCCCGCGTCCGTCGAGGGCGACGTCCCACTCGCTGAACAGTTGGCCCAGCACGAAGGTCTCGCGGGTGGGGGACTCGACGTGCACGATGCCGCTCGTGTCGTGCGTGTGGATCTCGGCGGCGAACTTCGCGTCCGAGTCGTGCCCGATGTCGCCGGGGACGGTCACCGCCTGCCCGTCGACGGTGATCGAGAGGTGCGTGTGCACGTGCATGGCGAGGTCCTGGCCCCAGACGTTCTCGAGACCGGCGGCGGCGGCCCGGGTCTCGAGCCGGTCGGTGGCGGGTCGACCCCACGGAGGCGCGGTGACGGCCCCTCGGACGTTCAGCGGGTTGCCGCTCTGCACCACGGCCACCCCGACCCCGCCCGCCACGAGGACGACGAGGGCGAGCAGCCCCGCGAGCACCTCGCCCGAGAGACGCCGACGAGGTCGGCGCGTGCGGTCGCTCATCGGGTCGGACCGGCCTCGGCCTCGGAGGTGCTGCGGACGCGGTCCACGAGCTCGCGCCACGGCCCCGTGACCTGCTGCTCGGGCAGTTTGGCCTTGCGGGTGGGCCGGGTCTCGGCCGTGATGACCCAGACGAAGCGATCGGGCTGCACGGCCTGCGCGGCGGCCGGGGCCTGCGACCAGGGCACCTGGTCGATGAGGACGAGCCACGACTCGGTGTCGGGCTCGGAGTCGACGTCGACCGTCCAACTGCGGGTGAGACCGGCGAAGCCACCGGAGCGCGACACGGTGACCTTCATGGGCGCGATGCTACCCCGGCCGTGTCCGGGGCAGCAGGGTCTCGTGCCGGTCGGCGTCAGCTGGCCGGGGTGACCCCGACGCCCTCCCACCCGGCCGACGTCGCGCGGGTCTCGTCGGAGTCCGCTCCGTACCGTGTGGTCGCCGCCTCGACGGTGGCCGCCGCGAACTGCGCGAAGGTCGCCTCGGTCGACAGCGTGCCGCCGGTGAGCGTGTCGAACCAGATCTGCCCGGCTCGCAACCAGGCCTCGCCACCGAGCGCCTCGGCGACGAGGAAGAAGGCCCGGTTGGGGATGCCCGAGTTGAGGTGCACCCCGCCGTTGTCGTCGGTGGTCTCGACGTAGTCGTCAAGGTGGGCGGGTTGGGGGTCTTTCCCGAGGACGTCGTCGTCGTACGCGGTGCCCGGGGCCTTCATCGACCGCAGCGCCCGCCCCTGCACCTCGGCGGTGAAGAGCCCTTCGCCGATGAGCCAGGTCGCGTCGTCGGCGGTCTGCCCGAACAGGTGCTGCTCGACGAGCGCCCCGAACACGTCGCTGACCGACTCGTTGAGCGCACCCGACTGCCCCTGGTAGGTGAGGTTCGCGGTGTACTGCGTGACGCCGTGGGTGAGCTCGTGCCCGATGACGCTGACCGAGGCCGTGAAGCGCCCGAAGACTTCGCCGTCGCCGTCGCCGAACACCATCCGCTCGCCGTTCCAGAAGGCGTTGTCGTAGTCCTGGCCGTAGTGGACGGTCGCGTCGAGCGGCAGCCCGGCGCCGTCGATCGACGAGCGCCCGTAGACCTCGTGGAACAGCGCGTAGGTCGCGCCGAGGGCGTCGTACGCCTCGGTGGCGGCGACGTCGTCGGTGGCGGGTTCACCCTCGCCGCGGACGCGGACGCCCGGCAGCTCTTCGGTGCCCTGCGCGTCGAACACCGTGCGCTCGAGCACGGACTCTGCGCCGAGCGCCCCCCGGACGACCGGGGGAGTCGCGTTGCGGTCGACGGCCTCCATCGCGAGCAGGCCGTTGCGCGCCGCCCGAGGTGCCCGGTGCAGGCGGGGCGAATCGGCTTCGGCGAGGTGGGCGAGCAGGTACGGGGGGACGATGAACCGCGACATGCGTGCACTCTCGCACGCGCCTCCGACATCGGGCCCGACTGTTCACACGATCGTGACGTACCGGTCGGTCGCGCGTCGCGGGGACGGACGCAGCAGGGCTCGAGGGGCAGGGGGCGTCGTCCGCCCGACTACCGTTGAGGGCATGACCGTCACCGATGCCTCCTCGTTCGTCGACAGCAAGATCGCCGTCGTCCCCGACTTCCCGAAGCCCGGCATCCTCTTCCGCGACGTCACCCCGCTCTTCTCCGACGCCGACGCGTTCGCCACCGTGACCACGGCGCTCTCCGAGCCGTTCGACGGCGGGTTCGTCGCCGTCGCCGGCATCGAGGCGCGCGGCTTCGCGCTCGCCGGGGCCATCGCGATCGAGCAGGGCGTCGGCGTCCTCACGGTGCGCAAGGCGGGCAAGCTGCCCGGCGAGGTCCTCAGCGAGAGCTACGCCCTGGAGTACGGCGAGGCCACGCTCGAACTGCGTCCGAACCAGATCCCGGCGGGGTCGAGCGTCCTGATCGTCGACGACGTGCTGGCGACCGGCGGCACGGTCGAGGCGACCGTCACCCTGCTCGAACGAGCGGGCTACGTCGTGGCCGGCGTCGCCGTGCTGCTCGAGCTCGACGGCCTCGGTGGCCGGGCCCGCCTCGAGGGCCACGTCCCCGTGCACGCCCTGTCGTCCGCCCCCGCCTGACGTCTCGCGTCGGCCGGGTGCCGGTGGCCGTCGGACCTCAGGCGAACGACCGAGCGGCTTCGAGCGCACCGGGGAAGAGCAACCCCGCCCCGCCCAGCAGGCAGCCCAGGGCGACGAGCACGAAGACCCCGACCCAGACGACGCCCGGCACCCGGGTCAGCCCGGCGAGCTGGTCGGCGTCCGACGCGGTCGAGCGTGAGCGCCGCCGGCTCCGTTGCAGTTCGAGCGACGCCCGCAGCGCGCCGAAGCCGAGGACCGACGTCACGACGAGTCCGAACACCGCCTGCCAGGTCGGCGACGCGAAGAACGTCACGGCGACGACGAGGGCGGCGCCGAGCAGCACCACCCAGAGCCCGAACCAGTTGCGGATCTGCACGAGCATCAGCGCGAGCAGCAGCAGCAGGGCCCAGAGCAGCCCGGCCGCGTAGCCGGCCGACAGCAGCCACGCGGCGCCCAGGGCGGCGATCGCGGGTGCGGTGTAGCCGGCGAGCAACGTGATGACCATGCCCGCCCCGGTCCGCGGCCCCTTCGACACGGTCAGGCCCGAGGTGTCCGAGTGCAGTCGGATGCCCGTCAGCCGACGACCGGTCAGCACCGCGGCGAGGCCGTGCCCGCCCTCGTGCACGACGGTGACGGCGTGCCGCACCGTGTGCCAGGTGCCCGGCAGCAGCACGAGCAGCAGGCCGGCGGCGACGCTGCCGAGCAGCCACGAGCCGGGCAGCGGGGCGGCGAGCTGGCTGATCCGGGCCCAGAGGTCGGTGAGTGCGTCCACCCGACGAGCCTAGGAGGCGCGGTGCGCGGGGTCGCGCACCGCGCCTCCTCGGCCCTGCCGCGGTCGCCCCCGGGGCGGGTCGTCCTCCAGGCTGATCTTCGGCCGTTCCGGGCGTCCTCCCACCGACCGGTGCCGCACCATGGACGGATGCGTCGCGCCGTCCTCCTCCTGCTCACCCTCGTCTACCTCGCCGGGGTCGCCTGGATGACCCTGCGACCGAGCGTCTACGACGCGGACACCGGGGCGTTGCTCTGGCGGGCGCTCGACGTCTTCGCCCGGCACGACGAGACCTCGTGGATCACCTTCGCCCGGGTCGAGGCCGCGGCGAACGTGGCGATGTTCGTCCCGATGGGCATGTTCCCGGCGCTCATGCTGCCGAAGCGCTTCTGGTGGGTCGGCATCGTGGTCGGGTTCGCCGCGACGGTGGGCATCGAGACCGTCCAGGCGACGTACCTGTCGGCCACGCGCTTCTCCGACCCGCAGGACCTCGTCATGAACACCCTCGGGGCCGCGATCGGCGCGGCGTTCGTCGGACTCGTCCTGCCCCGGCGGCGTCGGGGTCGGGGACGGGGCCGATCGCGACAGGGGTCGGCGGCGCCCGTCTGGTAGGCTCCTCAGGTTGCCGTCTGAACGGCCGCGGAGAAAGAGAGCTCGCACATCCGGTGACGAGCACCGCGCAACGAACTGAAAGGGGATCCCTCCATGGCACTCGCACCTGACGTCAAGACCCGGATCATCGAAGAATACGCGACCCACCCCGGCGACACCGGATCCCCCGAGGTCCAGGTCGCCGTGATGACGCAGCGCATCCTCGACCTGACCGAGCACCTCAAAGAGCACAAGCACGACCACCACTCGCGTCGTGGCCTGCTGCTGCTCGTCGGCCAGCGCCGTCGCCTCCTGGGCTACCTGTCCAAGGTCGACATCGAGCGCTACCGCACGCTCATCGGTCGTCTCGGCCTGCGCCGCTAGTCCTCGCGCTCCGGACGTCTCGACGACGGCCCCCTCGGCACCCAGCTCCGGCTGCACGCCGAGGGGGCCGTTCTCTCGTTCCGGGGGAGGGGCGGTGCCCGTGCCCGAGGGCAGGTGCGGCGCTCAGTACCAGTTGTTCGCGACCGAGTGCGCCCACGCGGCGCACATCGTGCCGTAGCGGCCCTGGATGTACCCGATGCCCCAGTCCACCTGGGTGCGGTAGTTCGTCTGCCAGTCCAGTCCACTCGAGGCCATCTTGTTGCCGGGCAGGGCCTGGGGGATGCCGTAGGCGCCGCCCGACGGGTTGGTCGCGGTGGTGCGCCAGCCCGATTCTTTGTTCCACAGCTGGACGAGGCAGGTGTACTCGGCCCCGGACCCGACCTTCGTGGCCGCGTAGGCCTTGGCGCCCGCCGGGTCGTTCACCGCTCCGGTCGGGGGAGGCGTCGCTCCGCCGGGACGTCCCGTGCCGGGGACGGTCGCCCCGCCCCCGGACGATCCACCACCCCCGGACGATCCGCCACCTCCGGACGATCCGCCACCTCCGGACGATCCGCCACGTGACGGCGCCTTCGCGGCGGCGGCGGCCTGGGCCTTCGCCGCGGCCTCCTGCGCCGCGTACGCCTGCTGCGCGGCGACCCCGGCCCGGTACTGCTGTTCGAGCTCCGCCGTCGAGTCCTTCAGGGCGGCGAGCTGGGCGTAGAGGTCGGTCGACCTCTGGGTGGCGCTGGCCACCTCGGCGTCCGCGGTCGCCTGCGCCGCGGCGGCCTGGTCGGCCGCGGCCTTGGCGTCGCGCGCGAGCGAGTCGCGCCGGTCGGCCGCGGTCGTCGCCTGCTCGCTGAGGGACGACACCGTGTTGCTCGCGGTCGTGGCGTCGGCGAGCACCGTCTGCCACCGGTCGCCGAGCTGCGTGAGCGAGCCCAACTGGTACAGCGCGGCCCCGGGGTCGGGCGACGTGAAGAGGTCGGTGCCCAGGGTCTGCGTGCCGCCGGTGCGGAACAGGCTGCCGGCGAGCTGGCCGGCCTCCCGCTCCGCCGTATCGGCGGTGGCCCGCGCACGCTCGGCGTCGGCCGAGAGCTCGTCCGCTCGCTGCGACGCCGCCGCGAGGTCGGATTGCGCCGCCGCGTCGGCCCGGTCGGCGAGGACCGCCTCGTCGCTGCGGTCGGACGCGGCCTTCTCGAGGCTGTCGAGCGACGCGTCGATCAGGTCGACCTGCGCCTGGGTCGCCGCGGCGTTCCCCTTCGCGGCCTCGACCTGGGCCCAGGTCGGGTACCCCGCGGCGGACGCGGCGGACGGCGCCACGAGCGTCGTCAACACGAGAGCCAAGGAGGCGCCGGTCGCCACCGCGAGGCGGCTCGCGCGACGATCCCGGCCGGACCTGTCGTGAGCACGCATGGAGACGACCCTAACGCCGTCCCCCCGGCACCGCGCCTCCCCGTCCGGGCGACACCCGCGTCGCGGACCCCGGCCGGACGGGTCCGAGTGCTAGGATCGCGCTCGGAGCAGGCCGGTACGGCTGCTGGTCACCGGTGGTGACAGGCGGAATGCCCCGACCGACGCCGAGCGTCCGGGTCGGGTGCGGGGTCCGACCGTTTCTACTGTTGGCCAGACGTGCCACCGCCTCCGTCGCGTTGTTGCACGTGCATGTCGCCATGCCGTCCACGCCGCCCGCTCCGGTACACATCGATGCCCACACGGGGCCTCGATGCAAAACAAAGAGGAGTAGCCCCCACATGGAGGGTCCAGAGATCAAGTTCGGCGAAGCCGTCCTCGACAACGGCAAGTTCGGCAAGCGCACCATCCGATTCGAGACCGGTCGTCTCGCCCAGCAGGCTCAGGGAGCCGTCGCTGCCTACCTCGACGAAGACACCATGCTTCTGTCGGCCACGAGCGCCAGCAAGAAGCCGAAGGACAACTTCGACTTCTTCCCGCTCACCATCGACGTCGAAGAGCGTTCGTACGCCGCGGGCAAGATCCCCGGCTCGTTCTTCCGCCGCGAGGGTCGCCCCTCGACCGAGGCCATCCTGGTCTGCCGCCTCATCGACCGGCCGCTGCGTCCCTCGTTCGTCGAGGGTCTGCGCAACGAGGTCCAGGTCGTCATCACGGTGCTGAGCATCGCTCCCGACGAGTTCTACGACGCCCTCGCGATCAACGCGGCCAGCGCCTCCACCCAGATCTCGGGTCTGCCGTTCTCCGGCCCCATCGCCGGTGTGCGTCTCGCCCTGATCGGTGACCAGTGGGTCGCCTTCCCCAAGGCCAGCCAGCTCGCGGACGCCGTCTTCGACCTGACCGTCGCGGGCCGTGTCGTCACCGACGCCGCCGGCAACGAGGACGTCGCGATCATGATGGTCGAGGCCGAGGCCACCGAGCACGCCTGGGGTCTCATCCAGGGCGGCGCCACCAAGCCCGACGAGGCGATCGTGGCCCAGGGCCTCGAGGCCGCCAAGCCCTTCCTCAAGCAGCTCGTCGACGCCCAGGCGACGATGGCCGCCCAGGCCGCGAAGGAGATCGCCGACTACCCGGTGTTCCTCCCCTACACCGACGAGGTGCTCGAGGCCGTCACGGCCGCCGCCGGCACCGAGCTCGCCGAGGTGTACAAGATCGCCGGCAAGATCGAGCGCCAGGACGCCGACGACGCCCTCAAGTCGCGTGTCAAAGACGCGATCGCCGCCAAGGTCGACGCGGGCGAGCTGCCCGACACGGCCCTCGGCCAGGTCGGTGCCGCCTACAAGTCGGCCACGAAGAAGGTCGTCCGCGACCGCATCCTCACCGAGCAGATCCGCATGGACGGCCGCGGCCTCGCCGACATCCGTCCGCTCGACGCCGAGGTGCAGGTCATCCCGCGCGTCCACGGCTCCGCCATCTTCCAGCGCGGCGAGACCCAGATCATGGGCGTCACCACGCTGAACATGCTCAAGATGGAGCAGCAGATCGACTCGCTGAGCCCGGTCACCAAGAAGCGCTACCTGCACCACTACAACTTCCCGCCCTACTCGACCGGTGAGACCGGCCGCGTCGGGTCGCCGAAGCGTCGCGAGATCGGGCACGGCTTCCTCGCCGAGCGCGCCCTCGTGCCGGTGCTGCCCAGCCGCGAAGAGTTCCCCTACGCGATCCGTCAGGTGTCCGAGGCCCTCGGCTCCAACGGTTCGACGTCGATGGGTTCGGTCTGCGCGTCGACCCTGTCGCTGCTCAACGCCGGTGTGCCCCTCAAGGCCCCGGTCGCCGGCATCGCCATGGGACTCGTCTCCGACACCGTCGACGGTCAGACCCGCTACGCGGCCCTGACCGACATCCTCGGTGCCGAAGACGCTCTGGGCGACATGGACTTCAAGGTCGCCGGCACGAGCGAGTTCGTCACGGCGATCCAGCTCGACACCAAGCTCGACGGTCTGCCGACCGCCGTGCTCGACGCCGCCCTCAAGCAGGCGAAGGAGGCGCGCACCGCCATCCTCGGCGTGCTCAACTCGGCGATCGACGCCCCCGACGAGATGGCCCCGACCGCGCCCCGCGTGATCTCGGTCCAGATCCCGCAGGACAAGATCGGCGAGCTGATCGGCCCCAAGGGCAAGACGATCAACGCCATCCAGGACGAGACCGGCGCCGACATCAGCATCGAAGAAGACGGAACCGTCTACATCGGTGCCGTCGACGGTCCCTCGGCCGAGGCCGCCCGCGCCCAGGTCAACGCGATCGCCAACCCGACCAACCCCGAGATCGGCGAGCAGTTCCTCGGCACGGTCGTCAAGATCGCGTCCTTCGGTGCGTTCGTCTCGCTCCTCCCCGGCAAGGACGGCCTGCTGCACATCAGCGAGGTCCGCAAGCTCGCCGGCGGCAAGCGCGTCGAGAACGTCGAGGACGTCCTCGGCGTCGGCCAGAAGATCCTCGTCGAGATCACGAAGATCGACGACCGCGGCAAGCTCTCGCTCGCCCCGGTCGTGGCGGAAGAAGCCGACACCGACTCGAGCGGAGCGACCGAGCAGTCGACCGACGAGTCCGTCGACGCGTAGTCACCGCACCACGAAGGGCCCGCCCCGACCTCGGTCGGGGCGGGCCCTTCGCCGTCCCGGCGTGGCTCCCTGGTCGCTGCCGGAGCAGGAGGCGCGTCCCCCGGATCGGGGCGGCGACACGGCGTAACGATTGGGTGCGGCGGCGGCGGAAACCGGGCGCGTGGCCGTATTCTTGATCGTGGAGGGCGAACCATACCCCATGCGATCGCACAGAGTCGCATCGGGAACTCGCGACGAGGAAGGAACGGCGTGACCGAGACGACGGCCGAGCTCGCCCGTTCTGCCACGTCCGACGTCGCCGCCGCAGCCGCCATCGCGGCCGCCGCCGCCCGGGCGTCCGCCGCCCAGCCCACCGTTCCCGTCGATCTCGGCATCATCCAGCCGCGCCGCCGTCTGGGCCTCTCCGACCTCAAGGTCTTCCCCTTGGCCCTCGGCGGCAACGTGTTCGGGTGGACGGCCGACCAGGCCGAGACGACCTCCGTGCTCGATGCCTACTTCGATCTCGGCGGCAACTTCGTCGACACGGCCGACTCCTACGCCGGGGGTCGCAGCGAGATCATGATCGGATCGTGGATGCGCTCCCGTCGATCACGCGACGACATGGTCGTGTCCACCAAGGTGGGCAAGAGCGCCGACAACCCCGGTCTGACCCCCCGCGCGATCGAGCGGGCCGTCGACGCGTCCCTCGAGCGGCTCGGAACCGACCACATCGACCTGCTCTACCTGCACGTGGACGACACCGAGGTGGCGTTCGAGCGCACCCTGCTGGCCGTCGACCACCTCATCCGGGTGGGCAAGGTCCGATGGTTCGGTGGTTCCCATCACTCGGGCAACCGCCTCTACGAGGCCCGCATCGCGGCGGGGATGCTCGGAATCGCCCCGATGGTGGCCCTGCAGAACCAGTACAACCTCCTCGACCGGTCCGAGTACGAGAAGGGCCTGGCGCACGTCGCCGCGCAGCAGCGACTCGCCGTCATGCCGCGCTTCGCCCTCGCCAGTGGGTTCCTCGCGGGCAAGTACCGTTCGCGCTCCGACTTCGCCCACAGCCCCCGTCGCCGGGCGCTCGCGAAGTACTTGTCCAAGAGGGGCCTCAGGGTCGTGCACGAGCTGGACCGCATCGCGTCCGTCCACGAGGTCTCGAGTGCTGCGATCGCGCTGGCCTGGTTGCTCGCCAAGCCGAACGTCGTGGCACCGGTGGCCAGTGCGACGAACGCCAAGCAGGTCTACGAACTCGCCCAGGCCGCGCGGGTGCAGCTCACACGCAACCAGGTCCTCGACCTCGACCGCGCCTCGGCCTGACCGCCAGGCGACGTGGTCGGCCCGTACCTGGGGGTACCCGACGACGACGTCCGCGGGGACGGCGCCACGGTGACGCGCTGCCGGGACAGCGCCCATGGTGACGTCGATGTGCTGCGTCGTCCGCCGATGACCTAGGCGGCGACGAGGAGCCGCTCCGCCGTGCGGCGCAGGGAAGCCGCCGCGGCGATGGCGTCGCCGGCGTAGGCGCCCACCTGGGCGCCGTCGAGGGCGAGGACGAGATCGTCCGCTGCGTCGCCCGGCAGGGGGTGGCCCGCGACCTTGAAGAGGGAGACCATCTCGGCCGTCAGCCACTCGCGGTGCTCGGCGATGGCGAGACGGACGGGGTGGGTCGGATCGCTGAACTCGGACGCCGCGTTGGCGAAGGCCGAGCCTCGGAACGACACGGTCTGGAGTCGGGCGCCGACCGCCTCGAGGTACGCCTCGAGGGTCGCGCGGCCCCCGTCGTGGGCCTCGACCAGGGCGGACAGCTCGGCTGCCTCGAGGTCGTGACGACCGGCGAGGTACTCGAGCACGAGGGTGTCCTTCGCGCCGAAGTGCTTGTAGAACGTCGCCTTGGTCACCGACGACTCGGCGATGAGGCGGTCGACGCCGACGACGCGGACGCCCTCGTCGTAGAACAGGCGATTGGCGGTCGTCAGGACGCGGGATCGGGCACCGGGGACGGGGGAGTCGGCGCGAGGGCGACCAGGGAGACGCTGGACGGCCGGTTGGGGGGAATCGACCGTCACAGCGTGGCTCCTTGGGACGTCTCGGCTAGAAGCCGCGTGGGGGACGCGCGCTCCGGACCTTCTGACGACGTCCGACCAGCCGCCGACGACGACCATCAGGGGGGATGGGGTCGTCGTCGGTGGTCTGACTCTAACACCGATGAGGACAAACAGAGTTGTCTGTTTGTCCTCAGAATCGTCCCCCAGTTCGGGTGCCAGCCGTCCCGTGGGGCTCACGGACTACCGCAGGGGAGGTCGCCTAGGCTCGACATGATGAACGGCCCTGTCTCCTTCCCGCTCGACGAGGTCGAGATCTCCTTCCGCGCCACGGGCGACGCGCTGGTGAGGCGCACCGTGCTGCCCTCGGGCGTCCGGGTGCTCAGCGAGCGCATGCCCGGGGCGCGCAGCACGACCATCGGCCTCTGGGTCGCGGTCGGGTCCCGTGACGAGTCGGACGCCGAACGGGGGTCGACCCACTTCCTCGAGCACCTCCTCTTCAAGGGCACCCCGACCCGGTCCGCCCTCGACATCGCGGTGTCGTTCGAGTCGGTGGGTGGCGAGCACAACGCCGCGACGGCCAAGGAGTACACCTGCTACTACGCCCGGGTGCGCGACGTCGACCTCGACGACGCGATCGACGTGCTCACCGACATGGTGACCTCGTCGACCCTCGACCCGGCCGAATTCGAGACCGAACGAGGGGTGATCCTCGAAGAACTCGCCATGGCGGAGGACGATCCAGCCGACATGGCCGGTGAGCGGCTCTTCGAGTCGGTCTTCGGCGACCACCCGCTCGGTCGTCCGATCGGGGGGTCGCCCGAGAGCATCCGTGCTGCGGCCCGCGACGACGTGGACCGGCACTACCGAGCGAACTACCGTCCGCAGGATCTCGTCGTGTCCATCGCCGGGGCGGTCGACCACGACCGAGCACTCGAGCGGTTGACGGCGGCGCTCGACCGGGCCGGGTGGCCCACCGAGTCGGCGTCGCCCGTGCCCCGTCGCGACGACGCACCCGTCGGGCTCGTCGCGGGTGAACCGCTCCAGGTGATCCGGCGTCCCCTCGAGCAGGCCACCGTCCTGCTGGGGCTGCCGGGCATCTCCGTCGGGGACGACCGCCGACCCGCCCTGGCCGTGCTGAACTCGGTGCTCGGCGGGGGCATGTCGTCTCGACTGTTCCAAGAGATCCGTGAGCGCCGTGGACTCGCCTACTCGGTCTACTCGTTCGCCCCGAGCTACTCCGACGCCGGTCTCTTCGGGCTCTATGCCGGGTGCACGCCCGCCAATGCCGGAGAGGTCGCCCGGCTCATGCTCGGCGAGCTCGAAGGCCTCGCCACCGACGGCATCACCGACGACGAGCGCCGACGAGCCCTCGGCCAACTCGGAGGGGCGGCGGCCCTTGCCCTGGAGGACAGCGACACCCGGATGAACCGCCTCGGTCGGGCCGAGATCTCGACGGGTGAGTTCGTCGACCTCGACACGTCCCTCGCCCGGGTCGAGGCCGTGACGTCCGACGACGTCCGGACGTTGGCGGACCGTCTCCTCTCCGGCCCCTTGTCGACCGTGCTGGTGGGCGAGGTCGACGAGACGTCCTTCCCGATCCCGATCCCGACGACGACGTCGGGAGCGACCCCTCAATGAACCAGGAGACGACGGTGTCCCATTACCTCTACCTCGTCCGGCACGGCGAACAGCAGGACGCCGAGCACGGACTGCCCGACGGTCCACTGAGCGAACGGGGCAAACGCCAGGTGCGCCTCCTCGCCGAGCGCCTCGGGGGAGTCCCCTTCGACGCAGCGTGGCACTCCCCGCTCGAGCGCGCCGAAGAGACGGCCGCGATCATGACCGAGCGCATGCCGGCCCTCGAGTCACAGCCGTCGACCCTCCTCTTCGACTGCGTGCCGTCCGGTCCGACGGCCGACATGCCGTCGTCCTACAAGCCGTTCTTCGGCGGGGTCACGGACGAGCAGATCGAGGCCGGGCAGGCCCAGATGTCCGACGCGGTCGCCGAGTGGCTCACCCCGGCCCGAGAGGACCGCCACGATCTCCTCATCACGCACAACTTCGTGATCGGGTGGTTCGTCCGCGAGGTGTTCGGAGCGCCGGACTGGCGGTGGATGGGCGTCAACCAGGCCAACGCCGGGCTGACGATCATCCGGGTGCGATCGGCGAAGCCGCCGGAGCTCGTGACGCACAACGACCTCGGGCACCTGCCCGTCGAGCTGCGCACCGGCCTTCCGGTCGAACAGCCCTTCTGAGGTCTTCGTCCGCCGGAGGCACCGCCCTCAGGCGGTCCCGCGCGGGTCCTCTGCCCGGACGGCCTTGCCGTACCACGTCGTGGCGTTCGGGTTCGCGTTGTAGGGCTCGATCGTCGCGTACCCCGCGCTGCGGTAGAGCCCTCCGGCAGCCGCCAGGCTGTCGTTCGTGTCGAGCACGATCTCGTCGGCCCCGAATGTGGACGCCCGACGTTCGAGTTCGTCCAACAAGGCCCGACCGAGACCCAGTCCCCGGCCCGCGGGACGCACGTAGAGGTGCTTGACCTCGTACCGCACGGCCCCCGAGGCCGAGGGGGCGATGAGTCGGATGCCGCCGCACGCGGTCGGCTCGGAGGCCCGGCCCGCGTCGGCCGGTTCTGCCTCGACGACGACGAACACGCCGCTCCGCGGCACGAAGGCCGTGGCGTCGGGCAGGGTCGTCGTGTACGTGCCCTGTGCCGAGGGGAAGGTGCTCTCGCGCTCGGTGAAGTACTCGGTCAGGAGGGCGGCGGCATCGGGGGAGGAGACGCTCGTCTCGCGGAACCTGGGCATGCCGTCCATGCTAGGTCGCGGCGCGGCCCGGTCCGTCGTGGTGCCCCCGGTAAGTTGGACGGCATGACTTCGCGCATCGCCGTGGTGGGAGCCACCGGCACCCTCGGTTCGTTCATCGTCGACCTCGTCGAGCGCACCCCGGGGCTCGAGCTCCACGCCGGTCTCTCGTCCCGCGACGATCTCGACGACGTCCTCGGGGCCGACCTCGTCGTCGACGTCACGCACCCTGCCGTCAGTCCGGGGATCGTCGAGCACGTCGTCCGCGCGGGCATCCCGGTGCTCGTCGGGACCTCGGGCTACAACGCCGAACGCCTGGCCCGTCTCTCGACGGTCGTCTCCGACGCGGACGGCCCCGGCGTCCTGGTGGTGCCGAACTTCTCGATCGGTTCGGTGCTCGCGACGCGGTTCGCCACCCTCGCGGCGCGCTTCTACGAGTCCGTCGAGATCGTCGAGGCGCACCATCAGGGCAAGGTCGACTCGCCGTCGGGCACGGCCGTGCGCACGGCGGAACTCATCGCCGAGGCTCGTCGGGACCTCGGCCCGGTGTCGGCCCCGCACGCGGACCAACGGGCCAGGGGTCAGCAGGTGGCGAGTGTGCCGGTGCACAGCATGCGCCTGCGCGGCGTCGTCGCGAGGCAGGAGGTCGTCTTCGGCGGTGACGGCGAGACCCTCACTCTCACGCACGACACGCTCTCGCAGCGCGCGTACGAGAAGGGGCTCCTCGTCGCCATCGAGGCCACCCCGGGCGTGACCGGGGTCGTCGTGGGGCTCGACGCCGTCCTGCCCCTCGAATCGTGAAGGGGCGTGCGGCCGCGCTCCTGATGGCGCTGCTCCTGCTCCTCTACGTCGTGCTGGTCGGTCAGCGGGCCGTCCTCTTCCTGTCGACGGGCGAACCGGTCGCCATCGCGCTCGGCGTCGCCCTGCTCGTCCTCCCCCTCCTGGGACTGTTCGCCCTGGTGGTCGAGCTGCGCTTCGGTCTGCGTACGCAGCAGATCGTCGGGCAACTCGCGGCCGAGGGCGGATTGCCGGTCGACGACCTGCCACGGCGTACCTCCGGTCGGTACGAGCGCGAGGCGGCCGACGCGGCGTTCCCCGCCTACAAGACGGCCGTCGAGGCGGCACCCGACGACTGGCGCGCGTGGTTCCGCCTGGGCCTGGCCTACGACGCCTGCGGTGACCGCCGACGAGCTCGTCAGGCCCTGCGCTGGGCCATCAAGCTCCGGCGCGAGACGGCCGGCTGAACCCGCCCACCCGAGTCGTGCGCGTGCTCAGAGCGCGTCGACGAACGCGGTCAGCGCGTCCTCGACCGTGCGGTGCCTGAAGGTGAAGCCGTCGCGCTCGAGCACCTCGGGCACGACCTGCTGGCTCGGCAGCAGCATCTCCCGCCCGGCCTCCTGCATGGCGGTCGAGATGACGGCCTCGGGAACGCCCAGCAGGTAGGGACGGTGCAGGTCGGCCGCCAGGGTGCGCGTCACGAGGTCGCTCGTCGCCGGCGTGGGGCCGACCAGGTTCACGGGTCCCGAGACGGACGACGTGAGGAGGTGCACGATCGCGGCGGCCTCGTCGTGCAGGCTGATCCAGGGCCAGAACTGGTCACCGGTGCCGAGTCGTGAGCCGAGCCCCAGCTTGGTGAGCGGCAGCAGGGGCTTGAGCGCGCCTCCTCCGGGGCCGATGACGATGCCGGTCCGCAGCATCACGACGCGCGTGGCCTCGGGGGCCCTCCGGGCGGCGGCCTCCCAGGCGACGACGACGTCGCTCAGGAACCCCTCACCCCGGCCGCTCGACTCGGTGAGTCGTTCGCCGGGCCGATCGCCGTAGACGCCGACGGCCGAGCCGCTGAGGAACGTCGAGGGCGCCGTGGACGCCGCCGCCATGCCGTCGACGAGCGTCGACGTCGCGGCCAGACGTGACTCGAGGATCTCGCGCTTGTACCCGGCCGTCCAGGGCAGACGACCCAAGGAGGCGCCGGCCAGGTTCACGACGGCGTCCGCGCGGGCGATCAGGTCGTGGTCGACGATGCCGGCGCTGGGCACCCAGGTGTACTCGTCGTCGGCCCGGGGTTCGCGACGCACCAGCGAGAGCGGACGGTGGCCTGCCTCGCGCAGCTGGCGGGTGAGTTCGGTGCCGATCATGCCGCTGGCGCCGGAGATCAGGACGGTGAGTGCGTCGGTCATGGGGACACCGTATTCCGGCCCGCTGGGGGAGCGTCCGCCGGTGGCGCGGGCGCTTCCCGTCGGGAGCGCCCTGCGAGGTAGAGTCGACGCCGTGCCCGAGACCGAAGCCACCCCCGCCGTGCCCGCCGACAAGACCCCCGAGTTCCGTTCCGACGTCACCGTCGAGCTGGTCCGCTCGAGTGCCCACGACTCCGACGTGCTGTTCGCGGCCCGGGTCTCCACCATGGGCGAGCTCACACTCGACGGCGCGCAGGCGTCGGCCGACGGGGCCCAGGCGACCAAGGGTGCCGGCCTGATCAACTACCTGATGCGCGACCGTCACGGCTCGCCGTTCGAGCACAACTCGATGACCTTCTACGTGCAGGCGCCGATCTTCGTCTTCCGCGAGTTCATGCGTCACCGCATGGCCAGCTACAACGAAGAGAGCGGTCGTTACCGCGAGCTGAACCCGGTCTTCTACGTCCCCGCTCCCACGCGCAACCTGCAGCAGGTCGGCAAGCCCGGCGCCTACGACTTCCTGCCCGGCACACCCGAGCAGTCCGCGCTGGTCGACGAGGCCACCCGCGCCGCGTCGGTGCAGGCGTTCGAGGCCTACCAGCGCATGCTGGACGCCGGCATCGCCCGCGAGGTCGCGCGGATCGTGTTGCCGTTGAACATCTACTCGTCGATGTACGTGACCGTGAACGCACGGTCCCTGATGAACTTCCTGAGCCTCCGGACGAAGCGCGAGGGCACCCACTTCCCGTCGTTCCCGCAGCGCGAGATCGAGATGTGCGCCGAGAAGATGGAAGACCTCTGGGCCGAGCTCATGCCCCTCACCTACGCGGCGTTCGGGGCGAACGGGCGCGTCGCCCCCTGACGGCCGTCCTCGCCGACGCGACCGGCGCCTCCTGACCGGGGCGTCCGACGCCTCACGAGGAGGTCGGGCCCGACGCGAGCCAGTACGCTGGAGGGCGTGTCGAACATCAGCAACCCCTTCGGTCAGGTCCTCGTCGCCCTCGTGACGCCGTTCACCGCTGACGGCGAGGTCGATTGGCCTGCTGTCGAGAAGCACATCGACGACTGCATCAGCGCCGGGGCCGACGGCATCGTCGTCACGGGCACGACGGGCGAGACCAGCACGCTGACCGACCCCGAGAAGCTCCGACTCGTCGAGGTGGGCAAGTCGGTCGCCGCAGGCCGGGCCAAGATCATCACGGGTGGCGGGTCGAACGAGACGGCGCACGCCATCCAGCTCTACAAGGCCAGCGAGAAGGCCGGCGCCGACGGCGTCATGATCGTCACGCCTTACTACAACAAACCCACGCAGGCCGGTGTGCTCACGCACTTCCGCATGATCGCCGACGCGACCGACCTGCCGGTCATCCTGTACGACATCCCGGGCCGCACCGGCATCCCGATCAGGTACGAGACCCTGCTCCGGGCCGCCAAGCACCCGAACATCGTCGCCGTGAAGGACGCCAAGGGCGACTTCGCCGAAGTCAGTCGCGTCCTGAACCAGACCGACCTCCTCTACTTCTCGGGCGACGACGCCAACGTGCTGCCCCACCTCGCCATCGGCGCCTCGGGCCTCATCGGCGTCACCGCGAACATCGCCGCGGCGCCGTACCGCACCATCGTCGACGCCGTGAACGCCGGCGACCTGCACACCGCGACCGAGGCGCACCAGATGCTCGAGCCGCTCGTGCGCGCCGTCATGACGCACGTGCCGGGCACCGTCGCGGCGAAGTACATCCTGCATGGCCTCGGTCGCATCTCGAGCCCCCGCGTGCGCCTCCCCCTGGTCGGCCCGGAAGACAGCGAGGCCGCCCTGATCGAGGACGAGCTGTCGCACGTGGGCTCGATCCCCGGCCTCGACCTCAGCCGCTTCCGGCCCGACCGCAACGCGGCGGCCGGCGGTGCGCTGCCCAAGGTGCACGGCACCACGCGCTGACCTCCTGATCCCCGCCGACGACGACGTCGGCCGCAGACCTCCCGCACAGAGGGGCACGAGCCCCACGCCAACCGAAGGAACAGATGCCCACGACAATCCACGCCCCCCGAGAACTCGCCAAAGGCACGCTCCGCGTGATCCCGGTCGGCGGGCTCGGCGAGATCGGCCGCAACATGACGGTCTACGAGATCGACGGCAAGCTGCTCATCGTCGACTGCGGAGTGCTCTTCCCCGAAGAGCACCAGCCCGGCGTCGACCTGATCCTGCCCGACTTCTCGCCCATCCGTGATCGCCTCGACGACATCCTCGCCGTCGTGCTGACGCACGGCCACGAGGACCACATCGGCGCCGTGCCCTACCTCCTGCGTCTCCGCAAGGACATCCCGCTGATCGGTTCGCAGCTGACGCTCGCGCTGATCGAGGCGAAGCTCAAAGAGCACCGCATCACGCCTTACACCCTGGCCGTCAAAGAGGGTGGGCGCGAGTCGCTCGGGCCGTACGACCTCGAGTTCATCGCGGTCAACCACTCGATCCCGGACGCTCTCGCCGTCGCCATCCGCACGTCGGCCGGCACCGTGCTGCACACCGGCGACTTCAAGATGGACCAACTGCCGCTCGACGACCGCATCACCGACCTCCGGGCGTTCGCCCGCCTCGGTGAAGAGGGCGTGGACCTCTTCCTGCCCGACTCGACGAACGCCGACGTGCCCGGGTTCACCGCGCTCGAGCGGGACATCGGGCCCGTGCTCGACGACGTGATCCGCCGGGCTCCGCGTCGCGTGGTCGTCGCGAGCTTCTCCAGCCACGTGCACCGCGTCCAGCAGGTGCTCGACGCGGCTCACGCCAACGGCCGCCGCGTGGCCTTCATGGGCCGCTCGATGGTCCGCAACATGGGCATCGCGGCCGACCTGGGGTACCTCAAGGTGCCGGACGGCGTCCTGATCGACGCCAAGAAGGCCAAAGACCTTCCCGACGACCGCATCGTCTACATGAGCACCGGGTCCCAGGGCGAGCCGATGGCCGTCCTCGCCCGCATGGCGAACCTCGAACACCAGATCGAGATCGGCGCGGACGACACGATCATCCTCGCGTCGAGCCTGATCCCCGGCAACGAGAACGCGGTCTACCGCGTCATCGACGGCCTCACCAAACTCGGGGCTAAGGTCGTCCACAAGGGCAACGCCAAGGTCCACGTCTCGGGGCACGCCTCCGCCGGCGAGCTGTTGTACTGCTACAACATCCTGCGGCCGAAGAACGTCATGCCCGTCCACGGCGAGCACCGGCACCTGTACGCGAACGCGGCGTTGGCGGTCCGGACCGGCGTGCCGCAGAAGAACACCATCCTCGGCGAGGACGGCATCGTCGTCGACCTGCGCGACGGAGTCGCCGAGGTCGTCGGCCAGCTCGACATCGGTTACGTCTACGTCGACGGCTCGACCGTCGGCGAGATCACCGACGCCGATCTCAAGGACCGCCGCATCCTGAGCGAAGAGGGCTTCATCTCGGTCTTCATCGCGATGGACGCGTCCACGGGCCGTGTCGTGGTCGGACCCGAGATCCAGTCGCGTGGCTTCGCAGAAGACGAGCGGGTGTTCGACGACGTCAAGCCCAAGATCATCGCGGCCCTCACCGAGGCGGCGGAGAACGGCACGCGCGACACGCATGCCTTCAGCCAGGTCGTGCGGCGCACGGTCGGTCGCTGGGTGAACACGCAGCACCGTCGTCGTCCGATGATCGTGCCGGTGGTCATCAGCGCCTGACGCGCAGGCACACGACGACGGCCCACGGGAGACCCCGTGGGCCGTCGTCGTACCCCGGGCGCGAGGCCGGCACTCTGATGGTCCTCGAGGAGGACATCGCGGGCCCGCAGTCATCCTCGGGGGTGAGGCGGCGACACCCGGCGCGTCGATACGGTGACGTCTGACACGTCAGTACATCGACCGGGGGTAGCCGTGCGCATCGCCAAAGTCTGGGTCTTCCCGATCCTGCGCATCCTGATCTTCGTCGCCATCGCGGCGGCACTCGTCAAGCTCGCGTTCTTCGCGGCGCCGGCCGTCGGCGACGACACCGTCGCCGTGCCGACCGGCGAGCTCGTCGAACCACAGGTCGCCGTGGCCGTCGGCACCATCACGAACGACGTGGTGGTGGACGCGAGCGTCGTCGCCGACCCCGCGGCTCCCGTGCCCGCGACGCTGGCGGGCACGGTCACCGGCGTCGACGTCGTCAAGGGACAGGCGGTCGCGGCGGGGGACCGACTCGCGACGCTCCGGTCCGAGACGCCGCAGGAGCCCCTGGTGGCCGCCGACGGCACCGTGACCGAGCGCAAGCCGATCGTCAAGACGGCCGTCATCACGGCACCCGTGGCCGGGACGATCTCGGCCGTCGCGGTGATCAAGGACCAGACGGTCGTCGTGGGTGACGCGGTCGCGCAGGTCGCGCCTCCCACCTTCCACGTGACGGGGTCGCTCGCCGCGGACCAGCTGTACCGTCTCGTCAGCCGCCCGACCGAGGGTTCCGTCGCGATCACCGGGGGACCGGCACCGTTCCCGTGCACGGCGCTCACCGTCGGGGGGAGCACCTCGTCGTCCGCCGGGCCGGACGACGGCGGGGACGCCGGGGCGCCGACGGGGGACTCGTCGGGCCAGAGCGTCTCCTGCGTCGTGCCGGGCGACGTCACCGTGTTCAGCGGACTCGCCGCCAGGCTGACCATCCCTGCCGGTGTCGCCACCGACGTCCTGACCGTGCCCCTCACGGCCGTGGAGGGCGCGGCGGGCAAGGGCGTCGTCTCGGTCGTCGGAGCGGACGGTTCCACCGAGGAGCGCGACATCACGCTCGGCATCAACGACGGCACGATCGTCGAGGTCACGGGTGGCCTCGCCGAGGGCGACCAGGTGCTCGAGTTCGTCCCGGGTGCCGCCGCCGCACCACAGGGCGACTGCGTCGACCCGGCCACGGGCGCGGACCTCTGCGGCTGATGGCGCTGATCAGGCTCGAGGCGGTCACCAAGACGGTGCCCCTCTCCGACGACCGGACGCTGGACATCCTGACCGGCGTCGACCTCGAGGTCGACGCCGGCGAGCACGTGAGCATCGTGGGTCGTTCGGGGTCGGGCAAGTCCACGCTGCTCAACATCCTCGGGCTCATCGACGAGCCCACCACGGGGACGCACTGGTTCGACGACGTCGACGTACGCTCGATCCGGCGCGGACGGCGCGACCGGCTGAGGGGTGCCCAGGTCGGGTTCATCTTCCAGCAGTTCAACCTGCTCCAGGGGCGCTCGGCCCTCGAGAACGTCATGACCCCCCTGCTCTACTCGTCGGGTTCCGAGTTCTGGCGTCGCCGGTCCATCGCGGGCGAGATGCTCGAGCGCGTGGGTCTCGGTCACCGGGCCGACTCCATGCCCCATCGCCTGTCGGGTGGCGAACAACAGCGCGTCGCGATCGCCCGCTCGCTCGTGCGACGGCCGCGCGTCATCCTCGCCGACGAACCCACCGGCGCCCTCGACGTCGAGACGGGCGCCGGGGTGATGACGCTGCTGGACGGCATCGCGACCGAGAACGAGGCCGCCCTGGTCACCATCACCCACGACCTGGCCGTCGCCGCCCGGGCCTCGAGGCACTACCAGCTCGACACCGGTGTCCTCTCGGCGTCGGTCGACGGAGCTCTCGGAACACCGACGTCGACGTCGTCGTCTGCCGCGTCGACGTCGTCCTCGCGGGACGAGGTCGACGCGTGAAGCGTGTGGTGGCCGACGTGGTGGGGGCTTTCGCCGAGGCCTGGGCCGAACTGCGCGTCAACAAGCTCCGCGTGCTGCTCAGCCTGATCGGGGTCGCAGTCGCCGTCGCGGCCCTGACCGGCGTGGTCGCCCTCGGCGGGCTCGCCGAGCAGTCCTCCCGCGAGAACGCGGAGCGGTTCGGTGGCCGTCCCGCGAACTATTACGTCAACGCCTACTCCAACGGTGCCACGTCGCCGAGCACCGAGGCGATCGCGGACGCCTTCGCCACGACGACGGCACGCTACGGAATCGAGCAGACCAGCCGCGTCGTGTACGGCAATCGAGCCGTCCAGCTGCCGGACGGAGTGACCGAGGTCGGGGCCGTCACGGTCGACGTCCCCTACGGCGAGATGCACCGGGTCGTCATGACGGAGGGGTCGTGGTTCACCGACGGGGACGCGTCACGTCTCGCGCCGCCCGTCATCGTCAACGAGGTGCTCTGGGGGCAGCTCGGTTCCCCACCGTTGTCGTCGCATCCGACCCTGCTGGTCCGAGGGGCGGATTCGGCGACGCTCGTCGTCACCGGAGTCTCGGCCGCGACCGAGTACGACGGTCCGCAGATGTACCTTCTGCCGATCACCGACCACGACCTCGCCCTGGCGAGCTACGGCGCCGAGACCCCGCAGTACGAGATGTGGCTGCCGCCCGAGACCAGCGATGCCCTGAGTGCTCAGGTGGCGTCCGACATGGGGGCCAGCCTCGGCGACGACGTGCAGGTCGACGTGTCGCGACAGGACTACGCCGCAGGCGGCGACGCCGACCCCTTCGGTCCCATCAAGCTGATCATCACCGGGGTCGGTGTGCTGGTGTTGTTGCTGGGCGGTCTCGGCCTCGTCAACATCGCGCTCGTGACCGTCCGTCAGCGCATCCGCGAGATCGGCGTGCGCCGGTCCTTCGGGGCCACGGCTCCTCGGGTCTTCTTCTCGGTCATGCTCGAGAGCGTCGTCGGCACGGTCGTCGCGGGAGCCGTCGGCGTGATGGTGGCCGTCCTGGTCGTCGAGAACCCGACGGTCCAGGGCTTCATCGCGCAGGGCGCCGTCAGCGATCTCCCGCCGTTCCCGGTCGAGGCGGCCCTGATCGGTCTGGCGTCGGCCACGGCGATCGGAGCGGTGGCCGGTCTCCTGCCTGCTCTCGTGGCGATCCGCGTCAAGGTGATCGACGCCATCCGCTACTGACACACACCGGAGCACCTCCGGCCGCTGTCCGTGCCGAGAGGTACCTTGGAGCCCATGGCCACGCCCACCAAGTCGACCGCGCGCGCTCGCTCGTCGTCGCGAGCGTCGCAGACCTCCGGCGTCACCAACGCGACCAAGAAGCTGCCCGCTTCCCGTCAGCCCGACCCGGTCCCCGACGGCCCAGGGCCGTTCGTGGCGGCGTGGATGGGGCTCGCGCACCTGACCGGGGGCGCGTTCCGGCTCCTGGGCAAAGAGTCCCTGGCGAAGGACGAGCGGCGAGACGGCGTGCCGTTCCTGCTCGTGCTGCTGGCGATCGCCGGGGCCGTCGTCGAGTGGCTCAACCCGACCAGCCCCCTCGCGGTCGGCTTCGACGCCTACACGTTCGGCGGGCTCGTGGGGCGCGTGGCCTACGCCCTGCCGGTCATCATGATCCTCTTCGCGGGCTGGCTCTTCCGGCACCCGGCGTCCGTCCACGACAACACCCGCATCGGCATCGGACTGGGCCTGTCCATCGTCTCGATCAGCGCTCTGTGCCACATCTTCGGAGGGCAACCCGAGGCCGCTGCCGGGCTCCGGGCCCTCGCCACCGGTGGCGGCGTGCTGGGTTGGGTCGTGGCGTCCTGGCTCGTCGCTCTCGCCACCGAGTGGGTCGCGGTCCCTCTCGTCGTCATCTTGCTGGCGTTCTCGCTGCTCATCATCACCAAGACGCCGCCGAACCGCATCCACCGCCGTCTGGGCGAGCTCTACTCCTACCTCTTCGGCGAGACGACCTCGGCTGCGGACGGGGCCGACGCCGATCCCGACCTCGTCGACCTGGCAGAGTCCGAGTCGTTGCCCTGGTGGCGGCGGAACAAGGACCAGCGCGAGGAGGACCCCGCATACGACACCCCACTCGTGAAGGCGGACGAGTCGTCCGCCACCGAGCCGTCCGGACGACGTCGACGGAAGAAGCCCGTCTTCGAGCCGAGCGTGGACGACGCGGGCAGCGCCGCCGCGGCGGGTGCGGCAGGCTCCGCCGCGCCGACGACGGCTCCGACCGACGTCTTCTCCGCCGACCTCCTCGGCGACCTCGATCGGGCAGAGGACGCCGTCCGTGCCCAGGGGTTCGACGTCCCGTCCGTTCAGCCCACCGCGTCGACCACGGTGCTCCCGGTCGTCCCGGTCGTCCCGGCCGAGCCCGTCGGCGAGAGCGACGCAGCGGCCGACTTCCTGGCGGTCGACCCCGACGAGGCGGCACCGCCCTCTCTCGACGAGGTCGACGACGGTGCCGAGAGCGCCCCGTATCGCCTCCCCGCTGCCTCGAGCCTGTCGGTCGGCGAGCCCGCGAAGGCCCGCAGCGAGGCGAACGACGCGATCGTGGCCGCCATCAGCCAGGTGCTCGACCAGTTCAACGTCGACGCCAAGGTGACCGGCCTCAAGCGCGGTCCGACCGTCACGCGGTACGAGATCGAACTCGGTCCCGGCGTCAAGGTCGAGCGGGTCACCGCCCTGACCAAGAACCTCGCCTACGCGGTGGCCTCCAACGAGGTCCGCATCCTGTCGCCGATCCCCGGCAAGAGTGCGATCGGCGTCGAGATCCCCAACACCGACAAAGAGATCGTCGCCCTCGGCGACGTCCTGCGGTCCTCAGCGGCGAGCAAGAGCGTCCACCCGCTCACGATCGGCGTCGGCAAGGACGTCGAGGGCGGCTACGTCGTGGCCAACCTGGCCAAGATGCCGCACCTGCTCGTGGCCGGCGCCACCGGGTCGGGCAAGTCCAGCTTCATCAACTCGATGATCACCTCGTTGCTGATGCGCGCCAAGCCGACCGACGTCCGCATGGTGCTGATCGACCCCAAGCGGGTCGAGCTCTCGATCTACGCCGGCGTGCCGCACCTGATCACGCCCATCATCACGAACCCCAAGAAGGCCGCCGAGGCCTTGCAATGGGTCGTCAAAGAGATGGACATGAGGTACGACGACCTCGCCAGCTTCGGCTTCCGGCACATCGACGACTTCAACCGCGCCGTCGTCGGTGGCGAGATCGTCCTCCCCGTCGGCAGTCAGCGCAAGCTCAAGCCGTACCCCTACCTCCTCGTGGTCGTCGACGAGTTGGCCGACCTCATGATGGTGGCTCCGCGCGACGTCGAGGACAGCATCGTCCGCATCACCCAGCTGGCCCGTGCGTCCGGAATCCACCTCGTTCTCGCGACGCAGCGCCCCTCGGTCGACGTCGTGACCGGACTCATCAAGGCGAACGTCCCCTCGCGCTTCGCGTTCGCCGTCTCGAGCGTCACCGACTCGCGGGTGATCCTCGACCAGCCCGGGGCCGACAAGCTCATCGGTCAGGGCGACGGGCTGTTCCTCCCCATGGGTGCTTCCAAGGCCATGCGCGTCCAGGGCGCCTGGGTTCAAGAGAACGAGATCGCCCAGGTCGTGGCCCACGTCACCCGCCAGGCGCGACCCGACTACCGTCCCGACGTCGCCGCGGTGGTCGAGAAGCGCGAGATCGACGGTGACATCGGCGACGACCTCGAGTTGCTCCTCGCGGCTGCCGAGCTCGTGGTCAGCACGCAGTTCGGTTCGACGTCGATGCTCCAGCGCAAGCTGCGCGTCGGGTTCGCCAAGGCCGGCCGCCTGATGGACCTCATGGAGTCGCGAGACATCGTCGGTCCGTCCGAAGGGTCGAAGGCTCGCGACGTGCTCGTCACCACCGAGCAGCTCCCCGGTGTGCTCGCGAAGCTGCGCGGGGGTGACGCGGCCTCCGACGCCGGCGCCGGCCGCGCCTCCTCGGGGTCCTCTTCCGCCGCGCGCGCCGACGCCGGTGACTACGACGGCGATCCGGTCGAGGCCATGACCCGTGGGTACGCCGAGGACGACGACGCCGGCAGCGAAGACGCCTGGCACCTGACCGGCAGGGAGTAGACCATGAGCCACGACGACGCCTCCCGCCCGACGGCAACACGCTCGGCCTTCTCGTTCCGAGGGCGGGTGGCCTCGAGAGGGCCCGGGCCCGCCAGCACCGGCAACATCGCGAACGTGATCACCGTCGTGCGCATACTCATGGCGCCGCTGTTCATCGCCTGGTTGCTGATCGACGACGGGGCCGACGGCTCACTCCGCGTCTGGGCCGCTGCCCTGTTCGTCGTCGCGATCCTCACCGACAGCCTCGACGGCATGCTGGCCCGTGGCCTCGACCTCGTGACCGACTTCGGCAAGATCGTCGATCCGATCGCCGACAAGGTGTTGATCGGTGGCGCACTCGTCTCGCTCACCATCCTCGGTGAGCTGCCGTGGTGGGTCACGGCCCTCATCCTCGTCCGCGAGGTCGGCATCACCGTCTACCGCTTCGCCGTCTTGCGTGACCGGGTGATCCCGGCCTCCCGCGGCGGCAAGGTCAAGACCGTACTGCAAGCCGTCGCGGTGACGCTGGCGCTCTTCCCCTTCTGGAACGTCGTCGGAGAAGGCATGCACTGGGTCAACGGCGTGCTCATGACGGCGGCCACGGTCGCCACCCTCGTCTCCGGGGCGGACTACCTGCGCGTGGCGATGAAGCACGGACGAACCTCTGCATGACCGTGGCTGCCGACCTCGTGGCCGAGTTGACGAGCAGGGGGCTGACGGTCGCCGTCGCCGAGTCCCTCACCGGCGGTGCCCTGGTCGCCGAACTCGTGTCCGTGCCCGGAGCCTCGGCCGTCGTCCTGGGCGGGGTGGTCGCTTACCAGACAGAGCTCAAGCACACGCTCCTCGGGGTCGATCCAGGACTGCTCGCACGACACGGACCCGTGCATCCCGACGTCGCCGCGTCCATGGCCGTCGGGGTTCGGGATCGGTTGGCCGCAGGCGGTCACCCAGCCGACATCGGTCTCGCGACCACCGGCGTCGCCGGTCCCGACCCCCAGGGCGGTCACGCACCCGGAACGGTCTTCGTCGGTCTGGCGGTGCCCGGTGACGTCCGCGTCGCCGAGCTCTCGCTCGCGGGCGATCGGCAGGCCATCCGAAACGCCACCGTCTCCGAATCCCTCGCAGCACTCGATCGATGGCTGGTCGAGACGAGGGAATAGCCGGCGTTTCGGTCTCGTTACATCTCTCGAGTTCACAACAGGTGCACAGTCCCCGATGGCTACAGTCGTGGTCAGTCGGTCCGAGCACCACCCGCCGTCCCCCATCTGCAACCATCCCGGCAGATGGGTCGTCCCCGAAGGAGGGTCCCATGGTCCTGGTACGTCAAGAAATCGGCGACGTCCTTCGCGACTTCCGTCTGCAGAAGGGTCGCACGCTCCGTCAGGTCGCGAGCAAGGCCAGCGTCGCCCTCGGTTACCTCAGCGAGGTCGAGCGGGGTCAGAAAGAAGCGAGTTCCGAGATCCTCGCGTCCGTCGCGGACGCCCTCGAGACGCCCATCTCGGTCATCATGCGCGAGGTCGGTGACCGCATGGCCGTCATCGAGGGGCTGAACCCGATCCCCGACACGCTTCCGGACGACCTCGTCGCCGAGTTCGACTCCGACCTCGCGGTCCGCTGACCGTCCTTCGTCGCCACGAACGCCCCCGGCTCCCGCCGGGGGCGTTCGTCGTCCGGGGTACCCTCGCCTGATGCGCAAGAGCGAGTTCGCCCGGGCCGTCGAGGACGAGTTCGGAGAAGCCTACGGTCGGGTGGTCACCCGGGATCTCGTGATCCAGTCGCTCGGTGACAGGACCGCCGACCAGGCGATCGCGCAGGGCGAGTCACCCCGCGACGTGTGGCTCGCCCTCTGCGACGCCGAGGGCGTCCCCATGGGCCGTCGCCACGGTGTGGGGTTGCCCGAACCGACGGACTGAGGCGCAGTCCGGTCGGGCGTGTGTTCGACACGCCGAGGCCGATGGGTCGAACACCTGTTCGGACGGATGGTAGCGTCCTCCACAAGGACGTGGACGAGCGAGTTCTGTACGTCGGGCCCCCACCGCCACTGCGATGTCGGAGGTGGCCCGTAGCGTTTCTCGCATCGACGTCCCGCGTCACCGGCACATGCCGGCGACACCAGCCTTGTCGTAGCGACGACGACCTTGCACCACCGGTCGGCGTCGACGCGACAGCCTACAGGCGCACGGACGACCACCACGAAGGAGAACGACATGCCCTCAGTTGAAAACCGCGAGAAAGCACTCGAGACGGCTCTCGCCCAGATCGACCGCCAGTTCGGCAAGGGCGCCGTCATGCGCCTCGGCAGCGACGAGCGTGCTCCCGTGGCGGTGATCCCCACCGGCTCGATCGCCCTCGACGTCGCTCTCGGCATCGGTGGCATCCCTCGTGGCCGCATCGTCGAGATCTACGGTCCCGAGTCGTCCGGTAAGACGACCCTGACCCTGCACGCCATCGCGAATGCCCAACGCAACGGCGGCATCGCTGCGTTCATCGACGCCGAGCACGCTCTCGACCCCGAGTACGCCAAGAAGCTCGGCGTCGACATCGACGCGCTGCTGGTCTCGCAGCCCGACACGGGTGAGCAGGCTCTCGAGATCGCCGACATGCTCGTCCGTTCGGGGTCGATCGACCTCGTCGTCATCGACTCGGTCGCCGCGCTCGTGCCGCGTGCCGAGATCGAGGGTGAGATGGGCGACTCGCACGTCGGTCTGCAGGCTCGACTCATGTCACAGGCATTGCGCAAGTTGACCGGTGGGCTCAGCCAGACCGGCACCACGATGATCTTCATCAACCAGCTGCGCGAGAAGATCGGTGTCTTCTTCGGCAGCCCCGAGACGACGGCCGGCGGAAAGGCGCTCAAGTTCTACGCGTCCGTACGTCTCGACATCCGCCGCATCGAGACGTTGAAGGACGGTACCGACGCGGTCGGCAACCGCACCCGCGTCAAGGTCGTCAAGAACAAGATGGCTCCGCCCTTCAAGCAGGCCGAGTTCGACATCCTCTACGGTGTAGGCATCTCGCGCGAGGGCAGCCTCATCGACTTCGGTGTCGAGCACGGCATCGTCCGCAAGTCGGGTGCCTGGTACACGTACGAAGGCGACCAGCTCGGTCAGGGTAAAGAGAACTCGCGCAACTTCCTCATCAAGAACGCCGCCATCGCTCAAGAGATCGAGCAGAAGATCCTCGCCAAGCTCGGAGTCGGTGGTGCCAAGCCCGTCGAAGCGCCCGTCGAGTCGATCGAGGCCAAGATCGCCGCTCGCAAGGGCGCATGACCACGCGCGACGACGACGCCACGGGGGCGGGTCCCGCTGTCGACGGCGTCGACAGCGGGCGGCTCGCGCCGGTCACGCCCCTCTTCGGTGTTGCAACCGGATCGTCGACGTCCGGCGAGAGGGTCGCTCCAGCGGCTTCGGACGCTCCGTCCCACGATTTCGAAGCCGTCCTGACGGCCATCAGCGCCCACTGGGTCGGCGACGCGTCCCCGCTGGCCTCGGAGGCCGACCACCCGTCCGCGCGAGGTTCTCGGGCGGGCGCGGCCGGTCGGCCCAAGGCCACCGGGTTCGACGATCAGCCCGATGACGGGCCGGAGGACCTCGACGCGCAGAAGCGACGGGCGGAGAACGTCAGCCTGCACGCCCTCTCGCGCCGTGGTGTGTCCTCTCACGAGATGGAGAAGCTGCTTCTCTCGCGTGACCTCGATGAATCGGTCGTCGCCGACGAGATCGCTCGGCTCGAGCGGGTGGGCCTGCTCGACGACAGCGAACTGGCCGCGACCCTGGTCCGGTCGAAGCAAGAGCGCAAGGGGCTGGGCCGCGGGGCCGTCACGTCCGAACTCCGCGCCCGTGGAATCGATCCGTCGATCATCGACGAGGCGCTGTCCGACACGGACGACGACGAAGAGCAAGAACGTGCCGACGAATGGGCTCGCAAACGGGCCGGTTCGTTGCGCGGGCTCGACCGCGAGACGGCGGAGCGTCGTCTCAACGGGTACCTGATGCGCCGCGGGTACCGGTCCGAGGTCGTGCGTCGTGCCATCGAGAAGGCCCTGCCTCGGGGTGGCAGCGGTCGGGGCGGCGTCCGCTTCGAGTGATCGGCTCGGGGGTGGCGGCGATCTACACTGAGTCACCATGACGACGGTCGCCACCACCAGCATCCCCTCGCCCGTCGACGGCCCGGCCCGCACGTACGAGGTCCGTACCTTCGGGTGCCAGATGAACGTGCACGATTCGGAGCGGTTGAGTGGTTCACTCGAGGCGGCCGGCTACGTGGCCGCCGACGGAGCCGAGGCCGACATCGTCGTCATCAACACCTGCGCAGTACGCGAGAACGCCGACAAGAAGCTCTACGGGACCCTGGGGACCCTCGCCGGCCTGAAGAAGAAGCACGAAGGCATGCAGATCGCCGTCGGCGGGTGCCTGGCCCAGAAAGACAAGGACGTCATCCTCGACAGGGCGCCGTGGGTCGACGTCGTCTTCGGTACGCACAACATGGGTGCCCTGCCCACGCTGCTCGAACGCGCGCGGCACAACGACGAGGCCCAGCTCGAGATCCTCGAAGCGCTCGACGTCTTCCCTTCGACCTTGCCGACCAAGCGCGAGTCCACGCACAGCGGCTGGGTCTCGATCTCGGTCGGCTGCAACAACACCTGCACCTTCTGCATCGTCCCTTCGCTCCGAGGCAAGGAGAAGGACCGCCGCCCCGGCGACATCCTCGCCGAGGTCGGGGCGCTCGTCGACGACGGGGCCGTCGAGGTGACGCTGCTCGGGCAGAACGTGAACTCGTACGGTGTCGAGTTCGGCGATCGACTCGCCTTCGGCAAGTTGCTGCGGGCCGTCGGCGCGATCCCCGGGCTCGAGCGGGTGCGCTTCACCAGCCCGCACCCGGCGTCCTTCACCGACGACGTCATCGCCGCCATGGCCGAGACGCCCGCTGTGATGCCCCAGTTGCACATGCCCCTGCAATCGGGGTCCGACCGGGTGTTGCGGGCCATGCGACGCAGCTACCGCAGCGAGAAGTTCCTCGGCATCATCGATCGTGTGCGCGCGGCCATGCCCGACGCCGCGATCAGCACCGACATCATCGTCGGGTTCCCCGGCGAGACCGAGGACGACTTCGCCGAGACCCTCCGGGTCGTCGAACGATCCCGGTTCGCCTCGGCGTTCACGTTCCAGTACTCGGTGCGCCCCGGGACACCCGCGGGCGAGATGGCCGACCAGATTCCCAAGGCCGTCGTCCAAGAACGGTTCGAGCGGTTGACGGCCGTTCAGGACCGCATCTCGGCCGAAGAGAACCGTCGCCAGGTCGGGCGTCCCGTCGAGGTCCTCGTGGCCACCGGCGAGGGGCGGAAGGACGCCTCCACCCACCGTCTCTCGGGTCGCGCCGAAGACAGCCGTCTCGTCCACTTCGAGGTGCCGACGGGTGCTGCCGTTCCGCGACCCGGCGACGTCGTCAGCGTGAGGATCACCGACGCCGCGCCGTTCTACCTGCTCGCCGATGCGGTCGAGGGGCCCGAATCCCTCTACGAGGTCCGTCGCACGCGCGCGGGTGATGCCTGGGACGCCGCGCAGGCCGCCTCGTGCGGGGTGCCGTCCGGGGGCGACGCGACCCGCGCCTCCTCGGCTCGGCCGGCGAGGGTGAGCCTCGGTCTGCCCACGCTGCGGGTGGCGACGACGCCGATCTACAGCACGACCGACGACCTCCGCTGACGTGCTGGTCGCGATCGTCGGAGCGACGGGCACGGGGAAGTCCGCCTTCTCGCTGGACCTCGCCGAGGCACTGTCGGCCCGGGGCGAGACGGTCGAGATCGTCAACGCGGACGCCATGCAGCTCTACCGGGGCATGGACGTCGGCACGGCCAAACTGCCGGTCGCCGAACGGCGAGGCTTCGCGCATCATCTCCTCGACGTCCTCGACGTCACCGACGAGGCGAGCGTCGAATGGTATCAACGCGAAGCCAGGGACCTCATCGACGGCATCGTCGCGCGCGGGGCGGTGCCGGTCCTCGTCGGTGGGTCCGGGCTCTACGTCTCGAGCGTGTTGTTCGACTTCCGGTTCCCCGGCACCGACCCTGCGATCCGGAGTCGCTACGAGGCGATCGCCGACGAGCAGGGGCCAGGGGCGCTGTACGACTTGTTGAGAGAGCGTGATCCGGCGTCCGCCACGTCGATCGGGCCCTCCAACGCCCGACGTCTCGTCCGGGCGCTCGAGGTCGGGGACCTCACCGGCCGTCCCCTCTCGGGAACGCTGCCCGAGAAGTCGTCACCGTGGCGGCCGTCGATCGTCTTCGGCGTGGCCGAGGAGCGCCCCGTGCTCGTCGAACGTCTCGACCGACGCGTCGACCAGATGTGGCGAGACGGCCTCGTCGACGAGGTGCGGGGTCTGCTTACCCTCGGGCTCGAGCGAGGGGTCACGGCGAGCCGGGCGATCGGTTACGCGCAGGCCGTCGCCCAGATCCGGGGTGAGCTCGGCGAGGGGGACGCCATCGATGCCACGGCAGCCCTCACCCGTCGCTACGCCCGCCGCCAGGCGAGCTGGTTCCGCCGGTACGACGACGTCGAGTGGTCCCGCTCGGGCGACGCCCAGGCGGTCGACCGGGCCGTGGCTAGAATCCTGGGGTGACCACCACGCTGCAGTTCACCAAGGGGCACGGCACGGGCAACGACTTCGTCTTGTTCACCGATCCCGATGCGGGCACCGACCTGAGCCCTGCCATGATCCGGGCCCTGGCGGACCGGAGGTTCGGGGTGGGCGGGGACGGGGTCATCCGTGCGGTCCGCACGGCGGCGTTGTCCACCGAGGCGGGCCTGCTCGAGACCGAGCCCCGCGCCGAGTGGTTCATGGACTACCACAACGCCGACGGCAGCCCGGCCGAGATGTGCGGCAACGGCATCCGTGTCTTCGCGCGCTACCTCCTCGAGCGGGGGCTGGTCCAGCTGGGCGAGGACGACGTGCTCGTCGTCGGCACACGGGCCGGCGCGCGTGAGGTGCGTCGTGACGGCACGGGCTTCCGCGTCGACCTGGGGCCGTGGAGGCTCGGCGACGACGATCCGGTCGTGCGGGCGCGCGAGCTGCACGCGGCGCGTCCCGGCCTGCCGATCTCGGTGGGCAACCCCCACGTGGTGGTGGCACTCGCCGGCGACGACGAACTGGACGGTCTCGACCTGACCTACGTGCCGATCGTCGACCCGGCCCCGGCCGACGGGGCGAACGTCGAGTTCGTGGTCCCGGCGGACCCGCTCGTGGTCGACGGGCTGGGTCGCATCCGCATGCGTGTCCACGAGCGGGGCAGCGGCGAGACCCTGTCGTGCGGCACCGGTGCGGCAGCGGCCGCCCTGGCGACGCGGTACTGGGCAGGAGCCTCGGCACCCGAGGCCTGGTTGGTCGAGGTCCCCGGCGGCGTCGTGGGCGTGTCGGTGAGTCATCACGCCGATGGTGAGCACGTCTCGCTCAGTGGGCCGGCCGAACTGGTCTTCACCGGCGCGCTCGAGCTCTGAGCCGCGCCGGGGGCGGCGTCCAGACCTCGGCGAGAAGTCCGATCAGTCGGCGTCGGTGAGTCGCTCGGCGCGCAGTATCCGGTATCCCTTGCTGGTGGAGGCGCGGGTCACGTCCACGACGCCGGTCATGGTCTCGTTCATCCAGCGCTGCAGGGAGTCGGCCCCCAGGTTCTTCTGCACGACCAGCCACGCGTCCGACCCCGCGTCGAGGCGGGGGAGCCACCGTTCGAGCAGGGAGTGCAGCTCGGCCTTGCCGACCCGGATCGGCGGGTTCGACCAGATCGTCGCGAAGCGCAGATCGTCGGGAACACCGTCGGGGGTCACGGCGTTGACGTTCTCGAGGCCGACCGACCGCGCGTTCTCGCGCACGAGGTCGAGCACTCTCTCGTTCACGTCGACGGCCCAGACCGTCGCGTCGGGTGACGACAACGCGAGGCTCAGTGTGATGGGGCCCCACCCGCACCCGACGTCCAACAGATGGCCCGCCCTCGGCGGCGTCGGCGTGCCCCCCAGCAGGACCGAGGTGCCCGGGTCGACGCGGCCGGGGCTGAAGACGCCGGCAGCCGTGGTCAGGGTCAGCTCCCGGCCCGCGAGGACGACCTCGATCGTCCGGGGCTTGGCCGCGCTGCCGGGCTGGGGGGAGAAGTAGTGCTCGCTGGCCATGGTCGCCAACCTACCGAACATCGGGCAGGGCCTCGCTCCCTGCTCTCCGCACACCGAAAGGGTTAGTATCACCCCGATGACAGACCACACCACGACCCCGCTCGATCCGGAGCGGAACGACCAGCCCGACGACGTCGTCGCGCGCGTGCTCGATCGTGCGGCCCAGAGGGCATCCGGCTACACCGTCTTCTCGCCGGCTCAGGCCATCCAGACCCGCTCGTTGCACCACGACGGCGACTCCGACGGCGATCAGTCCGAGCGCGACGACCGCCAGGCCCTCCGCCGCGTGGCGGGCCTGTCGACCGAACTGCAGGACGTCACCGAGGTCGAGTACCGCCAGTTGCGCCTCGAGAACGTCGTCCTGATCGGCGTCTACTCGCAGGGGTCGATGGCGGATGCCGAGAACTCCCTCCGCGAGCTCGCTGCCCTGGCCGAGACGGCGGGGGCGGTCGTGCTCGACGGACTGCTACAGCGACGGCCGAACCCGGACCCGAGCACCTACCTGGGCAAGGGCAAGGCCGAAGAACTGCGCGGAACGGTCGCGGCCCTCGGCGCCGACACCGTCATCGCCGACACCGAGCTGGCCCCCAGCCAGCGACGGGCCCTCGAGGACGTGGTCAAGGTCAAGGTGATCGACCGCACGGCCGTCATCCTCGACATCTTCAGCCAGCACGCCAAGAGCCGGGAGGGCAAGGCGCAGGTCGAACTGGCCCAACTCGAGTACCTCCTGCCCCGTCTCCGCGGTTGGGGCGAGTCGATGTCCCGCCAGGCCGGTGGACAAGTCGGAGGCGCGGGTGCCGGAATGGGCAGCCGCGGGCCCGGTGAGACCAAGATCGAGCTCGACCGGCGCCGCATCCACACCCGCATGGCCCGGCTCCGCAAGCAGATCAAAGAGATGAAGCCTGCCCGCGACGCCAAGCGGGCCAACCGTGACCGCAACGAGGTGCCCACCGTCGCCATCGCCGGATACACGAACGCCGGGAAGTCCAGCCTCCTGAACCGGTTGACGAGCGCGGGCGTCCTCGTCGAGAACGCGCTGTTCGCGACCCTGGACGCGACGGTCCGCAAGAGCGTGACGGCCGACGGTCGTCCCTTCACGTACGCGGACACCGTCGGATTCGTGCGGAACCTCCCTCACCAGCTGGTCGAGGCATTCCGATCGACGCTCGAGGAGGTCGAGGCGTCCGACGTCATCGTGCACGTCGTCGACGGGTCGCACCCCGACCCCGCCGCCCAGCTCGCCACCGTCCGTGACGTCATCGCCGAGGTCGACGGTCGTGACATCGCCGAGATCGTCGTCTACAACAAGAGCGACCTCGTCGACGACGACCAGCGTCTCGTCTTGCTCGGGCTCGAGCCGACGGCGGTCTTCGTCTCGGCACGGACGGGTGAGGGCATCGACGAGCTGCTCGCCCGCATCGCAGCCGTCCTGCCCGAACCCGAGATCGAGCTCGACCTGTTGGTGCCGTACGACCGCGGCGACGTCGTCTCCCACCTCCACGACTCGGGCCGCATCGTCAGCACGGACTACGAAGAAGAGGGCACCCGCGTCCACGCGCGTGTCTACCCGAGTGACGTCGCCGGGCTCACGCCCTACGTGGCTCCCGTGGGCGTGGGGCGCTGACGCCGAGCCGCACGTCCTCGAACGACGAAGCGCCGACCACCTGTGGTGGTCGGCGCTTCGTCGTTCGCGGGGCGGGTCGCCACCGTCGAGAAGAGATCAGACGGAGCGCAACACGGCGACGACCTTGCCGACGATCTGCGCATGGTCGCCGACGATGGGTTCGAACGCGCTGTTCCGGGGAAGCAGCCAGGTGTGGCCGTCTCGCTGGCGGAACACCTTGACGGTTGCTTCGTCGTCGAGCATGGCCGCGACGATGTCGCCGTTCTCGGCGTCCTGCTGCTGCCGCACGACGACCCAGTCCCCGTCGCAGATGGCCGCGTCGATCATCGAGTCGCCGACCACCCGCAACATGAACAGTTCGCCCTTGCCGACGAGTTGACGCGGCAGGGGCATCACGTCCTCGATCTGCTGCTCGGCCGTGATGGGGATGCCGGCGGCGATCCGTCCGACCATGGGGACGTGAGCAGTGTCGCCGTCGTCACTCGTCGTGAAGACGGTGGCCGGGGCGACCGCCGGCGCCGTCGCGTCCACGAGGACCTCGAGGGCTCGGGGTCGGTTCGGGTCACGGCGGATCTTGCCGGCGAGTTCGAGCTGATTCAACTGGTGCGTGACGCTCGACAGGGACTTGAGGCCGACGGCGTCGCCGATCTCGCGCATGCTCGGGGGATACCCGCGGTGTCCGATGCTCTCGGTGATCGCGGCGAGGATCGACGCCTGCTTCGCCGTCAACTCCTTGCGGGGGAGGACGCCCGGATCGAGCGGACGGGGGGCGTCGGTGGCCGCCTGCGGGGTGCGCTTCGGGTCGCTCATGGGTCTCCTGCCGTCGATGTCGGTGGCCCCTGTTTGACTCCTACCACCGATCGAAACCGTATCCGATCGGGCGGTGTCGACAAAACACATGTTCGAGTGTGTCGCGTTATCGCTTCCCGATCTACAGCGATTCCCTCCTGTGATACCCGTCGCTGGGGTTGAAAGCCTCGGCAATCGAATGTATGTTCGGAACACGTCTTCGTGCCCGGCATTCCCGGCCGAGTGCCGGGTACGAACTCGTCCCCTGTCTTCCACGGTGAAAGGACCACCTCATGAGCATCACCTCAGCATCAGCAGTTGCGTCCCCCGTCGACTCGACCCGAGTCGTGCGCACGCGTCTGCGCATCACCCGGCGGGGCCGCGCGGTCGTCGCCGCGCTCGTCGCGGTCCCGCTCGTCGTCGTGGCGGGTGCGCTCGTCCTCAACGGTGGCGGCGCCGTCGCGTCCGACACGACGGGTCGCGCGGACTTCCAGCACGTGACCGTCGACGGCGGCGAGACGCTCTGGCAGGTCGCGTCAGAGATCGACCCCGACGCCGATCCTCGCGACGTCATCGCCGACCTCGTCTCGCTCAACAACCTGCCGAGCGCCGAGGTCTCCGCCGGGCAGAGCCTCGCCGTCCCCGCTCAGTACGCTCGCTGAACTGCCGTCGTCGACGAGGTGGGTGGTCCGGTCCACGGCCATCGTGTTCGTTCGGTGGCGACCGACCCGACACACCGCCGGCCCGCCCGTACGATGGTGGGGTGTCCTTCAGTCTCGACGACCTGCCCATCCGTGACGACCTCCGGGGGCTGACGCCCTACGGCGCTCCCCAGAAAAAGGTCCCGGTCGCTCTCAACGTCAACGAGAACACGCATCCCATCCCCGAGGACGTCGCTCGCGACATCGTCGAGTCGGTGGCCCGGGCGGTCCTCGACGTCAACAGGTACCCCGATCGTGAGTTCACGACGCTGCGCGACTCGCTGGCGGCCTACCTCGGGCACGATCTGACCCGCGACAACATCTGGGCGGCGAACGGCTCCAACGAGGTCATCCAGCAGCTCCTCCAGGCCTTCGGAGGCCCAGGCCGCTCCGTCCTGGGGTTCCCCCCCACGTATTCGATGCACTCGATCATCGCCACGGGCACCGGCAGCCGGTGGATCGAGGGTCGTCGTGACGAGGGGTTCCGCATCTCGCCCGAGACCGCGGTCTCCGAGATCGAGCGCACCCGTCCCGACATCGTCTTCTTCTGCGGTCCGAACAACCCCACGGGCACCCCTCTCGATCTCGCCACGATCGAGGCTGCCTACGACGCGACGGACGGCATCGTCTTCGTCGACGAGGCCTACGCCGAGTTCATGCCGGCCGACCAGCCGACGGCACTGACCCTCCTGGCCGGCCGCGAACGTCTGGTCGTGTCCCGCACGATGAGCAAGGCGTTCGCGTTCGCCGGTGCCCGGGTCGGCTACCTGGCCGCGCACCCGGCCGTGGCCGACGCGCTGCGTCTGGTGCGCCTCCCGTACCACCTCTCGTCCCTGACGCAGGCGGCGGCCGTCGCAGCGCTCTCGCACGCGAGCGAGATGCTCGCCATGGTCGACGACATCAAGGCCCAGCGTGATCGCATCGTGCACGAGTTGACCGAGCTCGGGTACGAGCCGTGGCCCACCTGGTCGAACTTCGTCCTCTTCGGTGGGGTCGACGATCCGACCGACGTCTTCGAGCGCCTGCTCGAGCGGGGCGTCATCGTCCGCAACCTGGGCATCCCGAACCACCTGAGGGTCAGTGCGGGCACCGAGGCCGAGACCACCGCGTTCCTCGAGGCGCTCCGCGACATTAGGCTCTCTTCGTGACCGAGACGACCCGCGCCGCCCGTACCGCTTCCCTCTCGCGCGAGACGAGCGAGTCCAGCATCGCCCTCGCCCTCGACCTCGACGGTTCGGGCCGATCGACGATCGACTCGTCGGTGCCGTTCTTCGACCACCTCCTGACGGCGTTGTCGAAGCACTCCCTGATCGACCTCGAGGTCACCGCGAAGGGCGACACGCACATCGACGTCCACCACACCGTCGAAGACATCGGCATCACGTTCGGCACCGCGCTGAAGCAGGCGCTCGGCGACAAGTCGGGCATCTCGCGCTACGGTGACGCGCTCGTCCCGCTCGACGAGGCCCTCGTGCAGGCGGTCGTCGACGTGTCGGGGCGTCCGTACCTCGTCCACACGGGCGAGCCGGAGGGGTTCGAGTACCACCTCATCGGCGGGCACTTCACCGGCTCGATGGTCCGCCACGTCTTCGAGGCCATCACCTTCCACGCCGGCATCACCGTCCACGTCCGCGTGCTGGGCGGGCGTGATCCGCACCACATCGCCGAGGCCGAGTTCAAGGCGTTCGCCCGGGCGCTCCGCCAGGCGGTCCAGCCCGACCCGCGCGTCAGTGGCATCCCGTCGACGAAGGGCGCCCTGTGAGCGGCGCGCGTCCCTCCGTCGTCGTCCTCGACTACGGCAGCGGCAACGTCCACTCGGCCGTCAAGGCGCTCGAGTTGGCGGGTGCCGACGTCGAGTTGACGTCCGATCGCGCCCGGGTGCAGGCGGCCGACGGCCTCTTCGTCCCCGGTGTCGGCGCGTTCGCAGCCGTCATGAGCCAGCTCGAGTCCGTGCGAGGTGGCGAGCTGATCGACCGACGGCTGGCCGGCGGGCGTCCGGTCATGGGCATCTGCGTGGGCATGCAGGTCTTCTTCGAGGGCGGCGTCGAACGCGGCAACAGCACCGGTGGCCTCGGGGCGTGGCCCGGGGTGGTCGACGAACTGAAGGCTGACGTCCTGCCGCACATGGGCTGGAACACCGTCGACGTGCCCGAGGGCAGCGTGCTCTTCGACGGGGTGGCCGACGAGCGGTTCTACTTCGTCCACTCGTTCGCCGCACAAGAGTGGTCCCTCGACGTGATCCGACCCTTCGCCGAACCGCACGTCACGTGGGCCGACCACGGCGGCCGTTTCGTCGCCGCCGTCGAGAACGGCCCGCTCTGGGCGACGCAGTTCCACCCCGAGAAGTCGGGCCGGCCGGGCATCCGGCTGCTCTCGAACTGGCTCGGCACCCTCTGACCCCGGCGCGACCGACCCGATCGCGCCCCCTGACCCTGCGGTGCCCGGCGCCGTGAGAGAGACGACATGAGCGAGTTCTGCACCACCCCCGCCCTGACCCTGTTCCCCGCCGTCGACGTGGCGGGCGGTCAGGCCGTGCGCCTGACCCAGGGTGAGGCCGGCAGCGAGACGAACTACGGCGACCCGGTCTCGGCAGCCGACGACTGGGCGAGCCAGGGCGCCGAATGGCTGCACCTGGTCGACCTCGACGCCGCCTTCGGGCGCGGAGACAACCGCGCCGTCATCAAGAGGGTCATCAAGCAGGTCAAGGGCGTCAACGTCGAGCTCAGCGGTGGCATCCGCGACGACAAGTCCCTCGAGGACGCGTTGAGCACCGGCGTGAAGCGCATCAACCTCGGCACCGCGGCCCTCGAGAACCCCCAATGGGCCGCCCACGTCATCGCCGAGTACGGCGAGGCGGTGGCCGTCGGGCTGGACGTCCGGGGCACCACGCTGGCGGCGCGGGGTTGGACCGAAGAGGGCGGCGATCTCTGGACCGTCCTCGCCCGGCTCGAAGAGGCCGGCTGTGCGCGGTACGTCGTGACCGACGTGACGAAGGACGGCACGCTCCAAGGCCCCAACGTCGACCTGTTGCGTCGGGTGATGGAGCACACCGATCGTCCGGTGATCGCCTCGGGGGGCATCTCGAGCCTCGACGACCTCGTGGCCCTGCGTGAGCTCGTGCCGCAGGGGCTCGAGGGCGCCATCGTCGGCAAGGCGCTCTACTCGGGAGCCTTCACCCTCGGCGCAGCCCTCGACGTCGCGTCGAACTGATGGCGACCGCGCCGGGCGGACCGGGGCACGCACACGACGATCCCGGTCCCGGCGGAGACAGTGCCGGGCGGCCGTGGGCCGGGCGCACCTTCGACCATCACGACACGGCGCACGCCGGAGACGACGGGTCCGCCGACCCGGTCCTGCTCGACGCCCTCCTCGGGTTCCGCGAGGGGCGGCTCGGAGAGAGCGACGTCGTCGACGCCCTCCGTCCGGCGCGCCTGCTCGTGCCGCTGGTCGCCGTGGCGGGGGACGAAGGTCTCGACGACCACGGTCGCCGTGTCGACAAGACGCAGGAGCTCTCCATCGTCACGGTCTCGGGTCCGGATGGCCGGGACGTGTTGCCGGCCTTCACCTCGGTCGAGACCTTGACGCGGTGGCGCCCCGCTGCCCGACCGGTGCCGGTGGAGGCTCGGCGCGTGGCCCTCGCGGCCGCCTCGGAGTCGACCGACCGCATCGTGGTCGACCCCGGATCGATCACCGAGTTCGGTCTGCGTCGTCCGGCCGTCTGGGCCGTCGCGCAAGACCTCCCGTGGGTGCCGAGCCACCATGACGAAGACGTCCTGCGCGCGTTCCTCGACGCGTCACGTGACGAGGAGGCGCTGGTCAGCCTGGTCGTCGCGCCCGGCTATCGAGACGCCCGGCTCGGTGCCCCCGAGATCGTCGTCCAGCTGGGCGTGGCGCCGGGTCTGGACCGCGACGCCCTGCACGCGCTGCTGCAGCGACTGCAGGCGGCCTGGGCCGCAGATCCGGTGATCGCCGACCGGGTCGACAGCATGTCGGTGAAGGTCGTCCCGGGCTGAGGAAGAGCCGTCCGTCAGGGTGCCGGAGCCGGACGCGCGGTTCGGGGGACGCGCGGTTCAGTTGACGGGGCCGGTGTACTTCTCGCCGGGGCCCTGGCCGATCGCGTCGGGGATGGCCGACGCTTCACGGAAGGCGAGTTGCAGCGACCGCAGGCCGTCGCGGAGCGCCCGGGCGTGCTGGTCGCCGATCTCGGGTGCGCTGGCGGTCACGAGTCCGGCGAGGGAGGTGATGAGCTTGCGGGCCTCGTCGAGGTCGGTCTGTCGCTGCGGATCGTCGGCCAGGCCGACCTTCACCGCGGCGGCGCTCATCAGGTGGACGCAGACGGTGTTGATGACCTCGACCGCGTTGACGTCGGCGATGTCACGGGCGGCGTCGTCACCGAAGTGCAGATCGTCCTCGAACCGCGCCGTCGCGGGGGAGGTGTCGGGCGACGTGGCCGGTGCCGGATCGCCGAAGCGGGCATCGGGAATGGGTGCGTCGTCGGGGGAGTGGCTCACGAACTGATCCTCTGCTAAACTCGTCCAGGCTCGGAGCGTCTGCTCCGTGCGAAAGTGGAGATTCTCCCACCCGCGCTTGACCGTTAGACAAGGTTACCGGGTTGTTGGCACCCCGTTCGATCAGCACCACCGTTCCACCTCGGTCCTCGTCAGAGGCCTCGGGCAGACGGCGACCGAGCAGCCAGGGTGCGGTGTGATGTGTCGTCAGACGGTGCCCGCACGAAACTCCTCTTTCTCTGGTGAGGCCGTCCGGCCCCGCCAGATGCAGAAATGACGACAGAGGAGTTCCGCATCAGCGATCCCCGTACGAACGACCGTATCCGCGTCCCCGAGGTCCGCCTCGTCGGGCCCGCAGGTGAGCAGATCGGCGTCGTTCCCATCGCCATGGCCCTGCGTCTCGCCGCAGAGGCCGAGCTCGACCTGGTCGAGGTGGCCCCCAACTCGAAGCCTCCCGTGGCCAAGATCATGGATCACGGAAAGTTCAAGTACGAGGCTGCGCAGAAGGCGAAAGAAGCCCGTCGCAACCAGGCGAACACGATCCTCAAAGAGGTCCGTTTCCGCCTGAAGATCGACAAGCACGACTACGAGACGAAGCGCAAGCGCGCCGAGGGCTTCCTCCAGGGCGGCGACAAGGTCAAGGCCATGATCCTGTTCCGTGGTCGCGAGCAGTCGCGTCCCGACCAGGGTGTCCGCCTGCTCCAGCGCTTCGCCGAAGACGTCTCCGAGTGGGGCAGCGTCGAGTCGACGCCCACCATCGACGGCCGCAACATGGTGATGGTCATCGGCCCGCACAAGAACAAGTCCGAGGCCAAGGCCGAGGCAGAAGCTCGCAAGGCGGCCAACAAGCCGCCGAAGCACCCGACGTCCGACGAGGTCCCGGCCGACGCACCGGCCGAGCGACCGACAGAAGAAAGTAAGTAAGACATGCCCAAGCAGAAGACCCACTCCGGCGCCAAGAAGCGCTTCAAGGTCACCGGTTCCGGCAAGATCATGAAGCAGCAGGCTGGCATGCGCCACAACCTTGAGGTGAAGAGCGCCAAGCGCAAGGCTCGCCTGAACCAGGACCAGGTGCTCGCTCCCGCCGACGCCAAGGTCGCCAAGAAGCTTCTCGGTCACTGACCGCTGACACGAACATAGAGGAACAAGAAAATGGCAAGAGTCAAGAGAGCGGTCAACGCCGCCAAGAAGCGTCGCGTCATCCTCGAGCGTGCCGAGGGTTACCGCGGTCAGCGTTCGCGCCTGTACCGCAAGGCCAAAGAGCAGGTCACGCACTCGCTCGTCTACTCGTACCGTGACCGTCGTGCGCGCAAGGGCGAGTTCCGTCGTCTGTGGATCCAGCGCATCAACGCCGCGTCGCGTGCGAACGGCCTGACCTACAACCGCCTCATCCAGGGTCTGTCCCTGGCCGGCGTCGAGGTCGACCGTCGCATCCTGGCCGAGCTGGCCGTCAACGAGCCCGCCACGTTCGCGTCGCTCGTCGCCACCGCCAAGGCCGCGCTGCCCGCCGACACCTCGGCCCCCAAGGTCGCCGCGTAGTCGCACCCGCACCACCCTCGAGGCCCGACGGCCCGACACCCACCCCGGTGTCGCCGTCGGGTCTCGTGCGTCCGCGGCAGGCGGTGGTCCTCGTGCGGCATCATGGACGGGTGCCCCACGACTCCCTGCTCGACAATCCCCGTTCACCCCGAGTCCGGGCGGTGGCCAAGCTCTCGAAGCGCGACGCTCGCACCGAGACCCGCACGTTCCTGCTCGAAGGGCCGCAGTCGGTCGGTGAGGCCCTGGCCTTCCGGCCCGAGCTGATCGTCGAACTCTTCGGCACCCCGACGGCTCTCGAGCGTTACCCCGAGGTGGCGGTCGCCGCCGAGGCGGAGGGCATCGACGTCCAGTTCGTCACCGAGCCGGTGCTCGAGGCCATGGCCGACACGGTCACGCCACAGGGCATCGTCGCCGTCTGTCGGCAGTTCCCCACGTCGGTCAAGGACGTCTTCGCCGCCGAGCCGAAGCTCGTCGTGATCCTCGAGGAAGTCCGCGACCCCGGCAACGCGGGCACCATCATCCGGGCCGCGGACGCCGCGGGTGCCGACGCCGTCATCATGACCGGTCGCAGCGTCGACCTCTACAACCCCAAGGTCGTCCGGTCCACGACGGGTTCGCTTTTCCACGTGCCGGTCGCCGTGGGCGTCGAGTTGCCGGCGATCGTCGACCGGTGTCGTGAGATCGGCCTCCAGGTGCTCGCCGCCGACGTCAAGGGAGACGACCTGCTCGCCGCCCGCACCGAGGGCGTGCTCGCCGAGCCGACCGCCTGGCTCTTCGGCAACGAGGCCCGAGGTCTCACCGACGCCGATCTCGCGCGTGCCGACCGCGCCCTGGTCGTGCCCATCTACGGTCACGCCGAATCGATGAACCTCGCGACGGCGGCCTCGGTGTGCCTCTACGAGAGCGCCTTCGCCCACCGCAGCTAGCGCCTCCTCGTCCCGCAGGAGGCGCGGGTCGGGCCGTGCGCTCTCGTCGCGGTGGGACGCGTCGTTTCGTTTTCATTAAGAATCCACTGTGAATTTGACCCCGACCTGGGGGTCTGTTTGTGTGGGCGCATGGAACCCCTCGTCGTGGTCGACCACGTCAACAAGCACTTCGGTGACCTCCACGTCCTGAAGGACATCACCACGACGGTGGGCAAGGGTGAGGTGGTCGTCGTGATCGGCCCAAGCGGTTCGGGCAAGTCGACCCTCTGCCGGGCGATCAACCGCCTCGAGACCATCGACGACGGCGTCATCACGATCGACGGCACGCGTCTGCCCGAAGAAGGTGCGGCTCTCGCCCGCCTCCGCGCCGACGTCGGCATGGTGTTCCAGAGCTTCAACCTCTTCTCGCACAAGACCATCCTCGAGAACGTCATGCTGGGCCAGCTCAAGGTGCGGAAGCGCACCAAGGCCGAGGCGCGCGAGCGGGCGATGCAGTTGCTCGAGCGGGTCGGCGTCGCGAACCAGGCCGACAAGATGCCGTCCCAGCTCTCGGGCGGGCAGCAGCAGCGTGTCGCGATCGCCCGGGCACTGGCGATGGACCCCAAGGTGATGCTCCTGGACGAGCCCACCAGCGCACTCGACCCCGAGATGATCACCGAGGTGCTCGACGTCATGGTGCAGCTCGCGAAGGACGGCATGACGATGATCGTCGTCACCCACGAGATGGGGTTCGCGCGCAAGGCCGCCGATCGCGTCGTCTTCATGGCCGACGGTCAGATCGTCGAAGAGGCGACGCCCGAGAAGTTCTTCACCGACCCCCAGTCGACCCGCGCCCAGGACTTCCTCGCGAAGATCCTCACGCACTGAGCGGGCGCGGCCGAGTCCGCGACCCGTTCCCCGGCACCCGAACAGCCGGCCCACGACACCCGATCGCCGCCCGGCGTCCGGGTCACCCAGCAAGGAGATCAGAATGCGACTCAGCAAGGGATTCGTCGCCGTAGCCGCAGCAGCCGCCGTGGTCCTCGGCCTCTCGGCCTGCACCGACTCGTCGGCCCCGGCCGTCGACGTCGAGACGCCGGCCGACTTCGCCGAAGGCAGCACCATGGCCCGCCTCGCCGACGCCGGTGAGATCACCATCGGCACCAAGTTCGACCAGCCGCTGTTCGGCCTGGCCAACCCCGACGGCGTGCCCGAGGGCTTCGACGCCGAGATCGGCAAGCTCGTCGCCGCGAAGCTCGGCATCGAAGCCGACAAGATCACGTGGGTCGAGACCGTCTCGGCCAACCGCGAGCCGTTCATCCAGAACGGCCAGGTCGACCTCGTCATCGCGACCTACACGATCAACGACGATCGCAAGAAGGTCGTCTCGTTCGCCGGCCCGTACTACACGGCTGGTCAAGACCTGCTCGTGCTCGACGGCAACCCCGAGGGGATCGAGTCCGCCGACGACCTGGCCGGCAAGAAGGTCTGCACCGTCAGCGGCTCGACCAGCGAGAAGAACGTGGCCGAGTACACCACCGACATCCTCGCCACCGACACGTACTCGAACTGCCTCGAGCCCCTCCGCACCGGTGCGGTGTCGGCCGTGACGACCGACAACGTCATCCTGGCCGGCCTCGCCGACCAGAACGAGGGCGAGTTCGAGGTCGTGGGGGAGACCTTCACCGAGGAGCCCTACGGCATCGGTCTGGCCCTCGACGACACCGACTTCCGCATGTTCGTCAACGACACGCTCCAGGACGCCGAGGACGACGGCACCTGGGACGAGCTGTGGGAGAAGACCGCGGGCAAGGTGCTCGACACCCCGACGCCCCCCACGATCGACCGCTACTGACACCGCGCGGGCACCCGGGGCGACCAGCCCCGGGTGCCCGCGTCCTGCCCCGACCGAAGGACCCTGTTGAACCCCTTGGACGTCATCCCCGGCTTCGACGCCGTGACCGACAACTGGCCCCGCTTCTGGGACGGCTTCGTCACGACGCTCCAGCTGCTCGTTCTGTCGGGCCTCGGGGCCCTCGTGATCGGTTTCTTCGTCGCGGCACTGCGCATCTCGCCCGTGGCGTCCTTCCGCACGTTCGCGACGGTCTACACCGAGGCGCTGCGCAACATCCCGCTCACGCTCGTGCTCTTCTTCTGCGCCTTCGTCCTGCCGTACCTCGGAGTCGACTTCGGCACGTACTTCCCGTTGGCCGTCATCGGCTTGACCGCGTACACCTCGCCGTTCGTCGCGGAGGCCATCCGGTCGGGCATCAACGGCGTCCCCGTCGGGCAGGCCGAGGCGGCCCGCAGCATCGGCCTCGGCTTCGGCCAGACGCTCGGCCACGTGATCCTCCCGCAGGCCATGCGCATGGTCGTGCCCCCGCTGATCAACGTCTTCATCGCCCTCACCAAGAACACCTCGGTGGCCGGTGGTTTCTTCGTGGCCGAACTCTTCGCCGCGGGACGCTACATCGCGAACGATCGCGGTGACGCCGTCATCACCACGCTGCTCGCCGTGGCGTTCTTCTACCTGCTCGTCACCATCACGCTCGGCCGTCTCGCCGCCGTGGTCGAGAAGAAGGTCGCAGTCCTCCGATGAGCACCTCCGTCCTCTACGACGCCCCGGGGCCGAGGGCCCGCCGCACCTCGCGGATCATCTCGGTGGTCGGCGTCGTGCTCGTCCTGGCCCTGGTCGCCTACCTCGTCTACCTCCTCGGACGCCCCCGCATCAGCGCGAACGGTGCCGAGAGTCCCGGCGTGCTCGACGCGTCGCGGTGGGACATCCTCGGTGACCTCGCGCTCTGGCGGGCGATCGGTCGGGGTTGGTTGGCGACCATCCAGGCCGCGGCCGTCGCGTCGGTCCTCGCGGTGGTCATCGGCGTCCTCTTCTCGTTCCTCCGGACGGCGCGGTCCGCCTGGGTGCGCGTCCCCACGACGGTGCTGCTCGAGTTCTTCCGCGGCATGCCCGTCCTGCTGATGATGCTGTTCATCCTGTTGGTCTTCTCGACCGGGGCCTTCTGGGCCGTGGTCGCGGCGCTGGCGGTCTACAACGGGGCGCTCATCGGCGAGGCGCTGCGCGCGGGCATCGCCTCGCTGCCGCGGGGGCAACGCGAGGCCGGCCTCGCGATCGGGCTCACCCCGATCCGCACGCGCTTCGCCATCGAGTTCCCCCAGGCCTTCCGTCAGATGCTGCCGATCATCCTGGCCCAGCTCGTCGTCCTCTTGAAGGACACCTCGCTCGGCTACATCGTCGGCTACGTCGAACTGACCCGGAGCGGTCTCACGCGTCTGGGCACCTACTACGGCAGCACGTACACGTTCACCCTCTTCGCGGTCGTCCTCGTCGTCTACCTCGCCACGAACCTCCTGCTCTCGTGGGTCGTCCGCGTCGTCGACCGACGGACGGGGCGGCGTGCGGTCGTCGCCAAGCGCCCGGGCACGCCGAAGGACCCGGGCATGTTCGGACGCGGTGGCCGCTACGAGTCCGACCACGTGTCGGGCCGCGCGACCTGACCCGGTCCGTCCACCCGATCCCAGCCCGCGCCTCCTCGTCCGTCACGACCAGGAGGCGCGGGTCGCCTCCCAACGATCGCTAAGCTTGGTTCTCGTGTCAGACTCCGTCCCCCTCTCCGAAGACGCCGTCGCGTCGGCGGTCGACGCCGCCCTCGCGGCGATCGCCACGGCGGCCACCGTCGCCGAGCTCAAGACCGCCCGTGCCCAGCACGTCGGCGAGGCCTCGGTGCTGGCCCGCCTGAACGCCGGTCTGCGCGATCTGCCGAACGACCAGAAGGCCGCGGCGGGCAAGCTCGTCGGTCAGGCCCGGGGCCGGGTCGGTCAGGCCGTCGCCACGCGCGAGGCCGAGTTGGCCGTGATCGAGGAGTCCGCGCGGCTCGAGGCCGAGGCCGTCGACGTCACGGCTCTGCCGTCGCGCCGTCGTGCCGGAGCCCGCCACCCCTTGACCTTGCTGCAAGAGCGCATGGCCGACCTGTTCGTCGGCATGGGGTGGGAGGTCAACGAGGGCCCCGAACTCGAGCACGAGTGGTTCAACTTCGACGCCCTGAACTTCGACGCCGACCACCCGGCCCGAGCCATGCAGGACACGTTCTTCGTCGACCCCGTCGACCGTCACCTGGTGTTGCGCACGCACACGTCGCCGGTGCAGATCCGCACGCTCCTCTCGAAAGAGCTGCCGGTCTACAACGTCGCGCTGGGCCGGGTGTTCCGCACCGACGAGCTCGATGCGACGCACACGCCCGTCTTCACCCAGCTCGAGGGCATCGCCGTCGACGAGGGCCTCACCATGGCGCACCTGCGCGGAACCCTCGAGCACCTCGCCCGCTCGATGTTCGGCGCCGAGGCGCAGATCCGGCTGCGCCCCAACTACTTCCCCTTCACCGAGCCCAGCGCCGAGATGGACGTCTGGCAGCCGAACGCCAAGGGCGGCGCACGGTGGGTCGAGTGGGGCGGTTGCGGGATGGTCAACCCGAACGTGCTGCGGGCGGCCGGCATCGACCCCGAGCGCTACCAGGGTTTCGCCTTCGGCATGGGCATCGAGCGCACCCTCCAGTTCCGCAACGACCTCAACGACATGCGCGACATGGTCGAGGGTGACGTCAGGTTCAGCGAGCAGTTCGGGATGGTGGTCTGATGCGGGTTCCGCTGAGTTGGCTCGGTGAGTTCGTCGAGTTGCCGGGCGACGTGTCGCTCGAGAGCGTCCACGCCGCCCTCGTGTCGGTCGGGTTCGAAGAAGAAGACGTCCACGTCGGCGACGTGACCGGGCCCCTCGTGGTCGGTCAGGTGCTCGAGTTCACGCCCGAGCCGCAGAAGAACGGCAAGACGATCAACTGGTGCCAGGTCGCCGTGGGCCCGAACGCCTCGACCGAGCCCGATGACGTCCGCGGCATCGTCTGCGGTGCCCACAACTTCGTCGTCGGCGACAAGGTCGTCGTGTCGTTGCCCGGTGCGGTTCTGCCCGGGCCGTTCCCGATCGCCGCCCGCAAGACCTACGGGCACGTCTCCGACGGCATGATCGCCTCGTCCCGCGAGCTCGGCCTCGGCGACGAGCACGACGGCATCCTCGTCCTCTCGTCGCTCGGTCTCGATCCCGAGGTCGGCACGGACGCGATCGCGCTGCTCGGCCTCGACGAGGCCGCGGTCGAGATCAACGTGACGCCCGACCGCGGCTACGCCTTCAGCATCCGGGGGGTGGCCCGCGAGTACTCGCACGCCACCGGGGCGACCTTCCGCGACCCCGCGTCGCTCGTCTCTCCGACCCCGTCGTCCGGCTTCCCGGTCGTCGTGGACGACCAGGCCCCCGTGCGCGACCGGGTCGGCGTGCAGACCTTCACCACCAAGGTGGTCCGCGGCATCGACGCGACCGGTCCGACCCCTCCGTGGCTCGCGTCGCGCTTGCGGTTGGCGGGGGTCCGCAGCATCTCGCTGCCGGTCGACGTCACGAACTACGTCATGTTCGAGCTCGGCCAGCCGATCCACGGCTACGACCTCGACAAGGTCAGCGGTGGCCTCTCGGTCCGCCGGGCCGCACCGGGCGAGCGCCTCGAGACCCTCGACGGCCAGGTACGCGACCTGCACGCCGAGGACCTCGTGATCGCCGACGAGTCGGGTGCCGTCGGCCTGGCCGGCGTCATGGGCGGCGCCTCGACCGAGATCGGCGCGACCACGACCGACGTCCTCGTCGAGGCCGCGACCTTCGACCCCACGTCGATCGCCCGCACCGCCCGCCGCCACAAGCTGCCGAGCGAGGCGTCCAAGCGCTTCGAGCGCGGTGTCGACCCGCAGGTGGCCGAGGCAGCCGCCCAGCGCGTGGTCGACCTCCTCGTCGAGCTCGCCGGCGGCACGTCCGACGCGCTCGGGTCACGGTGGGACGCCTCCACCCCTCCCGACACGATCACCCTGCCGGTCGATCGAGCCGCCCGCCTCATGGGCGTCGACTACACGGACGACGAGGTCTCCGGTGCCCTCACGGCCATCGGGGCGAGCGTCGAGCGAGCTGGTGACGACTGGCTCGTGACCCCGCCGACCTGGCGCAGCGACCTGGTCGACTCCGCGTCGCTCGTCGAAGAAGTCGCTCGCATCACGGGTTACGACCGCATCCCCTCCGTCCTGCCCGTCGCCCCGGCCGGTCGTGGGTTGTCGCGCGAGCAGCAGCTGCGTCGGCAGGTGTCGAACGGGCTCGCCGCGGCCGGCTCGACCGAGGTCGCCGCGTACCCGTTCGTCTCCTCGGCCCAGAACCTCGCCTTCGGCTCGGCCGACGGCACCGGGCTGCCCGCCGTCCGACTCGCCAACCCCCTCGACTCGGCGGCGCCCGAACTCCGTCGGTCACTGGTGCCGGGGCTGCTCGAGGTCGCCCGTCGCAACCTCGGTCGCGGTCTCGTCGACCTCTCGGTGTTCGAGGTGGGCACGGTCTTCCTGCCTGACGAGGGCGTCGTCTACGGCAGCGACGAGGTCCCCTTCGGGGCCGCCCGCCCCGACGACGCCACGCTGGGCGCCCTCGCCGACGCCCTGCCGCTCCAGCCGCGACACCTCGGCCTCCTGACGGTCGGCACGGTCGTCGATCGCGCCCCTGGGCAATCCGCCGTCCCGGCGTCCCTCGCCGACGTGCTCGACGCCGTGCGCGTCGCGGCGTCGGCCGTGGCCGCCGAGGTCACCTTCCGACAGGCCCGGCACGTCTCGCTGCACCCGGGCCGCACGGCCGAGGTGCTCGTCGGCGACGAGGTCGTGGGCATCGCGGGCGAGCTGCTGCCCAGCGTGGCAGCCGAGCTCGACCTGCCCCGGGTGGTCGCCGTGGCCGAGCTCGACCTCGACCGCCTGATCGACCTCGCCGTCGCCGAGCCGGCCACCTCGGCCCTCTCGTCCTACCCCGCGGCGACCCAAGACCTCTCCCTCGTGGTGGGCGTCGACGTCCCCGCGGGCGACGTGCTCGCGACCGTGCGCGAGGGTGCGGGCCAACTGCTCGAGACGGTCCGGCTTGTCGACGACTACCGAGGTGCCGGGTTGCCCGACGCGACGAAGTCGCTCACCTTCGCCCTGCGCTTCCGGGCCGGAGACCGCACCCTCACCGCCGCCGAGGCCTCCGAGGCCAAGTCCGGCTCCGTCCGCCTGGCCGGCGAGCGATTCGGGGCGGCGCTCCGCGACTGACACTCGCCCGGCGCCGCCGCCCCTGATCCCAGGCCGAATTCGAACATTAGGGTGGACGCATGCCTTTCTCCGTTGCCGTGGCCGGCGCGAGTGGTTACGCCGGTGGTGAGCTCCTGCGCTTGCTGGCCGAGCATCACGACTTCGAGGTGCAGACCGTCACCGCGTTCCAGAACGCCGGTCAGCCACTCCTCGCGGTCCAGCCGCACCTGCGCTCGTTGGCGCACCTGACCCTGGTCGACACGACGCCCGAAGCCCTCTCGGGGCACGACGTCGTGTTCCTCGCCCTGCCCCACGGCAAGTCGGGGGCGATCACCGCCCAGTTGCCCGACGACACGCTCGTCGTCGACTGTGGTGCCGACCACCGGCTGACCGACGAATCCGCCTGGCAGGCGTTCTACGGTGGCGAGTTCTACGGAGCCTGGTCGTACGGCCTGCCCGAACTCGTCCTCGGTGACACCCCGGATCGCCAGCGCGACGTCCTGGTCGGGGCCAAGCGCATCGCGGTGCCCGGCTGCAACGTCACCGCGGTGACCCTGGGGCTGGCCCCCGGCGTCCAGGCGGGCGTCGTCGAGACCGCCGACATCGTGACCGTGCTGGCCGTCGGTCCGTCCGGGGCGGGCAAGGCGCTCAAGACCCACCTGTTGGCCAGCGAGTTGATGGGGTCGGCGTCGGCCTACGGGGTGGGCGGCAGCCACCGGCACATCCCCGAGATCCAGCAGAACCTCCGGGTGGCCGGCGCGACGGAGGTGAACGTCTCGTTCACCCCGGTGCTCGTGCCGATGGCGCGGGGCATCCTCGCCACGACGACGGCGCGTCTCGCCCCGGGCGTCACCGCCCACGACGTGCGATCCGCCTGGCAGCAGGCCTACGCGAACGAGCCCTTCGTGCACCTGCTGCCGGACGGCGAGTTCCCGCGGACGGCCGACACGATCGGTGCCAACACCGCCCTGATCGGACTCGCCGTCGACGAGGCCGCCGACCGCGTCGTCGTGGTCACCGCCCTCGACAACCTCGTGAAGGGCACGGCCGGTGCCGCCGTCCAGTCCGCCAACATCGCGCTCGGCCTGCCCGAGACCACCGGCCTCGGCCAGAACGGAGTCGCCCCGTGAGCGTCACCGCAGCAGCCGGTTTCGAGGCCTCCGGCGTCGTCGCCGGCCTCAAGAGCTCGGGCGCGCCGGACGTCGCCCTGGTCGTCAACCGAGGTCGCAGCACGGCTGCAGCGGCCGTCTTCACCAGCAACAGGGCCAAGGCGAACCCCGTCCTGTGGTCCCAGCAGGTCATAGCCGACGGTCGCGTCGACGCCGTCGTCCTCAATTCCGGAGGCGCGAACTGCTTCACGGGAGCCTTCGGCTTCCAGACGACGCACTCCACGGCCGAGACCGTGGCCGCCGCCCTCGGCCTGTCGGCGACGGACGTCCTCGTCTGCTCGACGGGCCTCATCGGCGTCGGCGACCAGACCTTCCGCGACAAGGTGCTGAGCGGCTCCACGGCCGCGGCCGACGCCCTGTCGGTCGACGGCGGCCTCGATGCCGCCACGGCGATCATGACGACCGACACCAAGCCCAAGCAGGCCGTCGTCTCGGGTGACGGCTGGGTCGTCGGCGGAATGGCCAAGGGTGCGGGCATGCTCGCCCCCGGACTCGCCACGATGCTCGTCGTGCTCACGACGGACGCCGACGTCGACGCGTCCGGTCTCGATTCCGCACTCCGCGAGGCGACCCGGGTCACCTTCGACCGTCTCGACTCGGACGGCTGCATGTCGACGAACGACACCGTCGTGTTGTTGGCCAGCGCCGAGTCCGGTGTCGCGCCTCCTGCCGGCGACTTCGCGGCGGCGGTCACGGCGCTCTGTGCCGACCTCGCCGAGCAGTTGCAGGCCGACGCCGAGGGTGCCTCGCACGACATCCGCATCGAGATCGTGGGGGCGGCATCCGACGACGACGCCGTCGAGGTGGGCCGTTCGATCGCTCGCAACAACCTCTTCAAGGCAGCCGTCTTCGGCAACGACCCCAACTGGGGCCGCGTGCTCGCCGCCATCGGCACCACGTCGGCCGAGTTCGACCCGTACGACGTCGACGTGACCATCAACGGCGTCCGCGTCTGCCACGCCGGGGCACCCGATCGGCCGAGCGACGACGTCGACCTGACGCCCCGGGCGGTCCACGTGCTCGTCGACCTGAAGACGGGGCCGGTCGAGGCGACCATCCTGACGAACGATCTCACGCACGACTACGTGCACGAGAACAGCGCGTACTCCAGCTGATGGGCGTCCACACGAGCACCGGTGCGACGGCGGCCGACGAGCAGGAGCTCGCGGCGGTCAAGGCCTCGACCCTGATCGAGTCCCTGCCCTGGCTGAAGCGCTTCTCTGGCAAGGTCGTCGTCGTGAAGTTCGGCGGCAACGCCATGGTCGACGACGCCCTCAAGCAGGCGTTCGCCGAGGACATGGTCTACCTGCGGTACGCCGGGTTGCACCCGGTGGTCGTCCACGGCGGGGGGCCACAGATCTCGGCCGCCCTCGACGCCGCCGGCATCGAGAGCGAGTTCCGGGGCGGTTACCGCTACACGTCGACCGAAGCGATCTCGGTCGTGCGCGACGTCCTGGCCGGCGAGGTCAACCGCGAGATCGTCGACCTGATCAACGAGCACGGCGACCTGGCCCGCGGTGTCTCCGGCGAGGGCTCGACCTTGTTCGAGGGTCGCAAGCGCGGTGTCGTGGTCGACGGCGAGACCTTCGACCTGGGACACGTGGGCGACGTGACACACGTCGACCCGTCGTCGGTGCTGGTCGAGATCGAGGCGGGGCGCATCCCCGTGGTGTCGTCGATCGCGACGAACACGATCGATCCCGAGCACGCCCTCAACGTCAACGCCGACGCGGCGGCGGGGGCCCTGGCCATCGCCCTCGGTGCGGCCAAGCTCGTCGTCCTGACCGACGTCGCCGGGCTCTACGCCGACTGGCCGAACCGCGACTCGCTCGTCGAGGCCATCACGGTGTCGGCCCTCACCGACATGCTCCCGACCCTCGAGTCGGGCATGATCCCCAAGATGCGCGCCTGCCTCGACTCGGTCGTCGGTGGCGTCGGAGGAGCGACCATCATCGACGGTCGCATCCCGCACTCGATCCTCCTCGAGGTGTTCACCCAACGCGGGTCGGGCACCGAGGTGGTTCCCGACGACCGGGCGGCGTCGACCGGCGCCCCCGTCGTCACCTCGTTCGGCACCCCCGCCGGCGAGATCGTCACCACCAGGGGCACCGCCCCGGGTGGCCCTGCCGCCAGCGGCACCGACACGAAAGGACAGTCGTGACCATGATCCAGACCCAAGGCGGTACCTGGCAGCGCCGATTCGGCGACTCGATGATGCGTTCGCTGTCCACTCCGAAGGTGATGCTCGACCGCGGCGAGGGCTGCCAGGTCTGGGACGTCGACGGCAAGCGTTACCTCGACTTCCTGGCGGGCATCGCCGTGAACGCCCTCGGACACGCCCACCCGGTGCTCGTCGAGGCGCTCACCGAGCAGGCGAGCAAGCTGATCCACGTCTCCAACTACTTCGCGACGGCCCCGCAGGTCGAGCTCGCCGAACGGCTGACCCGCATCAGCGGCGCCGGCGAGCGTGGGCGCGTCTACTTCGGCAACAGCGGAGCCGAAGCCAACGAGGCCGCGGTCAAACTGGCCCGCCTCAACCGCGGTGACGGCTCGCGCACCCGCATCCTCGCCCTGCAGAACTCGTTCCACGGGCGCACCATGGGCTCGCTCGCGCTGACCGGCAAGCCGGCGCTGCGCGAACCGTTCGAGCCGATGATGCCCGGGGTCGAGCACATCGACACGACCGTCGAGGCACTCGAGGCGGCCCTCGACGGTACGGTGGCCGCCCTGTTCGTCGAGCCGATCAAGGGCGAGGCCGGCGTCGTCGACCTGCCCGAGGGCTACCTCGAGCGTGCCCGCGAACTCACCACGAAGCACGGGGCCCTGCTGATCCTCGACGAGATCCAGACCGGCATCGGCCGGACCGGCTCGTGGTTCGCCTTCCAGCAGCACGACATCGTCCCCGACGCCATCACCGTCGCCAAGGGCATCGCCGGGGGAGTCCCCATCGGCGCGCTCATCACCTTCGGCGACACGTCCGACCTGTTCGAGGCCGGTCAGCACGGCAGCACCTTCGGCGGCAACCCGCTCGCCACCGCCGCGGCCAACGCCGTGCTCGGCGAGATCGAGTCGAGCCAGCTCGTGCTCAACGCGATCGTCCGGGGCGACCAGCTCCGCGCGGCCGTCGAGTCGATCGGTTCGCCGCTCGTCCGCGAGATCCGCGGCAACGGCCTCCTGATCGGCCTGGGGCTGGCGCAGCCCGTCGCGGCGCAGGTCGCCGCCGACGCCCTCGAGGCCGGCCTCATCGTCAACGCCCCCAACGACTCGAGCATCCGTCTCGCGCCTCCCCTGATCGTCGGTGACGACGAGATCGCCGAGTTCACCCAGATCATGACCACCGTCCTGAAAGGCCTCGAATGACCCGCCACTTCCTCCGGGACGACGACCTGACCACCGCCGAGCAGCTCGAGGTGCTCGATCTCGCCGACGAACTCAAGCGCGACCGTTGGTCCCAGCGCCCGCTGGCCGGTCCGCAGACCGTCGCCGTCATCTTCGACAAGTCGTCGACCCGTACCCGGGTCTCCTTCGCGGTCGGCATCGCCGACCTCGGCGGCAGCCCGCTGATCATCGCCACCGCGAACAGCCAGCTCGGCGGCAAGGAGACCCCGTCCGACACGGCGCGCGTGCTCGAGCGCATGGTGTCCGCCATCGTCTGGCGCACCTACGCGCAGTCCGGCCTCGAAGAGATGGCGGCGGGGACGACCGTGCCCGTCGTCAACGCGTTGAGCGACGACTTCCACCCGTGTCAGCTGCTCGCCGACCTGCAGACCATCCGCGAGAAGAAGGGCACGCTCGCCGGCCTCTCGGTGGCCTTCGTCGGTGACGGGCGCTGCAACATGGGCCAGTCGTACCTGCTGGCCTGCGCGACCGCGGGCATGCACGTCCGCATCGGTGCCCCCGAGGGCTTCCTGCCCGACCCGACCGTCGTGGCCGACGCCGAGGCGATCGCCGCGCGGACGGGTGGCTCCGTGCTCGTCACGACCGACGCGGTCGAGGCCGTCGCCGGGGTCGACGTCGTCGTGACCGACACCTGGGTCTCGATGGGCAAGGAGGACGAGAAAGACGAACGGGTCGCCGTCTTCGGATCGTTCAAGGTCGACCAGGCGTTGATGGCCCAGGCCGACCCCGACGCGATCTTCCTGCACTGTCTCCCCGCCGACCGCGGGTACGAGGTCACGGCCGACGTCATCGACGGCCCGACCAGCGTCATCTGGGACGAGGCCGAGAACCGGCTGCACGCCCAGAAGGCTCTGCTCACCTGGCTGTTGGCCCGCTGAGCACCCCCACCACCTCACACACACGTAGCCACACCCACACCACTCAAGGAGAACCATGGCGGAACGCGTCGTCCTCGCATACTCAGGAGGCCTCGACACCTCGGTCGGCATCGGCTGGTTGGCCGATGCCACCGGAAAAGAGGTGGTCGCCCTCGCCGTCGACGTCGGACAGGGCGGAGAGGACATGGAAGACATCCGACAGCGTGCCCTCGACTGCGGTGCGGTCGAATCGGTCGTCGTCGACGCCAAAGAAGAGTTCGGCACCGACTACCTGATGCCGGCCCTCAAGGCCAACGCGCTGTACCAGAAGACCTACCCGCTGGTGTCCGCCCTCAGCCGTCCGCTGATCGCCCGCCACCTGGCGTCGGTCGCGAAGGAACTGGGTGCGAACAGCGTGGCCCACGGGTGCACCGGCAAGGGCAACGACCAGGTCCGCTTCGAGGCGGCCGTCGCGGCCCTCGCCCCCGACCTGACGAGCATCGCCCCGGTCCGTGACCTGGCCCTCACCCGCGACAAGGCGATCGTCTACGCGGAAGAGCACGCCCTTCCCATCCGCCAGAGCGCCAAGAACCCCTACTCGATCGACAAGAACGTCTGGGGCCGCGCGGTCGAGACCGGGTTCCTCGAGGACCCCTGGAACGCTCCCATCGAGGACCTGTACGAGTACACGCAAGACCCGGCCGTCGTCAAGGACGCCGACGAGGTCGTCATCACCTTCGAGGCCGGAGTCCCGACGGCGATCGACGGCGTGGCGTTCACCCCGCTGGGCATCGTCGAGCGCATGAACGAGCTCGCCGGCAAGCACGGCGTCGGCCGCATCGACGTCGTCGAGGACCGGCTCGTCGGCATCAAGAGCCGCGAGGTCTACGAGGCCCCCGGCGCGATGGCGCTGATCGCCGCGCACGAGGCGTTGGAGGCCCTGACCATCGAGCGCGACCTCGGCCGGTACAAGCGTGGAGTCGAGGCCGAGTGGTCCAACCTCGTCTACGACGGCCTGTGGTTCTCGGGTCTCAAGCGGTCGCTCGACGTCTTCATCGACGACACGCAGAAGTACGTGTCGGGCGAGATCCGTCTCAAGCTGCAGGGCGGGCGCGCGGTCGTCACCGGTCAGAAGAGCGACGCGAGCCTCTACGACTTCGACCTCGCGACCTACGACACGGGAGACACCTTCGACCAGTCCCTGTCGAAGGGCTTCATCGAGATCTGGTCGCTGCCCAGCAAGATCTCGGCTCGTCGCGACCTGGCCCACGGGGCGTGACCGACGCGAGCGGGCTCGGCGAAGGGTCGGGCAAGAACGAGCGAGCAGGCGAGGCGGGCGCCCTCTGGGGCGGCCGCTTCGCCTCCGGGCCGTCCGCCGAGCTCGCCGCGCTCAGCAAGTCCACGCAGTTCGACTGGCAGCTGGCCTCGTACGACATCGCCGGGTCGCGGGCACACGCCAGGGCTCTGGCGGCGGCGGGATACCTCGACGCGTCCGAGCTCGAGGCCATGCTGTCGGCGCTCGACCGGCTCGAGTCGGACGTGCTCGACGGCACGTTCACCGCGGCCGAGACCGACGAGGACGTGCACTCCGCCCTCGAGCGGGGCCTCATCGGCATCGCCGGCGCCGAGCTCGGCGGCAAGCTCCGGGCGGGGCGTAGCCGCAACGACCAGATCGCGACGCTGGTGCGCTTGTACCTGCGCGACCACGCCCGCGTCATCGGTCGGCAGGTCGTCGACCTGGTCGACGCGATCGCCGGTCAGGCGACGGCCCACCCGTCGGCCGTGATGCCCGGCCGGACGCACCTCCAGCACGCGCAGCCGGTGCTGTTGGCGCACCACCTCCTCGCCCACGCCTGGCCTCTGGTCCGCGACCTCGAGCGCCTGCGCGACTGGTCGCGTCGGGCCGGTGCTTCGCCGTACGGAGCGGGTGCCCTCGCGGGTAGCTCGCTGGGGCTCGACCCGCTCCTCGTGGCGACCGATCTGGGTTTCGACCGCACGACCGAGAACTCGATCGACGCGACGGCCAGTCGTGACGTCGTGTCGGAGTTCGCGTTCGTCGCGGCGTCCATCGGCATCGACCTCTCGCGGCTGGCCGAAGAGATCATCCTCTGGAACACCCGCGAATTCGGCTTCGTCCGTCTGCACGACGCGTTCTCGACCGGGTCGAGCATCATGCCGCAGAAGAAGAACCCCGACATCGCCGAGCTCGCGCGCGGCAAGTCGGGGCGGCTCATCGGCAACCTGACGGGTCTGCTCGCGACGCTCAAAGGGCTGCCGCTGGCCTACAACCGAGATCTCCAGGAAGACAAGGAGCCGGTGTTCGACTCGGTCAGCCAGCTCGAGGTGTTGCTCCCGGCGTTCACGGGCATGGTGGCGACCCTCGATTTCGACGAGGTCCGCATGGCCGAGCTCGCGCCGCAGGGATTCTCACTCGCGACCGACGTCGCCGAGTGGCTCGTCCGTCAGGGGGTCACGTTCCGCGACGCACACGAGATCAGCGGCGAGCTGGTGCGGTTCTGTGAACAGCACGACCTCGAGCTGCACGAGCCCACCGACGAGCAGTACCGGTCCGTCTCGGCGCATCTCACGCCCGAGATCCGCCCCGTCCTGACGGTCGAGGGCTCGATCGCCAGCCGTCGAGGGGCCGGGGGCACGGCTCCCGAGCGGGTCGCCGAGCAGCTCGCGCAGCTGACCGAGCAGATGCGCCACCTGGTCCGGTCCCTCGCCCCGGCGGCAGCGTGACCCGTCCACGACCGGGCGCTCGCGACGACCGGCCGGCCCGTGCCTGGGTGGTCCCCGTCGTCGTCGCGATCGCCGTGGCGGTGCTCGTCGCCGTCGCGGTGATCGCGGTCGCCAGTGGTCAGCGCTTCTTCTGAACGAGATGATCGCGGTGAGCACGGGGGAGTGGTGACGACGACACCCGACGACGACGTGCTCGCGGCACTGCTGGCCGAACCGGCGCTGGCCGTCGCGCCGCGCCTCCTGGGCTCGGTCTTCTGGTCGGGCGGCGTCGGCATCCGCCTGACCGAGGTCGAGGCGTACCACGGTCAGGGGCAGGACCCCGGCTCGCATGCGCACCGGGGCCGGTCGGCGCGCAACGACAGCATGTTCGAACGCGGCGGAACGCTCTACGTGTACCTGTCCTACGGCATCCACCGCTGCGTCAACATCGTGTGCGGGCCCGAGGGCTTCGCGTCCGGTGTCCTCTTGCGTTCGGGCGAAGTGGTGGCCGGCGTCGACGAGGTCCGGGCGCGTCGGACGACGTCGCGGACGTCGGCCGATCTCGCCCGAGGTCCCGGCCGCCTCGGCTCCGCACTCGGCATGGAGCTCGGCGACGACGGCTCACGCCTCGTCGCCGACACCCCCGGTCAGGAGGCGCGGTTCCGTCTTCGCCTCCCATCCGCACCGGTCGGCCCGATCGCCGCCGGCCCGCGTGTCGGTGTGTCGGGTCACGCCGGTGGCGCCGCGTTCCCGTGGCGGTTCTCGCTCGAGGGTGATCCCTCGGTCTCCCCGTACCGCGCCGCCGTCTCGCGACGACGCGGTGGGGCGTGAAGACGGTGACGGAGGCCGCTGGTACCGTTTCCGACGTGACCAGTGAAACGACTGCAGACGTCCTGGCCGCCCAGAGCAACGACCCCTCGTTCGACGACGTGTGGGACGAGATGCAGTGGCGCGGCCTGGTGCACGTGTCGACCGATGCCGACGCCCTCAAGACCCTTCTCGCCGGTGCGCCGATCACGTACTACTGCGGTTTCGACCCGACGGCCCCCAGCCTCCACCTCGGCAACCTCGTGCAGTTGCTCACCATGCGCCGCCTGCAGCTCGCCGGTCACCGGCCGCTGGGACTCGTGGGCGGGTCCACCGGCCTCATCGGCGATCCACGCCCCACCGCCGAGCGGGTGCTCAAGACGCCCGAGCAGACGGCTGAGTGGGTCGACCGCATCCGCGTCCACGTCGAGAAGTTCCTCTCGCCCGACGGTGACAACGGTCTCCGAGTGGTGAACAACCTCGACTGGACGTCTCCGCTCAGCGCCATCGAGTTCCTGCGCGACATCGGCAAGAACTTCCGCGTCAACACCATGCTCAAGAAAGACGCCGTGGCCGCGCGTCTCAACTCCGACGCCGGCATCAGCTACACCGAGTTCAGCTACCAGATCCTCCAGGGCCTCGACTTCCGCGAGCTCTACCGCAGCTACGACTGCGTCCTGCAGACCGGCGGCAGCGACCAGTGGGGCAACCTCACCAGTGGCACGGAACTCATCCGCCGCACCGAAGGCGTCTCGGTCCACGCGATCGGCACGCCGCTGATCACCAACACCGACGGCACCAAGTTCGGCAAGAGCGAGGGCAACGCGGTCTGGCTCGACGCCGAGTTGACCAGCCCGTACGCGATGTACCAGTTCTGGCTCAACACCGACGACGCCGACGTCGTCCCTCGGCTCAAGGTCTTCACGTTCCTCTCGCGTTCCGAGATCGAGCGGCTCGAGAGCGCCGTCGCCGACGAACCCTTCCGTCGGGAGGCGCAGCGAGCGTTGGCCTGGAACGTCACGTCCCTGGTCCACGGCACCTCGGCCACGCAGTCGGCCATCGACGCAGCCGCGGCCCTCTTCGGACAAGGAGACCTCGCGGTCCTCGACCCGCGGACTCTCGCCAGTGCCATCGCCGAGTTGCCGGCGGCCGAGGCCGATGCGTCGACCACGATCGCTCAGGCGTTGGTAGACACCGGACTCGTCGCGTCGTTGGGTGCCGCCCGCCGGGCAACGGCGGAGGGTGGCGTCTACGTGAACAACACCCGGGTCGAGAACGGTGATGCTCTGGTCGCCGACTCGAGACTCGACGGGGGAGTCGTCGTGCTCCGTCGCGGTAAGAAGACGCTGGCCGGCGTCACCGTCAAGGTCTGACCCCGAATCGACCTCAGGACGACGGAAGCCCGTTCCCTCGTCGAGGGGGCGGGCTTGACGTCATCCCACGGCAAGGAATGCACGCGGCTGGCCATGTCTGCAGGGCTTCAGTCACGCGACACGCCCGGGATGCCCAGACATTTGGAGGTGCGACCGGTGAGCTGTGTAAAGTAATCCGAGTCAGCCCAAAGGTGCGGCGGAACGGCTAGGACAGCGACCAGAAATGGTTCTAATCCGGAGTTCCCCGGCCTCAAGTGGTGACATCCTCCCCGAAGCCAAGTCGTTTACGGCTTGCGATTCGTGTGGTAGGGTTTCAAATCCATCCTCTGGTCAACACCAGGTGCTGTTCCTCAACTTTGAGGGCCGGAAATCGAGTCGTTCCGACTTGGTCCATCAGGATGGTACGGTTCCACAGCAGCTTCGAGCGAGGGTCTTTCCGACCGGGCCTCGAGTGCGTTTGGTCCTTGAGAACTCAACAGCGTGCACATTGTCAAATGCCAAATTATACCCTGGCATTGCTTGTGGCCTCATCTTTGGTGGGGTTGTGAGTGGTGTTTAGGTTTCTTTGAGATTGATGGACAACAACAATCGTCAGATTGTTTTGTTCTTTAGTCAGCATCAA
>NZ_RKID01000004.1:0-454667 GCF_003751725.1 Frigoribacterium sp. PhB118 | reverse complement strand
GCCGCGGGCCTTCGTTTGGCGGTGTGCCGCCACTACCCCATTCCCCCCCCCGGGGGGGGGGGGGGGGCCCCCCCGGGGGGGGGGGGGGGGGGCCCGGGCCCCCGGCCCCCCCCGCCTCCTGTGGTCCGAGGGTCGATCAGACCTCGGGCGCGACCCAGTCGCCGGTCGCGAGGTACTGGACCTTCTTGGCGATCGAGACGGCGTGGTCGGCGAAGCGCTCGTGGTAGCGCGACGCGAGGGTGGAGTCGACCGTGTCGACGGCCGCGCCCTTCCAGGTCTCGCCGAGCACCTTGTCGAAGACGCTGAGGTGCAGCTCGTCGATGCGGTCGTCGTCGTTGCGGATCTCTTCCGCCAGGCGGACGTCCTCGGTCGTGAGCAGCTCGGTGAGCTTGTTCGCGATGGCGACGTCGAGCTCGCCGAGCTCTTTGAACGTCGGACGCAGCGACTTGGGCACGACCTTCTCGGGGAACCGGTAACGGGCGAGCTGGGCGATGTGCTCGGCCATGTCGCCCATGCGCTCGAGCGAGGCGCTGATGCGCAGCGCGCTGACCACGATGCGCAGGTCGCGGGCGACCGGGTTCTGGCGGGCCAGGATGTCGATGGCCAGCTCGTCGAGGGCGATGGCGCGCTCGTCGATCTTGTCGTCGTCGGCGATGACCTGCTCGGCCAACGAGACGTTCGACTCGTTGAAGGCCGTGGTCGCGTTCGCGATCGAGACGGCGACGAGGCCGGCGATCTCGACGAGACGCTCCTGCACCTCCAGGAGTTCCTGCTGGAATACCTCGCGCATGTCGTGTTCGACCCTCTCGTCGTGGGGGCTCGGTGGCCCTGGGAGCACGGTGGCTGTGAGCGACGTGCGGGTCGCACGGTCGGCTCGTGACGTGGGGCAGAGTCGCCCGCACAGTCCCGACGATGGTCTCCGGTGAAGGTTAACGACCGGTGATCACCGCCTGAACTCTGACCAAAGTACAGCGGATGGGACGACCTCCCGTTCATCCGCCCGCCGGGGGGTCACTACTGTGAACGACATGGAATCCGCCTGGCTGGTGCCGTTGTCGCTGGCCTTCGGGGTCGTCGTCGGCGCCGCGATCGTGGTGGTCGTCGTCTCGGCCCACCGACGAGCCGTGCGTGCCGCGGCACTCGTCGACGTCGCCCTGCCCGACGGCATCGACGCCGTGCTCGACGCACTCGAGTCGGCGGGCCTCGTGGTCGACCCGTCGGGCAACGTGCTCAAGGCCTCGGCGGCGGCACGTCAGCTCGGCCTGGTCTCGGCCCAACAGCACCTCGTGCACCCCGAGGTCGAGACGATCGTGGACGCGGTGCGTCGGCACGGCGACCCGGTGGTCGAAGAGCTCACCCTCCCGCGCCTGCCCGGCAGCGAGGCCACCATCGCCGTGCACGTGCGGGCTGCCGCACTCGGTGGACGATTCGTGCTGGTGCTCGCCGAGGACCGCACCGAGGGTCGTCGGCTCGACGACATGCGCCGTGACTTCGTCGCGAACATCAGCCACGAGCTCAAGACGCCGATCGGGGCCGTCGGCCTGCTCGCCGAGGCGCTGGAGTCCGCGTCGTCCGACCCCGAGCAGGTGCGCCACTTCGCCGCTCGGCTGACCCGAGAGGCCGGCCGCCTCGGCCGCCTCACGCAGGACATCATCGAGTTGTCGCGTCTGCAGGCGACCGACGCCCTCGAGACCAGCGAGTCGGTCGACGTGCGCCACGTGGTCGACACCGCCGTCGACCGCAACCGCGTGGGTGCCGAGGCGAGGGGCATCGACCTCGTCGTCCGGGGTGGCAAGCACGCGCACGTGATCGGCGACCAGGCGATGCTCGTCACGGCCGTCGACAACCTGGTCGCCAACGCGATCAACTACTCGCCGGACGGTTCGCGGGTCGGCATCGGCGCCACCCTCGACCAGGCCGGCGTGGTCGAGATCTCGGTGACGGACCAGGGCTACGGCATCCCCGACGACGAGCTCGACCGGGTGTTCGAGCGGTTCTACCGGGTCGATCCGGCCCGGTCGAGACGGACCGGCGGCACGGGACTCGGACTCGCCATCGTGAAGCACGTGGTGCAGAACCACGGCGGCGACGTGCGCGTCTGGTCGCAGGTCGGCAAGGGGTCGACCTTCACCCTGCGCCTGCCGGCGGCGGACGTCGACCCCGTCACCCGATCGATCCCGACCACGGCCGCCTCGGCACCCGAGCACCAGGAGACACGATGACCATGGAGACCCGATGACCCACATCTTGATCGTCGAGGACGAAGAGTCCCTCAGCGAGCCGCTCGCCTACATCCTGCAGCGCGAGGGCTACCAGGTGAGCGTGGCCGAGGACGGCCCGGCCGCCGTCGCGGCGTTCGACAAGACCGGTGCCGACCTCGTGCTGCTCGACCTCATGCTCCCGGGCATCCCGGGCACCGAGGTCTGCCGCGTGATCCGCACCAGGTCCCAGGTGCCGATCGTCATGCTCACCGCCAAGGACAGCGAGGTGGACATCGTGGTCGGCCTCGAGCTGGGTGCCGACGACTACGTCACGAAGCCGTACTCGACCCGGGAGCTGCTCGCCCGCATCCGGGCCGTGCTGCGCCGCCGCGTCGACCCCGACGACCTGTCCGACTCGATGCTCGAGGCAGGCGACATCCGCATGGACGTCGAGCGTCACGTGGTGACGGTCCGCGGGGACGACGTCGCCATGCCCCTCAAGGAGTTCGAGCTGCTCGAGCTGCTCATGCGCAACGCCGGTCGCGTGCTCACCCGCGGTCAGCTGATCGACCGGGTCTGGGGTTCGGACTACTTCGGCGACACCAAGACGCTCGACGTGCACATCAAGCGCATCCGCTCGAAGATCGAGGCCGTGCCGTCCGAGCCGAAGGCGCTCGTGACGGTACGCGGTCTCGGCTACCGCATCGAGGCCTGATCCCGAGGGCGGGCCGTCGGCCCGTCCCCACCGCGCCGACGGCCCCGAGGAGGCGCGGTGCACGGAGTACGCGAGAGGCCCGGCACCGCACTCGGCGGGCCGGGCCTCTCGGCTGACGTGGCGGAGACGCTACGGCGTCGGCGACGAGGAGGGTGCTTGCTGGGTCGCCTCGGGCAACGGCGTCGACGACGGCGTGGCCTCGCCGGACGGCGTGGGCGAGGGCAGCAGGGTGGCGTACTCGCCCAGCGCGCCCGTGAGGACGGGTACGACGAACGACTTGCCGGTCTCGGTGCCGTACTGGACGAAGATCGTCACGAGGGCACCCGGGTCGGAGTCGAGGGACTCCATGAGGAACTGGTCCTGACCGGGCTCGGTGCCCAACGAGACCTGCGACGAGCCGTCGACGTCGACGGTCTGGGTCTTCTTGCCGTCGGTCGTGGGGTACTCGAACGAGACCTCGGCGGCTTCGTCGCTCGTGTTGAGCACGACCATGCTGAGGCTGGCGGTGCCGCCGTCGCCCTCGCTCGCGGTGAGGGCGATCGCGTTGCGCACCTGGATGGCGCCCACGTTGACGCTCGTGCCGTCGCTCGCGTCGTACTGCTTGGTGGTGGCCTGGGGGCTGATGAAGTTGCAGCCGGCGGCGGTCAGGACGACCACGGCACCGACGGCGGCGGCCGAGACGAGCCGCGTCGTCAAGCCACGCGACTTCAGGGTTGGGGCTCGCACAGGTGTCCTCCAGGATCAGCGTCACGACAAACGTACGTCGGCCAGCTTATCCGCGCCCGCAGGGGTCGGTTCCTTAGGGCAGCCTTACCAACGACGGCTTATGGTATCCTGGGTGTCGCAGAATGGAGCCTGATTCATGCAGTTCGAGGTCGGCGAGACCGTTGTATACCCGCATCACGGGGCAGCGACAATCTCAGAAGTCAAGAAGCGGATCATCAAGGGCGAAGAGAAGCTGTACCTCAAGCTTCGCGTCACCCAGGGTGATCTGACCATCGAAGTACCCGCAGACAACGTCGACCTGGTCGGCGTGCGAGACGTCATCGGCAAAGAAGGGCTGGACCGCGTCTTCGACGTGCTCCGCGCCCCCTTCACCGAAGAGCCGACCAACTGGTCGCGCCGCTACAAGGCGAACCTCGAGAAGCTCGCCAGCGGTGACGTCATCAAGGTGTCCGAGGTCGTCCGCGACCTCTGGCGTCGCGATCAGGACCGTGGCCTCTCGGCCGGCGAGAAGCGCATGCTCGCCAAGGCTCGTCAGATCCTGATCAGCGAGCTCGCGCTCGCCGAGAAGACCGACGAAGAGAAGGCGTCGAGCGTCCTCGACGAGGTCCTTGCGTCCTAGCACTCCCGACGACCGCTCGGTCGACGACGGCGGGGTCCACACCCCGTCCGCCGCCGGTCGGGCGGTCGTCGTCGTTGCGGCCGGAAGCGGCACGCGCCTCGCCCTCGGCAAGCCGAAGGCCTTCGTCGAGGTGGCCGGGCGCAGCATCCTCGAACGCTCGCTCGACGCCGTCTTCGCCTCGGCCGTGCCGACGCAGGTCGTCGTCGTCGTGCCCGAGGCGCTCGTCGACGAGTCCCGCACCCTCGTCGACGCCCTCGCCGGCCCGGCCCGTGACTACGCCTCCGTCGTCGTCGGCGGTGCCACCCGCCAGCAATCGGTCGCCGCCGGCCTGACGGCCCTGGGGCCCGACGTCGAGACCGTGCTCGTCCACGACTGCGCCCGACCGTTCACGCCCACCGCCCAGTTCGACCTGGTCGCGACGACCGTCGAGGCGAGCGGTGACGGCGTCGTCCCGGGGCTCCCGGTCACCGACACGATCAAACGCGTCGACTCTGACGCCGCCTTCGTCGTCGACACCGTCGACCGCAGCGAACTCGTCGCCATGCAGACGCCGCAGGGGTTCCCGCGCGCCGCCCTCGACCACGCCTACGCGACGGCGTCCGTCGAGCACACCGACGACGCGGCGCTCTTCGCCGCCGCCGGTCACCGCGTCCGCGTCGTGGCGGGCGACCCCGTGGCCTTCAAGATCACCACCCCGTGGGACCTGCGCCGGGCCGAGACGGTCGTCGCCGAGACCGAGGCGACCCGGCCGGGTCCTGACGCGAGCGCTCGACCGGCCCCGCGCCTCCTGACCGGGGTCGGCACCGACGTCCACGCGTTCGACGCGGCCCAGCCGATGCACCTCGGGCTGCTGCACTTCCCGGGCGAGGCGGGCCTCGCGGGCCACAGCGACGGCGACGCGGTCGCCCACGCGATCGTCGACGCCCTGCTCTCGGCCGCGGGCCTCGGCGACATCGGGTCGAGTTTCGGCACCGACGACCCCCGGTTCGCCGGGGCGTCCGGCGACGTCTTCCTCACGGCGACCCTCGAGCTGCTCGCGGCGGCGGGGGCCGCTCCGGTCAACGTCGCCGTCCAGGTCGTCGGCAACCGGCCCCGGCTGTCCTCCCGCCGCGTCGAGATGCAGGCGGGGCTGACGCGCGTGGTCGGCGCCCCGGTGAGCGTGTCGGCCACGACGACCGACGGGCTCGGCTTCACCGGTCGGGGCGAGGGCGTGGCCGTGATCGCGACGGCACTCGTCACGCGCGACGGGTCGTCCACGGGCCACGGGGCGTCCCCGGGCGACGCGACCGAAGCCGCGTCAAATAGGCTGATCACGTGACCATCAGGCTCTACGACTCCCGTCAGCAGACGCTCGTCGACTTCGTCCCGCTCGTGCCCGGCCAGGTCGGGCTGTACGTCTGCGGACCCACCGTCCAGTCGTCGCCCCACATCGGGCACCTGCGCTCGGCTCTGGTCTACGACCTCTGGCGTCGGTGGTTCACCTACCGTGGCCTCGACGTCACCCTCGTGCGCAACGTCACCGACATCGACGACAAGATCCTCGCGCTGGCCGCCGACACGACCGAAGAATGGTGGGCGCGCGCCTACCGCTACGAACTCGAGTTCACCGCCGGCTACCAGGCGCTCGGCATCCTGCCGCCGACCTACGAGCCCCGGGCGACCGCCAGCGTCAGCGAGATGCAGCAGATCATCACGACCCTGCTCGAGAAGGGGCACGCCTACGTCGCCCCGGACGGCTCGGGCGACGTCTACTTCGACACCGCCGCCTGGCCGACGTACGGTGCCCTGACCAACCAGTCGATCGACGACATGGCACCCGCCGCCGACGCCGACCCGCGGGGCAAGCGCGACTCCCGCGACTTCGCCCTCTGGAAGGGCCACAAGGCCGACGAGCCCGAGTCCGCCTCGTGGGCCTCGCCCTGGGGTGAAGGGCGACCGGGCTGGCACATCGAGTGCTCGGCGATGTCGGCCCGCTACCTCGGCGAGGCGTTCGACATCCACGGCGGCGGGCTCGACCTGCGGTTCCCGCACCACGAGAACGAGCTGGCGCAGTCGACCGCGGCCGGCATGGGCTTCGCCTCGTACTGGATGCACAACGGCCTCGTCGCCGTCGAGGGCCAGAAGATGTCGAAGTCCCTCGGCAACTCGATCTTCGCCGCCGACTTCCTGGCGCAGGCCCGTCCCGTCGTCGTCCGCTACTTCTTCAGCGCCGCGCACTACCGGTCGACCATCGACTACCACGAGGGCGCGCTGCTCGAGGCCGAGGCAGCCCTCGACCGCGTCGAGACGTTCCTCGAACGGGCTCAGCGTCGCCTCGCCGACACGCGCTTCGCCGGTGTCGGTGCCCGCGTCGTGCCCGACGAGTTCGGCGAGGCGATGGACGACGACCTCAACGTCCCCCAGGCCGTGGCCGTGCTGCACGACACGGTGCGCGCCGGCAACGTGGCCCTCGACGACGGCGACCTCGACACCGCCGCGCGCTCCTGGCAGCACGTGGCCGCCATGGTGGCCGTGCTCGGCATCGACCCGACGGCGCCCGAGTGGCGTGCCGGTGACGAGGCCGACGCGCACCGCGCGCTCGGCACGCTGGTCGACGTACTCTTGGCCGAACGCCAGCAAGCCCGGGCCGATCGCGACTTCTCGCGGGCCGACGAGATCAGAGGCGTCCTGACGGGCGCCGGCATCACCATCGAAGACACCCCCAGCGGGTCGCATTGGAGCCTCGAACAGTGAAGAACACCAGCGGAGCACGCAAGGGCCGTCCCGGCAGCAGTGCCGTGCGTCAGGGCAGCAAGGGCAAGCAGGTCGGCAGCGGCGGCCAGGGGCGCCAGGCGCTCGAGGGCAAGAAGCCCACCCCCGCGGCGGAGGACCGCCCGTACCACCCCGCGGGCAAGGCCAAGGCGGCGCGCGAGCGACTCGAGGCGGCCCGTGGTCGTGGCGGAGCCGGTCCCCGTGCCGGATCGCCGATCGCCGGTCGCGGCGGACCGGACGCCCCCCGTCGTCGCCCCAAGTCGGCCGACGACCACGAGATGGTGACCGGTCGCAACTCCGTCGTCGAGGCCCTGCGGACGCGCATCCCCGCGACGACGCTCTACATCGCCGCCCGCATCGAGATGGACGAGCGCACGAAAGAGATCCTGCAGCTCGCCACCCGCCGCGGCCTGCCGATCCTCGAGGTCATGCGCCCCGAGCTCGACCGCATCACCGGGCACGACTCCGTGCACCAGGGCGTCGCGCTCAAGGTGCCGCCGTACGAGTACGCGCACCCCGTCGACATGCTCGAGGCCGCGGTCAAGCGCCAGCAGAAGCCGCTCTTCGTCGCGCTCGACGGCATCACCGACCCGCGCAACCTCGGAGCGATCATCCGCTCGGTGGCCGCGTTCGGCGGGCAGGGCGTCATCGTCCCGCAGCGTCGTTCGGTCGGCCTGACGGCGTCGGCCTGGAAGACCTCGGCCGGCGCAGCCGCGCGCATCCCCGTCGCGATGGCCTCGAACCTGACCCAGACCCTCAAGTCGTTCAAGGAGCAGGGCGTGTTCGTCGTGGGCCTCGACGGTGACGGCGACGTCATGCTGCCGGGGCTGGAGCTCGCCGACCGCCCGATCGTGGTCGTCGTCGGCAGCGAGGGCAAAGGCCTGTCGCGCATCGTCGCCGAGACCTGCGACGCGATCGTGTCGGTGCCGATCACCGGTGCCGTCGAATCGTTGAACGCCGGCATCGCGGCCTCGGTCACGTTGTACGAGATCTCGAAGCTCCGCGCCGAGCGCAAGAAGAAGTAGCGCAGGCGCCCGCGAGACGCGGGGCCTCGAGGAGGCGCGGGTCGGCTGGTCGCCGGCCCGCGCCTCCTGCATTCTCAGACCTTGCTGCGCCAGTCCTCGTCCGCGTCGGCCTCGTCGGCCTCGAGCTGGGCGGCCTCGGGCAGCGTGAGGGACTCGGTCGCGGGCTCGATCACCATCTGCTCGTCGCGACGGTGGCGCAGCACGTCGTTGATGTACGAGGTGAGGGCCTCGGCGATCGGCACGTCGCGGTTCTCGGCCTGCGACTGGTACCAGCGGTGCTCGAGCAGCTGGTGGAAGACCTCGGCGGGTTCGAGCCGTCCGCGCAGGTCGCGGGGGATCGAGCGCACGACGGGCTCGAAGACGCGCGAGGCCCACTCGTGGGCGATCATCTCTTCGTCAGAGTCCGACTGGTCGGTGCGCATGCGGTACGCGTCGAGGTCGTTCAACAGTCGACGCGCCTGGTTCTCTTCGACGTCGAGGCCGGTGAGTCGGAGCAGGCGGCGCGAGTGGTGCCCGGCATCGACGACCTTGGGCTGGATCTTGACCTGGCTGCCGCCCTCGGCCGTCTTGATGGCCAGTTCTTCGATGTCGAAGCCGAGGTCGTTCAGGCGCTCGACGCGGTCGTTGATGCGCCAGCGCTCCGAGCTGTCGAAGGTCTCGGCCCCGGTCAGTTCGGTCCAGAGGCTGCGGTACGCGGCGACGATGCCGTTGCTCACGTCGACCGGGTCGAGGTTGTCGTCGAGGCGACCCCCGGCCTCGAGGTCGAGCAGTTCGCCGGCGATGTTGACGCGGGCGACCTCGAGGTCGTTCTCGCGCTGCCCGTTCGAGAGGCCGCCCGGATAGAGCTTGCCCGTCTCGGCGTCGACGAGGTACGCCGCGAACGCACCGGCGTCCCGGCGGAAGAGCGTGTTCGACAACGACACGTCGCCCCAGTAGAAGCCGATGATGTGCAGCCGGACGAGCAGGAGGGCGAGCGCGTCGACGAGGCGACGAGCCGTGTCGGGGCGCAACGTCTGCGAGTACAGCGCCCGGTAGGGGAGCGAGAACTTCAGGTGGCGCGTGACGAGCACCGGGTTCAGCGGCGACCCGTCGGCGTCCTGGCGGTTGGTGATGACCGCGAGCGGGTCGACGCACGGGATGTCCATGCGCTGCAGCGTGCGCAGCATCTCGTACTCGCCGCGGGCCATCTCGCCCGACGTCTCCTTGATGGCGATGACGAAGCCGCTGAGGTGCGCGAACCGGACGAGGTGGCGCGAGATGCCCTTGGGCAGGGTCGCGATGGCCTCGTCGGGCCACTCCTCGAGCGGGAGGGCCCAGGGCAGGTCGAGCAGCGCCGGGTCGGCCGTGGCCGAGGTGATGTTGAGGGAGTCGGGCATGAGGGCCTCTCGTGCGGGGGAGCGCCGCCTGAGGCGAGGCGGCGGGGGTGGTTCGGGAGGCGCGGGGCCGGAACGCGGGACGGCCCGCCGGGCCGATCGGAGGAGTGCTCCGAGCGGACTCGACGGGCCGACCCGACGGGGTGCTACGCGCTGACGACGGCCTTGTCGCCGAGGCGCTCGCCGCTCTCGGTGTCGAAGACGTGCACGTGGTGCGCCTGCGGGGTGACGTAGATCGTCTCGCCCAGCTTGGGGTGGTTGCGACCGTCGACGCGGACGACGACGTCGACGCGGTTGCCGTCGACCTCGGTGTGGCCGTAGAGGTACCCGTCGGCGCCGAGCTCTTCGACGACGTCGACGGTGACCGCGAGGCCCTCGCCGGTCGTGTTGACCACGACGTCCTCGGGACGCACGCCCACGGTCACGCTCTTGCCGTTGGCCTGGCCGACGGTGTCGCGGTCGACCGCGGTGACGGCTGTGCCGAACTGGATGCCACCGTCGACGACGTCGGCGGGCAGCAGGTTCATGGCGGGCGAGCCGATGAAGCCGGCGACGAAGACGTTCTGCGGCTTCTCGTACAGGTCGCGCGGCGTGCCGACCTGCTGCAGGACGCCGTCCTTCAGCACGGCGATGCGGTCGCCCATGGTGAGCGCCTCGGTCTGGTCGTGCGTGACGTAGACCGTGGTGACGCCCAGTCGGCGCTGCAGCGACGCGATCTGGGTGCGGGTCTGCACGCGCAGCTTGGCGTCGAGGTTCGACAGCGGCTCGTCCATGAGGAACACCTGGGGCTGACGCACGATGGCGCGGCCCATGGCGACGCGCTGACGCTGACCACCCGAGAGGGCCTTGGGCTTGCGCGAGAGGTAGGGCTCGAGGTCGAGCAGCTTGGCGGCCTCGAGGACGCGGGTGGCCCGCTCTTCTTTGCCGACGCCGGCGATCTTCAGGGCGAAGCCCATGTTCTCGGCGACCGTCATGTGCGGGTAGAGCGCGTAGTTCTGGAAGACCATCGCGATGTCGCGGTCCTTCGGCGGGACGTCGGTGACGTTGCGGTCGCCGATGTAGATGTCACCCGAGTTGACCTCTTCGAGGCCTGCGAGCATGCGCAGGGTGGTCGACTTGCCGCAACCGGAGGGGCCGACGAGCACGAGGAACTCGCCGTCGGCGACCTCGAGGTCGATGCCGTCGACCGCGGCGCGGGTGCTGCCGGGGTAGAGACGAGTTGCCTTGCTGAACGTGACTGACGCCATGATCTTCTCCTTCACCGGCAGGTACGTGCCGGACGATCCGTTGTGAATGGACGGTGATCAACCTCAGAGGTCTGCGGTGACCACCACCGATCAGCATGCCATGAAAATCTCTCGGATCGCCACGGGAGCGCCTCTTCTCCACCCGCTCTCGCCCGCGCCTGGCGGACTTCTGCCAGGCTCGCCTCGTACCATGTTTCGTGGCCACGACTCGTGGCGACCGTCCCCACCACCCGCTCGACGCGACCATGCGAGGCCGTCGCGCACCGGAGCCCCATGACTGACCTGAATCCCGACGACTCGTCGTTGACCAAGAACCAGCGGCGCGCGGCGGCCCGCCAGAAGGCCCAGCTGGCGCGCCAGAAGCAGAAGCGGCGTCAGCGCGCGGGCAAGTGGGCGCTGCAGGGCGGTCTCGCCCTCGTGGTGATCGCGATCGTCGTCGGCGTCGTGCTGGTGATCACGAACAGCATCCGCCCGGCCGGCCCCGGCCCCGCCAACATGGCCAGCGACGGCATCAAGATCGGCCAGGGCTTCGAGGCCGTGCAGACCGGGGCCCTCGGCCCCGACGACGAGCCCACGGCGTCGGCGTCCACGGCGTCGAGCGACACGGTCGACATCGTCGTCTACCTCGACTACCTCTGCCCCATCTGCGGCGAGTTCGAGCAGGCGAACAACGACTACATCAGCGGCCTCGTCGAGTCGGGGGCGGCGACGGTCGAGTACCACCCGGTCGCCATCCTCACGAACCAGTCCCTCGGCACGAAGTACAGCAACCGGGCGGCCAACGCGGCGGCCTGCGTGGCGAACTACTCGCCGAACTCGTTCTTCGACTTCAACACCGCCATGTTCGAGCAGCAACCCGAAGAGGGCACCCGCGGCCTCGACGACTCGCAACTCGCCGACATCGCGACCGGCGTCGACGGGGTGACGAAGGCGAGCGACATCACGAGGTGCATCGACGACGACGAGTTCGGCTCGTGGGTGACGGCGTCGACGCAGCGGGCCATCGACGGGCCCCTGCCGAACAGCGACCTCGACGCCCTGACGGGCACCCCGACGGTCCTGGTCAACGGCCAGAAGTACGACGGCAGCCGTCCGTTCACGGTGCAGGAGTTCCGCAGCTTCGTCGTGACCGCGGCCGGCAACAGCTACACCGAGTCGGGCACGGCCAGCCCGTCGCCGACCCCGACCGAGTCGGCCCCGGCCGAGACGCCCGCCGGCTAGGTCGTCATGCGGGGGTGCGGAAGCACCCCCGTGCGGTCCCGTGCGGCGACGGGCAGCTCGTGCAGCACCACGTCGCGCACCTCGCCCGCGTCGAGGGTCAGCGTGAGGTAGGTGGCGTGCGGCTGGCGCCGACGGTCCGTGGGTGACCCCGGGTTCAGCAGGCGCAGGCCCGCGGGCGTCGTCGTGTCCCACGGGATGTGGCTGTGCCCGAACAGCAGCAGGTCGGTCTCGGGGAAGGCACGGTCCATGCGGGCCTCGCGCCCCTCCTTGGCTCCGGTCTCGTGCACCACGGCGAGGCGTACGCCCTCGATCGTCGTGCGGGCGACCTCGGGCAGGCGCACGCGCAGCCCGTCGCCGTCGTTGTTTCCCCGGACCCCGATCAGGAGGCTCGCGCGGGCCTCGAACTCGTCGAGCAGCGGTTCGCCGGTCCAGTCGCCCGCGTGCACGACGACGTCGGCCCGTTCGACCGCGGCCCAGACGACCCCCGGCACGGCCTTGGCCTTCTGCGGGACGTGGGTGTCGGACACGACGAGGACGGAGGTCGGCATGCCTTCCACGCTAGGCGCGCGCCGGGTCGCGGGGGCACCGATCCGGCCCGATATTCTCGTGACGGGGTTGGCTGTCCTAGTCGGGCCGATCAGCCCCGCCGCCTCCGTCGGCGCACCGGCACGCGGCCGTGCCCGACCGTGCCTCTTCCGGCGCCCCTCTCGACCCCCGCACCACCAGAAACGAGGACGACACCGTGGGACTCTTCCGCAGCCAAGAAGCCGAGGTGGCCCGTGAGGACGCCGCCGTCCGGCACTCCCTCTGGGCCGACGCCTTCGGCACGCTCGCGACGCGTGCCGTGCAGATCATCGCCGTCCTGATCGTCGCGATCGGCGTCATCTACGTCTTCCTCAGCCTGAGCCTCGTCACCCTGCCGGTGCTGCTCGCGCTGATCTTCGCGTCGGCCATGTTGCCGGTCGTCGCCTTCCTGCGGCGACACAGGGTGCCCTCGGTGCTCGCGACCCTGATCTGTCTCTTCGCCGTCCTGATCATCCTCGGGCTCGTCGCCTGGCTGATCGTGTGGGCCGTCGAGAGCCAGGCCAGCTCGCTCGCCGACTCGGCCACCTCGGGCTTCAACAAGCTGCAGGACTGGATCACGACCCTGCCGTTCTCGATCAGCGACCAGCAGATCGACGACGTCCGCAACGCGGCCGTCGACTTCGTCACGAGCTCGCAGTTCGGCTCGGGGGCGCTCGCCGGGGCTTCGGCGGTCGGCAGCTTCGCGACCGGCCTCGTCCTGATGATCGTCGTCCTGTTCTTCTTCCTGAAGGACGGCCCGGCCATCTGGGAGTTCCTGCTCCGCCCGTTCAAGGGCGAGAACTACGCCCGGGCCCGCCGCATCGGCGACAAGACGGTCACCACGCTCGGCGGCTACGTCCGTGGCACGGCGACGGTCGCCGCGGTCGACGCGATCGGCATCGGCGTCGGCCTCTGGATCGTCGGGGTGCCCCTGGCCCTGCCGCTCGCGGTCATCGTGTTCCTGACGGCGTTCATCCCCCTCGTGGGCGCCACGGCCGCGGGCATCCTCGCGGCCCTCGTCGCCCTCGTCGCACTCGGCCCGGTCCAGGCGCTGATCGTCGTCGGCATCGTGGTCGTCGTCAACCAGCTCGAGGGCAACTTCCTGCAGCCGGTGCTCATGGGCCGCACGCTGCAGCTGCACGGCCTCGTCATCCTGGTCGCGCTGACCGCCGGCACGATCCTCGGCGGCGTCGTGGGCGCCGTCATCGCCGTGCCGCTCATGGCCGTCGTCTGGGGCATCACCCAGGTCTGGAACGGCGACCACCAACCCGCCGAGATGTTCCGGCAGAAGAGGCCCGAAGAGGTCCGCTGACCCGGAAGGCCCTGACGGAGGCGCGGTGCGAGGAGGACTCGCACCGCGCCTCCTGCGTTCCCTCGCGACCGCGTCGCGGAGTTCGAGAAAGATTTCTGCAGCAACTGCAGTGAAATGGTTGCGGATCGTCAACGAAAGCGTATGGTTGACGTTCTGCAACCAACGGACACGGCCAACGGCGATCGGTCCCTCACCATCTCGAACCACCGGAGCGCACCTTGTCGCAGACCACGACCGCCACGGGCACCAAGCCCGCGGCACCCCACGAGCCGGGCGAAGCGCCCGGCATGAGCCATCGTGAAGTCCTCACGGCCCTGTCGGGCCTGTTGATGGGCATGCTCGTGGCGATCCTCTCGTCGACCGTCGTGTCGACCTCGCTGCCGCGCATCGTCAGCGACCTGAACGGCAGCCAGACCTCGTACACCTGGGTCATCACCGCGACCCTGCTGGCCACCACCGTCAGCACGCCGCTGTGGGGCAAGTTCAGCGACCTGACGAACCGCAAGGTGCTGCTGCAAGTCGCCCTCGTCCTGTTCGTGCTCGCCTCCGTCGCCGCGGGTTTCTCGCAGAACACCGCGACGCTCATCACCTTCCGCGTGTTCCAGGGGCTCGGTGCCGGTGGCCTCACCGCTCTGGTGCAGGTCGTCATGAGCGACATCATCAGCCCGCGTGAGCGCGGCCGGTACATGGGCTACCTCGGCGCCGTGATGAGCGTCGGCACCATCGGCGGGCCGCTGCTCGGCGGCGTGCTCACCGACTCGATCGGCTGGCGCTGGAACTTCTTCGTCGGCGTGCCCGTCGGCGTCGCCGCCCTCATCGTCATCCAGCGCACCCTGCACCTGCCCCCGAAGCCCAAGAAGGCCGTCGTCGTCGACTACTGGGGCGCGGGCCTCATCGCCGGTGGCGTCTCGCTGCTGCTCGTCTGGGTGTCCCTCGGCGGCAAGCAGTTCGACTGGAACTCGACCACCAGCTGGTTGATGGGCGTCGGTGCTGCCGTCCTGCTCGCGCTCGCCGTCGTCGTGGAGTTCCGCTCGAAGGAGCCGATCATCCCGCTCACCCTGTTCACGAACCGCACGTTCACCTTCGCCGTGATCGCCTCGCTCAGCGTCGGCGTCGCCATGTTCGGCACCAGCGTGTTCCTCGGCCAGTACATGCAGCTCGCGCGCGGCCAGTCGCCGACGATGGCGGGCATCCTGACCCTGCCGATGGTGCTCGGACTGCTGATCTCGTCGATGGTCGCCGGTGCGCTCATCTCGAAGTACGGCAAGTGGAAGCCCTACATGATCGTCGGGTCGATCCTGCTCGCCGCCGGTCTCTTCCTGATGTCGACCATCGAGTACGACACCAACTTCGCCATCGTCTCCGTCTTCATGGCCATGATGGGGCTCGGCATCGGCATGGTGATGCAGAACCTCGTCCTCGTCGTGCAGAACTCGGTCGACGTCAGCGTCGTCGGTGCCGCCTCGTCGAGCGTCGCGTTCTTCCGCAGCCTCGGCGGCACGATCGGCGTCTCGGTCATGGGCGCCGTCCTCGGCACCAAGGTCTCGGGCTACATCACCGACGGCCTCACCGACGCCGGGGTCGACCCCAGCGCGCTCGGCAGCGGCGGCTCGACGAGCATCCCCGACCTCAGCACCGTGCCCGGCCCGATCCGGACGATCATCGAATCGGCCTACGGTCAGGGCGTCGCCGACGTGTTCCTCATCGCGGCTCCGCTGGCGATCATCACCATCGTGTTCGTCTGCCTGCTCCCGAACGTCGAGCTCGGCACCAAGACCGGTCTCCAGCGTGCGGCGGCGAAGACGGACGGCCCGGCGGCCGACTCGTCGGCGGCCACGGCCTCGGACGACAGCGACGGAGGCGCGGCCCCGGTCGACGCGAACGCCGCGTCCCCGGCCGCCAAGGGAGTCGCGGCCACGGCCGGCCTGGCCCCCGCCGTGTCGAGCGCCCCGGCGACGGAGTCGACGCCGGCACCGGTCTCGCCGATCGACGAGGGACGCGAACCCGCCGAGGGCCAGCGCCGTCACCACGGCCACACGACGACCGCCACCGGTACCATCGACACGATCATCGCGACGGGTGCCGCCGAGGTGGCAGGGCACCCGGTGCCCGCCGACGAACTGGCCGAGAGCCCGGTGTTCTCGTCCCTGGTCGAGGAGAAAGATGTCGCAGCCGACCGTTGACGGCCAGCCCGAGGGTGCGGTGCTCGACGCGCCGCGCCCCTCGGGGGGCGACCCTGCCGACCAGGCCGCACCGCACCTCCTCGGGGCTGCGGGGCAGGCCGCACCGCACCTCCCGGGTCCCGACGACGACGGCCGTGAGGGCCTCATGGCCGGCGTGGTCGACGAGATCGGCTCGATGATGGTCGAGGCCAAGCGCACGATCGCCGCGGCGGCGTCGCGCTTCGACCCGGACGTGCCGCCCACGGCCTTCTACGTGCTGCGCTACGTGATGAAGCACCAGCCGTGCAGCGCCGGTGACATCGTCAAGGCGATGGCGATGGACAAGAGCGCGGTCAGCAGGCAGGTCACGTTGCTGCGCGAGGCCGGGTTCGTCGACGTGGTGCCCGACGCGGCCGACGGTCGGGTCATGACCCTGCGCAGCACCGAGCGCGCCGAGAGCCGCATGCTCGAGGTGCGCCACGAGAACCGCGCCGTGTTCCGCAACCACGTCGAGGGCTGGTCCGACGACGAGCTCGCCGAGTTCGCCGGCTGGCTGCGCCGGTTCAACACCCCCGCCGGGTAGCGCCGGAGCCGTCTGGCAGCGCCCCGCCCCGCGACGACGAAGGCCCCCTCCCGTGACGGGAGGGGGCCTTCGTGCGTGCAGGCGGGTGCTAAATGGTCGCGGTGTCGATCACGAAGCGGTAGCGGACCTTGCTGGCGACGACGCGCTCGTAGGCCTCGTCGACCTCGTCGGCGCCGATCGTCTCGATCTCGGCTCCGATGTGGTGCTCGGCGCAGAAGTCCAGCATCTCTTGCGTCTCGGGGATGCCGCCGATGTTCGAGCCGGCGAGGCTGCGCCGGCCACCGATCAGCGAGCCGGCGCTGAACGACTGCGGGTTCTCGGGCAGGCCGACGAACACCATGGTGCCGTTCAGGCGCAGGGTGCGGGCGTAGGCGTCGATGTCCATGTCGGCCGAGATCGTGTTGATGATCAGGTCGAACGAGCTGCGCAGCTGCGTGAACGTCTCGGGGTCGCTCGAGGCGTAGTAGTGGTCGGCACCGAGCTTGAGGCCGTCCTCCTGCTTGGACAGGGTCTGGCTGATGACGGTGACCTCGGCGCCCAGCGCGTGGGCGATCTTGACGGCCATGTGGCCGAGCCCGCCCATGCCGACGACCGCGACCTTCTTGCCGGGACCGGCACCCCAGTGCTTGAGGGGCGAGTAGGTCGTGATGCCGGCGCAGAGCAGCGGCGCGGCCTCGTCGAGCGAGATGCCCTCGGGGATCGACAGCACGTAGTTCTCGTCGGCGACGATCTGCTTGGCGTAGCCGCCGTAGGTGGGCTCGCCCGAGTACTGGCGGCCGTTGTAGGTCGCGACGTTGCCCTTGACGCAGAACTGCTGCTCGCCCGCGAGGCAGTTCTCGCACTCGCGGCAGCTGTCGACGAAGCAGCCGATGCCGACGCGGTCGCCGACCTTGTGCTTCGTGACGTCGGAGCCGACCTCGGTGACGATGCCGGCGATCTCGTGGCCGGGCACCATCGGGAAGATGGCCTTGCCCCATTCTTCGCGGGCCTGGTGGATGTCGCTGTGGCAGATGCCGGCGAACGCGATGTCGATCTGGACGTCGTTCGGGCCGACGTCGCGCAGTTCGACCGTGGAGTGCTCGAAGGGGGCGCCGGCGGACGGCGTGAGCAGGACGGGGACGGTGGTGGGCATGAGATGACCTCTCTGCGAGTGGTGGTGCGGTGGTGGTGCGCGCCCCGCGGGCGCGACGGATTCCGACGACGTTGTGGGATGCAACCCAGCCTAGGCGGCACCTCCGACACCGGCTCCCAGAGAAGCGGCGGACCGGAGGAGGCGCGGGTCGTCGACCCGAGGAGGCGCGGCTCAGCCGAGCAGCTCGGCCTGCCAGACGAGCGCCGCGGCCCCGACCAGGGGGCTCTCGTCGCTCAGGCCCGAGCGGACGACCCGGACGCGACGGGCGTACTCGTTGACCGGCGCCTCCTGGACCGCGGCCCGGACGAGGTCGAGGTAGTCGTCGCTGACGCGCGAGAAGCCGCCGCCGATCGCGACCACGTCGAGGTCGAGCAGGGTCGTGACCGACGAGATCGCCTCGCCCACGGCGTTCGCGGAGCGACGCACCGCCGCGACGGCGATCGCGTCCCCGGCGACGTAGCCGGCGGCGAGGTCCTCGCCGCGCTCGCCCGTCCAGCCTCGTTGCCGGGCCCAGGCGACGACGTTCGGGCCCGAGGCGATGACCTCGAGCGTGGCGGCCCAGGCGCTCTCGCCCTCGGGGCGGTCCGCGATCTGGATCTGGCCGATGTGACCGGCGTTGCCCGTGCCTCCCGAGAGCAGCCGGCCGTTGACGATCAGGCCGCCGCCGACGCCGGTCGAGACGGTGATCGCGAGGGCGTTGTCCGCCCCCTGCGTGGCACCCACCCAGTGCTCGGCGAGGGCGAGGCTGACGCCGTCGAGCCGTAGCGTGACCGGGGCCGCGTCGGGCAGGGTCGACGCCGCCAGGGCCGCCACCTGCTCGCGCAGCGGATAGCCGCGCCAGGCGTGCAGGTTGATCGGCGAGACGGTGCCGTGCACGAGGTCGACGGGCCCGGCGCTGCCGATGCCCGCCCCGACGAGGGCGTCACCCTCGGGCAGGGCGTCGAGGGCGTGCGCCACGACCGCGCGGACCGCCTCGGCGAGTTCGTCGGACGTCGACCCGGCACCGGTGGGGCGTCGGTCGCGACTTCCGTCGAGGAGGGCTCCGTCGGAGGCGACCAGCGCCGCCTCGACCTTCGTTCCGCCCACGTCGACGGCCAGTGCGTAATCGGTCACGTCGGCCAGCGTAGCGGGGGAGTGCGGCCCGACCGCGTGCCGGAATAGGGTGGCTCCCGGCACGCTGACGAAAGGCACCCCCATGGACACCACCGACGGTCGGGTCGTCGTTCTCGGCGACGCCCTCATCGACGAGCTCCGGACCGACGAGGGCTCGACCGACCACGTCGGCGGGGCCGGCCTCAACGTCGCCGTCGGGCTGTCTCGCCTCGGCGTGCCCACGACCTTGCTCGCCTCGATCGGGGACGACGCCGACGGCGAGGCCATCCGGTCGTTCCTCGCCGAGCACGGCGTCGAGCTCGTCCCGACGATCAACCCCCTCGGCACCGGCCGCGCGGTCTCGCTGCGGGTGGCCGGCGAGCCGACCTACGTCTTCACCGACGCCGCCGTCGCCCGCGGTCTCGACTTCTCGCCCGGGCAGCGGGCCGTGCTCGACGCCGCCCCCGTGGTCGCCGTCAGCTCGTACCCGTTCGACGACGCCCCGCTGACCGATCGCTTGCTGCGCGCGGTCGGCACCGACCCCGTGCGGCTCGTCGTCGACCCGAACCCGCGGCCGGGGTTCCTGCCCGGCGGGGCCGCGCAGATCGCCGACTTCGCCGCCGGCTTCGAGCGGGTCGCGGCCTCGGCCCTGCTCGTCAAGATCGGTGACGACGACGCCGAACTCGTCGCCGGGCGCTCGCTCGACGACTGGCAGGAGGCGCTGCTCGCGGCGGGCACCGGGGGAGTGCTCGCGACCCGCGGCTCGGCCGGGGCGGGTCTGGTGCTGGCCCCGTCGGCCGGCGACACGGCGGGCACCTCGCTCACCCGCGGCATCTCGGACGCCGACGGCGAGGTCGTCGACACGATGGGTGCGGGCGACGCGACCTTCGCGTCGATCGTCGCCTCGTTGCTCGCCGAGCGGCGCGGGCCCGGTTCGGTCGACTGGGCGGCCGCCCTCGGGCGGTCCATGGACGTGGCGGCGGCGACGGTCAGGGCTCCGGGAGCGCTCCTCCGGCTGCCCCGGTGACGTCGGCGGGTCCGGTGGTGCGCGCCTCCTGCGCCCGCCCGCCTCGCCCGCCGGGCGGGAGGCTCAGCCCAGCGACTCGGCGACCGCCCGTGCCTTGCCCGACAGGTACCAGTGCGAGCGGGCGCCGGTCTCGACCGGTTGCATGCCGACGACGACCTTGCCGCGCGAGTGCTGCTCGGCGAGGTCCTCGAACGCCTGGGCGATGTAGTCGAACGGGTAGAAGCCCGAGACGAGCACGCGCAGCTTGTTCTCGGCGATGAGCTTGGCGAGGGCCGAGAGGATCATCGCGGGTTCGGTGTCGTCGCGCTCGGCGCCGATGAAGCGGATCTCGCGCTCGAGGCGGTCCTCGCTCGAGCTGAAGCGCGAAGGCAGCACGCCGAGGTCGGTGCTGAGGGCGGGGTTGTCCCCGCCGAAGTTGTCGATGAACGCCGTCACGTGGCGGTCGGTGCCCGCGGCCTTGTCGATGCGCTCGCGGAGGCCTTCGCCGTAGTCGACGGGCACGACCCCGATCGAGCGGAGGTAGTCGTGGTTGCCCGGGCTGCAGGTGCCGATCACCTTGGCTCCGAGCTGCAGGGCGAGCTGGCACTCGATGTGGCCGACGCCGCCCGCCGCGGCCGTGATGACCACGACGTCGTCGGGTCCGAGGTGCAGGCTGCGGACCGTGTCGTAGGCGGTGGCCCCGGCGAGGTAGAGCCCACCGGCGACCTCCCACGGGACGTGCTGCGGCTTGGGCACCACGGCGCTGGCCGGCACGGCGATGTAGGTCGCGTGCGCGCCGCCGCCCACCGCGTGGCCGATCACCTCGGCGCCGACGGAGAAGTTGCGCACGGCGGCCCCGCGCTTCTTGACGATGCCGGCGAAGCACGACCCTTCGCGGGCCGGGAAGTCGAGGGGCAGCCGGTCGACGAAGTCCCCTTGCCGGATGAAGTTCTCGATGTGGTTGAGGCCGGCACAGATCACCTCGACGACGACCTCGTCGTCGGCGGGCGTCGGCAGCGGCTGCTCGACGAAGTGCAGCTGCGAGACGTCTCCGTACCCGTCGAACTCGATGGCCTTGCCCGGTCGTGCCATGACGCGCCTCCACTGCTGTCGTCGCGGCGGCGCCAGTGCCGTCGCGAGGGTGAGTGAAGTGTGCGCCCTCCGGACCGCCGTCGCCCGGAGGACGCGCTTCGAGTTGCCTGGACGCACCGTGCCGCGGTGCGGCGTCGACCGTCAGGAGGCGCGGGTCGGCCTCGTCGTCAGAGCTGGTCGGTCGGCACCGAGAAGGTGTCGCAGGCCGTCGCGCCCTGGCTGCGCCCGGTCTCGAACCACCTCTGACGCTGCTCGGCCGAGCCGTGCGTCCAGGTGTCGGGGTCGACCTGGCCGCCGCTCGCGGACTGGATGCGGTCGTCGCCGACGGCGGCGGCCGCGTCGAGCGCGTCGGCGACCTGCTGGTCGGTGACGGGCTCGAGGAACGTGGTGCCGTCGGCGTCCGCGATGGTCGACGCCGAGCCGACCCACGCCCCGGCGTAGCAATCCGCCTGCACCTCGAGCCGGATGGTGTCGGAGCCCGGCCCGGTGTCGCTGCGGTCGGCGCGGTCGAAGGCCCCGGTCAGCTGCTGGACGTGGTGGCCCCACTCGTGGCCGACGACGTACATCTGGGCGAGGGGGCCGCCGCTGGCGCCGAACTGCGACCGGAGCTGCTCGAAGAAGTCGGTGTCGACGAAGAGGGCCTCGTCGGGCGGGCAGTAGAACGGGCCGGTGGCGCTCGTCGCCCCACCGCAGCCGGTGTCGGTCGAGCCGCTGAAGAGGAAGAAGTCGGGGGTGCGGTAGTCGGTGACGCCGAGTGCCGGGGCCTCGGCGGCCCAGTACGCGTCGAGCGAGTCGGCCGCACCGACCATGCGGCAGTCGACGCTGTCGTTGGCCTGCGCGCCGGTGGTGCACTCGGACGACAGGTCGCCCTCGCTGACCGGCTGGGCGCCCCCGCCGGCCGTGCCGCCGCCGAGCAGCCCCGAGACGTCGACGCCGGTGACCTGGCTGATGAGGAAGACGGCGATCACGCCGACGATGCCGATGCCGACGCCGGCGACACCCACCGTGCGACCGCGACCGCGTCGCTTGACCTTGCTGCCGTCGAGGCGCGCGTCGTCGTTGAAGGACATGTCGCCGACGGTAGCGCAGGGCGGGGGTCAGTGCCCTTCGGCGGCTTCTTTCGCCTCGCGCTCCTTGCGGAGGACCTCGCGGCCGGCGTTGCGCTCCTTGACGCGCAGTTCTTCTTCGCGCACGTCGGCGTGGATGCCGCGTTCGGTGCGCAGCCAGTCGGGCATCTCGTCGAGCAGGGCGTGGATCTCGTCGGTGGTCATGACGTCGTCGACGCCGGCACGGGCGAGGCCCGAGGTCGAGATGCCGAGCTTCTGGGCGACGACCGGCCGCGGGTGCGGACCGGTGCGGCGCAGGTCGGACAACCACTCGGGCGGGTTCGTGCTGAGCTCGGCGAAGGCCTCGCGCGTGACGGGGGCGGCCTGGAACTCGGCGGGCGTGGCCGGCAGGTACACGCCGAGCTTCTTGGCGGCCGTGAAGGGCTTGAGGGTCTGCGGCTGCTTGCCGGACGGCGCGTCGGAGGTCATCTGCCCAGGGTACCGGGCCGATACCCTCGACCCATGACGACCGAGCCGACCCGCGCCCCGTTCCGCATCGGGGTCGTGCCCGGCGTGACCCTGTCGAAGTGGTCGAGGCTCTGGGAGGAGCGCCGCCCCGAGACCCCGCTGGCCTTCGTGCCGCTCGCCGACGTCGACGCGGTGCCCGCCCTCGACGACGACCGGGGCGACGACCGGGTCGACATGGTCCTGGCCCGACTGCCGATCGAGGTCGAGGGGTTGTCGGTCATCCGGCTCTACGACGAGCGGGCCGTCGTCGTCGTGCCGAAGGACCACGCCGTCGCCGTGGCCGGCGCCGAGGACGAGGTCGAGGCCGTGGCGTTCGCCGACGAGCGCCGGCACGACCTCGACCCGTCCCTGTCGCTCGCCGACGCCGTGGCCGTCGTCGCGACCGGGGCCGGCGTCGCCGTCATGCCGCAGTCGCTGGCACGGCTGCACGCCCGGAAGGAGGTCACCTACCGTTACGTCGCCGATCTGCCGCCGACCACGATCGCGCTGGTCTGGCCCGAGGGCGAGCTCACCGACGACCTCGACGACTTCATCGGCGTCGTGCGGGGTCGCACGGCCCGCAGCTCCCGGTCGAGGAGGCGCGACGAGCCCGAGCAGGAGGCCCCGGCCCGCAAGGGGTCGGCTCCCGACCCGCGCGGGGCGAAGCCGAAGCGCACGCCGCCGAAGGGCCGAGGGCCCCAGCGTGGCACCGGTCGCAGCCGACCGCGCCGAGGGCGCTGACCCCCTCGCCGACGGGTCGACCGGTCTGCCAAGCTGAGCGGGTGTCGAAGGAGACCCGCATGTCGAAGAAGATCTGTCTGCTCACCGGTGCCGGCCGCACGAACTCGATCGCGAACGGCATCGCCCACGAGCTCGCCGCCGACGGCTGGGACCTCGCGCTGACCACCTGGGATGGTTACGATGCCGCCATGCCCTGGGGACTCGCGGCCGTCGACGTGGGGTCGCTCGTCTCCGAGCTCGAGGCCGCGGGTGCGCGCGTGGCCGTGTACCCGGCGGACCTGGCGGACCCCGCGACCCCCGCGCGCCTCCTCGGGGCGGTGAACGACGACCTGGGGCCGGTGACGGCGCTCGTGCTGTCGCACTCGCACAGCGTGGACTCGTCGATCCTCGACACGACGCTCGAGAGCTGGGACGCGCACTACGCCGTCAACGTGCGGGCGGCGTGGCTCGCGATCAAGGCGTTCGCCGAGCAGCTGCCCCCGGTCGACCTGCTCGACGACGGTGCCCGGATCGTCGCCCTGACGAGTGACCACGTCGTGCACAACCTGCCCTACGGCTCGAGCAAGGGCGCCCTCGACCGGCTCGTCATCGCGGCCACCCGAGAACTCGGGCACCTGGGCGTCTCGTCGAACGCCCTGAACCCCGGGCCGATCGACACGGGCTGGATGGACGACGAGATCCGCGCGAGCGGCACCGAGCGGCAACCGACCGGCCGTCTCGGCACGCCCGCCGACCTCGGTCGGGTCGTGCGCTTCCTCCTGTCGCCCGAGGGACGCTGGATCTCGGGCCAGCTGATCAAGGCCGACGGCGGCTTCTCGGTCTGACCGGTCCGGCCCGCCGCCCGACCACGGATCGCCGCGCCCTGTACCCCGCGTCGCTGGGTGACGGGTCGGCGCAGGCGGGGTACCGTCCACGCCACCACCGCGCGGCACCGGACGCCGACGGACGGATCGACACACCAAGGAGGCGCGATGTCGTTCAGCAAGGGAGATCACGTCACCTGGAACACCCCCCAGGGCGAGACCCACGGCACGGTCGTGGAGAAGCGCGTCAAGGAGTTCCAGCTCGACGGGCAGAAGTTCAAGGCCTCGGACGAGGAGCCCTACTTCGTCGTCGAGAGCGACAAGAGCGGGGCGAAGGCCGCCCACAAGGGTTCGTCGTTGAGCCCGAAGAAGAAGTAGCACCAGCCGCACCCCACCCACCACCGCCCCACCCCACCCACCACCGCCCCACCCCACGAGGAGAACACCATGGCCGACCTGAACGACGTGCGCTGGAACGACGAAGCGCGCGACAAGATCCTGACCGACGCCGACAACGTGCTGCGCGACGCCGTCCGCGACGCGGCCGCAGCCCACTCGGGCGAGTCGTGGGAGGAGTCCTTCAAGGCGATCAACGACGCCGTCAAGGACCGCTTCATCGACTACGAGCCCGGCCCGGACGTCCGCAAGTACGCCGAGGCGATCGAGCGCGGCGACTTCAGCTGACCCGCGCCTCCTGGCCGGCGTCGATCCGTCGCACCCGTGAGCTCAGCGCCACGGCCACCGCGACGGCGACCACGAGGCCGGCCAGGGCGGCGAGGGTGGCCGGGGTGCCGATCACCTGGGTGAGCGGTCCGACCACCACCTCGCCGACGGGCACGCCCGCCAACGACGCCAGCGTCAGGCACGAGAAGACGCGCCCCAGGTAGGCCCCCGGCACCTGCCGCTGGACGACCACGTCCAGCGGCACCGTGAAGACCTCGAGCCCGACGCTGGCGGCGAAGAGGCCGAGGCTGATCCAGAAGAACCAGTGCAGCGGGTCGAAGACCACGGGGTCGGTGCCGTAGGCGAACGACAGCAGCACGAGCGGCAGGGCCAGCGCCGCGGCGCCGAGGCAGGCGGCCCACAACCGGAGCCGCCCGCGGAGGGCCCCGGCCCAGTACGCCCCGACGATCAGGCCGAGGGTCTGCAGGGCACCCGCGAACCCCCAGAGCAGACGTCCGAACGACTGGTCGGCCACGAGCGGGCCGACCACCTGGACCCCGCCCGCGAAGGCGAACTGGAACGTGAACGCGAGCGCCGCGGTCGAGACGAGCCAGCGCGTGCGCCAGACGAAGCCGAGTCCGCTGCCGAGATCCTCGAGCACCGACGTCCCTCCGGAGGCGCGGGCACCGTCCCGGGGCAACCCCACGAAGACGACCGCCGCGACCACGAAGACGACCGCGCCGACGGCCAGGGCGACGCCCGATCCGGCGGTCGCCACCACGGCCCCGCCCACCGCCGTGCCGATCACCAACCCGACGTTCATGCCGACGCGGCTGAGAACCGTCGCGTCGCGCAGCCGGTCGTCGGGGACGGTCTCGCGCAGCAGGGCGCTCGTGGCAGGGCCGAAGAAGGCGGCCGCGGCGCCGTTCACCGCGCCCACCGCCGCGAGGGTGGGCAACGTCTCGGTCTGCGTCAGCATCAGGGCGGCCGCGACGACGAGCGACGCCGCCGACAGCCACGACGAGGCGATCGCGACGGTGCGTTTCGAGAAGCGGTCCGCGAGGGCCCCGCCGACCAGGACCAGGGCGATGTTGGGCACCGACCGGGCGACGACCACGAGCCCGAGGTCGACGGCGTCGGCCCCCAGGTCGATCGCCGCGAAGACGATGGCCAGGGGCGCGAAGCCGCTGCCCACCCACGAGAACAGGCGCCCGACCCAGAGGGCCCGGAAGGCAGGCGTTCTCAGCAGCGACCACGGCACCGCTGAACTCTATGCCGACGCACCGTGTGCGGACGCCGCGTCCCGCGGCGTCGTCATCCGCGCGGGGACGACCTAGGCTGACCCCGATGGACGCCCCCGAGCCCGACACGACCCGCGCCGACGTCACCGACGTCCCGCCGGTCGCTGCGGTGCGCGAACCCGGCCGCTACCGCAAGGGCATCGCCAAGCGCGAGGCGATCCTCGACGCGGCCCTGCCGGTCTTCGGCAAGGTCGGGTTCCACGGTGCCACCCTGCGCGAGATCGCGCGGCGGTGCGGCGTCTCGCACCAGTCGCTCATGCACTACTTCCCGACCAAGGACGAACTGCTGATGGCCGTGCTCCGGCGGCGCGACGAACGACTGCGACGCCACTTCGACGACGACGGTGGCATGCGCGTCGACGAGCTCGTCGCGCTCGCCGAGTACAACGTCGACGTGCCGGTCGTCATCTCACTGTTCATCACGGCGTCCGCCGAGGCCACCTCACCCGACCACCCGGCGCACCGCTACTACGCCGACTACTACGAGCGCATCGTCTCGTCGACGTCGGCCTACCTCGGGCTCGCCCAGGCCCGCGGCTGGTTGCGCGACGGCTACACCGCCGAGTCGGCGGCTCGCGTCGTGCTCGCGGTGCAGGACGGTCTGCAGTTGCAGTGGTTGTACGAGCGCGACGCCGTGGACGTCCCGGCCCTGATGCGCCTCGTGATCGCGAGCGTCCTCACGGTGCCGACGAGCGAACTCGACGCCGCCGTGCGCGAGGCGGCCGGGCACGCGGGCTGACCCGCGCCTCCTCGGCGGACGGGCGACGCCAACGGCAGGCGACGGGCGTCCGCTACTTCGCGCTGATGCGCTGGAACTTGCGGATGCACAGCGGCACGAAGACCACCAGCATCACGGTGATGCCGAGCAGGACGGTCGCGTAGGGGTGCTGCATCGTCCAGATGTCGGGCACCGGCGTGGCGCCCAGGTTGCCGAACGAGGTGCGGGCGGCCTGCACGAGCGACGACACCGGGTTCCACTCGGCGAAGACCCTCAACACGGTCGGCAGGGTGTCGCTCGGCACGAACGCGTTCGAGACGAAGGTCAACGGGAACAGGATCATGAACGACGCGTTGTTGATGGTCTCGGGCGTCTTGACGCTCATGCCGAGCAGGGCCATCACCCAGCTGAACGAGTAGCTGAACAGCAGCAGCAGGGCGACCCCGCCGACGAACGAGGCAGGTGAGGCGTTCACCCTCCAGCCGACGGCGAGACCGGTGAGCATCATGATGACCATCGAGATCGTGTTGAGCGCCAGGTCGCTGTTCGTGCGACCGATCAGCACGGCCGACGGGCTCATCGGCAGGGTGCGGAACCGGTCGATGATGCCCTCCTTCAGGTCTTGGGCCATGGCGGCACCGGAGAAGGTCGAGCCGAAGACCACGGTCTGCGCGAAGATGCCCGCCATGAGGAACTGCGTGTAGTCGGTGCCCTGGACCGCGATGGCACCGCCGTAGACCTGGCTGAAGAGCAGGACGAACATGATCGGTTGCAGCACGGCGAAGATCAGCATGTCGGGCGAGCGCTTCACCTTGATCAGGTTGCGCTTGGTGACCGTCCAGCCGTCCGAGGCCCAGGTGCCGAGGCCCGTGTCGGTCGACGGGACGAGCGTCTGCGCCAGGGCGGAGGTGGTTCCGGTGGTGGTCATGCCCGTGCCTCTCTCTTCTTCGCACCGCGCCGACCGCGACCTCGACCGCCGGCCGGGTCGTCGTCGGGGGAGTCGTGGTCGTCGCCCGCGTCGTCGTCGGCCGCGCGGTGGCCGGTGAGCTGGAGGAACACGTCGTCGAGGGTGGGTCGTCGCATGCCGGCGTCGTGCAGCTCGATGCCGGCCGCCCCGAGGTCGGCGAGCGTCCGCTGCAGGGCGGTCGGGCCGTCGGTGACCGCGACCTCGAGCTGGCGGCCGTCGGCCCCGACGGCCGGCTCGGAGTCACCGTGCCGCCGGAGCACCTCGACCGCCTGGTCGGCCCGCGCCTCGTCGACGAGGGCGACGACGAGGCGGTGGCCGCCGACCTGGGCCTTGAGCTGGTCGGCCGTGCCCTCGGCGATGACGGCGCCGCCGTCGATGACGGAGATGTCGTCGGCCAGGCGATCGGCCTCCTCGAGGTACTGCGTGGTCAGCAGCACCGTCGTGCCACCGTCGACCAGCCCGGTGATGATGTCCCACAGGGCGAGGCGGCTGCGGGGATCGAGCCCCGTCGTCGGCTCGTCGAGGAAGAGCACGCGCGGGTTCGTCACGAGCGCCCCGGCGAGGTCGATCCGTCGGCGCATGCCGCCGGAGAAGCCCTTGACCGGCCGGTCGCCCGCAGCGGCGAGGTCGAAGACCTCGATCAGCTCGCGGGCGCGGTCCCGACTCACGCGGCTGCCCAGGTGGTACAGCCTCCCGATCATGTCGAGGTTCTCGAATCCGGTGAGGTTCTCGTCGACCGCGGCGTACTGCCCCGAGACGCCGATCGAGCGGCGCACGGCCTGGGCGTCGGCGACGACGTCGAGCCCGGCGATCGTGGCCGTGCCGGCGTCCGGACGTTCGAGGGTGGTGAGCATCTTGACGCCCGTGGTCTTGCCCGCGCCGTTCGGCCCGAGCAGCGCCTTGACGGTGCCCTCGGGCACGATCAGGTCGAGGCCGGTCAGTGCGTGGACCGGGCCGGACTTCGACCGGTAGGTCTTCGTGAGGCCGCGGGCCTCGATCATCGCCATGGGTGCTCCCGGTGCAGGGGGCCCGTCCATCCGCAGACGGGTCCGTCTTGGCGGGCGCTGTGCACCGCCTGAACGCGCCCAAGGTAGCGCTGTCCGGCCCTCGCCGCCAGTGCCGATCGACCCCTCGTGGAGAAGGAGGCGCGGCCACGTTACGGTCTCGTGTCAAACCTTGCCAGGTGGCAAGTTCCGCCCTACATTCATCCCATGACCACCATCGACGAGACGGCGGGGCCGTCCACCGCTGAACAGCTCCTGCCCGTCGGCATCGGCGACGACGCCGTCGCCCTCGCCCGCCGCTGGGCGCACGAGGCGTCCGGCGCCCCGAGCACCGGTTCGGCCCACCTGCTCGCCCAGGTCCTCAAGGACGAGTCGGGCCTCGCGTTCACGATCGGTTTCGTCGACCGGGTCGTCCGGCCCGAGGACCTCGGCGTCGCGGCCCGCAACCTGTCGACCCTGGCGAAGCAGGCACCGGCCTTCCTGCCGTGGCACATGCGTTCCGCCGTGCGTCTCGGCGGCGTCATGGCACCCGTGCTTCCCGGCGTGGTCGTGCCGATCGCCCGTCGCGTCCTGCGCGGCATGGTCGGCCACCTCATCGCCGACGCCCGCCCCGCCAAGCTCGGTGCGGCCATCGCGAACATCAAGAGGGACAGGACGCGGCTCAACCTCAACCTGCTCGGCGAGGCCGTCCTCGGTGACGCCGAGGCCGAGCACCGCCTCGCCGGCACCCGGGCGCTCCTCGCCCGCGACGACGTCGACTACGTGTCGATCAAGGTCTCGTCCATCGTCAGCCAGCTCTCGATGTGGGCCTTCGACGAGACCGTCGAGCGCGTCGTCGAGAAGCTCACCCCGTTGTACGAACTCGCCGCCCGGTCGCCGAAGCCGAAGTTCATCAACCTCGACATGGAGGAGTACCGTGACCTCGACCTGACGATCGCGGTCTTCACGCGCCTCCTCGACCAGCCGCAGCTGAAGGGCCTCGAGGCCGGCATCGTCCTGCAGACCTACCTGCCCGACGCCCTCGGCGCCCTGCAGCACCTCACCGCCTGGGCGACCGAGCGGGTCGACGCCGGCGGGGCCGCGATCAAGGTGCGCATCGTCAAGGGCGCGAACCTCGCGATGGAGACCGTGGACGCCACGGTGCACGAGTGGCCGCTCGCCACCTACGGCACCAAGCAGGACAGCGACACCAACTACAAGCGCGTCCTCACCTGGGCCTTCACCCCCGGACGCACCCGTGCCGTCCGCGTCGGCGTCGCCGGCCACAACCTCTTCGACATCGCCTTCGCCCACCTGCTCGCCGAGGCCCGTGGCGTGAGCGACCGGGTCGAGTTCGAGATGCTGCTGGGCATGGCCGAGGGGCAGGCCGAGCTGGTCAAGGCCGACGTCGGCGGGCTGTTGCTCTACACGCCCGTCGTGCACCCCCGCGAGTTCGACGTCGCCATCAGCTACCTGATCCGCCGCCTCGAGGAGAACGCGTCGAGCGAGAACTTCATGTCCGCCGTGTTCGAACTCGCCTCGAACGAGGCCATGTTCGAGCGCGAGAAGGGCCGGTTCCTCGCCTCGCTCGCCGAGGTCGACGGAGACACCCCGGCACCGCACCGCGTGCAGAGCCGCCTCGACGCGGCCCAGGCGTTGCAGCCCCGCGCGGCCGGCAGCGGCTTCGACAACGAGCCCGACACCGACCCCGCCCTGGCCGACAACCGCGCCTGGGGTCGTGAGATCGCCGCCCGCTCGGCCGACTCGCGCCTCGGCGTCGAGCTCATCGAGTCCGCCCGGGTGACCGACGAGGCCACGCTCGACGCGATCGTCGCCGAGGCCGTGGCCGCCTCCGCCGCCTGGTCCGACCGCGGAGGCGCGGGTCGTGCCGCGATCCTGCGCGAGGCCGCGGCCACGCTGTCGGCCCGCCGCGCCGACCTGATGGAGGTCGCCGCGAGCGAGACCGGCAAGACGGTCGCCGAGGGCGACGTCGAGGTCAGCGAGGCCATCGACTTCGCCAACTGGTACGCCCACCTCGCCGAAGAACTCGACCGGGTCGACGGTGCGACGTTCGTCCCCGAGCGACTCACCCTCGTCACGCCGCCCTGGAACTTCCCCCTGGCGATCCCGGCCGGCTCGACCCTCGCCGCGCTCGCCGCGGGCAGCAGCGTCGTCGTCAAGCCGGCGGGCCAGGCCAAGCGCAGCGGGGCCGTCATGGTCCAGGCGCTCTGGGACGCCGGCGTGCCCCGCGAGGTGCTGAAGCTGGTCGACGTCGACGAGGGCGACCTCGGTCGTCACCTGGTGTCGCACCCGTCGGTCGACCGCGTCATCCTCACCGGCGCCTTCGAGACGGCCGCGCTGTTCACCAGCTGGCGCAACGACCTACCCCTGCTCGCCGAGACGAGCGGCAAGAACGCCATCATCGTCACCCCCAGTGCCGACCTCGACCTGGCCGCGTCCGACGTCATCAAGTCGGCCTTCGGCCACGCGGGTCAGAAGTGCTCGGCGGCGAGCCTGGTGATCCTGGTCGGCTCGGTCGCCACCTCCGAGCGCTTCCGCCGTCAGCTCGTCGACGCGGCGTCGACCATGCGCGTCGGACTGCCCTCCGACCCCACCACGCAGATGGGCCCGATCGTCGAGCCGGCCCACGGCAAGCTCGAACGTGCGCTCACCACGCTCGGCGCGGGCGAGACCTGGCTCGTCGAGCCGAAGCGACTCGACGACACCGGGCGCCTCTGGTCGCCCGGCGTGCGCGCCGGCGTCGCCGCGGGCAGCGAGTTCCACCTCACCGAGTACTTCGGACCGGTGCTCGGCGTCATGACCGCGAAGACGCTCGACGAGGCGATCGAGCTGCAGAACGCGACCGACTACGGCCTGACCGCGGGTCTGCACACCCTCGACCCCGCCGAGCTGTCAACCTGGCTCGACCGCGTCGAGGCGGGCAACCTCTACGTGAACCGCGGCATCACCGGGGCGATCGTGCGTCGCCAGCCGTTCGGCGGCTGGAAGAAGTCGTCGGTCGGTGCCGGCGCCAAGGCGGGCGGGCCGAACTACCTCGTGCACCTGGGGTCCTGGCAGCCGACGACGCTGACCGAACCGCAGGAGGCGCGCCCGGGTCGCGAGGCCCTGGCCGCCCTCGAGGCCGCGTCGTCGCTGCTCGGGGCGTCGGGTGCGTCGGCCTCCGACGACCTGCGGGCCGCCGCCGCCAGCGACGAGCACTTCTGGGCCACCGAGTTCGGCGTCGCCCGCGACGTGAGCGACCTCGGCCTCGAGCGCGACCTGCTGCGCTACCGTCCCCTGCCCGTCACGATCCGCGCCGCCGACGGCGCGGCCCCGGCCGACGTGGTCCGCGTGCTGCTCGCCGGACGGCGCTCGGGTGCGCCGCTCACGGTGTCGTCGTCGGTCGAGCTGCCCGGCGCCCTCGTCCGTGCGCTCGGCCTCGCGGCATCCGACGTCGTGCACGAGGACGACGCCACGTGGCACGACCGGGTGCGTGCGCGGCGCCTGTCGACCGAGCGCGTGCGGTTGGTGACCGGTGCCGGTGACGCGACCCGCGCCTCCTCGGCCCTGGCGGACGTCCTGGGCGGCGACCCGGCGGTGGCCGTGTTCGCGGCCCCGGTCACGCCGACCGGCCGCCTCGAATTGCTGCCGTTCCTGCGCGAGCAGGCCGTCGCCATCACGGCCCACCGCTTCGGCAACCCCGACGCCTGGAGCGCCTCGGTCATCTGACCCCGCCGGCGCACGCAGACGCCCGAACCCGCCGGACCCTTCGGGAACCGGCGGGTTCGTGTCGTCCACGGTGGTCCGGCGACGGCCCGCCGGGAGCGACGGGAACCGCCGGCCCGAGGCCCTAGCCGGGGACGACCTCGACCTTGGTCCAGCCGGGCTCGCGGCGGTCGAACGCCTCGTAGGCCTCGATGGCCGAGCCGATGCCCTCGTGCTCGGTGATGAACGCCGTGGGGTCGAACTGACCCGAAGCGACCAGGTCGATCAGCGGCGGGGTCACCGAGTGGTGGTCGCAGTTGCCCATGCGGATGGTGAGGTTCTTCAGCATCGCCTCGCCGAAGGGGAACGACGTCACGGTCGGCGAGTAGACGCCGATGACTCCGATGCGACCGTACTTCGCCACGACCTCGACGGCCCAGCGCAGGGCCTGGGTCGGTGCGTTGCCGGGCACCCACTGGTCGCCCTGCGGGTTCGCGTCGGGGGCGACCTGCTCGACCTCGGCGGCGAACTCGGCGGCCGTGTCGGAGTCGGGGGCGGCGGGACCGTGGCTCGCGTGCTGTGCGTCCACGCCGACCGCGTCGATGACGGCGTCCACGCCCGCACCGCCGGTGAGGCGCTTGATGGTCTCGACCGGGTCCTCCTTGTCGAAGTTCACGATCTCGGCGTTCTGGGCGAGCGCCTGCGCCAGACGGGTCTCCTCACGGTCGACCACGATCACGCGGCTCGCGCCCTGCTTGAAGGCCGAGGCGATCGCGAACTGGCCCACCACCCCCGCACCGAAGACGGCGACCACGTCGCCGCGGGTGACCCCGGCGAGTTCGGCGCCGAACCAGCCGGTGGGGAAGATGTCGCTCAACAGGATGGCCTGCTCGTCGCTGACCGTGTCGGGCAGGCGGTGCATGGTGTTCTGCGCGAACGGGACGCGCACCTGCTCGGCCTGCAGGCCGTTCACCGGGCCGGTCGAGGCCGGGCCGCCGAAGAAGCAGGTGCCGGCGTCGGGGCCGTTGGGGTTCGCCACGTCGCATTGAGCGGTCTGGCCCTGGCGGCAGTAGCGGCAGGTGCCACACGACACCGTCGAGTTGATCACGACCCGGTCGCCGGCACTGAAGCCGCGCACGTCGTCGCCGACCGCGGTGACGACGCCGACCGCCTCGTGGCCGAGGATCGTGCCCTCGGCCATGGGCGCCATCGTGCCGCGCACGAAGTGCAGGTCGGTGCCGCAGATCGCACTCCGGGTGATGCGGACGACCGCATCGGTCGGGTCGACGATCGTGGGGTCGGCGACTTCGTCGAGTCGGATGTCGCCGATGCCGTGCCAGACGACTGCCTTCATGGGATGGTCCTTCCGTTGAGCCCTGGGCACCGGAGCTGCCCGGTACCCGTGCGACGGTAGGCGGCACGACGCCGGAGCGACATGTGCCCTCACACAGAGAACGGGGGACGCCGCCTCGCCCTGGTTCCCTCCGCCCGGGGGAGTCGGCGGGCTCCCGTCACCCCTGGCGGGTCATCGCCGACCCGCCGGGCACGACGGGAACCCGCCGACCCGAGGGTGGCCGGGCGGCGGGTCTCAGACGGAGGGCTGCCCGGCGGCGTACCAGGCGGCGAGACGACTCAGGCCCTCGTCGACGCTCACGGCCGGTGTCCACCGCAGGTCGCGCTGGGTGCGTCGCTGGTCGAACCAATGCGCCGTGGACAGCTGCTCGGCGAGGAACCGCGTCATGGGTGGTTCGTCGGTGCCCGGCCGCACGGCCCAGACGCGCTCGACCAACGACCCCGCGGCGCGGGCGATCCCGGCCGGCACCCGCAGGCGAGGCGCGGGCACACCGGCGGCCGCGCAGATCCCGGCCATCAGGTCGGCGACGGTGCGGGGCTCGTCGTTGCTGATCACGTACGACTCGCCGCTGACCTCGTCGACGCGTGCGAGCGCGGCGGCGATGCCGGACGCGGCGTTGTCGACGTAGGTGGAGTCGATCAGGGCGGCGCCGTGGTCGAGCAGCGGCAGGCGGCCGGAGCGCGCACGGTCGACGATGCGCTCGACGAGCTGCGTGTCGCCCGGGCCCCAGACGAGGTGCGGGCGGACGGCCACCACGCGCAGGTCGGCGTCGGCGGCCCCGAGGGCGACCCGCTCGGCCGCGGCCTTGGTGCGGGCGTAGTCGCCACGAGCGTGTCCGGGCGAGGCGGGCAGGGCGTCGTCACCGACGATGGACGACCCGGCGTGCGCCACGGACGGCGACGAGACGAAGACCAGCCGGGGCACCGAGGAGGCGCGCATCGCCTCGACCAGGGAGCGCGTGCCCCCGACGTTGACGGCCTCGAACTCGGCCGGTTCACCGGTGAGCGACACCTTGGCCGCGAGGTGGACGACGGCGTCCTGGTCGCGGACGGCGGCGGCGACGGCCCGCGGGTTCGTCATCGACCCGAGCACGTCGCGGGCGCCGGGCACGCCGGAGGGTCGCCGTTGGAAGGTCGTGACCCCGTGCCCGGCGTCGGCGACGGCCCGGGCGACGGCGCCGCCGAGCAGGCCGCTCGCGCCGGTGACCAGCACCCTCACGGGCGACGCATCCGGCCGCCGGACAGCACGGACGTCGCCCATGCGGCCAGGCCCGTGCGGTCGATCTTGCTGTTGTGTCGCACATCGGTCGGCAGCTGCGGCACGACGAGCACCGCGGCCACGGGTCGACCCGACGCCGACCGGACGGCCGAACGGACCGAGGCCGCCAGGGCCGCGGATGCCAGCCCCGGGCGACGAGCCGGGGGGACGGTCTCGGCCACGACGACGACCTGCTGCGTGCCGGCCGGACCGACGCCGACGACGGCGGCGCGCGCGATGGCGGCCCGCGCCTCCACGGCCTGTTCGGACGCCACCGGCGTCAGCACGCCCGTCGACGTCGTGATCACGTGGGGCAGGCGGCCCTCGACCCAGAGTCGGCCCTGGGCGTCGAGGTGCCCGACGTCGCCGGTGCGGTGCCAGCGGGTCTCGGCGGTCGAGCCCAGGCGGCTGAGGCGGTGCGTCAGCCAGAGGCGGTCGTAGTGGTCCTCGACATGGGGCGCCGAGACGACGATCTCGCCCGTGACGCCGGGGGCGTCGGTGAACGCCGAGGAGGCGCGACCCCCGTCGTCGAGCGGAACGATCCGCACCGTCGTGGTCGCGCCGGGCAGCCCGACGCAGACACCGCCGGCGTCGGGCGCGCCCGCGGCGACGGCTGCCCCGCGGTCGGCGGCCGCGGAGCGCACGCCCTCGAGCGTGACGTCGGTCATCAGCAGGCCCTCGGTCATGCCGTAGGGCGTGTGGGGCGTCGCGTTCGGCATGAGGTCGCCGGCCGCCGCCAGCAGCGCCTCGGAGACGGGCGCGCCCGCCGACAGGAAGGTCTCGACGCCGGCCAGCGCGCGGTGGTCCGCGTCGTCGAGGTCGTCCGACGTCGCGACGACGTTGGTGAGCGCGGCAGGGGAGAGGAACACCACGGTGGCGTCCACCGCCGCCGTGGCGGCCGCGACGGCCCGGGCGGTGAGGGTGCGCGGTTTCGTGACGTCCATGTCGGGGGTGACGCTCGTCGCCCCGAGGGCGGGGCCCAGCAGGGAGAACGGGGCGAAGCCGGCCACCAGGCCCGTGCCCGGACCGACGTCGTATTGCTCGGCCAGGGCGTCGCGCAGGGCCGTCAGCTGGCCGTGCCGGTAGACGACGCCCTTCGCGGGTCCGGTCGAGCCCGAGGTGAACAGGATGGCGGCCTCGGCGTCGGCCGTGGGGGCGTCGGGCAGCTCGGCGAGGGCACCGCGGGCGCGGCGGCCGAGGGCGGCGATCTCGGGCAGCGAGGCCTCGACGCCGAGTGCCCGGGCGGTGACCGGCGACAACGTCGTCGTCGAGATCTTGCGGCCCGGCCAACCGAGGGCGGTGGCCGCCGTGAGCCCCGGGAGCTGGCCGATCACGTGGTCGGGCCACGCGCCGCGGACGGCGCGGGTCAGGCCGCGCACGCCGAGACCGGCATCGGCCACGACCACGACGGCACCGAGGCGGACGCAGGCGTAGAGCACCGCGGTCAGGTCGGCACCGGGCTGGACGAGCAGCGAGACGCGGTCGCCGGGGCGCACGCCGTGCTTCCGCAGACCGAGCGCGATCTCGTGGACGCGACGGGCGAGCAGGCTCCAGCTGATCGAACGCGGGCCGTCGGCACCCGCGGGTGCCATCTCGACGAGCGCGGTGGCCGGGCTGTCGGCCAGGGAGTCCAGGTACGACCAGAGGGGGCGGTCCTGCGGTGAGGCGACCCGCGCCTCCTCGGTTCCGACCGGGGTGGCGACTCGGGCCTCGGTGGCGGCCCGGGCCGGGGCGTCGACGGCGGCCGTCCCGCCGGGCAGCCGGTCGCCCAGCCAGGTGAGCACGGCTCCGGCGTAGTCGACGTCCTCGGCGACGAGGTGGCCCGCACCCTCGAAACGGTGGACGTCGGCGTGCGGCAGGCGGTCGACCAGGTCGTCGAGGTACCGGTCCGAGAAGATCGGATCGCGCGGGCCCCAGAGCATCAGGGCCGGCACGGTGAGGCCGCGCAGGCCCTCGGCGATGCGGTCGAGCTCGGGGCTGCTGACGTGCCCGTCGTCGACCGGGATGTCGGCCACGAAGCCACCGATGCCGCCGCGGCGGTCGGCCTGGCGGTACGGGGCACGGAAGCCGGCCTTCACCTCGGGCGAGAGCGGCGGGTGGGCGAGGCCGAGGGTCACGTCGAGGAACCCGGTGGTGCCGACGGTCGCCCGGCCCAGCACGCCGCGGGCGAGGGTCAGGCGCAGGGGAGCGGGGATCTTCTCGCCCTCGGGCTGGTGGATCGCGGTGTTGAGCAGCATGAGCCCGGCCAGCCGGTCGGGGTGGTCGACCGCCCAGCCCATCGAGACGACGCCGCCCCAGTCGTGGCCGAGGGTGACGACGGGCCCGGTGACCTCGAGGGCGTCGGTGAGGTCGCCCAGGTCGGCGACGCGGCGGGCCAGCGTCTGCGGCGAGCCCGTGCGCTCGGAGAAGCCCATGTCGAGCTGGTCGACCGCGACGACGCGCCACGCGGGCCCCCCGGCGACGGCCGTCTCGACCGTGCGGGCGACGAGGCGGCGCCAGAGGTACGACCAGGTCGGGTTGCCGTGCACGCAGAGGATGGTGCCGACCGGTTCGGCGCCGACCTCGGCCAGCGCCTCGGCGTTGTCGAGGACGTGCCAGGTGCGGGAGGCGCGGTGTGCGCCGAGCCCGTACGGCACGTCGACGAGACGCGACCACGACGGGTCGAGCCCGTCGAGACCCGCGGGGGGACGTGACGCCGGCGCCGTGGCGGAGGCGGACCGCGGGAGCCGACTCACCAGGCGAGCTCCATCATCGCGGTGTTGATGCCCGAGCCGACGCCCATCAACAGGACGCGGTCGCCCTTGCTGAGGGTCTTGCTCTCCTCGACCAGCGTGATCGGGATCGACGCCGGGCCCACGTTGCCGAGGGTCGGGTAGGTGAGCGGGACGAGCTTCTTGTCGATGCCGGCGGCCTTGACGAAGGCACCCGTGTGCACGTCGCTGACCTGATGCATGATGTAGCGGTCCATGCGCTGCCAGTTCCAGTCGCGCTTGGCCTCTTTCCAGGCCGAGACGACGAGTTCCATGCCGCGCTTGAGCAGGGCCTTGGCGTCGGTGAACATGCCGTCGACGCTGCCGACGCAGAGGTCGTAGTTCTCGGTGGCGGCGCGGGTGACGCCGCCGACGATGCGGTGGCCCTCGGGGTGGAGGTCGGCACGGCCGATGACGGCGGCGGCGGCCCCGGAGCCCAGGGTGAGGCTGGCGAACTCGCTCATGAAGTCGTCGCGGCCGTAGCCCTTGGTGAGGAGGCGGTCGATCGTGTTGACCTGGACGTCGTCGGCGTCCTCGCCGTCGATGATGACGGCGTAGTCGATCTGACCCGCGTCGATCAGCTGAGCCGCGAGGGTCATGCCGTTGACGAAGCCGAGGCAGGCGTTGGCGATGTCGAAGTTCGTGGCCGACGAGGGCAGGCCGAGGCCGTGGTGCAGGCGCACGGCCACCGAGGGCTCGAGGTGGGGGCGCGTGACCGACGTGTTGATCAGCAGCCCGACCTGGTCGGGGCGGATGCCGGCCTCGGCCAGCGCACGCTTGCCCGCGTCGATCGCCGCCGCGTCGAAGCTCTGCTCGGTGCTCCAGTTGCGGCGCTCGTACACGCCGGCGACGCGCTGCAGCAGGCCCGTGGGCAGCTTGAGGCGCTTGAGTACGGGGCCGAGCTTCTCGTCGATGCTCTCGGAGGTGGTGACCCGGTCGGCCATGGTGCTGGTGACCGACAGCAACGCGACGTTGCTGTGCCGGGTCGTAGCGTTTCCGTTCAACGGAACTCCCTGTCGAGTTGTGGCGGGGTGGGGCTGCACGCGCGCGCGGGGTCGCGAGCGGAGCCGAACGTCGTGGGCACCGGTTCGGTGCATCAGTCAGTTTACGGCGGCGCACGCTGGGCGGTTGCCAGGTTGACGGGGCACGTCCATGCCCTGAACGGCATGTGACCGGGGGTTCCGGCGTCAGGCCCCGGGGTCGCGGGGCAGCCGGACGATGCGGCGGCGGTCGTCGCGCGTCCACCAGACGAGGTCGGCCACCGCCCAGGTGACGGCACCCAGGCCGGCGGCGACGACGACGACGGTGACGACGGTGACGTGGCCGCCGCCGACCGTCAGGGCGGCGACGATGCTCGCGATCACGACGAGCGCGCAGAACGACGTGACGAGGGGCAGGGCGAGGCCGCCGCGTTTGGTGAGCAGCCAGTTCGGCACGTCGGGATCGACGTGGACGTCGCGTCGTCGCACGGTGCCTCCTCGGCGGATCGGGGTCCCGGCGATCGTAGCCCGCGCACCTTGTACCCTCGGGTGCATGAGCGACCTGCGGCGACCCTGGTTCACCCTGACGAAGACGGGTGCCGTGGTGCCCGCCGTGTTCGAGGTGCTGATCGGCCTGTTCGGCCTCGTCGTGCAGGTGCTCAACATCGCCTCGGGGGTGCCGGTCCAGGCGATCACCGTCATCATCCTGATCGTCGCCGTGCTGCTCGTCGCGCAGGGCGTCGCCGACCTGGTCTGGTGGAGCAAGGACGGCCGCCGGGCGAGGGCGCGCCAGGCCTGACCGCTCGGCAGGGGCCACCCGGCCCCTCGGGTCAGACGGACGCCTCCGGCCGGGGCCTCCGCAGCCGGTGCGTCGCGAGCAGCACGACGACCACCACGCCCACGCCGATGGCGGTGTCGGCCGTCCGGGCCGCCACGAGGGCGCCCACGTCGACGGGTGCGCCGCCGAGTGCCCGCATGCCGAGCGCCATGGGCGTGATGGTGACCAGCGCGAGCCCGTAGTTGCGGACGATCAGCAGCTCGGTCGCGAACTGGAGCACGCCGAAGGCGACGATCAGGGCCGCGACCCCGGGGTGCCACGCCAGCAGCAGAGCGGCGAGGCCCACCCCGACGAGGGTGCCGAGGAGGCGGTGCCCGGCCCGTACGAGCTGGCCCGCCGTCGCGGTCCCCACCACGGGCACCACGGCCGACACCATGGCCCAGTACGGGCTCTGCACCCCGAGGCCGAGGCTGATCAGCCCGGCCGCGATCGAGGCGACCAGGCAGACGGCGGCGTGGACGACCGTCCGCCGGCCGTCCAGGGGACGGGGCCCGCGCCTCCATCGGCGTCCGTCGACGGTCGCGAGCGCGCGACGACCGGCGGGCAGCAGCACGCCCGCGAGCGACGCGAGCAGGGCGAGGGCGAGGCTCGCCGGGGCGACCACGGCCGCGACGGCGACGGTCGACCCGGTCGCGGGCACGAACGCGGTGACGCCCAGGCCGAAGACGAAGAAGAGCGGCCCGGGCGGGCTCCAGCGGCGCAGGTCGGAGAGGGCCGAGGTGATGCCGGCCACGACGCCGATCGTGACGACGAGCAGCCAGACCGGGGCCGCCGAGGCGGCCAGCGCGGTGCCGAGCACCACGCAGGCGACGAGGACGAGCCCGGCCTCGAGCTGCATCTCGAGCCGCTGGAAGCGGGGCAGCCCCCGGCCGAAAGCCGAGGCGAAGGCCCCGAACACCGCGTAGGGCGTCCACTCCACGTGGCCGATCAGCGCCAGCACGACCATCGGTGCCAGGACGGACGCGGCGACGCGGGCTGCCGGTCGGTGGGCGCCGTCGTGCGGGCCGAAGCGGACCAGGTCGCGCGGGTGCGGCAGCAGGCGGTGAGGGGAGGTCGTGGTCGTGATGGGCGGTCCTCTGGTCGGCGCGGCGTGGGCGCTCGTCGTCGAACTGCTTCACGGGTGAATGATCTGCGCATCACTTTACTCGTGAAGCATCGCTAGGCTCAAGGGCATGACCGATCCCGGGCTCCGAGACGTGATGGACGACGTCCACGACCGGTGGCGCGAACTCCGGCCCGACCTCGACGTCTCGGCGATCCCGGTCGTCGGCCGGGTGAACCGGCTCGCCCGCATCGTGCAGCGTCGCAGCGACGACCTCCTGGCCCAGTTCGGCCTGGGGCGCGCGGACTTCGACCTGCTCGCCGCCCTGACCCGCCGCGGCGGACCGATGAGTCCGACGCAGTTGGCGGACGAGACCCTGCTCTCACCGCCGGCCGTGACGAAGCGCGTCAAGGGGCTGCTCGCGGCAGGCCTCGTCGATCGCTCGGCGAACCCCGCCGACCACCGTGGCTACTTCGTCGCGCCGACCGCGGCCGGGCGCCGTCTGATCGACCGCGTGCTCGAGGTCCAGCTCGCGGACGAGCGGGCCGTGCTCGCCGCCCTGCCCGAGGAGGCGCGCTCAGCCGTCGCGGACGGCCTGCGTCACCTGCTCGTCGCCCTCGAGGGCTGACCTCGAGGGGCCGGGGCTCTCGGCGGATGGTCGGTCGGCCCTGGATACGCTCCTGACGTGCGACCGACGACGACCCGGCAGAGCTCCACGGGCGTGGGCCGCCGCGACGAGAAGACCCGATGGCGCAGGTTCGCCGTGATGACGGCCGGGCTGTGGGGCTCCGCGGCGCTGGTCGCCCTCGGGTTGGCCGCCGGGGGACCCGTGCCGCCACAGGCCTCGGCTCCGTCGGTCACACCCGTTCCCTCGAACTCCCCGTCCGCCGGGCAGCCCACCGTCGGCCCGGGCGCGGTCGCGGGCTCGACGGTCGAGACGTCGGACGGCACGGTCGTCGTCAGACCCCAGCGCCCCCGCGGCGACGTGGTCGTGTACTTCCACGGTGCCGGCCAGACCGCGTCGACGATCGTCGACGATCCCGAGACGAGCGGGCTGGTCGACGAGTTGGTGGCGGACGGCTACACGGTCGCGGCCCGAGACGCGGGCGGCAACTCGTGGGGTGACGGGCCGAGCGTGCGGGACTACCTCGACCTCGTCGGCGATCTTCAGCGCTCGTCGCCGGGTGCACGGATCTTCCTGGTCGCCGAGTCCATGGGTGCGGTCGCGGCGGCACAGGTCGCCGGACGCGCCGACGTGGCGGCCTGGGTCGCGATCTATCCGGTCTGCGACCTGTCGACCATCTCGGAACCCGGCCTCCGGGCGCAGATCCGCTCGGTCCACGGCACCGACCCGCCTGCTCGGTTCTCGCCCCTCTCGTGGCCGGACGTGCCGGTGGCCACCTGGGCGTCTCCCGATGACACCATCGTCGACGCCGAGGCGAATGGTCGGTCCTGCACCGAGCGGGTGTCGGGCGTCTTCACGTCCACGGTGGGCGAGCACGGCGACGCGTCGAACTTCGACGGTGCCTCCGTCACCGCGTTCTTCGACGCACATCGCTGAACGGAGGACCGGTCCATGAGGTCTCCTCGGCGATGACTATGCTCGTCCTGTGAGTGACGCGTCGACCGAGCTGGCCCGCAGGCGGAACAACCTCGACGCCATCCGCCTGGGCGGTGCGCTGATGGTCGTCCTCGGGCACTCGTACGTGCTCTCGGGCAAACCCGTCGCCCCGCCGGTCATCTTCGACGTGCCGATCCACACCCTCGGCGTCTTCGTCTTCTTCATCATCAGCGGCTACCTGATCACCAAGAGCTGGCTGCGACGACCGCAGTGGAAGAGCTACCTGGCCGCGCGGTCGCTCCGCATCTTCCCGGCGCTGATCGTCGCCGTGCTGCTCTCGGTCTTCGTCCTCGGGCCCGTCTTCACGGTCATCGACCTGCACGCCTACTTCACCGATCCGAACACGTGGCTGTACCTCCGGAACCTCTTCCTGCAACCCGTCTTCGGTCTGTCGGGCGTGTTCACGACCGTCCCGTACCCGAACGTGGTGAACGGTTCGCTCTGGACGCTCCCCATCGAATTCTCCTGCTACCTGTTCGTCCCGTTGATGATGGTGGTCCCCCGTCGGGCCCGCGTCCCGGTGGTGGTCGCCTTCGGCCTCGCCTGCGTCGCCGCCGTCTTCTTCGCGACGCCCGCCCAGAACGTGTTCGGCTTCTACCTGCTCGTGACGGCGGCCGAGCCGTGGGTCTTCTTCGCCGGGGGCATGCTCTGTGCGCTCCTCCTCGAGCGTCACCTCTTCCGGCTCGACGCCGCACTGCTCGGCCTGTTCGCCCTCACCGTCGTCGAAGCGGTCCGACCGTCTCTCGGCCACGTCATGATGTGGGTCGTCCTGCCGTACGCCGTGCTGGCGCTCGGGCTAGCGTCCTCGCCGATCATCCGTCGGGCGTCCCGTTTCGGTGACTTCTCGTACGGGATGTACATCTACGCGTTCCCGGTCCAGCAGATGGTCTTCGCGACGATCGGAGTGCGGAGCCTCACCGTGAACCTGGTGATCGTCGTCGCCGTGACCGCAGCCCTCTCGGTCGCGTCCTGGCACCTGATCGAGGCGCCGGCCCTCAAGCTCAAGACGAGGTTCGAGTCGACGGTGCCCGCCCGCGGGCGACGACGGGCGAGCTCGAGCCCGAAGACGCTCGTCAGCAGCGACATCGTCGACTGACGTCCCCCAGAGCCGGCCACGGGACTCGAACCCGTAACCTTCCGATTACAAGTCGGATGCGCTACCAATTGCGCCAGGCCGGCGGAGCGTGCCCATCTTACCCAGCCCGCGCCTCCTCACCCGGCGAGCAGCATGCGGTCGGCGCAGGATTGGCGTTCCGAGGCCGAGAAGTGGTGAAGTAGACGCAGCGCACCGCGCCCGCCGGACGCACCGACCTGAGGAGCCCCCTTGTCCACGATCTTGACCGCGCTCGGTTCGCTCGCCATGCTCTTCGTCAGCTTCGCCCTGTTCGCCTACTCGTTCGGCTCGGGCGAGCCCAACGCCTTCGTCTTCTTCGGGGGCATCGTCCTGATGACCGGGTCGTTCTGGCTGCCCATCACCGTGATCGGCAACAGCCACAAGACCTGGTGACCGGCGCGGCACCCGCGACCGGGTGCCGCCGAGGGCGGTCGACCCGCTACGGCGTGCTGACGAACTGCTCGGGGTCGAGCAGCTTGCGAGGCTTGGCGTCGTCACCGTCGCGTCCGCCCACGTAGAGCCAGCCCAGCAACTGCTCGCCCTCGCGCAGGCCGTGCGCGGCCGCCACCTGGGGAGCGCGGGTCAGGACGCCCGTGCGCCAGAACACGCCCCAGCCCTCGTCGTCGAGAACGAGCGACAGCAGGTGCGCGACGCCCGAGGCGACGGATTCCTGCTCCCAGTAGGGCACCTTGCGGCTGTCGCGGGGCGAGACGACCACGGCGACGATCAGCGGCGCCCGCAGCGCCTTCTGCGTGAGCTTGTCGCGGGCGTGGCCCTCGGCCCCACCCGCGTCGGCCAGCGACCGGCCCACGACGAGCCGGTCGTCTCCGCGGAACTCGATCAGGCGCCAGGGCCTCAGCTCGGAGTGGTCCGCCACCGTCGCCGCCGACCGCACCGCGTCGAGCAACTGCTCGTGCGTCGGCGCGACGTCGGTGACCTTCGACCGCGACCGACGACGTCGGGCGGCGTCGGCGACGGCGCTCACTACTCGGCGGCCTTGAAGTCGAGCGAGATGCTGTTCATGCAGTAACGGTCGCCGGTCGGCGTGCCGAAACCGTCGGGGAACACGTGGCCGAGGTGCGAACCGCAGTTCGCGCACCGGACCTCGGTGCGGGTCATGCCGAGCGAGTTGTCCTCGATCAGCTGGACCGCGTCCGGGTTCACCGACTCGTAGAAGCTGGGCCAGCCGCAGCCGCTGTCGAACTTGGTGCCGCTCTTGAACAGTTCGGCGCTGCACGCCGCACAGGCGTAGACGCCGGCACGGCTCTCGTCGAGCAGTTCACCCGTCCACGGGCGCTCGGTGGCGGCCTCCCGCAGGACGGAATACTGCTCGGCGTCGAGCTCTTCGCGCCACTGCTCGTCGGTCTTCTCGATCTTGTACGCCACGATGATCTCCTTGCTTGTCGGGACTCCTCATTCAACACGGTCGGCCGGTGCACGATTCCCCGGCCCCCACCGGGCTGTCAGACTCCTGCTCGTGAGCACCTCCGACCGCTTCCTGGCCGCGGCCCTCGCCTTCGACCGCGAGGGGTCGCCGTCGCAGGCAGAACTCGCGCGGGGCGTCGCGGGTGATCCGGCGGCGCTCGCCGTCGTCGATCGAGCCGAGGAGGCGCGGCGCCAGCCCGTCCTCGTCCTCGCGGTCTGCCGGTGGCTGGGTGCGCCGCACGGCCCCTGGTCGGTGCTGCGGCCCTGGCTGCTCGCCCGCTCCGACGACCTCGTGGCCGAACTCGGCCGACGGCTCACCCAGACCAACGACGTGCGCCGCTGTGCCCCGTTGTCGATCGCGCTGGCCCGCGTGCCGGGCCCGATCGCCCTCATCGAGGTCGGCGCCTCGGCCGGGCTCTGCCTCGGTGTCGACCGCTACGGCTACCGCTCCGGTGGCCGGAGCTGGGGCGATCCGTCGAGCACGGTGCAGCTCGGGATCGACGTCGTCGTCGAGGGCGCGGCCCGGTCCGAGGTGGAGCCGCCGACGGCCCCGCTTCCCGAGATCGTCTGGCGGGCGGGGATCGACCTCGACCCGGTCGACGTCCGCGACCCCGACCAGGTCGCCTGGCTCGCGACGCTGCTGCCCCCCGAGCGCGCCGATCGGCGGGACCTGCTGGGGCGGGCCGTCGCGCTCGCCCGCACCGCGCCTCCTCGTCTCGTGGCGGCGGACGCCGTCGACGGTCTCGCCCCGCTCGCGGCCGAGGCCCCGACGGGCGTCACGCTCGTCGTCGTCTCGACGGGCACGCTCGTCTACCTGCCGGGTCGCCGGCGTCAGGCCTTCGTCGACGAGGTCGGCCGGCTGGGCGCGCGGTGGATCTCGTACGAACGACGAGACCTGCTGACCGACGTCGTCGCCGAGGTGCCCCCGGGAGTGTCTCCCGACGACGCGTTCGCGGCCCTCGCCCTCGACGGCCGGGTGCTGGGGGTAGGGGACGCCCACGGCACGCGGCTGCACCTCACGGCCTGACCACGGGTCGGGAGCTCGCGGCACCGGGCGGCTCCCCGAGCGGGCGGACGGGTTGTCGGACCACGCCCCCGGCCTCCGCGATCGGTCGGGGCGCCGCCCATAGGATGACCCGGAACCCCGAGGAGGGCCTCGACGATGGACGAGAAGGCGACAGGTGACGACGTGCGCTCGAGCGCGTTGTCCGAGCTCGACCGTGCCGTCCTGGACTTCGAGCAGCACGCCCCGGCCGCCGCCGGTGCCCGGGAGGCCGCCGTCCGTCGCGAGTTCGGCCTCGGGATCGTCCGCTACCAGCAACTGCTCAACTCGCTCATAGACCGACCCGCTGCACTGGCCTACGCACCCATGCTCGTCGGCCGCCTGCAGCGCCTGCGAGTCGCCCGCCGCGACGCCCGATCGACCCGTTCGTTCGGTCCGACTCGCTGACCCACGAGAGACCACGCATGCCGAAATTCGACCGAGACCGGTTCGACGACGTCCCCGCCGACCTCGACCGGGTCGGAGCCCACCGGGCCGAGAAGCGCCCCGGCAGCGGCTGGATCGCCTTCGCCTGGGCCGCGTTGGCCGTCGGCGTCCTGGTCGGTGCCGGCGTGGTCTACCTCGGCGTCGCGAACAACAGCTTCCAGTTCGTCAACCCCTCGTCGTCGAGCACCGCCGAGGCCGGGGCTCCCGAGAGCGACACGCCGACCCCGACGGCCACGCCGTCGGTCACCCCCCTCACCGACCCCTCACAGGTCGACCCCTCGGTGACGACCATCACCGTCCTGAACGGCACCGCCACGGCCGGGCTCGCGGGTTCGGCCTCCGAGCGGCTCGAGACCGCCGGCTGGGTCGTCGGCACCCAGGGCAACGCCAGCGAGCGCGTCGCGACGTCCACCGTCTACTACTCGGCGGCCGTCGACGAGGCCGTGGCGCTCGGGCTCGCCCAGCAGCTCGGCATCTCGGACGTCGAGCTCACCGAGGCGTTCCCCGGGGCAGCGGTCACCGTCGTCCTCGGGGCCGACTACAGCGCCTGAAGACGCCGCTCCCGCGGTATCGATCCGAGGAGGCGCGCGTCCCGTCGGGCCCTCACCGCACCTCCCGTGTTACGCCCACGTTTAATAACCGGTGAAATCCTCGTTTTCTGCGGGTGTTTCTCGGTCGGGGCGCGCTTTTCCGCTTTTCCCGTGGTTACCATCTGGAATTGGTCGCCCCTCACGGCTCGCCGACCTGGTGTTCTGCACGAGTGACGCTGTCCCGTCCGGGTTCGCAGGTCGCTGCGTCGACGACCCGGCCCTGCAGCACCGCACGCGCCGTACCACCACAGCAAAAGGGGAGCGACACCATGGCAAACGGGACCGTGAAATGGTTCAACGCGGAGAAGGGCTACGGCTTCATCACCGTCGAGGGTGACGGCCAGGACGTCTTCGTGCACTACTCGGCCATCGACATGAGCGGCTACAAGGTGCTCGAAGAGGGCCAGGCCGTCGTGTTCGAGGTCGGCACGGGCGACAAGGGGCCGCAGGCGGAGTCCGTCCGGCTCGCCTGAGGCCCGTCGGAGCGCCTCGCCGCGCCCACTCCCACGCCGCACGCCGTCACGGTCCACCGTGGCGGCGTGCTCGTGCGTCCGGGCCCCGTCACGTCACTTGCACTCTCATCGGGCGAGTGCCAGAATCGTTGCTGGCACTCGCGACACGTGAGTGCCAATGCTTCTGCTTCATGACGTCCGGGAGGGACGAAAAACACACATGGCTAAGATCATTGCTTTTGACGAAGAGGCCCGTCGTGGCCTCGAGCGTGGCCTGAACATCCTGGCCGACGCGGTGAAGGTCACGCTCGGCCCGCGTGGTCGCAACGTCGTGCTCGAGAAGAAGTGGGGCGCCCCCACCATCACGAACGACGGCGTCTCCATCGCCAAAGAGATCGAGCTCGACGACCCCTTCGAGAAGATCGGTGCCGAGCTCGTCAAAGAGGTCGCGAAGAAGACCGACGACGTCGCCGGTGACGGCACGACCACCGCGACGGTGCTGGCCCAGGCCCTCGTCCGCGAAGGTCTGCGCAACGTCGCGGCCGGTGCCGACCCCATCTCGCTGAAGCGCGGCATCGAGAAGGCCGCCCAGGCCGTCTCCGACCAGCTGCTCGCCGACGCGAAGGACATCGAGACCAAAGAGCAGATCGCTGCCACGGCCTCGATCTCGGCCGCCGACCCCACCATCGGTGCGCTCATCGCCGAGGCGATCGACAAGGTCGGCAAAGAGGGCGTCGTCACCGTCGAGGAGAGCAACACCTTCGGCACCGAGCTCGAGCTCACCGAGGGCATGCGCTTCGACAAGGGCTACCTGTCGCAGTACTTCGTCACCGACCCCGAGCGTCAGGAGGCCGTCTTCGAGGACGCCTACGTGCTCATCGTCAACTCGAAGATCTCGAACATCAAGGACCTGCTGCCGATCGTCGACAAGGTGATCCAGTCGGGCAAGCAGCTGCTGATCATCGCCGAGGACGTCGACGGTGAGGCCCTGGCCACGCTCGTCGTGAACAAGATCCGCGGCATCTTCAAGTCGGTCGCCGTCAAGGCCCCCGGCTTCGGTGACCGTCGCAAGGCTCAGCTCCAGGACATCGCCATCCTCACCGGTGGTCAGGTCATCGCCGAAGAGGTCGGTCTCAAGCTCGAGAACGCGACGCTCGACCTGCTCGGCCGTGCCCGCAAGGTCATCATCACCAAGGACGAGACGACCATCGTCGAGGGTGCCGGCGACGACGAGCAGATCGCCGGCCGCGTCCGTCAGATCCGCAGCGAGATCGAGGCGACCGACAGCGACTACGACCGCGAGAAGCTCCAGGAGCGCCTCGCGAAGCTCGCCGGTGGCGTCGCCGTCATCAAGGCGGGTGCCGCGACCGAGGTCGAGCTGAAAGAGCGCAAGCACCGCATCGAGGACGCCGTGCGCAACGCGAAGGCCGCCGTCGAAGAGGGCATCGTCGCCGGTGGTGGCGTCGCCCTCATCCAGGCCGGCAAGACCGCTCTGGCCAACCTGCAGCTCGAGGGCGACGAGGCGACGGGTGCGAACATCGTCCGCGTCGCGATCGACGCTCCCCTGAAGCAGATCGCCTTCAACGCCGGCATGGAGCCCGGCGTCGTGGCCGACAAGGTCCGCGGGCTCGACATCGGTTGGGGCCTCAACGCCGCGACCGGCGAGTACGTCGACATGCTGGCCGCCGGCATCATCGACCCCGCCAAGGTCACGCGCTCGGCCCTGCAGAACGCCGCGTCGATCGCCGGTCTGTTCCTCACGACCGAGGCCGTCGTCGCCGACAAGCCCGAGAAGAACCCGGCCCCGGCCGGCGACCCCTCGGGTGGCATGGACTTCTAGTCCGCAGCCGCGCGGCTCACGCCGCGCACACGCTCAAGGGCGGTTCCCCTCCGGGGGAGCCGCCCTTCGGCGTCGCCGGGGGAGAGGCGCGCCTCGTGCTCGGTGGTTCGGCCGCTTCCGCTTCCGTGGAACACGCCAGGACGTGGTCACGACGCCACGAGAAAACGTGGTGCAGTGCCCACGTCGTGGCGTCGTGTCCAGGGCGCGGGGTGCCGGCCGTGCCGGTCGGGCTAGGCGGTCACGCCGGCGGGCTCGGCCGCGATGACGGCGTCGGCGGGCATCAGCGGCAGGGCGACACGGAAGGTGGCTCCACCGCCGGGGGTGTCGTCGACGTCCACCGAGCCACCGTGGGCCGCGACGATGCCCGAGACGATGGCCAGGCCGAGGCCGCTGCCACCGGTGTCCCGCGTGCGGGACGAGTCGGCACGCCAGAACCGCTGGAAGATCTTCTCGCGGATCTGCGGCGGGATGCCCTCGCCGTGGTCGACGATGGCGACGGTGGCCACACCGCGTCCGGGGTCGGACTGCACCACGAGTTCGATCGGGCTGTCCGGCTCGGTGAACCGCATGGCGTTGCCCATCAGGTTGGTGATCACCTGACGGATCTTGTTCTCTTCGCCGTGCACGATGGCCGGGGCCTCGAACCTCTGCACCTCGTCCTGCAGCTGGGCGGCCGTCGCCGTGTCGCCGTTGCGGACGGCCCGAGCCCTCAGGCTGCGGAGGCGCGCGAGGGTCGCGCCCGCGAACGAGATCGGGCTCGTCGCGCCGACGGCTGCGCCCGTGAGCGCCGTGCCCGTCGCGGGGGTGTTCGCGGCGGGCGAGGCCGTCTCGGGGGAACGTCCGTCGGCCGGGGTCTCGTCGCCGTCGGCGGGGGTGGGCGACGGCGCGAGGACGGGCTCGAGCACGATCACGTCGATGTCGCGATCGGGGTTCGACGCCATGGTGTCGAGGGCCGAGTCGCGGGCGAGCTGGACGAGGTCGACGGGGCCGAGCTCGAGCGGCTTGGATTCGTCGAGACGGGCGAGGGCGAGCAGGTCCTGCACGAGGACGCCCATGCGGATGGCCTCCTTCTCGATCCTGTCCATGGCCTGGGCCACGTCCTCGGGTTTCGTCAGGGCACCCATGCGGTAGAGCTCGGCGTAGCCGCGGAGGGAGACGAGCGGCGTCCGGAGCTCGTGACTGGCGTCGCCGACGAAGCGGCGCATCTGGTCGATCGTCTTGGCCCGGTCGTCGAAGGCGCTGTCGATCCGGTTGAGCATCGTGTTGAGGGATCGGTTCAGACGCCCGACCTCGGTGTTCGGCGTCGTCGAGTCGAGCCGCTGGGTGAAGTCGCCGTCGGCGAAGCGGGCCGCCGTGGCCTCGACGTCACGCAGCGGCGCGAAGGTCGACGTGACGAGCAGGCGGGTGAGGGCGGCGCCGAGCACGACGACCGAGAGGCCGAAGCCGAGGAAGATGCCGCCGAAGCGCCCGATCGTCGCATTGGTGCCCGCCAGGTTCGTTCCGGCCACGATGACGGCGGGCACGGTCGTCACGCTGCCCTGGGCGTCGGTCGAGCGCAGGGCGGCCGCGTGGGCGAAGAGGCGCCACTCGTTGTCGCGGCTCGAGTTGTACCGGTTGAAGGCCTCGTCGAGGGGAGCGCCGGCGACGCCGACGCCCGTGAGGTCGGGGGCGTCGGTGGCACTCGACAGCTGCGAACGGGTGTCGCAGATGAGGTCGCCCTCGTCGTCGAGGATCGCGACGTAGCTGCTGGTCAGGCCCGCGAAGTTCACGGTGCACGAACGGGAGTCCGCCTGGTCGAACGAGGCGCTGGTGAAGTTGGTCGCCGAGTTCCGCAGGGACGTGTCGACCTGACCCATGAGATAGGTGCTGAGGACGGTCATCGTGCCCAGGCCGGCGACGACGAGGCCGAGGGTGACCAGGGTCACCGTGATGCCGGTGATCTTGGTGCGGATGGAGATCTCGTTCCACCACTGCGAGAGGCGAGCGTGCATGAGGACAGACGCTAGCGGAACCGGCTGGGCGCACCCCGCCCGTCGGAGCACGCACGACGACGCCCGACCGCTCGGGGCGGTCGGGCGTCGTCGTGTTCACGCACCAGGGCTGGTGGTCAGGCCTTCGTGGCCTTGAGCATGTAGCCGAAGCCCCGCTTGGTCTGGATGATGGGCTCCGTCGAGAACTGGTCGAGCTTGCGACGCAGGTACGAGATGTAGCTCTCGACGATGCCGGCGTCGCCGTTGAAGTCGTACTCCCACACGTGGTCGAGGATCTGGGCCTTCGACAGCACGCGGTTCGGGTTGAGCATGAGGTACCGGAGCAGCTTGAACTCGGTGGGGCTGAGCTCGATGGCCGTCTCGCCGATGGTGACCTCGTGGGTGTCCTGGTCCATCGTCAGCTCGCCGGCACGGATGATGGCGTCTTCGTCCTCGTTCATCGTGCGACGCAGGATCGCCTTGATGCGCGCGACGATCTCGTCGAGGCTGAACGGCTTGGTGACGTAGTCGTCGCCGCCGACCGTGAGGCCCGTGATCTTGTCCTCGGTGTCGTCCTTCGCCGTGAGGAAGAGGATCGGCGAGGTGTAGCCCGACGAGCGGAGGCGCTTGGTGACGCCGAACCCGTTCATGTCGGGCAGCATCACGTCGAGGATGATCAGGTCGGGTTCTTCTTCGAGGACCGCCGAGATCGCCTGCGCACCGTTGCCGACCGCACGGACGGCGAAGCCCGCGAAACGCAGGCTGGTGGTCAACAGGTCGCGGATGTTCGGTTCGTCGTCGACGATCAGGATCTTGGGGCCGTCACTCATGCGCCCAAGTATCTGCGCGCCTCCTCGGTGTTTCCTGTGAGCCGGAGGCACGCCACCCGCACGCTGCCGGAGCGGCAGCCCTCAGGTGGCCGAGACAGCGGGACGCATGATCGTGGACGCGGACGCTCAGGCGTCGGGGGCGGACCACTCGACGTTGGGCACCAGGGCGACGCGCGTCGTCAACTCGAGCAGCTCGTCGGGCACGGCCAGCGTGAAGTCGACGCCCTCGCGCCGCTCGAGCACCGCGGTGTAGCCCGAGGCCCGGGTGATCTGCCACCCCGGGAACTCCTCGACCGAGGCGGCGACGACCTGGGCCTCGGAGGCGTCGTCGGTGGCGCCGATCGCGGTGAGGCCGGCGAACAGGTGGTCCTTGACCGGCGACCCGGCGAGCAGGTCGCTGCGTTCGATCACCTCGGGATCGGGGCTCCAGGTCACGATGCTGAGGGTCGCCCCCGCGTGGAGGCCGCCCTGCACCTCGTAGGTGCGGGCGACCGACACGACGACGGACGGGTCCCACTCGGCGAACCGGGCGACCTGGCCGCGGAACTCCATGGCGTCGTGGTCGAGGGAGGCCACGAGCGGACCGAACGTCGCGAACGGGGCCTGGTCGGCCGCGAACACCCTTCGCAGGCTGTCGCGCCAGAGCTCGTCGTCGCCCAGGGGGAGGTCGGCGTCCGTGGCGTCGCTCACGCGGCGACCACCGGCGAGTCGAGGATCGTGTAGCTGTAGCCCTGTTCGGCCAGGAACCGCTGACGGTTCTGGGCGAAGTCCTGGTCGACCGTGTCGCGGCTGACGAGCGTGTAGAACGAGGCCGGCAAGCCCGACTTCTTCGGCCGCAGCAGACGACCGAGTCGCTGTGCCTCTTCTTGCCGCGACCCGTACGAGCCGCTCACCTGGATGGCCACGGTCGCCTCGGGCAGGTCGACCGAGAAGTTGGCCACCTTCGAGACGACGAGCACCTTGAGGTCGCCGTCGCGGAAGCGCTGGTAGAGGCGCTCGCGCTCGTCGATGGCCGTGCTGCCGGTCAGCGTGGGGGCGTCGAGCACCGCGGCGAGCTCGTCGAGCTGGTCGAGGTACTGGCCGATGACGAGGATCTGCTCGCCGTCGTGCCGGGCCACGAGGTGCTTGACCACGTCGAGCTTGGCCGGGGCCGTCGCGGCCAACCGGTAGCGCTCGTCGTCGGGGGAGGCCGCGTACTCGAGCCGCGCCTCCTGGGGGAGGTCGACCCGCACCTCGTAGCACGAGGCCGGCGAGATGAAGCCCTGGGCCTCGATCTCCTTCCACGGGGCGTCGAAGCGCTTGGGGCCGATCAGGCTGAAGACGTCGCTCTCGCGGCCGTCCTCGCGGACCAGCGTGGCGGTGAGGCCGAGGCGCCTGCGGGCCTGCAGCTCGGCCGTCAGCTTGAAGACCGGCGCGGGCAGGAGGTGCACCTCGTCGTAGACGACCAGGCCCCAGTCGAGCGCGTCGAGCAGCGAGAGGTGCGTGTACTTGCCCCCACGGCGGGCCGTGAGGATCTGGTAGGTGGCGATGGTGACCGGCTTGACCTCTTTCACCGAGCCGGAGTACTCGCCGATCTCGTCCTCGGTCAGCGAGGTGCGCTTGAGCAGCTCGTCCCGCCACTGTCGCGCGGAGACGGTGTTCGTGACGAGGATCAGCGTGGTGGTGCCGGCGGCCGCCATGGCCCCGGCCCCGACGAGGGTCTTGCCGGCGCCGCACGGCAGCACGACGACGCCCGAGCCGCCCTCGAAGAAGTTGTCGATCGCCTTCTGCTGGTAGTCGCGCAGGTGCCAGTCGCTCTCGTCGAGGTCGATGGCGTGCGGGGTGCCGGGCGTGTAACCGGCGTGGTCCTCGGCGGGCCAGCCGAGCTTGACGAGCTGTTGCTTGACCTCGCCGCGCGCCCACGGCAGGAGCTCCCACAGGTCGTCGGCCCGCTTGACGCCGAGCAGCTCGCCGACCTTCTTGGCCCGGGTGACCTCGCTCAGCACGGAGCTGTCGGTGCCGCGCAGCAGCAACTGGTCGCCGTCGCGCTCGATGACGATGCGGCCGTAGCGGGCGACGGTCTCGGCGATGTCGACGCTGACGCTCTGCGGCACCGGGAACTTGCTGTACTTCTCGAGCGTGCCGAGCATGTCGTCGGCACTGTGCCCGGCCGCCCGTGCGTTCCACAGTCCGAGGCGGGTGATGCGGTAGGTGTGCACGTGCTCGGGAGCGCGCTCGAGCTCGGCGAAGACGCTCAGGTCGTGCCGCGCGTCCTCCGCCTGCTCGTGCGCGACCTCGAGCAGGACGGTGCGATCGCTCTGCACGATCAGGGGTCCGGTCATGAGGGTCGAGTCTAGGCGCGCCCGGTCTCGGCTCTCACAGCCGGGCACCGGTCGGCGCCCACCCGGCAGGACGAGGAGGCGCGGCTCGGCCGACGAGGGGCGCCCGCCTCAGTCGCGACTCGCGACCGCCACCACGTTCTTCAGCGGCAGCGTGCGCTCGACGTCGGACTTCTTGTCGCGACCGCGGACGCGTCCGCCGCCGATGCCGGTTGGCTCCATGTCGAGGGTGGTGGTGCTGCCGTCGGGCATCGCGACCGTCACGGTGACCGTCAGACGGCCCTTCACGGCGGCGTCGAGCTGGCGGGCGATCCAGGCACGGTCGGTGGACTCGTCACCGGAGCCGGCGTCGGTGTGCAGACGCTGGACGAGTTCGCGCAGCGGGTCACGCGTCTCGATCGGGGCCGGTCGCCGGGGTCGGCGTCGGGACGGCGGGACGACCTCGGCACCGCCCTCGTCGACCACGACGACGGGGTAGCGCTCGTCGCTCAACGACCAGAAGACGGTGTCGCGTTCGAACCGGCTCGCCACGGTCGTCGCGTCGACCCGGGTCAGGGCGAGGGGCGAGAGCGACTGGTCGACCTCGAGGGTGTCGAGGCTCGCGCGGTCGTCCGCGACCACGAGCGACAGCGCGTCGCCCGGCACGCCCGCGGGGGAGCCGCCCGGCGCGATCGCGCGGACGCGGTAGCGCCCGTGCCGTTCGGCGCTCTGCTGGATCAAGTAGTCGAGCGGCTGGGGGATGCCCGTCGACGAGATGCCGCCGAGGAACTCGCGCAGCGAATCGGCGGACTCGCCCTCGCTCAGGGCCCGTTGCAGTCCGCCCTCGGTGATGCGGTAGGTGGCCGCGAGGCCCGCGCTCTCGACCACCGCGATGACGCGGAGCCGGGCGTCGATGGCGGGCGACAGGGGCCCGGGCGACACGACGCTGAGGTCGTGCTGCAGGTAGACCTGCTCGACCGCGTCGGGCAGCAGGGCGGCGACCCGGGTGCGGGCGGCGGCCGGACCTTCGCGGAACAGGGCGACGGCCGCCGAGGTGGGGGTGTCGTCGGAGGTCAGGCCCAGCACCTCGGCGCTGCGCGAGAACGCGGCGATGCGCTCGGTGATCCAGCTGCCCCCGGCCGGGTAGGACCAGTCGGAGAACTCGCGCAGCGGCAGTCCCCACGACGTGTCGACGCGTTGCTCGAGCACCGCGAGGATCTCGGTCGGCAGCGATGCGAGCCAGGCCCGCGTCAGCGTCTGCCACCGGTCGGGCCAGGAGGCGCGGAGCCAGTCGGTCGCGTCGGCGGCCACGACCCAGCCGTCCGGGCTCGGCGCGGCCAACCCGGCCCGCACGGCGATGGCGAGCACGGTCGCCACGTCGTCGACGTCGATGCGGGCGGCCTCGGCGAGGCGCCTCGACTCGGGCAGGGCCAGGCCCCCCTTCGCGAGCTCGCGGGCAGGTGACTGCTCGAGGGCACGGAGGATCTCGGCGACCTCGATGACGACGGCGTACAGCCGCTCGGCCGAGCGGGCGTCGGCGTCGTCGCGGGCCTGGTCGAGGACGGTCTCGAGCACCACCGGCGGTCGTTCGGAGGTCAGGACCTCGAGGGCCAGGGCGGGGTCGTCGTCGAGTCGCTCGCCCACGGCGTCGAGGGTCGAGACGGAGTCGCCGCGGCGGACCACGAGGAAGGCCTCGTCCACGCGGTCGAGCGCGGCGGCCACCGTCTCGCGGTCGACCTCGAAGGCGGCGTCGATGCGCTCGTGCACGGCGTCGACGTCGCCCGGCACCCTCACGACCTGCAGCACGATGAGCGCGACGCGGTCGAGGTGGGTGAGGGCGTCGCGCACGCTGGCCGGCTCGAGCAGGACGTCCGCGAGGTCGAAGGCGTCGTGGACGCTCGACGCCCGGACCTGCCGTCGAGCGAGGCGGCGCAACAGGTCGTCGTCGTCGATGGCGCGCAGGACGCCTGCGAGGTCGAGTGCACTAGCCATGGTCGAGGCCTCCAGCCGTCGTGCAGCCCGGGTCTGCGGTTACCGTCTGGTGCCCCGTGAGTCGCGGCTGCGACGCACGGCGCTCGCCACCACGAATGCGAGGAGCATCGCGAAGGCGATCGGGAGCCCGATGAGGGGCAGGATCGTGAGTGCGGGCCAGACGCCCGCGGTGAAGTCGGTGACACCCGTCGCCACGCCCACGAACCTCGTGAAGAACGCGAGGACCGAGACGACGACGATGGCGAGGATCATGAAGAGGAGGACGCGCTCTGTACGATTGACGTCAGAGGGCGCACTCGGTTCGATCTTCTTGGCCACGGGTCAACGATAGTGCGGTGCGGCCCTACCCGGCGATCTAAGCTGGGGCGACCCACCCTCAGGGTCACCCGTCTTCACGAGAGGTCCAGTCATGCCCACCGGCAAGGTCAAGTTCTACGACGACGAGAAGGGCTTCGGCTTCATCAGCAGCGATGACGGCCAAGAGGTCTTCCTCCACGCGTCGGCCCTGCCCGCCGGCACCGTGGGTGTCAAGGCGGGAACCCGCCTCGAGTACGGCATCGCCGACGGCAAGCGCGGCGCGCAGGCCCTGTCGGTCCGCGTGCTCGAAGCCGCCCCCAGCCTCGCCAAGATGAACCGTCGCTCCGCCGACGACATGGCCGTCATCGTCGAAGACCTCGTCAAGGTGCTCGACAAGGCCGGCGGCGACCTCCGTCACGGCCGGTACCCGCAGAACGGCGCCCGCATCGCCGTGCTGCTGCGCACCGTCGCGGACTCGTTCGATGCCTGAGGCCGCCACGCGCACGCCCTGGTCCGAGCTCGCCCGTCGCGCTCTCACCGAGATCACGCCCGACGAGACGATCGGTGCCGAGGCCGACCCGATCGACGACGAGCCCGGCGTCACCTCGGTGCGCTTCGCCACGCTGCTGCCCGGCTACCCCGGCTGGCACTGGACGGTCAGCGTCGCCCACCTCGACGGCGAAGAGCCCTCGGTGCTCGAGGCCGAGCTCATGCCCGGTCACGGCGCCCTGCTCGCCCCGGACTGGGTGCCGTGGGCCGACCGCCTCGCCGACATGAAGGCCCAGGAGGCGCACGGCGACGACGAGGACGACGAGTCGGACGAGGACGACGACGAAGACGACTCGGACGACGACGACGCGGACGACGAGGACGAGTCCGACGACGAGCGCGGGTCGATCGTGCACGGCGGCGACGTGGACGGCGTCGACATCGACGACCTGGTCGACGCCTCCGAGGACTCCGACGATTCCGGGCGGGCCGTGGACGCACCCGTCGTGCCGGCCGCGCACCCCGAGGCGGACCTCGACGACGACTCGCACGACGACGACTGGGACGGCGAGGATGAAGACCCGCTGAGCAGGCGACGGAAGTAGTCCCTCAGGCCCGACCCGCGCCTCCCGCGTTGGGGTCGGACGGACCACGACGAAGGCCCCGACACGATCGTGTCGGGGCCTTCGTCGTGCGGGCGATCGGTCAGAGGGCGTCGACGACGAACTCGATCGACCGGATCAGCTGGCGGACGTCGTCGGGCTCGATGGCCGTGAAGGTCGCGACGCGCAACTGGTTGCGGCCGAGCTTGCGGTAGGGCTCGGTGTCGACGATGCCGTTGGCGCGGAGCACCTTCGCGATCGCGGCGGCGTCGATCGACTCGGCGAAGTCGATGGTCGCCACGACCTGGGAACGGTGCGACGGGTCGACGACGAACGGGGTCGCGTACTCGGAGGCGGTGGCCCAGTCGTAGAGCGCCGACGACGACTCGCGCGTGCGGGCGTCGGCCCAGGCGAGTCCGCCGTTCTCGAGCATCCAGCGGGTCTGGTCCTCGAGCAGCAGCAGGGTCGTCAGGGCGGGCGTGTTCAACGTCTGGTCGAGCCGCGAGTTGTCGACGGCGTTCTTGAGGCTCAGGAACTCGGGGACGTAACGGCCGCTGGCGGCGATCCGCTCGACGCGCTCGATCGCCGCGGGGGAGAAGATCGCGAACCAGAGGCCGCCGTCGCTCGCGAAGTTCTTCTGCGGGGCGAAGTAGTAGACGTCGGCCTGCGAGGCGTCGACGTCGATGCCGCCCGCCGCGCTCGTCGCGTCGACGACGGTGAGGGCGCCGGGGTCGCCCGCGACCCGGGTGACCGGGGCCATGACGCCGGTCGAGGTCTCGTTGTGCGGCCAGGCGTAGACGTCGACGCCCTCGAGCACCTCCACCTCGGCCAACGAGCCGCCCTCGGCGGTGACCACGTGGGGGGCCTCGAGCCAGGGGGCCGCGACGGCCTTGGCGAACTTCGAGCCGAACTCGCCGAACGACAGGTTCTCGGCACGCTTCTCGACGAGCCCGAACGCCGCCGCGTCCCAGAAGGCGGTCGAGCCGCCGTTGCCCAGCACGACCTCGTAGCCGTCGGGCAGGCGGAAGAGCTCGCCCAGTTCGGCGCGGACGCGACCCACCAGGTCCTTCACGGGGGCCTGACGGTGCGAGGTGCCGAGGATCGTCGCGCCGGCGGTGACGAGGTGCTCGAGCTGGGCGGCCCGCACCTTCGAGGGGCCGCAACCGAAGCGGCCGTCGGTGGGCAAGAGGTCAGTGGGAATCCGGATGTCCGCCATGCGCTCGATCCTAGTGACGCGGCGCGGTGCCCAGCGTGCAGCCGGTAGGCTTGCGGGGTAGTCCACGTGTTCCACCGGGAGGCCCCTGTTGACCGATCTCGTCGACACCACAGAGATGTACCTGCGCACGATCCTCGACCTCGAAGAAGAGAACATCGTGCCGCTGCGTGCGCGCATCTCCGAGCGTCTCGGCCACTCCGGTCCGACCGTGTCGCAGACCATCGCCCGCATGGAACGCGACGGCTTGGTCGTCGTCTCCGGCGACCGACACCTCGAGCTCACGCACGACGGACGCGCGAAGGCGACCCACGTCATGCGCAAGCACCGCCTCGCCGAGCGCCTGCTCGCCGACGTGATCGGCCTCGACTGGGCCTACGTGCACGACGAGGCCTGCCGGTGGGAGCACGTCATGAGCGAGCAGGTCGAACGACGCCTGCTCGACATGCTCGACCACCCGACCGAGTCGCCTTACGGCAACCCGATCCCCGGGCTCGACGAGCTCGGCGACTCTCCTGCGGGGCGCTTCCTCGACGGCGTGGTCAACCTCGTGGCCGTGCTCGCCGAGCATCCCGAGGGTGTCACCCGGCCGATCCGTCGCCTGGCCGAGCCGGTGCAGTTCGAGCCCGAGCTGCTTCAGCAGTTGCAGGGCGCCGGCGTGCTGCCGGGCGGCATCGCGACCCTCCGCTCGGCGGGGTCGTACGTCTTCGTCAAGGTCGAGGGCCACGACGAGGGCCTCGAGCTGCCGACCGAGGTCGCACAGCACATCTACGTCGGGCTCTGACCGCTCACCGAGGCGGGATGCGGCCGCGCGGGATTCTTGCGTCCGTGCGCCGCGCCTCCTGCGTTCTGCGCCGGATCACGCAGTCGTTTACCGATTCGTTACAAATATCCCTCTCGAGGATGATCTCGCAGGGGTCGCTGGGCTACAGTCGCTGAGTCCCCAGGCTGCTGAACCGGCCGCCGGACCCGTGGCAGGACGTCTCTCACGCCCGTCTCCTGCCGTGTGTCGTCGCGATACGAACGAACGGACGGGACAGCTTCCCGAAAGCTGTCGAGACGCAGGAGACCCACCCTCTTGACCCTCCCCGGCTCAGACCACACCCCCGACGTGCGCCCGAACCGCACCGTCGCCACCCGCACCCCCGCCGATCTGCCGACCCGCTCGTCGCTGCGTCGCGCCCAGGCCACGGCCGCGCCCGCCGCCCGCCCGGGCCGCCCGTCGGTCAAGCGCAGCGTGGTCTCGGTGACCGTGATGACGCTCACCGCCGGTCTGATCGGCACGATGGCGCTGCCGGCGTTCGCGTCGAACCCGGCGGCGGCGAACGGCCCGAGCATCGGCGCCGCGTCGACGAGCTCGTCGACCAGCCACGCGCAGAGCGTCGCGGTCGCGGACGACGTCGCCCTCGCGGACGCCACCCGGGACGGCTACACGGCGACGTCGCAGGCGGACCTCAACGCGGCCGCCCTCGCCAGCCAGCGTGAGGCCGAGCGTGCGGCGTTGGCCGCGAGCTACGCCAGCTACACGGGCCCGACGGCCGCCCAGAACGTGGCCGCCGCGACGACCTCGGCGACGGGCACGGTCGCGACGCCGGGCGCGTTCAGCCTCAGTGCCGTCTACGCGACGGCCCTGCAGTACGTCGGCACGCCCTACGTCTTCGGCGGCGCGACCCCGGCCGGCTTCGACTGCTCGGGCTTCGTGATGTACGTCTACTCGCAGTACGGCATCTCGCTGCCGCACTCGGTCACCCGCCAGGGAGCCCTGGGCACGCCGATCTCGGCGGCCGAGGCGCAGCCCGGCGACGTCGTCATCTTCAACGACGGGTCGCACGACGGGTTCTACGCCGGAAACGGCATGATCCTCGACGCACCGAAGCCCGGTGGCTCGGTCAGCGTCCGCCCGCTGTGGACCTCCGCGGTGCACTACGTGCGCTACGGGGCGTAGGCGACCCGCGCCTCCTGGGGCACCGCGCCTCCCGGGACACCGCGCCTCCTGGGGCATCGTGCGCCCGGACGGCGCCCCGCGTGAACAACCTGTGAAGGGTCGTCCTGCCTCTAGGCAGTGCGACCCTTCCGGGGTTAACCTGGCGATCTCGGAGTTCCGTTGAGACCAGGAGCGTCAGATGCCTCGTTCGACCGCCACCCGCACCATGGGTGCGCTGTCGCACGAGCACATACGACACCCCGCCATGTGACAGAGCACCGTCCTCGTGACGGTGCTTTTTTCGTATCGGTGGGCCTGCTGGGCCTGCGCCGCCCCGAGAGATCGAATCCCTGGAAGCCGTCCAGGGTGCTTCGAAAGGGAAAGCATGCGCACTCTCGTCCTGAACGCCGGTTACGAGCCCCTCGCCGTCGTGTCCGACCGGCGGGCCCTCGTCCTCGTCATGAGCCAGAAGGCGACCGTCGTCGCCGCCGATGCGGAACACCCCGTGCTCGGGGCGGTGACGTCGTGGGATCGCCCGTCGGTCATCGTGCTGACGCGGTACGTGCGCATCCCGCACACCCGGCAGATCCCCGTCTCGAGGCGGGGCGTCATGCGGCGCGACTCGCACCGGTGCGCCTACTGCGGTCGGTCCGCGACGACGATCGACCACGTGCAGCCGCGGTCGCGGGGCGGGGCGGACAGCTGGGAGAACCTCGTCGCGTGCTGCCTCAAGTGCAACAACCTCAAGAGCGACCGCACCCCGCACGAGATGGGTTGGGAGCTGCTCTTCACGCCCAAGCCGCCGCACGGGGTCGGCTGGGTCGTGCGCGGCATGGAGCGGACGCAGGCGAACTGGGACGAGTACCTCGCCGCTGCGTGAGGCCTGGCGCCGGCGCCTGCTCGTCTGCCCATGAACCCCGTTTGCGAAGACGAACCCCGCTTCATCGGGGTTCATCTTCGCGAACGGGGTGCATGGTGGGCCGGACGGCAGGAGGCGCGGGTTCGGTAGACTCGCGGGGTCAGCCTCTGTAGCTCAATGGAAGAGCAGTTCCGTCCTAAGGAAAGGGTTGGGGGTTCGAGTCCCTCCAGGGGCACCTGACGTCGCTTCGCGACGATGCCCCTGGAGGGACTCGAACCCCTGCGGCTCCGCGCTCTGCGCGCCCGTCCAGGGGCACTCCTCGCTTGCGCTCGTCGAGCCCCTTGCGGGCCTCGAACCCGCGCGGCCCGACGGCGCTGGCGCGCCGTCCCCTCCAGGGGCACCTGACGTCGCTTCGCGACGATGCCCCTGGAGGGACTCGAACCCCTGCGGCTCCGCGCTCTGCGCGCCCGTCCAGGGGCACTCCTCGCTTGCGCTCGTCGAGCCCCTTGCGGGCCTCGAACCCGCGCGGCCCGACGGCGCTGGCGCGCCGTCCCCTCCAGGGGCACCTGACGTCGCTTCGCGACGATGCCCCTGGAGGGACTCGAACCCCTGCGGCTCCGCGCTCTGCGCGCCCGTCCAGGGGCACTTCTCACGAGCGCCGATCGGCTACGCGGGCAGTTCGGGCAGGGCCAGGAGCGCGATGCCGAGTGCGGCCGCCACCGCTCCCAACGCCGTGATCGCCACGCCCGGCAGGGCGCTGCCGCCGTCCCGCTGCCGGACGATCAGGACGCCGCCGACGATGCCGACGAGCCCGAGGACGAGGAGGGTGATCGAGAACACCATGAGGAGCCTTCCGGTTGGTGGGAGCGGTGCTGACGTCGCCGAGCCCGCGTGGGGGAGTCGCCGGCGCACACGCCACCGTGAGTGCCCATCGCGCTCAGACGGCCGGGAACCACGCTACCTGGAGGCCAGGATCGCCGAGGGGCCAGAGTGGGCACATGCCGACCGCCGCTGAGACCGCCCGCACGACCCGCTACGACCGGCAGATCGGCCGTCGCGACCTCACCGAGTGGCGCTCGAGGCCGGGCCGGCGTCTCGCGTCGCGGCACAAGGCCGTCGCGCAGAAGGTCGGCGCCCGTCGCGCCCTGGTCGCGACGCTCGCCGTCGGCGGAGGCATCGCCCTCGCGGCGACCGCCGGGGCGGCCTACATCTACGACGGTGTCACGGGTCGGGACGGCATCGAGAGCCTCGACCGGCCGGCGCTCGAGCGCGCGAAGAAGCTCCGCTCCCCGGCGACGAACGGCGCGGCCGCCGCCCTCGCCCACGTCTTCGGGCCCGTCGTCCTGCCCGCCGTCACCGTCGGAGCCGCAGCGGCCTTCGGCTTCCGGGATCGCCACCCTAGCCCCGTCGCCCTCGTCGTGGCGGCCGGTGCGGGATCGCTCGCCATGACGGTCGTGGGCAAGAGGCTCATCAAGCGCAACCGGCCCGACCGTCACGAGGCCATCCCGCCGTACGAGAAGTCCCCGTCGTTCCCGTCCGGCCACACGCTGAACACCACGACGATCCTCGGCGTGCTCGCCTACCTCCTGGCTCTCCGGCAGGAGAAGCAGGCACCGCAGGTCGCCCTCGTCGGCGCCGCAGCCGGGACGGCCGGCGTCGTGGGGTTGTCCCGCGTGCTGCTCGGGGCCCACTGGTTCACCGACGTCGCCGTCGGCTGGGTCAGCGGCATCGGCTGGCTCTCGCTGATCGTCACGAGCCACCGGCTCTACCTGAGCACCCAGGACGACGACGACGTCCACGAGTGACGTGGAGCACGACCGACGCGACCACCGCGGAGGGCGGGCGCCGCGCCTCCTCGTCCGGCGCCTCCTCGTCCGGGGCCTCGTAGTCGGACGGCGGCGACGGGCGTCACGCGCGGTCGTGCAGGGTGACCTGGTAGCCGTCGGGGTCGACGAAGGTGAAGGTGCGGCCGAAGGGGCCGTCGACCGGCGGGGTGGCGATCTCGACGTCGGCGGCGACCAGGGCGTCGTGGATCGCCTGCGCGTCGGGGGCGAGCAGCCAGAGGCCGACGCCGCGACCGAGCGGGGCCGCGTCGAGGTCGACGCCGGGCAGCGGGCCCCGCACGGCGAACGCGATCGGGGTCGTGGCGAAGACGACGGCGTGGGGCGGGCCGTCCTGCCGGGTGAGCCCGAGGTGCCGTTCGTAGAACGCGGCCGAGCGCTCGACGTCGCGGACCTGGAGGGAGATGAAGTCGGGGCCGGTGGCGGTCATGGTGCCTGCTCTCGTGTCGTGGCGGTTGATGTCAGTTGACTGACACAACAGAACCTATGTCAGACTACTGACATGAGTCAAGCCGCGTCGACCATCGACCTCGAGACCTCCGTGGGGTATCTGCTGAAGGAGGCGTCGAGTGCCCTCCGCGCCGCCATGGAGGCCGAGCTGCGCCCGTTGGGCATGACGATCACGCACTACTCGTGCCTCGAGCTCCTGGCCCAGCGCCCCGGGCTCTCGAACTCCGAGCTCGCCCGCGGCGCCTTCGTCACGCGACAGTCCATGAACGTGCTGCTGCAGTCGCTCGAGCGCGACGGGCTCGTGCGGCGGGCCGAGCGGGCGCCGTCGGGGCGGGCGCTGCCGACCGAGTTGACGGCGGCGGGCCGCCGCCAGCTGGCGACGGCGAGTGCCGCCGTGCGGGGCGTCGAGGACGCGATGACGCGAGGGCTCGACCAGGAGGCGCGGCGTCAGGTGGTCACGGCCCTGCGGGGATTCGCGGCCGCGTTGCGCTGACCGACGTCGTCCGGGCTCGTCTCGTCGCGCCTCCCCGTGTGGTGCCGGGGACGGGTCAGGCGCTCTCGCGCCACATGATCTCGGTCGGCAGCAGGAGCGCGGTGTGCGTCTCGTCGGTGCCGCCGAGCTGGTCGAGGACCTGGCGGGCGGCCCGTCGGCCCAGCTCTTCGGCGGGCTGGCGCACGGTCGAGAGGGGCGGGGTGCAGCGCAGCGCCCACGAGCTGTCGTCGAAGCCGACGATGCCGAGGTCGCCGGGCACCGAGATCCCGCGCCGGTGGAGGACGTCGAGGGCCCCGGCGGCGACGGCGTCCGACGCCGCGAAGACGCCGTCGACCCGGGGGTCCCGCTCGAGCAGCTCGGTCATGCCGTCGACGCCGGCCGAGTAGCTGTAGAACGGGTTGCGCACCACGAGGTGCGGGTCGTAGAGGTCGTCGAGCGCGGCGCGGAAGCCGGCGAGGCGGTCTTCGCCCGAGTCGCGGTCGAGTCCCGAGGCGAGCATGCCGACCCGGGTGCGCCCCGTCGACACGAGTCGGCGCACGATCGCCTCGGCGGCGGCCTGGTTGTCGATGCCGATGAACGGGATGTCGGGAGCGTCGCTCGGGTGGCCGACGAACGAGGCCGCCAGCCCGAGCTCGGCGACGGCCTGCGAGATGGGGTCGCCCGTCCGGGCGGACAGGATGATCGCCCCGTCGACGAAGCCGCCGCGCAGGTACTCGACCACGCGGTCGCTGTCGCGCTGGGAGTCGATCATCAGCGTGACGAGTTGGTGGTCGGCCTGCGACAGCACGGCGTTGGTGCCGATCAGGATGTTGCCGATGTTCGGGTCGTCGAGCACGACCGAATGGGGCTCGTGGACGATCAGCGCGATCGCGCGCGACCGCTGGGTGACGAGGTTGCGCGCAGCCGCGTTGCGGACGTAGCCCACCTTGGCCACGGCGGCCTCGACGGCCTCGCGCGCCTGGTGCGAGACGTACGGTTCGTTGTTCAGCACGCGCGACACGGTGCCCCGGGAGATGCCGGCCTCGGCGGCCACGTCGTGGATCGTGGCACGCCGACGCGGAGATCTCGGACCGGGCATGTCGGTCACCCTAGCGGAGCCCGGGACCCTCGGGATCGTTCCCGGGAGGGCGAACGGAGGTCGCACGGAGGGCGAAGGACGGGCGGCCGGTCGGGTCACCGTACGATCACGGTCGGCCCCTCCGCTTTGACAAACCGGCGACCGTGGGCTTAGCTCTGTGAACGTTCCCAGAAAATGCCACCCGATTCTTCGGGTCATCCTCTGGGAACGATCACAGAAACCCTGTGAACCTTCGCCGTCGAAGGGCCTCCGGCCGTTCGTGAAGGACACCCGCCGAAGAAGCCGAGGCCCCGTGTGACCCAGACTGCTGCCGAGCCCGCCGTCGTCGCCCCGCCGTCCCCGCGTCCGACGAGACCGCGGAAGCCGTTCCGGTACCGCAAGGCGATCGCGATCTTCATCGTCCCCTTCGCGGCGCTCTTCGCGGCGTTCTACCTGACGCCCATCCTCTACGCCGTCTTCCAGTCGCTGCAGAAGGTCGAACGCGAGGGCACGTTCGGTGCCCCGACCCAGGTCTTCGGCGGCCTCTCGCAGTACGCGTTGGTCTTCCAGAACACCGAGTTCTGGTCGTCCATCGGCCGGGTGCTGCTCTTCGGCGTCGTCCAGGTCCCCGTGATGCTGCTGCTCGCCCTGCTCTTCGCGCTGCTGCTCGACTCGCCCCTGCTGCGCGGCAAGCGGTTCTTCCGCCTCGCGTTCTTCGCGCCCTACGCCGTGCCCGGCGTCATCGCGGCGATCATGTGGGGCTACCTCTACTCGCCGAGCCTCTCGCCGTTCTCGGCCGTCACGTCGCGGGCCGGCCTCCTCGACGGCGGCACGGTGCTCTGGGCCGTGGCCAACGTCGTCACCTGGGTGTTCGTCGGCTACAACATGCTGATCATCTACTCGTCGCTCCTCGCGATCCCCACCGAGATCTACGAGGCGGCCCGCCTCGACGGGGCCTCGCAGTGGCGCATCGCCGTGTCGATCAAGATCCCGCTGGTCGTCCCCGCGATCGTGCTGACCGCCGTCTTCTCGGTCATCGGCACCCTGCAGCTGCTGACCGAACCGCTGGTCTTCCGCCAGTTCACGTCGACCATCTCGTCGACCTTCACGCCGAACATGCTCGTCTACTCGACGTCCTCGGTGCCCAACTTCAACCTCGCGGCGGCGTTCAGCGTCGTCCTCGCGGTCGCCACGTTCATCCTCTCGATCGGGTTCCTCCGGTTGACCCAGCGGAAGGCCGACCAGTGACCGTCGACGCCCCCATCCGTCCCGCCCAGTCGTTCGACGACGCGACGACCCCTGCTCGCCGACGCGGCGGGGGGCCCCGCGAGAGCGTGATGTCGCGAACGGCCGCCATGGTCATCATGGGTGCCTTCACGCTGTACTTCCTCGTGCCGATCTTCTGGCTGCTGGTGTCGTCGACCAAGACGCTCGACAACTTCAACTCGAGTGCCGCCCTGTGGTTCTCGCCGACGTCGGCGCAGGACTTCGTCGGCAACGTCGGCCGGCTCTTCACGTACAACGACGGCATCTTCCCGCGGTGGATGCTCAACAGCATCGTCTACGCGACGGTCGCCGGCGCGCTCGGCACGATCCTGTCGGCGATGTGCGGCTACGCCCTGGCCAAGTACCGCTTCTGGGGTCGGGAGGCGCTGTTCAACATCTTCCTGGGTGGCGTGCTCGTGCCGGCGACGGCCCTGGCGCTGCCGCTGTTCCTGATCTTCAGCAAGGTCGAACTGACCGACACCTTCTGGGCGGTCTTCCTGCCCAGCATCGTCAGCCCGTTCGGCGTGTACCTCAGCCGCATCTACGCCGCGTCGAGCGTCCCCGACGAGATCGTCGAGGCCGCCCGCATCGACGGCTCGAGCGAACTGCGCACGTTCTTCACCGTGGCGATCCGGCTGATGTCGCCCGCCCTCGTGACGGTGTTCCTGTTCCAGTTCGTCGCCATCTGGAACAACTTCTTCCTGCCGCTGGTGATGCTGCGGTCCCAGGAGCTCTTCCCCGTGACCCTCGGCCTCTACACCTGGAACTCCAACGTGAGCCAGTACCCCGAACTGCGCACCCTGGTGCTCGTCGGCGCGCTGGTCTCGATCATCCCCCTGCTCGTCGCCTTCCTCAGCCTGCAGCGCTTCTGGCGCAGCGGCCTGGGGTCCGGTGGCCTCAAGTAGCCGGTCCGCGGCCCCGGCCGTCCCGATCTGCCGCTCCCGTCCTGATCCACCGACCCGCACCTCCTCGACCTCCTCTCCGCAAGGCAACGACGTCGTTCCCTCCCGTGGCCGGCCCCTCCGGCTCCGCACCCCGATTGGACACCAGATGAAGAAATCCCGAGTACTCACGATCGCGGCGGCCGCCGTGGTCTCGACCATGGCCCTCGCCGGTTGCAGCTCCGGCAGCGGCTCGGACGGCGCCTCCGGCGACTCCGCCTCGTGCGAGGCGTCCTCCGGCAAGGTCACCCTGAACTTCACGACCTGGGTGCCGAACATGGACAAGGTCGTCGCCCTCTGGAACGAGGAGAACCCCGACATCCAGGTCAAGGTCTCGATCGTGCCGAACGGCAACAGCGGCACCTACCAGAACTTCTTCAACCAGCTGCAGGCCGGCAACGCCCCCGACATCGGTCAGGTCGAGTACGACACCCTGCCCGCCTTCCGCGTGCAGGACGGACTGGCGAACATCGCCTCGTGCGAGGGCGTCTCCGCCGCGAAGGCCGACTACTCCGACGGCCTCTGGAACCAGGTCACCTTCGGCGAGGACGACTCCGTCTACGCGATCCCGCAGGACTCCGGTCCCATGGCGTTGTACTACCGCAAGGACCTCTTCGAGCAGGCCGGCCTCGACGTCCCCACCACGTGGGAGCAGTACGCCGAGGACGCCGTGAAGATCAAGGAGATGGGCGGCAGCATCACCAACTTCGCCAAGGGCGACGTGAACCAGTTCGCCGGTCTGGTGTCGCAGGCCGGTGGCCAGTGGTTCGACACCGCGGACGGCACCTGGAAGGTCGACATGGGCGACGAGGCCTCGACCAAGGTCGCCGACTACTGGCAGGACCTCATCTCGAAGGACCTCGTCACGACCCTGCCGAGCTTCACCGACGAGTGGAACAACGCGTACAACACCGACCAGGACTGGACCTGGGTCTCGGCCGTCTGGGGTGCCAACACCATCTCGAGCGGCGCCCCCGACACGTCGGGCAAATGGGCCGTCGCGCCCATGCCGCAGTGGAAGGACGGCGAGTCCGCGTCGGCCGCCTGGGGCGGATCGTCGAACGTCGTCTTCAAGGGCAGCGAGCACCCCGCCGAGGCGTCGAAGTTCCTGGTGTGGCTGAACACCTCGACCGAGTCGCTCGAGGCGCTGAACAAGGAGGCCAACCTGTACCCGGCCTCCACGACCGGTGCCGACCTGCCGGCCCTGACCTCGGGCGTCGAGTTCTACGGCGACCAGGCCATCTACGAGGACTTCGCGAAGGCCGCCGAGAACATCCAGCCCTTCACGTGGGGACCGACGATGACGCAGACCTACAGCGACATCTCGGACGGCTTCGGGGCGGCCGCCTCGGGTGACGGCACCCTCCTCGACGCCTTGGAGTCGGGCCAGGAGAAGACCGTGGCCGCGATGAAGGCCCAGTCGATCACCGTCGAGTAGCGATGATCCGAGGAGGCGCGGTGTCGGTGATCCCGGCACCGCGCCTCCTCTGCGTCTCCGGCGGGTGTCCGTCCGCGGCGCCTCAGCGCCCCGCGGTGGCCCGGTTCCTCGCCCGCGCGACGAGGTGCAGCACGGTGCCCGCCGCGAGCAGGATCGCCCCGAACAGCCAGACCTGCCCGCTCTGCTGCGACATCAGCAGCAGGCAGGACGCGACGCCGGCCACCGGCACGGCCGTCCAGACGCGGAAGTGCGCGTGGTCGACCCGGTCGCGACGCAGCACCAGCACGGCCACGTTCGTGCTGATGAACACGAACAGCAGCAACAGGACGACCGTCTCGGCGAGGACGCTGATGTCGCCGACGGTGGTCAACGCCATGGCGACGGCCGTGGTGACCGCGATCGCGGCCCAGGGCGTCTTCCGTCGGGGCAGGACCGCACCGAACGAGCGGGGCAACAGCCCCTGCTCGGCCATGCCGAAGGTCACGCGGCTCGCCATGATCATCGTCAGCAGGGCGCCGTTGGCGACGGCCACGAGGGCGATGAGGCTGAACACCCAGGTGGGCACGCCGACGCCGGTCGCGGCGACGACCGCCAGCAGGGGACCGGTCGAGTCCGCGAGCTCGGCGGGCGGCAACGCCACGGCGCTCGCGAGCCCGACGAGCACGTAGACCACGCCCGCCGTCGCCAACGCGCCGAACAGGGCGCGGGGGTAGACCCGGCTCGGTTCGCGCACCTCCTCGGCGACGTTCGCACTCGTCTCGAAGCCGACGAACGAGTAGTACGCGATGATCGCCGCACCGAGCGTGGCCAGGGCGGGGTTCGCGTCGACGGGGAACTCCCCGACGCGCGAGACGTCTCCGCCCCCGCCGCCGAGCATCACGGCCACGACCACGATCACGATGACGAGCCCGCTCACCTCGACGACGGTCATGACCACGTTGCCCCGCAAGGACTCGCTGATGCCCCGGGCGTTGAGCAGGGCGACGAGTGCCAGGAAGGCGATGGCGGTCGGCACCGGGGGTAGGTCGACGAAGGTGCCGAGGTAGTCGCCGGCGAAGGCCAGCGAGAGGCCCGCCGCACTCGTCACGCCGGCCGCCAGCATGCTGAAGCCGACCAGGAACGAGACCAGTGGCCGACGGAACGCCCTCTCGGCGAAGATCGCCGCCCCTCCTGCCTTGGGGTACTTGGTGACGAGCTCGGCGTACGAACCCGCGGTCAGCAGCGCCAGGAGCAGGGCGAGCACGAGCGGGGCCCAGAGCGCCCCACCGACCTCGGCCGACAGGGTTCCCATCAGGGCGTAGATCCCGGCTCCGAGCACGTCGCCGAGGATGAAGAGGTAGAGCAGCGGGCCCGTGATCGCCTGCTTGAGCTTGGACTGCCCGACGGCCGGGTCTCCGGTCGGGGGCTGCGAGACGTCGCGGGTCGCCGGCTCGGCCATGGGTCCTCCTCGATCGGGCCGGGCGGGGTGCGCAGGCCTCGCCGACGAACGAAGCACGACCGAGCCGTCGGGGGCCGAGTGCCGGCCGGGGGTTGACGAACGGTCGCCTCGTGGGCCATGAGCTGGCCGACGGGGTCGGTCGGGTCGCCGTGTCGGGGCGACCGGATCGCTGCGTCGAGCCGCCCCGGTCGGGCGTCGCGGCCCGCTCAGTCGGTGGGGCGGGCGGCGTCCGACGGCCCGGCCGCCTCGGCGAGCCCGGCCCCGTGCGTCGGGGTGCCGTCCAGGGTGCGGCCGAGCGACACCGTGCCCTCGTCGTCCGCGTAGTGGCCGTAGGCCGCGATCGGCCGGTAGCCGGCCGACTCGTAGAGGCGGATCGCGGTGTCGTGGGCCACGTTGGTCTCGATCACCATCTCGGTGACGCCGGCGTGTGCGGCCGACCGTTCGAGCCAGTGCAGCACGAGCCGGGACAGGCCGTGCCCGCGCCGGTCGGGCCGCACGTACATCCGCTTCAGCTCGGCCCGTCCGTCGGGCAGCAGGCGCCAGGCGCCGAGCGCCACGGGCTCGCCGGCCTCGTAGGCCACCGCGAACGTGCCCCTCGGCAGCTCGAACTCGGAGCGGTCGATCGGGCTGTCGTCGCGCCCGCCGTAGAACTCGACGTACAGCTCTTGCAGTCCCTCGACGAGCTGCTGCACGTCGGGGTGGTCGTAGGGGCGGGGTTCGATGCTCGTCGCGGGCGCCGGAGTGGTCACCGGACCATCTTCGCCGATCAGGCGAGGTGCGGCTCGGCCCGGTGCGGCCCGGTGCGTCAGCCCGCGTCGCGCCCGGTCACCCGGTCGAGACCGGACGAGGAGGCGCGGCGAGCGTCCCCGAGGTCGCACCCGAGGGCCACGAGCACGCGGGCGACCAGCTCGACCGTCCACGCGGGGGTGACGAGTTCGGGGTTCGACCACCAGGTGTGCAGCCCGCCGAGGAGGCTGCCGCCGACCAGGGACAGCGCCAGGTCGACGTCCAGCTCGGCGAAGGAGCCCGCCGCCTGCCCGGCCTGCACGAGAGCCCGTGCCTGCGGCACCAGCGCGGCCTCGGCGTCGAGCAGGCGCAGGCCGTTGCGCGCGACGACCACGGCCACGGCCGGGTCGCTCTCGGCCAGCCCGAGGACCACGTGCATCGCGATCGCCGCGGTCGTCACGGGGGAGTCGTCCGCGCGCCCGAGCGTCGCCATGCGCTCGGTCTGCGCGTCGAGCACGGTCTGCACGGCCTCGTCGAACAACGCGTCCTTGCCGGCGAAGTGGTTGTAGAACGTGCCGAGGCCGACATCGGCCAGCTGCGTGATCTCGGCGACGGGGACGGCGGCGTAGTCGGCCCGCCGCAAGAGGACGACGCCGGCCTCGACAAGCTTGCGACGCGTGTCGCGCGTGCGGCGGGACGTCCTCGAGGGGGCGACCCGCGCCTCCTCGTCGTCCGGTTTCACAGCGGCCTCTCACGTGTCGGGCGGGATGTCTCGCTACATTCTGTCACGACTGACGAATCCGTCAATCATGACGAATCATTCGAGGAGACACCGTGCCCGACGTGACCATCACCGCCGCCCGCCCGGACCAGCTGGACGCGGCCGCCGCCGTGCTCGCCGAGGGGTTCCGCGACGATCCCGTCATGCTCGGGTTCGTCCCGCGCGGGCGGCGGCGCCATGCCCGTCTGGTCGACCTCTTCTCCGCGATGATGCGGTCGATCCCGGCGGGCCGTCGCACGGTCGACGTGGCCGTGGCGGACGCCGGCCGGGACGTCGTGGGGGCGGCCGTCTGGGAGGCGCCGCGCCCCCGACCGTCCTCGCCGCTGCGCCTGCCGGTGTCGTTCGCGGAGCTCGGGCAGCTGCCGCGGTACCTGCGGGCGCTCGGACTCGGCGGGCTCGTGCCGGCGGCCCGCCACCAGGCGACCCTGGCGGCGCCCCGGCCGCGGCTGCCGCACTGGTACCTCGGCGAGATCGCGGTCGGCGACGCGGCCCGGGGGCTCGGCGTGGGCACCTCGTTGATCGAGCACCGCCTCGCGGCGATCGACGAGACGGGCGGCGCCGCCTACCTCGAGTCGTCGACCGAGCGGAACCGGGCGCTCTACCGGCGCCTGGGCTTCGTCGAGCTGGGCCCGATCGGCGGGCTGCCGGGCGCGACGCCCGCGGCGATGTGGCGCCCGGCGACACGGACGACCTGAGCCGCGTGGGCGGGCCGTCCAGACCGGGCATGTATCTTCATGTCGAGAGACTTCTGCGCGGTAGCGTAGAGGCAGCACCACCGAGCACACGCATGCCCGACAACGAGGGAGCACCTGCCGCATGGCGAAGATCATCTACACGCTGACCGACGAGGCGCCCATGCTGGCGACCTACTCGTTCCTGCCCATCATCCAGGCCTACGCCAAGACCGCGGGGGTCGACGTCGAGACCCGCGACATCTCGCTGGCGGCCCGCATCATCAGCCAGTTCCCCGAGCGCCTCACCGACGAGCAGCGCCAGGGCGACGCCCTCGCCGAGCTGGGGGCCCTGGCGAAGACGCCCGAGGCCAACATCATCAAGCTTCCGAACATCTCGGCCTCGATGCCGCAGCTCAAGGCCGCCGTGGCCGAACTCCGGTCGCAGGGCTACGACCTGCCCGACTACCCCGACTCGCCCTCGACCGACGCCGAGCGCGACGTCAAGGCCCGGTACGACAAGGTCAAGGGCAGCGCGGTCAACCCCGTGCTGCGCGAGGGCAACAGCGACCGTCGTGCTCCGCTCTCGGTCAAGAACTACGCCCGCAAGCACCCGCACCGCATGGGCGCCTGGACGGCCGACTCGAAGACGAACGTCGCGACCATGGGCGTCGACGACTTCCGTTCGAACGAGAAGACGGTCGTCATCCCGGCCGACGACACCCTGCACATCGAGTTCGTCGGCACCGACGGCGAGACCCGCGTGCTGCGCGAGTCGATCCCCGTGCTGGCCGGCGAGGTCGTCGACGGCACCGTGCTGCACGTCGCCGCGCTGCACGAGTTCCTGGCCGCACAGATCGCCCGGGCCGAGGCCGAGGGCGTCCTGTTCTCGGTCCACCTCAAGGCCACGATGATGAAGATCAGCGACCCGATCCTCTTCGGCCACGTGATCCGCGCCTTCTTCCCCCGCGTCTTCGAGCAGTACGGTGCCGACCTGCAGGCTGCCGGGCTCGACCCCGCCAACGGTCTCAACGGCATCCTGCAGGGCCTCGCGGCACTGCCGAACGGCGACGAGATCAAAGCCGCCTTCGACCAGGGGATCGCCGACGGGCCCGACCTCGCCATGGTCGACTCCGACAAGGGCGTCACCAACCTGCACGTGCCGAGCGACGTCATCGTCGACGCGTCGATGCCCGCGATGATCCGCACGTCGGGCCACATGTGGGGCCCCGACGGCGACGAGCACGACACCCTGGCCGTCATCCCCGACTCGAGCTACGCCGGCATCTACCAGGCCGTGCTCGACGACTGCCGTGCGAACGGCGCCTTCGACCCCGCGACCATGGGCTCGGTGCCGAACGTCGGCCTGATGGCGCAGGCCGCCGAAGAGTACGGCTCGCACGACAAGACCTTCGAGGTGCCCGGCGACGGCACCGTCCGCGTCGTGGACCAGGCGGGCGAGACGCTCATCGAGCACGAGGTCGCCACGGGCGACATCTGGCGCGCCTGCCAGACGAAGGACGTCCCGATCCGCGACTGGGTCAAGCTCGCCGTCACGCGGGCCCGCGCCAGCCAGACCCCGGCGGTCTTCTGGCTCGACGAGACCCGTGCCCACGACGCGACCCTGATCGGGCTCGTCCGCACGTACCTCGCCGAACACGACACCGAGGGCCTGCAGATCGAGATCCTCTCGCCCGTCGACGCGATGGCGTTCTCGCTCGAGCGCATCCGCCGTGGCGACGACACCATCTCGGTCACCGGGAACGTGCTGCGCGACTACCTGACCGACCTGTTCCCGATCATGGAGCTCGGCACCTCGGCCAAGATGCTCTCGGTCGTGCCGTTGATCAACGGCGGCGGCCTGTTCGAGACGGGTGCCGGCGGTTCGGCCCCGAAGCACGTCTCGCAGCTCGTCGAGCAGGACTACCTGCGCTGGGACAGCCTGGGCGAGTTCCTCGCCCTCGCGGTCAGCTTCGAGCACCTCGCGACGTCGACCGACAACGCGCGGGCGCAGATCCTCGCCGACACGCTCGACCGCGCCACCGGCACCTTCCTCGACGAGAACAAGTCGCCCGGTCGCAAGCTCGGCTCGATCGACAACCGCGGCAGCCACTTCTACCTGGCCAAGTACTGGGCCGACGAGCTCGCCGCCCAGACCGACGACGCCGAACTGGCCGCCGCCTTCGCCGGGCTGGCCGCCACCCTCGGCGGGGCCGAAGAGGCGATCGTCGCCGAACTGATCGAGCCCCAGGGCACGGCCGTCGACATCGGGGGCTACTACCACCCCGACGCAGCCAAGACCGAAGCCGTGATGCGCCCGTCGCGCACGCTGAACGAGGCGCTCGCGACGCTGTAGGTCGTCGGTCGCCGGGCGCAGGTCGCTCGAGAACAGGAGGCGCGGTGCCCGTCGGCACCGCGCCTCCCGTCGTCCGTCGGGTCGGGCCGTCGTCCGGTCGGTCGTCGACTGGTCGCGAATCGTCCTTCGGGGGCGCGCGAAGGACGATTCGCGACCACCCGACCGGCGAGGCGGGGCGTCAGGGGTGCAGGGCGTGGCGGGCGGTGGCACGGACGGCGTCGGTGACGGCCTCGAGGAGGGGCGAGGCGAGGGTCCAGCGCTGCCAGAAGAGCGGCACGTCGACCGGGTCGCCGGCGGCCAGTTCGACCAGACGGCCGGCGTCGAGTTCGGGGCCGGCCTGCGCCTCGGGCAGCATGCCCCAGCCGAGGCCGAGCACGACGGCCCGGGCGAAGTCGGCCGAGGCGGGCACGTGGTGCCGGGGCGCGAGCGGCTCGTGACCGGTGAGCCGGCGCGCGAAGTCGTGCTGCAGGTCGTCGGCGCGGTCGAAGACCACCATCGGGGCACGATCGAGCCGACCGTGGAGGCCCCCGCGCTCGGCGGTTCCCCCCGCGCTCGGTCGGGCGGCCAGCCACCGCTCGACGAACCCCGGACTGGCGACCGCGCGGTAGCGCATGACGCCGAGCGGCTCCGAGCTGCAGCCCTGCACGGGCTCCCGGGTCGCGGTGACGGCGGCGAGCACGTCCCCTGATCGCAACAGCTCGGCCGTGTGCTGTTGGTCGGCCCGGCGCAGGTCGAACACCACGGGCACCGTGGGCGGGACGGCGGCCAGCGCGTCGAGGAACCAGGTCGCCGTCGAGTCGGCGTTGACGGCGATGGGGAGGGTGGTGGGGACGGGGTCGTCACCGTCGTCCCCTCCGTCGGGTCGGCCGGCGCCGAGCCGGGCCAGCGCGTCCGACGTGAGCAGGTCGACCTGGCGGGCGTGACGCAGCAACACGTCACCGGCCTCGGTCGTGGTGACCGGTGTCGTGCGTCGCAGCAGCACCTGCCCGGCCGCTCGTTCGAGCTGCTTGATGCGCTGTGACACCGCGGACTGCGTGACGTGCAGGCGTCTCGCCGCCGCCTCGAACGTGCCCTCGTCGACGACGGTGCGGAGGGTGTCGAGCTGGTCGAGCGCGAAACGGGCCATGAGTCGAGCTTATGCAGCATCACGAACATGAGTTGGCGTGATGGCCTGGTGCGCCCCTAGCGTGTCGCCATGACCTTCGCGACCGTGCTGCCCGCCGCCCTCTTCGGTTTCGGTACGAGCCTCGCCCTGATCGTCGCCATCGGTGCCCAGAACGCCTACGTGCTGCGCGTCGGGCTCCAGGCCGTGACCCGCGTCGTCGTGCCGGTCGTCGTGGTCTGCGCGGTGAGCGACGCCGTGCTGATCAGCGCCGGGGTGGCCGGGGTCGGCGCGCTCGTCGAGGCCGCGCCTCAGGCGGTCGTCGTCGTGCGGATCGTCGGAGCGGGGTTCCTGCTGGTCTACGGCGCCTTCGCCGCAAAGCGCGCGATCCGGCCCGTGGGCGCGCTCACGGTCGAGGCCGGCGCGCCGCCCGCGCGGGTCGTCCCGGCCGTCCTGGGCGCCCTCGCCTTCACCTGGCTGAACCCGCACACCTACCTCGACACGATCGTGTTCCTCGGCTCGGTCGCGAACCACCAGCCGCCCGAGCTGCGGTGGTGGTTCGCGGGCGGGGCCGTCACGGGCAGTCTCGTGTGGTTCTCGGCGCTGGGGTTCGGTGCGCGCCTCCTACGTCCCCTGTTCGCGAAGCCGGTCGCGTGGCGGGTGCTCGACGCGGTGATCGCCGTCGTGATGGTCGCCCTCGGGCTGCGGCTGCTGTTCGGGCTCTGACGGCCGGCCGCCCCTCGAGGGGTCGGGACGGGCCGCTCGGTTCCGCAGGTCGGCGGCACGTCGTGACGTCTCGCCGCCGGTAGGGTCGCCGCATGGTCAGCTTCGCCGACAAGCCCGTGCTCGACGTGACGGTCGAGCAGTGGCGCGAGTACCTCGAGGGCGACCCCGACGTGGGCGGGGTGCGACTGACGCTCCGCAAGGTGCGGTCGACGAAGCCGGGCATGACGTGGTCCGAGGCCCTCGACGTCGCGCTCTGCCACGGCTGGATCGACGGCCAGACCAGCCGGCTCGACGACGACTTCACGCTCACGGCGTTCCAGCCGAGGCGGAAGGACAGCCCCTGGTCCCAGGTGAACCGCGAACACGTCGCACGCCTGACCGCCGAGGGGCGGATGACCCCCGCGGGACAGGCCGAGGTCGACCGGGCGAAGGACGACGGCCGCTGGGACGCCGCCTACCGCCAGAAGGACGCCGTGCCTCCTGACGACCTGCAGGCAGCGCTCGACGCCGACCCGGTGGCGGCGGCGCACTTCGCGACGATGACGAAGACCGAGCGGTTCCGGGTGTACTTCCGGCTGGCCGCACTGAAGCGGCCCGAGACCCGGGCGGCCCGCATCCGCGACGTGATCGCGGCGGCCGCCCGCGGCGAGCAGCACTACCGCTGAGCCGCCGCAGGCCGAGCGCTGGAGGCGCGGGTCGCGTCATGGCCGCATCCCGCCACGATGTAAACAAACCGCCACGCAAACTCGTGGCGGTTTGTTTACATCGTGGCGGGGTGGCGGGGTGGCGGGGTGGCGGGGTGGCGGGGTGGCGGGGTGGCGGGACGTGACGTCGCGGCGGCGGCGCGACGTGCCGAGCGCAGGAGGCGCGGGTCGCGTCAGCGGCGCGAGCGCTGCTTCCAGAAGCGGCCGGCGAGGCGCGCCAGACCGACCAGCGCGACCGACAGCACGGCGAGTGCGACGAGCAGCACGACCATGTAGAGCGCCACGGGGCCGTAGCCGCCCAGCGCCTCCGGGTCGTAGAAGGGGTAGGGGTAGAACGACGTGACGGCGCCGCGGACGAGCGAGTACACGCTGTAGAGGACGGGCACGACGAGGCCGAGGCCCGCAGCGGCCCAGGGCAGGCGACGGCCGACGGGCAACACGAGCCAGTCGACCAGCACGGCGACGGGCATCACCATGTGCACGACGACGTTGACCCAGGGCAGCACGCCGCCGGCCACCTCGGTCAGCAGCAGGTTGAAGACGAGGCCGACGAACACCATGTTCACGACCGCGATCAGCCGGACGACGTCCCAGGCCCGGCTGCCGGGACGGCGGCGCAGCGTCCGGACGCCGCCGACGGTGAAGACCACGACGGCGAACAGGTTGCTCAGGTTCGTGAAGAACGAGAAGAAGTTGACGACGCTGTAGTCGTTCTCGAGGGTGTCCGCGAACTGGGCGGAGACGGCCACGAGGGCGAGCGCGGCGAAGACGAACCGGTACGGGACCATGAGCTGAGCGCGCGTCATGTCCTCACCCTAGTGAGGCGGAGCCGACCCGTAGCCGCTCACGAGGTCATCGGGTCGACGCCGGCGTCCGGGTCAGGCCTGCTCGATCTTCTCGATCAGGGTCGCCTTGGTGTGACGCGACACGTTCGTGATGCCCTTGGTGCGGGCGAGGGCGCGCAGCGCGACGAGGGTCTGCGCGTGCAGGTCGACGTGGGCGTCGTGACCGTCGGACAGCTGGACGGTGGTCTCGTCGACCTCGGGCAGGGGCGGCGTGTAGATCGAGCGCGGCTCGGCCGGGGTGGCGGACGACGTGCTCGACGACGAACCGCTCGACGACGAACCTTTCGAGCCCTGCACGGCACCCTTGGCCGTCTTCTTGGCGTCCTTCAAGCCGGACGTGGCGTCGTCGAGGGCGTTCTCGAGCGGCTTCACCGACGGGCGGCTCTTCTTGGCGAGCTTCTTGGCGCGACGCTTGGCCTCGGCGACCGCGGCGCGGGCATCGGTGACGGCGTCCTCGGCCTTGTCGTAGGCCTTGGCGGCGGATTTCTTGAGCTTCTTCTGGTCGGCCACGGGATCGGCCCCTCTCTCGAACGTGCGGAAATCGTGCCTGTGAGCGTGGCACGCCCACCTGGGACGGCTGTCAGTCGACCGGCGTCGTCTTGCCGCTCGCGATGCGGTCCCGCTCGGCACGGAGCGACTCGATCGTCTCGGGATCGAGGAAGTCCACGAACGGGTTCGGCTGCCCCGTGCGGGCGGCCACCACCTCGGTGTAGGCGGCCGAGGCGCGGCGCACCTTCGCGGTGGCGCGACCGAGCCGTTTGGACGACGACGACTTCGCCGTGACGACCTCGGCGTGGTGCTCGAGGGCGTCGACGAGTTCGGCGAGCGCGGTGGGGATCTTCTTGGCCATGCGGGGGCCTCTCGGGTGAGGGAAACGGGTGGCGGGGCGTCCCGGACCGGTCGGGAGTGGTCACGGACGCCGACCGGATCATCACCCCACCCGGAGAACGGCAGGTGAACGGACCCGCGGCGCGAGTGCGGTCGCGGCTAGGCTCGCCTGCCGTGACGGGCGCGCGGGTGTGGCTGGTCGACCTCGACCTCGACCTCGACCTCGGCCGAGAACGCGACGCCGGCGCGCCTCCGGCGAGCGAGGTCTGCGACGCGCACGAGCGGGTCCGCGCGGCGGCCTTCGTGGACGCGACCGACGCGCGTCGGTACCTGGCCTCGCATCGTGCGCTGCGCCTCCTGCTCTCGTCCGTGACGGGCCGGGAGGCCGGGTCGATCGAGTTCGGACGCGAAGCCTGTCGCTCGTGCGGTGGTCCGCACGGTCGGCCGGTGCCGGTGCCGTCGGACGACCTGCACGTGAGCCTCAGCCGGAGCGGTCGCTGGGCCGCCGTGGCGGTGCGGGCCGGGGCGCCCGTGGGCGTCGACGTCGAAGGGGCCCGTCCGGCCGGTGCGCTTGAGCACCTCCGGCCCGACGTGTGCCCCGAGGACGTCGACGTGGACGTGCTGCGCGCCTGGGTGCGGAAGGAGGCGCTGCTCAAGTCGACGGGGGAGGGGCTGACCACCGCGATGTCGGCGCTCCGTCTGGGGCCCGGGCCCGGGGGCACGACCACGGACGGTCGACGCGGACTGGTCCACGACCGGCGCTCGGCGACCGGGGTCCTCCTCGCCGTCGCCGGTCCGGCCCTGGACGCGGTCGAGTTCACCGACGTGACACCTGGGGTCCCTACCGTGCGGCCGTGAGCCAGACACTGCCCGGCGTGATCGCCGGTTCGCCCGCGGCCCCCGCACCCCGGACGCTCGTCGACGTCCTGCGGGCCACGGCGCTCGAGCACCCGGACGCCTCGGCCCTCGAGGACGAGCGGGGCGCGTGGAGCTACGCGGAACTCGTCGTCCGCGTCGGAGCCGCTTCGCGCGCGCTCGCCGACGCCGGGGTGCGCCGCGGCGACCGGGTGGGCGTGCGCATGCCCTCGGGCGACTCGTCGCTCTACCTGACGATCCTCGCCGTCCTGGCCGCCGGGGCCGCCTACGTGCCGGTCGACGCCGACGACCCCGACGAGCGGGCCGCCCTGGTCTTCGGCGAGGCCGGTGTCGTGGGCATCGTCTCGGCGGGGGGACGCTTCACCCCGCGTGACGCCGACCGACCCGACAGCCTCGTGCTCGCCGCACCGGCCGGGCACGTCAGCGGGCGGGGCACGGCGCTCGCCGACGACGACCGGTCGCCGACCCCGGACGACGACGCCTGGGTGATCTTCACCTCGGGCTCGACCGGCACGCCGAAGGGCGTCGCCGCGAGTCATCGCTCGGCGGCCGCCCTGGCCGACGCCGAGGCGAGGATGTTCCTCTCGTCGCCCGGGCTCGATCCGCTCGGACCGGGCGACCGGGTGCTGGCCGGACTGTCGGTCGCGTTCGACGCCTCGTGCGAGGAGATGTGGCTGGCCTGGCGCAGTGGCGCCTGCCTGGTGCCGGCCCCTCGCAGCCTCGTCCGGTCGGGTGCCGATCTCGGGCCGTGGCTCGTCACCCACGGCATCACCGTCGTCTCGACCGTGCCGACCCTCGCGGCCCTCTGGCCGGACGAGGCCCTCGAGAGCGTCCGGCTGCTGATCTTCGGCGGAGAAGCGCTCCCGCCCGAGATCGTCGACCGGGTCGTCGGCGACGACCGCGAGGTGTGGAACACCTACGGGCCGACCGAGTCGACCGTGGTGGCCACCGGGGCGCTGGTGCGTGCCGGAGAGACGGTGAGGATCGGTCTGCCGCTCGACGGGTGGGACGTGGCCGTCGTCGACGCCGAGGGCGACCCGGTCGCGGAGGGCGAGGTGGGCGAGCTGATCATCGGCGGCGTCGGCCTGGCCCGCTACCTCGACCCCGCCAAGGACGCGGAGAAGTACGCCCCGCACGAGCAGCTCGGTTGGCAGCGCGCCTATCGCAGCGGTGACCTGGTGCGGTTCGACCGGGCCGGACTCGTGTTCCAGGGGCGGGCCGACGACCAGGTCAAGGTCGGCGGGCGCCGGATCGAGCTCGGGGAGATCGAGACCGCGCTGCAGGCCCTGCCCGGGGTCGGCGGCGCCGCCGCGGCGGTGCGGACGACGGCGGCCGGCAACCAGGTGCTCGTCGGCTACCTCGCGGTCGCGTCGGCCGAGACCTTCGACCGAGGCGCCGCCCTCGCCCGCCTCCGGGACGGACTGCCGGCCGCGCTGGTGCCGCTGCTGGCGCTGGTCACCGGCGACCTGCCGACGAAGACGTCGGGCAAGATCGACCGCGACGCGCTGCCCTGGCCGTTGGTCGACTCGTCGACCGGTGGCGACGGGAGAGGTGGCCGGCCCGACGGTGCCGGTTCGATGACCCCGGTCGAGCAGCTCGTCGCCGACCGCTGGCGCGAGGTCCTCGGCGTACCCGTCCCGGACGCCGACGCGAACTTCTTCGACCTGGGCGGGGGATCGCTGGCCGCCGCCCAGCTCGTGGCCCGGCTGCGCGAGCTCGACCCGGAGTTCACCGTCGCCGAGATCTACTCGCACCCCCGGCTCGGCGCGCTGGCCGAGGCGCTGACGGTGGCGGACGTCGACGACGAGGCCCCGCCGGCCGTGTTCCACCGGTCGGTGCCGACCCCGCGCCGCACCCAATGGCTACAGACCCTGCTCGGGGTGCCCCTCCTCGTGCTGTCGGGTGCGCGCTGGCTGACCTACGCCCTGACCGCGAGCACCGTGCTGCGCTGGTGGAGCGGGTTCGACGCCCTGCCGGCGGTCGACGGCGGGCTGCTCGTCGTCGCGATCCTCGTGTTCGCGACCCCGCCGGGACGCATGGCGATCTCGGTGCTGGCCTCGCGCCTCCTCCTCCGGGGGGTCGAGGCGGGCGATCATCCGCGCGGCGGCAGCGTGCACCTGAGGCTCTGGCTGGCCGAGCAGGTCGCGCACCAGATCGGGGCGGTCGGGCTCGCCGGCGCCCCGTGGATCAGTTACTACGCGCGGGCCCTCGGGGCTCGCATCGCACCCGACGTCGACCTGCACGCGCTGCCGCCCGTCACCGGCATGCTGCGCATCGGTCGCGGGGCGTCGGTCGAGCCCGAGGTCGACCTGGCCGGGCACTGGATCGACGGCGACGTCGTCCGCATCGGGGCGATCCGCATCGGTGCGGGCAGCACGATCGGCATGCGGAGCACCCTGCTGCCCGGCACCCGGATCGGCAAGGACGCCTCGATCGCGCCCGGGTCCGCGGTCTTCGGGCGGGTGCCCTCGGGTCAGCACTGGGCCGGTTCGCCGGCCGAACGCATCGGCCGCACTCGCGCCTGGTGGCCGGAGGACCGACCCCCGGCACCCACCCGGTGGTTCGTCGCCTACGGGGCGTCGGCCGTCGTCGTCGCGTTGCTGCCGGTGGCGTCGCTGAGCGCAGGAGGCGCGGTCGTCGCGCTCGGCGTGCGGGGTGCGGGTTCGCTGACGGACGCGTGGTGGCGGGCCCTCGCCCTCCTGGTGCCGGGCACGCTCGTGGCCGGGCTGGTGGCCGCCGTGCTGGTCGTCGCACTCACCCGGCTGTGGGCCCTCGGGGTGACCGAGGGCACCTTCGCGGTGCGGTCGAGGGTCGGTTGGCAGGTCTGGAGCACCGAACGCCTGCTCGACCTGTCGCGCACCCTGTTGTTCCCGCTCTACTCGAGCCTGTTCACGCCGGTCTGGCTGCGCCTGCTCGGGGCCGAGATCGGGCGGGACGTCGAGGCGTCGACCGTCCTGCTGCTGCCGTCGATGACGACCGTCCGCGACGGAGCCTTCCTGGCGGACGACACGCTCGTGGCGTCGTACGAGCTCGGCGGCGGCTGGCTGCGCGTGGCCCGGGCCGAGATCGGTCGGCGGGCGTTCCTGGGCAACTCGGGCATGACCGCCCCGGGCCACAAGGTGCCGAAGGACGGTCTGGTGGCCGTGCTCTCGTCGGCTCCGCGCAAGTCCAAGGCGGGGTCGTCGTGGCTCGGTTCACCCGCGGTGCGCCTGCGCCGCACGGTCGCCGTCGCCGACGAGACCCGCACCTTCCGCCCGGCCACGCACCTCCGGGTGGCCCGCATCGCGTGGGAGCTCAGCCGGATCGTGCCCGTCGTCGTCACCTGCGGCATCGGCCTCGGCCTGGTCGTCGGACTGTGGGCGCTGGTCGACGCGATCGGGGTCGGCGCGACGGCCGCGGTCGGCGGCGTCGTGATGCTCGCCGTCGGGGCGGCGGCCGCCGGGGTCACGACGCTCGCCAAGTGGGCGCTCGTCGGGCGCATCCGGGCCGGCGAGCACCCGCTCTGGTCGTCGTTCGTCTGGCGCAGCGAGGTGTCCGACACCTTCACCGAGATGTGCGCGGCCCCCTGGTTCGCCCACGCGGCGGCCGGCACCCCGGCCCTCGTGTGGTGGCTGCGCTCGCTCGGGGCCTCGATCGGTCGCGGCGTGTGGACCGACAGCTACTGGTTGCCCGAGGCCGACCTGGTGCGACTCGACGACGCGTCGACGGTGAATCGAGGATGCGTCGTGCAGACCCACCTGTTCCATGATCGAATCATGAGCATGGACACCGTCACCCTGGCCGCGGGCTCGACCCTCGGACCCCACAGCGTCGTGCTGCCCGCGGCCCGTCTGGGCGAACACGCCACGGTCGGTCCCGCGTCGCTCGTCATGCGCGGCGAGGTCGTCCCCGTCGGCAGCCGGTGGAGCGGCAACCCGATCGGCCCGTGGCGGGACGTCACGTTCGCGGACTACCACGCCGTCTCGCAGTGACCGGTCCGGCGGCGACCCCGGACGGCTACACGCCCGAGAGCGGCAACACCGGGTACGGCGTGCGCTCGTACGACCTCGTGGTCGGGTACCGCGTGGCGACGAACCGACTGGACGGCGTGGCGACGCTGACGGTCGTGCCGACCGAGGCCGTCCGCACGCTCGTGTTCGACCTGCTCCGCCTCCGTGCCGCGAAGGTGCGGGTGGACGGGCGCAAGGCGCGTCACGCGCAGTCGGCGACGAAGCTCACGGTGACGCTGCCCGAGGAGACCGTGCGGGGTGAGCCGGTCGAGGTGGTCGTCGAGTACGCGGGCTCGCCCGCACCCCGCCGCACCCGCTGGGGCACCCTCGGCTGGGAGGAGCTGACCGACGGCGCACTCGTCGCCTCGCAGCCGAACGGGGCGGCGACCTGGTTCCCGTGCAACGACGACCCGGCGGACAAGGCGACCTACCGGGTGCAGGTCACGACCGAGCAGCCCTACGCCGTCGTCGCCCACGGTGAGCTGACCGACCGGCACACGCGGTCCGGCCGCACGACCTGGGTCTACGAGCAGCCCGAGCCCACGGCGACGTACCTCGCGACGGTGCAGATCGGCCGCTACGAGTTGGTGCCGGTCGTGCTCGCGGGGGTGCCCGGCGTCTTCGCCGGGGTGCCCGCGATGCGGTCCCGCATCGGTCGTGACTTCGGCGAGGTGGCCGACATGATGGCCTGCTTCGTCGAGCGGTTCGGTCCGTACCCCTTCGCGTCGTACTCGGTGGTCGTCACCGACGACGACCTCGAGATCCCGCTCGAGGCCCAGGGCCTCGCGATCTTCGGGGCGAACCACGCCGACGGGGCGGGCGGGTCGCGTCGGCTGATCGCGCACGAACTGGCGCACCAGTGGTTCGGCAACAGCGTGGGCCTGACGACCTGGCGCGACATCTGGCTGAACGAGGGCTTCGCCTGCTACGCCGAGTGGATCTGGTCCGAGGCCTCGGGCGGTCCGTCGGCCGCGCGCATCGCCGCCCAGACCCGCGCGCGGCTGGCCGGTCTGCCCCGCGACCTGCTCGTCGGCGACCCCGGCCCCGACCTGATGTTCGACGATCGCGTCTACAAGCGCGGGGCGCTCGCGGTGCACGCGCTGCGCTCGGCGGTCGGCGACGTCGCGTTCTTCGACGTGCTGCGTGCCTGGACCGCCGAGCACCGACACGGCGTGGCGACCACGGCCGACTTCGTCGCCCTCGCCACCCGCGTCTCCGGCCACCCCGTCGGACCGCTGCTGCGTCCCTGGCTCGACGAGCGGGCCCTGCCGCCGTCGCCGTGACGATAACGTGACGGCATGACCGCCCCGACGCTGTCCGCACCGCCCGTGATCGCCCTGCTCCGCGACCTCGTCGCGATCGACTCGACCAGCGGCTCACCGGGCGAGGCGGCCGTCCTGCGCCGCGTCGCCGCGGAGTTCGAGGGCGTCGAGGAGGCGCGGGTCGCCTTCGCCCCCGGGGCCGACGGCGAGCCCGCGGCCCTCCTGGTCTCGCCGACGTCCGTCGCCGTCGACCGGCCGCTGCTCGTCTTCGCGTCGCACGCCGACGTCGTGCCGGTGACCGACGCCTCGGCCTGGACCCACGATCCCTTCGCCTCGACCGTCGTCGGCGACCGCCTGTACGGGCGGGGTGCCTCGGACATGAAGTCCGGCCTGGCCGCCTCGATCGTCGCCGTGCGGGACCTCCTGCGCCAGGGTGCACCCGTCGCGCTCGCCGTCTCGACCGGTGAGGAGGTCGGCTGCCTCGGGGCTCCTGCCGTCGTCGACCTGCTCGCGGGCCTGCGCGTGGGGGCCGTGGTGATCCCCGAGTCGACCGACGGGCAGGTCGTGCTCGGTCACCGCGGCGCCCTCTGGGCGACCGTCCGCACCTCGGGCGTCGCCGCGCACAGCAGCACGCCCGAGCGGGGCCACAACGCGATCCTCGACCTGGTGACCGTGCTCGGGCGCCTGGACGACCTGCCGCTCTCGTCCCATGCCGACCTCGGGCGCGAGACGGTCAACGTCGGCGTCGTCTCGGGCGGCAGCGTGCCGAACATCGTGCCCGACGTCTGCGAGGCGCGCATCGACCTCCGCGTCGTCCGGGACGACGTCGACGAACTCGTCGACTGGTGGCGTGGCCAGCCCGAGGTGACCGACGTCCGCGTCGACCTCGACCTGGCCGCCGTGTGGACCCCGCGCGACCATCCCTGGCTCGCCGGGCTCGACGCCCCGGTCTCGGAGGCGCCCGCGTCGTACTTCACGGATGCCTCGGTCCTCGTGCGGTCGCTCGAGGACGGGGTGCCCGTCGTGGTCTGGGGCCCGGGCGACCCCACCGTCGTCCACACGGTGGACGAGTCCGTGTCGGTCGAGGCGGTCCTGCGGGCCGTCGAGCAGTTCGGCCACGTCGGCGGGCGGTGGGCCGTCGAGCACTGACCGACGCCCGACGGGGCGGACGGGCACTGACCGAGGCCCGACGGGGCGGTCGGGTCAGGCGGGTCAGGCGGGCTCGGGAGTCGACGACCGCGTGCTCTGCCGGCGGACGAGCCTCGGCGCGAACGAGACGCGCGCACCTCCGAGTCCTCCGTCGTCGGAGCCCCGCAGCGAGAGCAGTCGCAGCGCCTCGGCGGCCATGCGGTCGGTCGGCTGCGCCAGGGTCGTCAGGGCCGGGGTCACGTACGAGGCGAAGACGATGTCGTCGAAGCCCGTGACCTGCAGCTCGTCGGGCACCGACACCCCGAGCTCGCGGGCCGCCCTCAGCACGCCCATGGCGATCAGGTCGTCCGCGCAGACGATGGCGTCCGGGCGGTCGTCGGAGGTCAGCAGTCGGCGGGCCGCCGCGTCGCCGCTGTCGACCGAGTAGTCGCCGAGCACGACCCCGTCGCGCACCTCGCGGATGCCGAGTTCGGCCGCCCAGTGCCGGAAGCCCCGGAGGCGCAGGGTCGTCGACGAGTTCGTCAGCTCGGAGGTCACGAACGCGGCCGAGCGGGCACCGGTCCCGGCGAGGTGCGTCAGGACGAGCTTCATCGCCTCGGCGTCGTCGAGGCCGATCCAGTCGGTGCCGGCGACGTCGACCCGGCGGTCGAGCTGCACCAGCGGGACGGCCCGGGCGGACGCGGCGACGGCCGCCGCGCTCTCGGTGTCGTGCACGGGGCTGACCACGATGCCGTCGACGTGCCGCTCGATGAGCGACCGGAGGTGCTCGGCCTCGACGGCGGGGTCCTGCCGCGAGTCGCAGAGGAACAGCTGTTTGCCCTCGCCGTGCAGCGCGCTCTCGAGGCTGTCGACCAGGGTCGTGAAGAACGGGTTGAGGATGCTCGGGACGACCATGCCGACCGTGTCGGTGCGGCGGGTGCGCAGGGCGCGGGCGATGCCGTTGCCCGAGTAGCCCAGCTCGGCGGCCGCCAGCCGCACGCGGGCCTCGACCTCGCGGCCGACCGGGCGCGACGCCGACATGACGCGCGAGACCGTCGCGGCGGAGACGCCCGCCCGGCGGGCGACGTCCGAGATGGTGACGGCGTTCATGGGCTCCTCAGGGCGTGGCCGCCGGGGACGACGGGTGATGCCGTCATCGTATCGTCCCCTCGCGGGAAACCGATTGCCCGCCCCGGATCTCTTTTACACGTCGGAAACACAAAGGTGTTGACACTCGAAACACGGAGGCGTCACTCTTGACGCAGTTCCCGACGGAAATCGATTGCCCGTCGATCTCGACCCTACCGAGATCGCCCCCTCGCCAGTCCCGCATGCTCCACCTCGTCCTCCCCAGGAAGGCTCCTCATGCCCACGACCCGTACCGTCCTCGCCGCATTCGCCGTGGGCGCCATCGCCATCGGCACCCTCGCCGGCTGCGACTCGTCCTCGACCACCGCCTCCGGCTCCGCGTCCGGCGGCTCGACCTCGACCCGCCCGGCCCCCACCGACGTCCCCCAGGCCTGTGCCCCCGAGGGCGGCGGCACCCTGCAGCTCGGCATGGTCGACATCAACGAGCAGACCGCCTTCTTCACCCAGATGAACGAGGGCGTCCAGGACGTCGCCGACGAGGCCGGTGCCGACCTGCAGATCGTCAGCGGCGACAACGACAGCGCCACGCAGGTCTCGGGCGTCGAGAACCTCGTCGCCTCGGGGGTCGACGCGCTCATCGTCGACCCGGTCGACGCGACCGCGTTGATCCCGGCGCTCACCGCGGCGAAGGCGGCCGGCATCCCGGTCGTCGCGGCCGACGGTTCGGTCGAGGACGCCTCGGCGATCGACTCGTACGTGGGCACGGCGAACGAGGACGGCGGCGCCCAGCTCGGGAAGGCCTTCCTCGACATCACGGGTGGCGAGGGCGAGGTCGGCGTCGTCGGAGCGCTCAACAGCGCGATCCAGATCCAGCGCCAGAACGGCTTCACCGACGCGGTCGAGGCCGGCGGCATGACCATCGGCACGATCGTCGACGGCCAGAACGTCAACGAGGACGCCCAGGCGGCGGCCGAGAACCTGCTCACCGGCAACCCCGACCTCGAGTACATCTACGCCACGGGCGAGCCCGCGCTGAACGGCGCCATCGCCGCGGTGAAGAGCCAGGGCGCCCAGGACCGCGTCACGATCGTCGGCTGGGACCTCTCGCCCTCGGCCGTCGAGGGTCTGCAGGACGGCTACGTGAAGGCCGTCATCCAGCAGGACACCTTCGGCTTCGGCTACGAGGCCGCGAAGGCCGCGATCAACCTGGCCTGCGGCACCGCCGACGTGCCGACGACCGTCGACGTGCCGATCACGATCGTCACGCCCGACAACCTGGCCGACTTCTCGTACTACCTGGAGGGCTGATGACCGACGTCACCACCGGCGACCTGCTCGTCGAACTCGAGGGCATCCGCAAGTCGTACGGCGCCGTCGACGTCCTGCGCGGCGTCGACCTGCGCCTCGCGCGCGGCGAGGTGCTCGGCCTGGTCGGCGACAACGGCGCCGGCAAGTCCACCCTCATGAAGGTGCTCGCCGGTTCGGTCCAGCACGACGGCGGCCGCATCAGCATCAAGGGCAAGGAGGTGCGGTTCCAGTCCCCGAGCGACGCCCAGGCCGAGGACATCGGCATCGTCTACCAGGACCTCGCCCTCTGCGACAGCCTCAACGTCGCCGCCAACCTGTTCCTCGGCCGCGAGCCGCGGGTCGGGCCCTTCCTCAAGGTCGGGGCCATGCACGCCGAGGCCACGGCCGTGCTCAAGGAGTTCGGCGTCCGCGTCACGTCCACGCACCAGCTGATCTCGCAGCTGTCGGGTGGTCAGCGCCAGTCGGTCGCCATCGCGCGCGCCGCGTCGGTCGACCCCGACGTGCTGATCCTCGACGAGCCGACCGCCGCCCTCGCCGTCACCGAGGTCGAGTCGGTGCTGCGCCTCATCAAGGAGGTCGCGGCCCGAGGGGTCGGCGTCATCCTGATCACCCACCGGCTGCAGGACCTCTTCCGGGTCTGCGACCGCATCACCGTCATGTACGAGGGGCGCAGCGTCGACGACGCCCGCATCGACGACCTCACCATCGAGTCGCTCGTCGACATGATCACCCGTGAAGGGAGCGCTGCCGCATGACCGCGACGACCTCTGACCCCACCCGCACCGACGGCCCCGAGCCGGGTCGCGGGCACGGCTCCACCGACGTGCGCGAGCGCCGCTGGGAAGCCCTGCAACGCGTCAACAAGTCCACCCTGCTGATGCTCGTCGTGACGCTGGTCGTCATCGTCGTCTTCTCGGTGGCGACCCCGACCTTCCTCACCGGCACGAACCTGCGGAACGTCGCCGTGCAGGTCGCCCCCGCGGCGATCGTCGCCGTCGCGATGACCTTCGTCATCACGGCGGGCATGATCGACCTCTCGGTCGGGTCGACGCTCGCCCTCGTCTCGGTGATCGGGGCGGTCCTGCTGCGGGCCGGTCTCGAGTCGGTGCTGGTGATCGTCATCTGCCTGGCCGTCGGAGCCTTCTGCGGGTTGGTCAACGGCTGGTTCTCGAGTTACCAGGGCATCCCGTCGTTCATCGTCACGTTGGCCACCATGTCGATCGTGCGGGGCGTCGCCCTGCTGATCACGAAGGGCTACTCGATCGCCATCGGCTCGGGGCTGATCTTCGCCCAGGTCGGGCAGGGCCGGCTGTTCGGGCTCGGGTACCCGGCCTGGCTCGCGCTGATCATCGTCGGCGTCGGCATCGTGGGGCTGCAGCGCATGCGGTTCGGCCAGTACATCACCGGCATCGGCTCGAACGAGGAGTCGGTCCGCCGGGCGGGCGTCGACACCCGCTTCGTCAAGATGATGGCCCTGGTGCTCAGCGGCACGGCGGCCGGCGCGGCCGGCATCATCACCGCGGCCCGACTGGGGTCGGGCGACGCCAACTCGGGCGTCGACTTCGCCATGACGGTCATCACCGCCGTCGTGATCGGCGGCACGAACCTGCTGGGCGGCAAGGGCAGCGTGATCGGCACGGCGATCGGGGCGATCCTGACCGGCGTCATCACCAACGGCCTCACGCTGCTCGGCCTGAGCCCCTACATCGTGCCCATCGTGACCGGCAGCCTCCTGATCATCGTCATCTGGATCAACCTGCGGGGCGGCTCGTTCACCGACCTGGTGCGCAAGCGGGTGACCCGATGAGCCGCGTCGGAGGGTTCGGGGTCGAGACGACCACCGTCGTCGAGGTGCAGACCGTCACCGGTCCCGTGCCGAGCGACCGGCTCGGCTACACGCTGCCGCACGAGCACCTGATCAACAGCATCGAAGAGGGCGGGCTCGAACCCGACCCCGACTTCCCCGAGCTGTTCGACGCCCCGGTCACTCCCGAGATCGCCTGGTTGCTGCGCGACCGTCCGCTCGCCTGCCGCGACAACTGCGTGCTCGACGGCGACGACGACGCGGTCGACGAGCTCGTCGCGTTCCGCGAGCTCGGCGGCAGCACGGTCGTCGAGCTGACCTCGGACGGACAGGGGCGCGACCCCCGCCGTCTCGCCGAGATCTCGCGCCGCAGCAGGGTCGCCGTCGTCACCGGCGGCGGCTGGTACCTCGAGCGGTTCCACCCCGAGGCCACGGGCCGCGACACCGTCGACGACCTGGCCTCGCGCCTGGTCGCGCAGTACCGGGCCGACCCGGCCGAGACCGGGGTGCCCCGGTCGGGCGTGATCGGCGAGATCGGCGTCTCGCCCGGCTTCACCGAGCGGGAGGAGCGTTCGCTGCGCGCGGCCTGCCGCCTGCAACGCGAGACCGGCCTGCCGATGTTCGTGCACCTGCCCGGCTTCGTCCGGCACGGCGGCCGCGTGCTCGACGTCGTGCTGCGCGACGAGGGCGTCGACCCCACGGCGGTCGTCCTCTGCCACATGGACCCGTCCGGCAGCGACCCCGACTACCAGCGCAGCCTCGCCGAGCGCGGGGTCTGGCTCGAGTTCGACATGATCGGCATGCCGTACCGCTTCTCCCTGCCCGGCGAAGGGCAGTCGCCGTCGCCGGTCGAGACGGCCACGGCCATCGCCCGTCTGGCCTCGGCCGGGTTCGGCCGCCGTCTGCTCTTCAGCCACGACCTCTTCCTCAAGAGCATGTTGCGCAAGCACGGCGGCAACGGCCTCTCGTACGTCCCCGCCGTGTTCCTCGACCGGCTGACCGACCTCGGCGTCGACGCCGAGATCGTGCACGGCGTCGGCACCCGCAACGTCCGCGACCTCTTCGAGGGCGCCGCCCTGACCCGCTGAGGGGCGACGACGCGGCACCGAGCCGCTCGCGCCTCCTCGTCCCGAACCGTCCCGTCACCACCGGAAGGCCCCACCATGTCCCGCATCCTCATCGCCGGCGAGAGCTGGATCACCGCGACGACCCACACCAAGGGCGTCGACGAGTTCACCGCCCACTCGTACACCGAGGGCGTCGCGCAGCTGCGCACGGCCCTGCAGGCCGGCGGCCACGAGGTCGTCCACCTGCCCGCCCACCTCGTCGCCACCGACTTCCCCGAGACGCAGGAGGCGCTGGACGCCTACGACGTCGTGGTGCTGTCCGACATCGGCGTCAACTCGCTGCAGCTCGCGCCCGCCGTCTTCGAGAAGAGCATCCCGGGTCGGGACCGCGTCCGCGAGCTCGCCCGCTGGGTCGAGGCCGGAGGCGCGCTGCTGATGATCGGCGGCTACCTGTCGTTCTCGGGCTGGCAGGGTCGTGCGGGCTACGCCCGCACCGAGATCGCCGACGTGCTGCCGGTCGAGATGCTGATCGGGGACGACCGCGTCGAGCGCCCGGCCGGCGTCGTCGCCACCGTGCTCGACGCCGAGCACCCCGCCCTCGGCGGCGCGGGCACGGAGTGGCCGCTGCTGCTCGGCTACAACCGCACCGTCGTGAAGCCGGGCGCGGTCGAGCTCGCCCGCCTCGACGGCGACCCGCTCGTCGTCGTCGGCGAGGCCGGCGCGGGGCGCACGGCGGTCTTCACGAGCGACTGCTCGCCGCACTGGGCGCCGCCGGCGTTCTGCGAGGAGTGGGACGGCTACGCCCGGGTGTTCAACGGCATCGTGTCGTGGCTGACCGGCCGCTGACGATGGCGGGCACGACCCGGCCCGAGGGCGTCGGCACGGGCCGGCCCGAGGGCGTCGGCACGGGCCGGGCGGCGGCGATGGTCGCCCGCTGCTCGGCCGAGCTCGACGCCTCGGCGTCGGTCCCGCTGCTGGCCCGGATGGCCGACGGCACGCTCGACGACCCCGCCTTCGGTCGCTACCTCGCGATCGAGCAGGCGTTCGTCCGGACGGCGGCCCGACTCGCGGGCTACTGCCTCTGGCAGCAGCCCGAGTGGTCCCGCGCCGAGCGCCACGCCGAGGCCGTCGCCGACCTCGTCGGTCCGCAGAGCCGGTACTTCGAGCGGTTGCTCTCGACGCGACCGGTCGACGACGCGACCTCGACCGACCTGCTGCGCCGCGCCTCCGTCCTCGAGGGGGCGGTGACGGCGGCACTCGCCGAGGGCGGCTACGCCGGAGTCGTCACCAGCCTCGCCGCGGCCGAGACGCTCTACCTGCGGTGGTGCACGCGGGCGGCCGAGCGTGCCGTGCCCCGACCGGACGACGTGCAACGGTGGATCGAGCTGCACGTCACCGACGGCTTCCGCGCCCAGGTGGCCTTCTTGCACCAGCTGGTCGACGAGCTGCCCGCCGACGTGACCGACGCCCGGCTGGACGCCTGGTTCGTCGGCATGCTGCGCGCCGAGGACGCGTTCCACGCGAGCGCCCTCGTCGAGGTGGCCGCGTGACCGGCCCGGCCGTCGACCCGGTCGGCCCGGTCGGCCCGGTCGACCCGGTCGGCCCGGTCGGCCCGGTCGCGATCGACCTGCGCGCCGTCGAGGCCCGCCTCGCCGCGGCCGGCATCGCCTCCGAACGGGTGGCCGTCGGACCCGACGCCGTCGTGGTCGTCTCGTCCTACGGAGGCCGCGTCTACGGCCCCTTCTTCGCCGAGGGCGAGGCCGAGAACTGGCTGCCCGATGCGTTCGCCGACGACGACGCGTTCGGCGCGTTGGTCGACTCGGGCGACTGGAACGTCGGCGGCGACCGGGTCTGGATCGGGCCCGAGATCGCCTACATGATCCGCGACCGCAGCGACTACTGGGGCAGCTACGAGATGCCGCCGTCGCTCGACCCCGGCCGCCACGACCTCGGCCGCACGGGCGACCGCGTGACGCTGTCGCGGGTCGCCGAGCTCGAGGCGTTCACGGAGCCGACCGGGCTCGTGCGGGCCGACCTCACGCTCGTCGTGCGGCCGGCGGCCCACCCGCTGCGACACCTGCGCGGGGCGTCGGCCGGGGGCCCCGGCGGCGCACCGCTCGTCGACGCCGTCGAGTACGGCGGCTACGTGACGGAGGTGCGGCTCGGCATCACCTCGGACGGCGCGCACGAGGCCGAGTCGTGGATGCTCGACCAGGTGCGGGCGGGCGGCACGGCGTTCGTCGCGGCCGTGCCCGACACCCAGGTGACCGACTACTACGAGCCGGTCGGCGAGCTGCTCGCCGAGGTGCCCGGCGGCGTCGCCGTGTCACTGACCGGTGCCGACCGCTTCAAGATCGGCTTCGCGGCACCGCACGTCACCGGACGCGTCGGGTACGTGCGCGCGGTCGGCGACCCGGCCGACGACCGTGCCGTGCTCTTCGTGCGTGGCAGCCACAGCGACCCGTCGGCCGAGTACTCGGAGGAGCCCGACCCGTCCCCGGGGGTCCGGGGCGACTCGCTGCACCTGTACGACGACGACGGCGGGCTCGGCGGGTTCGCCGAGATCGAGGCCCGGGGCACGCCCGTCCTCGGGCCGCGACCCGAGGCGGTCACCGACCGGTTCGCCAGCTGGTGGTTCCGGGGGAGGACGGACGACGTCGCCCGCGTGGCCCAGCACCTGCTCGGGGTGCCCGCCACGACGGTGGCGCAGGCCGCCCGGGGGGCCGCGCCGCGCCTCCTCGGTCCGTCGGCCGCGTCGTCGACCGCCACCACGACACCGTCACCGACCCCGACCCCAGAGCCGTTACCGAGAGGCACGACATGACCCACGACACCGACCCGGCCGCGGCGCAGCGCGCGGAACGCGCCTACGACGACCTCGTCGCCCTGGTCCAGCACGGCCCCCGGTTCCACGGCACCGCCGGGATCGCGGCCGCGGCCGACTGGCTCGAGCAGCGATTGACCGCGGTCGGGTGGCCGGTCGCCCGGCAGCCCGTGACGCTGCCCGGCTGGCAGCCGGGCAGCGTGCACCGGGTCGCGGTGCAGCAGCCGATCGCCCGTGAGCTGCCCGCCTGGCCGATGCTCTGGAGCGGATCGACCGGCGGTGCGCGCCGGGGCACGGTCGAGGCCGTCGGCCCGCAGGGGCTCTGGGGCGACTCGATGGTCTGGCAGAAGTTCGTCGTGCGGGCGGACGGCGGCGACGTCGTGGCCTACCTGCACGCGCGGGACGACGGACCCGCCGCACCGCAGCCGCTGCCCTCCGGGTCGGACCACGACGTGGCCCACCTCGCGATCGGCCGCGTCGACGGTCTGCAGCTGACCGAGTGGATCGCCGACGGCAAGCCCGTCGAGGTCGAGATCGAGGCCGACGGCGGCCCGGTCGACGCCGCGACCAGCGACAACCTGGTCGTCGACGTGCCCGGCACGGGCGACGGGTCGGTGCTGCTCTGCGCGCACTACGACACGTTCTTCAACACGGTCGGCGCCTACGACAACGGCAGTGGCACGATCGCCCTGCTGCAGCTGGCCGAGCGGTGGGCGGCGGCCCCGCCGGTCGCGTCGGTCCGCCTCGTCTTCTTCACCGCCGAGGAATGGCACCTGGGCGGGTCCCGGCACTTCGTCGACAGCGCCTCGTCCGACGAACTCGACGCCATCGACTACGTGCTCAACGTCGATGGGCTCGGGCGCGGATCTTTCGTGGAGGCGTTCGGCGCCCCCGAGGCGTTCTCGACGGCGTTCCGCGGGGCGCTGCTGGAGCACGCCGCGGCCACCCGGCCCGACCTCGAGCTGGTCACCCGGTTCCCGCCGACGACCGGCACCGACGACGCGTCGTTCTACCGGGCGGGCGTGCCCAGCGCGTTCCTGACCTTCAACGACCTGCACCGCCTGCACCAGCCCGACGACGAACCGAACCGCGGCATCGCGGCGAACGTCGCGTGGACCGTGCCGCTCGTCGAGCACCTCGTGGCGACCCTGGCGCGACCGACGCGGGCCGCGCCTCCCGGGGTGTTGTAGACCAGGCGGCACGGCACGTCGTGGCGTCGCGGCGTGCCCGGGTGCCGGGCGCCGGGCTCAGGCCACCGGCTCGGCGAAGACGATCCGGTTCTGGTCGTAGTGGCCCGAGCCGCGGTCGAAGACGCCGCCGCAGGTGATCAGCCGCAGCTGGTCGGTCGGCTGCGCCCCGAAGACCCGGGCGGTCGGGAACTCCGCCTTCGGCGCGTCGACGACCTCGGTGACGGCGTAGCCGACGACGTCCCCGTCGACCGTGGTCACGTCGACCCGGTCGCCGACGACGAGTTCGTCGAGGCGGGCGAAGACCGCGGGGCCCGACGCCGAGTCGACGTGGGCGGCGATCACGGTCGGCCCGCGCCCGCCGGGTCGGCCCCCGCCGGTGAACCACCCGACGTCGTCCGCGTCCACGGGTACCTCCATGGCGCCGTCGTCGGCGATGCCGAGATCGATCAGCGGGGCGTCCAGCCCGATGGCCGGCACCGAGACGGCCGCCGGAGCGACGCCCTCGCCGACCACCTCGCCGCTGCCGTCGACCCCGCCGCCGTCGACCCCGCCCACCGCAGGAGGTGCGGTGCCCGTCGCCGACGGAGCCGCGGTCGTCGAGGGGCTCGCCCCCGCCCCCGGGGCCGGCGTCACCGTCGGTGCGACCACCCCGGGTGACGCGCACCCGGCGAGGGCCAGCACGACGCCGACGGCGACCACCGGGCGGAGGGAGCGGAGCACGTCAGGCCCGGGCCGCGCGCTGACGACGGGTCAGGACGTACGCACCCGCACCGAGCAGGGCGAGGGCCCCGGCGCCACCGGCCGCGAGGCCGAGACCGCCGGCCGACGCGCTCTCGGCGGCCGCGCCTCCGAGTCCCGTGTCGACGCCACCGACGGGCACCTGCGTCAGCTGGCCGCGGACGACGCCGGCCGCGAACGTGGCCGTGTGCGAGTCGCCCGTGAAGCCGGCCGGGTTCGCCTCGAGCTGCTTCAGGCTGAAGCCGGTGCCCGTGTCGGCCCCGGCGGCGCTCATGACGCCGGTCGTGAAGGGCCCCTGCAGGCAGCCGCTGCTCGTGCGCGTGCCGTCACCGCGGTCGACCGGGTTCGGGAACGAGATGCGCGGCGGGCCGGCCTGGCCCTTCGCGGCCTCGTGGATGTGCGTCGCGGTCTTCGCCGGGCTCTGGTACTCGCCCGTGACGCCGCGCAGGGTGATGTCGTAGCAGATCACCTCGGTGTCGCTGTTGACGCGGAAGTCGAACGTGCCCGTGGCACCGGCCTCGCCCGGTGTGGCGACCCCGTCGTTGTTGATCACCTGGTCGGGCGTCGCCATGACCGTGTAGGCGCTGGTGAAGGTCGCGGGCTCGGGCACCTCGGTCTCGGCGAACGCGGGCGTCACGCCGAACAGGGTGACGGCGGTGGCGGCGGCGCCACCGATCGTCAGGGTGCGGATGGCGGTCTTCTTGGTCGTGCGCGTCATCTTCGGCATGCTCCGGGTCCTCTCGACGGGGCGGCGCCCGGGCGGGTGCCGCTCGACAGGGCCTACGTCGTCGGGCCTCGATGCGTTCACCAGGTGCCGAGAAAGTTTTCTCGACGGTGCGGTGAACGCCGGAGGCGCAGCGGACGTAGACCCCGTCGGCATCCGCGAACGGCGTGGATAGGCTGGAGGGCAGACGGATGATCGCCGTCATGGGTCGCGCGGGGCCCGTCCCGGGCCGCGTCGCAGATCGGAGCCCGATGAGCGAGGGGTCGTCCGGTCTCGACGTCCGGGCCGCGTTCGTCGAACACGGCTCGTCGCTGCTCGGTTTCGCCGTCAACGCCCTCCGCGACCGGGCGCTCGCCGAGGACTGCGTGCAAGAGACCTTCGTGCGTGCCTGGCGCGCCCGCGACTCGTTCGACGCCGACCGCGGCAGCGTCCGCACCTGGCTGTTCGCGATCGAACGCCGCGTCGTGCTCGACGTGTACCGGGCACGCACGCGCACGCCGTCGGTCGTGCCGCTCGAGCACGCCCCCGACCCCGTGGCGACCGTCGCCGACCCGCTCGAGCGCCTGGGCATGGCCGAGGGGCTCGCCCGCCTGAGCGACGACCACCGGGCGGCCGTGGTGGCCGTCCACCTCGAGGGCCTGAGCTACCGCGAGGTCTCCGAGCGCACGGGCGTGCCCGTCGCGACCCTCCGCACCCGCGTGTTCCACGCGCTGCGTGCCCTCCGCACCCACCTCGACGACCAGGAGACGACCGATGACTGACCGCACGCCAGGGGTGGGGGCCGATGACGGTACCGGTGCCGGGGACGGCGGGGGCGCCGACGGTGTCGGGGGCTCCGACGCCCGCCGCGACGAGTTGACGGCCGCGGCGCTCGCGGACGACCTCTCGCCGAGCGAACGCGTCGAGTTCGACGCGTTGCGGGCCGCCGACCCGTCGATCGACGCCGAGTTGGCGTCGCTGGGCGTCGTCGTCGGAGGGCTCTCGGACTTGGGTCGCTGGGACGAGGTCGCCCCGAGCGACGGACTCCGCGAGCGCGTCCACGCCGTCGCCCGGGCCGGAGACGACCCGGCCGCCGGGCGGGCGACCGATGACGGCATCGCCTCGGACGTCGGCACCGCCTCGGGCGTCGGTACCGCTTCCGACGTCGGCACCGCCTCCGATGCCGGCGCCCTGTCAGGCGCCGGCACGACGGGGGACGACCCGACGCTCCCGCGAATCGGTCCGCACGTCGCCACCGCCCGCTCGGGCCGGGGCCGTCGCCCGCTGCTGATCGCCGTCGCCGCCGCCGCATGCCTGGCGATCGGGGCCGGGGGCGGAGTCCTGCTCGCGATGCCTCGCGACACGGTGGTGGCCGGCCCGGCCGGGACCCTCGGCGCCGTCGAGCACGTGGACTTCGTCGGTCAGCCCGCCGGGGTCGACCTCGACGGGGACCTCGTCGCCCACACCTGGGGCACCGAGACCGTCCTCAGCATCGACGGCCTGCCGACGGGCTCGGCGTTCACGGTCGTGGTGGTCGGGGGCGACGGGCGTGAGTACGAGTCCGGTGCGTTCCTCGGGTCGGACGTGCGCGTCGACTGTCGGTTGAACGCCGCCGTGCTGCGGCCCGACGTCGCGTCCGTCGAGATCCGTGCCGCGGACGGCCACGACATCGCCGTCGCGTCGGTGCCCCCGGTCGCGAGTTGAGCCGAGTCCTGGGCTCGGGCACGGGTGGCCGAGAGGTCCGACGTGCCGCTCCACCCTGGACCTGAGCCACACGTCGTGACGTCTCGGCAGGGTCAGACGACGGTCAAGGAGGCGCGGGTCGCCTCGATCGTCGCGAGCAACGACCTCGAGTCGGCCAGCGAGTGCAGAGGCGAGTCGCGCAGCCCGGCATCGACGTAGGACGCCAGGGCCGTCGCCTGGTAGGCCAGGCCCTGGCGGCCGGTCGGGACGGTCGGGTCGCTCCAGACGGCCGAACCACGGCCCGTGGTCAGCTCGAACGTCGCCGGGAAGACCAGGTTCTGCAGGGTGCGGATCGAGCCGGTCGTGCCCGAGATCGTGCCGAGCCCGGGCGAGGTCGTGAGCAGGCTGGTCGCCGCGGTGGCCAGCACCCCGTCGGCCGTGCGGGTGACGACGGCCGCGTCGAGGTCGACGCCGTCGGCCCGGGTCGAGCCGGTGGCGTGCCACTCGACGGGGTGACCGGTGGCGAACTGGGTGAACCAGAAGGCGTAGACGCCGATGTCGAGCAGGGCGCCGCCGCCGAGGGCCGGGTCGGTCATGCGTCCGCCGGCTGAGAGGTCGTTCGCCCAGGCGACGTCGGCGGTCGCGAGTCGCACGTCTCCGATCGCCCCCTCGGCGAGCAGTTCGGCGATGACGGTGGTGTGCGGCAGGTAGCGCGTCCAGAGCGCCTCCATCGCGAGGACCCCCACGGCGCTCGCCGCAGCCACGATCTCGTCGGCTTCGGCGGTGCTGGTCGCCATCGGCTTCTCGATCAGGACGTGCTTCCCGCCACGGATCGCGGTCAGGGCGTCGGGCAGGTGCCGGGTGTGGGGCGTGGCCACGTAGACGACGTCGACGTCGGGGGAGGCGACCAGCGCCTCCGCGTCCCCGTAGGCGGTGTCGACGCCGTGGGCGCGGGCGAACGCCTCGGCCCGGTCGAGGCTGCGCGAGGCCACGGCGACCACGCGCTGGTCGGTGTGCGCGTGCAGGGCGTCGGTAAAGTCGCCGGCGATCTCGCCCGGGCCGATCACGCCCCAGCGGAGGACCGGCCCGCCCCGCAACGGGACGGCCGTCGAAGCGGGGAAGCTCGGGGTGCTCGGGGTGCTCGGGGTCTGCGGGGACATGCGTTCTCCTCGGGGTCACGTCGTCGTGGGTGCATCCATCTTCGCGGGTGCGGGTGCGGGTGTGGGTGCGGGCGGCTGCCAGTGTGCGTGTGCGTGTGCGGCTGCGCGTGTCCGACGGTCGCCCCTCGCCCTCACTCGTGTTCGGCGAACCGCCCGATGCCGATCACGTCGAGCAAGCGCAGCTTGGCGTCGTCGTCGGACCCGGGCGTCGCCGTCAGCACGAGGAGCGTCTGCGACTGGTCCTCGGTGAAGAGGGCCTGGCAGTCCACCTCGATGCGGCCGAGCTCGGGATGCAACAGCGTCTTGCGGTCGTCGAAACGTTGGTGGACCGCGTGACGGCTCCAGATCGTCGCGAACTCGTCGCTCGAGGCGAGCAGCGCCTCCACCAGTTCGCGCGGTCGCCCGCGGCCGCCCGCCAGGCTGAGCGCCGCCCGCAGCCCGGACGCCTGCAGCTCGAGCTGGTGCGCGTGGTCCTCGACCGGGTAGGAGGCGCGCTCCGCCGGGTCGGTGAACCACCGGTGGAACGCGCTGCGGTCGAGACCCTCGTGCCTCATCTGGTCGCCGAGCAGGGCGACCGCGAGCCGGTTCTGCGCGAGCGTCTCGGCCAGGTCGCTGAGGACGAGCGCGGGGGTGTCGTCCAGACGGTCGAGCACCCGCAGCAGGGCGGGACTGACGTGGTCGCCGCCGCGTGTGCGGCGCGGCGGGTGGTGACCGGTCAGGCGGTAGAGATGATCGCGCTCGTCGAGGCTCAGCCGCAGCGCCCGGGTGAGCGCGACCAGCATCTGCTCGGACGGTTGGGGGCCGCGCTGCTGCTCGAGCCGCGCGTAGTAGTCGGTCGACATGCCGACGAGCCCCGCCACCTCTTCACGACGCAGTCCCGCGGTTCGCCGACGCACGCCCTCGGGCAGCCCGACGTCGGACGGCCGCAGCGCCTCGCGGCGGTGGCGGAGGAAGTCGGCGAGTTCGGCGCGGTCCATCGCCCCATGCTGTCAGCCCCGTGGCTCGCCGACCAGGGAGTGGCGATCCCTGGACGAGCGCTCTCTGCCGCCGCGCGCCTCCCCGGGTCAGAGTGGGGTCGTCGCCCCGACCACCCTCGGCGCGGCGACGACCACCGGCCGCGCCGAGCGCGGCACACCCGAAGGAGCAACCGTGAAGATCAGCGGCAACACCGTGTTCATCCCCGGAGCCACGTCCGGCATCGGCCTGGGCCTCGCCCTGCGCCTGCAGGCCGCCGGCAACACCGTCGTCGTGGCGGGCCGACGCCGGGCCCTGCTCGACCAGATCGTCCGCGACCACCCGGGCCTCGAGGCCGTCGAGCTCGACACCACCGACCCGCAGGCCGTCGTCGACGTCTCGGCCGAGGTGCAACGCCGCTGGCCCGAGACCAACGTCGTGGTCGCGATGGCCGGCATCATGCAGACCGAGGACGTCACGACAGGTGAGTTCCTCCCGACCGCCGAGGCGATCGTCACGACGAACCTGCTCGGGCCGATCCGCCTGATCGCCGCGTGGACGTCGTTCCTGCAGTCACGGCCGGCGGCATCGATCGTGACCGTGTCGTCCGGGCTCGCGAGCGTGCCGCTGCCGATCACGCCGACCTACAACGCGACCAAGGCGGCGATCCACTCGTTCAGCGAGGGCATCCGCGTGCAGCTCGCCGGCACGAGCGTCCAGGTCGTCGAACTCGTGCCGCCGGCCGTGCAGACCACCCTGCTCGGCCAGCAGGACGACCCGTCGGCCATGCCGCTCGACGAGTACCTCGACGAGACCATGGCGCTGCTCGAGGCCCAGCCCGACGCCCACGAGATCCTGGTCGAGCGGGTCAAGTTCCTGCGCAACGCCGAGGCCGAGGGGCGCTACGACGAGGTGCTGGCGCGGCTCAGCGGTCACTGAGGCGGGCTGGGGGCCGCACCCTAGGCTGGGTGGATGAGCACATGGGATGACTGGGGTCCGGCGGTGGTGGCGATCGTCGTGGCGGTCGTGTACCTCGTGATCGTCGTCAGCATCGTGCGTGCCGTCCGACGGCGTGCCGACACGACGCAGCTCGAGCGCACGGTCTGGACGGTCGCCGCCGTCCTCTTCCCGCTCGGTGCCGGTGCGGTCTGGCTGCTGCTCGGGCCGCACCCGCTCGGGCTGCGCATCGACCACGAGCACGACTGAGCCGGACCCGGCCGGGTGTCGGTGGCCGCACCTAGCCTGCGGGGGTGACCAACCCGACGCCCCGACCCGACGACACCTGCCGAGGAGGCACGGGGCGGCTCGGCGACGACTCCTGCGGTCGTCCGGTCGATCCGTCGTCCCCCGTGCCGCTCTGCGATCGGCACCTCGCGCTCGCCGCCGACTGGGCCGCCTCGCTCGAGGGGTCGGGCGAGGGAGTCACCGACCTGCTGCCGTCGCCGTGCCTCGCGTGCGGGTCGCGGCTCGGCGTGCACTGGCCGTCGGGGTGGCTCTGCGCCGTCTGCGAGTGGCGTCAGGGCGACGTGTCCGACGGCGAGCTCGGGGTCGTGCGGGTCGACGTCGTCTACTACATCCGCTTCGAGGACCGCATCAAGATCGGCACCTCGTCGAATCCCCGACAGCGGCTGAGGACGCTCTGGCACGACGAACTCCTGGCCTTCGAGCGCGGCGACCGCCTGGTCGAACGGCGACGGCACGGCCAGTTCGCGGCGTCCCGGTTCGGTCGCACCGAATGGTTCGCCCGGAGTGCCGAGCTCGACGCCCACGTGGCGGCGCTCGCCGAGGGCATCGACGATCCGTGGCAGCGCTACGCCCGCTGGCGCAGCGAGGCGCTGGCCCTGCGCGGCTGAGCCCGACTGGCCTGGCTAGCCTGGCTGGCCCGGGGGTCGCGTGACACCACGTTCTGAACGTCGCACCGTGTTTCGTGCAGCGCACCGCGACGAGATCGAGTGCCGTGCACGAAACGCGGTGCCGTGTCGTGGTCCCGCCCGCCCGCCCGGCCCTGCCGCCCGGGGGCGCGCCGTACTCAGCGGCGCAGGTAGGCGTCGACGAGCAGCGGGCCGCGGATGGCACGCAGCTCGTCGAGCAGCAGGGGCACCGTCTGCCGCGTCAGCCCCGAGAGTTGCAGGTCGTGGGGGCCGAGCCGGGGCAGCTTTCCGGTCCGGAGCCGTACGACCTCCCAGCCGGCGGCCCGCAGCGCGGCGTCCTTGCGGCGGTCGGCGGTCTCGCGGTGCCCGACGTGCTCGAGCCCGTGCCGCCCGGTCGAGTCGTACTCGATCGCGACCCGCAGCTCGCTCAGCACGATGTCGGGCCACACCTCGACGTGGTCGAAGAACGGACGCCCGACCCGCACCGCGTTCAGACCGGGCTCGAACTCGAGCCGGGCCGTCAGTCCGGCTCGCAGCTCGGCCTCGACCGCCGACGCCGGCTTCGGGGCACACGCGCTGACGAAAGGCGTACCGGTCGGCAGGGCCGGCGTCTTGTCGCACACCGGCCGGGAGGCGCGGGTCGGCCGAGGGGCGCGGGCCGGCGGGGAGGAGCGCTCGGTGCGGGAGCCACTGATGGCCGGGGAGGCGAGCTCGGTGCGGGAGGCGCCGGTGGGCGGGGAGGCATGCTCGGTGCGGGAGGCGCCGGTGGACGGGGAGGCACGCTCGGTGCGGACCTCGCTGACCAGCGGCGAGGTGGGGGAGGCGCGGGAGGGCTCGGGACTGCGGCTCGCCTCCGCGCGCGGCGTCGTCGACGGCAGACCCGTGCTCGAGCCGCGGCGACGCCGGGGCGGGGGTGACGGGGCCGCCGGCACCGCGCCTCCTGCGGTCTGGGCCGCCCAGGCCTGGCCGGACGCCGTCCCGGCATCGCTCGGTGCCGGCCGGGCCTGGCCCGGCGCACTCGCGCCCTGCGTCGGCATGCCCTCGGCCTGTGCGCGGACCACCGCCGCCGGTGCCATCGGCGGTCTCATCGGCAGAGCACGCGGAGCGGCGAGTTCGCTGCACTCGGGGCACCACGACGACCGCCGTCGCTCGCGCCCGGGCCGGTGCCGCTGTTCGTCGGGGGTGGCGACGAAGACGTGGCCCGCGTCGCAGAGCCAGCACAGCCACACGTCGGCCGCGGGCGGGATCTGGCTGAGCACGATGCCGCCGTTGTGTTCGGGCCGGTACTGCCGCACGAGCACCGGGTACGACGCCCACGCCTCGCGGTAGCTGCCCACGGGGTAGGGCACGGCGAGGCCGCGCGACGACCGGCGTCGCGCCCACCAGGCGGCGATCGGCTCGGGCACGCGCACACGCTACGACGGGCCACCGACACTCGGCCCGCAGCCCCGCAGCCCCGCAGCCCCGCAGCCCCGCAGCTCCGCAGCCCCGCAGCCCGCCGACACCCCGCCGACGCCGCACCGGCACCCCGACGGGCCACCGGCACCCGGGCCGAGTCCGTCGGACACCCGTAGCATCGACCGGATGCCCGACACCGCCCCTCCCGACGTGCCCGCCGACGCCCCCGCCGACACCCCCGCCGACGTCCACGCCCGCGGTTTCGTCCGCGTCCGCGGCGCTCGCGAGAACAACCTGCGTGCGGTCGACGTCGACGTCCCGCGCGACAGCATCGTCGCGTTCACGGGAGTCTCGGGCTCGGGCAAGTCGTCGCTGGCCTTCGGCACGATCTTCGCCGAGGCGCAGCGCCGCTTCTTCGAGTCCGTCGCCCCCTACGCGCGGCGGCTGATCGCCCAGGGCGGCGCCCCGCACGTCGACGAGATCACCGGCCTGCCCCCGGCCGTCGCCCTGCAGCAGCGCCGCGGCGCCCCGAGCTCGCGGTCGACCGTCGGCACCCTGACCACCCTGTCGAACTCGATGCGGATGCTCTACTCGCGGGCCGGCAGCTACCCCGCGGGGGCCGACCGGCTCGAGTCCGACTCGTTCTCGCCGAACACGGTCGCGGGGGCCTGCCCGCGCTGCCACGGGCTCGGCGTCGCGCACGAGGTGACCGAGGCGTCCGCCGTCCACGACCCCGACCTGAGCATCCGCGACGGCGCGATCACCGCCTGGCCGGGAGCCTGGCAGGGCAAGAACCTCCGCGACGTCACGAGCGTGCTCGGCTACGACATCGACCGCCCCTGGCGTGACCTGCCGCAGGCCGATCGCGACTGGCTGCTCTACACCGAGGAGCAGCCCGTGGTCGAGGTGACCCCCCAGCGCGACCGCGTCGCCAAGCCGTACAAGGGCCGCTTCTGGAGCGCCCGCGCCTTCGTCCTGCACACCCTCGCCGACTCGCAGAGCGAGACCCAGCGGGCCAAGGTCCTGCAGTACGTCGAGAGCGGTCCCTGCTCGCTCTGCGGTGGCAGCGGCCTGACCCGGGCGGCGCTCGCCGTGACCTTCGCCGGCCGGACGATCGCCGAGCTCAACGCCCTGCCGATCGCCGAGCTGGGCGACGTCCTGCGGCCGACGGCGACCCTGACGAGTGCGTCGGCGGCGGTGTCGAACGCGTCGTCGGGCGAGGTCACCGAGGTCGCCGTCCGCATCGCCTCCGACCTGCTGGCCCGGACGACCGTGCTCGCCGACCTCGGGCTGGGCTACCTCAGCCTCGGCCGTGCGACGCCGACCCTGTCGCCGGGCGAGATGCAGCGTCTCCGCATCGCGACCCAGCTGCGCTCGGGCCTGTTCGGCGTCGTCTACGTGCTCGACGAGCCGAGCGCCGGCCTGCACCCCGCCGACGCCGAGTCCCTCGTCGAGGTGCTCGAGCGGCTGCGGGCGAGCGGCAACTCGGTGTTCGTCGTCGAGCACGACATGAGCATCGTGCGTCGCGCCGACTGGGTCGTCGACGTCGGCCCGGGGGCGGGCAGTCAAGGAGGCGCGGTGCTCTACAGCGGGCCCGTCGCGGGGCTCGCCGGGGTCGCCGACTCCGTCACGAGGCGGTTCCTCGACCCCTCCGCCGACGGTCGCGCCCAGGGCGGGTCGCCCGTCCGCCGCGAACCGACCGCCACCCTCGAACTGCGTGGCGTCACCCGGCACAACCTCGACGGCGTCGACGTCGACCTGCCGCTGGGCGTGCTGACCGCGGTCACGGGGGTGTCGGGCTCGGGTAAGTCGACGCTGGTCGGCGGCGTGCTGGCCGAGACGGCGACGAGCCACGAGCGGGTCGACCGCGTCGTGCAGGTCGACCAGAAGCCGATCGGCCGGACTCCGCGGTCGAACCTCGCGACGTACACGGGCCTGTTCGACGCGGTGCGTCAGGCCTTCGCCGCGACCGACGAGGCACGGGCCCGGGGCTACGGCGCCGGACGCTTCTCGTTCAACGTCGCCGGGGGCCGCTGCGAGGTCTGCCAGGGCGAGGGATTCGTCTCGGTCGAGCTGCTCTTCCTGCCCGGCAGCTACTCGCCGTGCCCCGAGTGCCACGGAGCCCGCTACAACGCCGAGACGCTCGAGGTCACCTGGCACGGCGCGACCGTGGCGGACGTGCTCGCGATGACGGTCGACGAGGCGGCGACGTTCCTCGCCGAGGTGACCAGCGCCTCCCGGGCCCTCGAGACGTTGCGGCAGGTCGGGCTCGGCTACCTGCGACTCGGTCAGCCGGCCACCGAACTCTCGGGTGGCGAGGCGCAGCGCATCAAGCTCGCGACCGAACTGCAGCGGGCACGCTCGGGCCACACGCTCTACCTGCTCGACGAGCCCACGACGGGCCTGCACCCCGCCGACGTCGAGCTGCTCGTCACCCAGTTGCAGCTGCTCGTCGACGCGGGCAACACGGTCGTCGTGGTGGAGCACCACATGGGCGTCGTGGCGGCGTCCGACCACGTCGTCGACCTGGGCCCCGGCGGAGGGGACGCGGGCGGGCGCGTGCTCGCCGTCGGGACTCCCGAACAGGTGGCCGGAGCCACCGGTAGTCGCACCGCGCCGTACCTCGCGGCGGCGCTGCCCGCCTGAGCCGCCGGGGGCCGCTGACCCGAGGAGGCGCGGTCCAGCCGACCCGCGCCTCCTCGGTTCCGTCGTCGGTCGGGCTACGGCGAGACCATGCCGCCGTTGACGTTGAGCGTCTCGCCCGAGACGAAGCTCGACTCGGCCGAGGCGAGGAACACGTAGGCCGGGGCCTGCTCGGCGGGCTGGCCGGCGCGACCGAGCGGGGCCTCGCTCGAGCCGAACTCGGGCAGCGACTTGGGGTCGACGCCGTCGGTCACCTGCAGCACGGTCCAGGTCGGGCCGGGCGCGACGACGTTGACGCGGATGCCCTTCGTGATGAGCTGCTGCGCCATGCCCTTCGACAGGTTGTTGACCGCACCCTTGGTGGCGGCGTAGTCGAGGCGGTCGGGCGCGGGCGTGTGGGCCTCGGCCGAGGCGGTGTTGATGATCGTCGAGCCGGGGGCGAGGTGCGGCACGGCGGCCTTGACGATCCAGAACGGGGCGTAGACGTTGGTGCGGAAGGTCAGGTCGAACTGCTCGTCGGTGATGTCGGCGATGTCCTCGTGCCAGACCTGCTTGCCGGCGACGTTGACGACGGCGTCGAGGCCGCCGAGTCCGTCGACCGCCTTCTGCACCAGTTCGCGACAGAAGGAGGCGCTGGTCAGGTCCCCGGGGAGGGCCACGGCCTTCTGCCCCGCGGCCTCGACGAGCGCGATGACGTGGTCGGCGTCGGACTGTTCGCTCGGCAGGTAGTTCAGGGCGACGTCGGCACCCTCGCGGGCGTAGGCGATCGCGACGGCGGCGCCGATGCCCGAGTCGGCACCCGTGATGAGGGCCTTGCGCCCCTGCAGGCGTCCCGTGCCGCGGTAGGTCTCCTCGCCGAGGTCGGGGACGGGCGTCATCTGCGACTGCAGGCCGGGCTCGTCCTGGTGCTGCACCTCAGGGCTGATCGTGGGGTAGAGCGTGCGCGGGTCGGAGAAGGTGTACTGGTCGCGGGTCATGCGGGGTCCTCTCTGGTTCTGGGGTGCCCTGGACGCTACGCCGGACCGCCTCCGCCGACGCGGCGCGTTCGGGGTACGGGCCCGGACGCAGCGGACGAGTGGCCGCGGATCGTGCCCGCCATCGTGGCGGAGGACGATCGGCGACCACTCGTCCGGATCGTCGGCGGGGTGCGGGGGGCCCGTCGGCGGAGTACGGGGGACGCGTCAGCGGGTGACGGCGAACGCCGGGGGAGGGGCGTCCACGATCGTCGCCGCGCCGCACGCGATCGCGCGGCTGATCCGCTCGACCAGCTGGTCGGGGACGGGGCGGCCCCAGCCGAAGGCGACGGTGTCCTTGGCGCGTCGGTGAGGGGAGACGTCACCTTCGAGGGCTTCGTCGAACCGGGGCACGGGGTAGATGCCGAGGTGGCGCGTCCATGCCGCGAAGTAGAGCGTCTGCCCGTCCTCGAAGCGGATGGCCGGCATGCCGTACCGCAGGCTCTCGACGCCGCCGGTGCAGCCGGCGTGGATGGCCCGCCTCACCCGCTCGAGCGCTTCGCGTCTCTCGGGCGGGAACCCTGCGATGTACTGATCGACCACGGTGTCGCTCATGACGAGTCCTCTCGTTCGCTGGGCACCAGTGTGCGACGGAACGAGCGCGGGCGCCAGCCCCCGGGTCGAGCGCTCGTGTGCGGCGTCGAGGTCGGCGTCGGATCACATCGCTTCTTTCACGCCCGACCTGATGAGGAACCAGTTGACGGGATAGGAGGTCGCGAACCCGGCGAGCATGGCGATCTGCATGACGAACCAGAATTCCGGGCTGACGACGTCCGCGCGCCCGCCGAAGAGTGAGGGCAGGACGAGGAACTGGGCCAGCGCCATGACCCCGTACATTCCGACCTGCCACGCCGAGATCGACAGGGCGTCGGCCTTGAGGGCGGCCACGATGCCGGCTCGGAGGCCGAGGCCGCGCATCGGGGCGATGGGGAAGTACTGGAACACGATCCCGAGAGCGAAGGCGAGGACGAAGTCGATGATCCAGCCGGCGAAGATCTCGTCGTCGTACAGGGTGCCCCGGCCGACGACGACGCCGATGACGGGGAAGGCGACGAGGGCGAACTCTGCGACGAGGTCGCCGATCGCGCAACCCGCGCCGCAATGGCTGGTACCCGTGGCGACGGAGACCGCCATCGAACTCCCGCGCTCGTCCTGGCTCAGTCCTCGCAGGGCGGCGCGCGCGGTCCGACGGTAGAACAGCAGCCACGCGAGCCCGCCGAACAGCATCGTCACGGGCCACACCACGTTCATCACGGCCATCGGCTGTGGGCGGCGGGCCACGTCGGCCGCGACACCGACCGCGCAGACGACACCGATGGCGATGAAGGTCCACGAGAGGAACGTGAACCCGACGGGGAACGCGTCGACGGTCAGGACAGGTGAGGCGGCGACCATCCATCGACGCAACACCCTGACGATGCCGAGCGTCGACGTCGACGAGAACGTCGTGAGGCCCGCTGTTCGACGCCGATCTGCTCGGCACGTGCCTCCGGCCCGATCCCGGGGGATGAATCGGTCAGGCCGCTTCCGTTTCTGCGATCAGTCGACGGAGGGTGATCAGGGCATCGCGGATGCGGGTCTTCATCGTCCCGATGGCGACGCCGGCCTCACGGGCAGCCTCGCTGTGGCTCAGCCCGCCGAAGTACACCAGCTCGAGGGCTTGCTGCTGCAGGTCGGTCAAGGTGCGCATGGCCTTCGTCACTCGCTCGTGCTCGACCCGGGTCTCGGCCGTCTCCGCCACGTCGTCCCGTGCGTCGACGAATTCCTTGGCACCGACCGCGAGGTCGCGGTCGCGTGAGGACTGGGAGGCGCGCACCCGGTCGACGGCGCGGCGGTGCGCCATCGTGAGCAGCCACGACGATGCCTTGCCACGCGCGGGATCGAAGCGCCCGGCGGTCTGCCAGGCCTCCAGGAAGATCTCCTGCGTGACCTCCTCGGACTGCGCCGGATCGACCAGGATGCGACGGACCAGTCCGAGGACACGGGCAGCCGTCCGGTCGTAGAAGACCGCGAAGGCTTGCTGGTTGCCTTCGGCGACGAGGACGAGGAGGTCGTCGTCGGAGCGCTCGGTCCCCACGGGTGGCGCAGGTGCAAGAGACATGGCGTCCAGTCCGGGGGGCTCGGGATCGAGGTTTCGTGCCACCGACGGCACCCCTCGAACTCTATGCGCTTGAATTGAAAGCGGTGACCCCAGACCGAGGGTCACGAGTCGTGTCTGCGGTGGTCGTCAGCTGCCGGGCAGACGCGGAGGTGACGGGCGCGGTGAGCACGGCGCTCGTCACCCCCGCCGCGTCTCCTGACCCCCGGCCGTCAGTGCGCGAAGAACCCGGTTCCGAACGATGCACCCCGATTCTTCTGGGTGCGTCGTTCGAAACCGGGTTCACGGCCGCCTGACCCCGGGCCGGGCCCTGGGCGGGCAACGGAAAAACCCCGCCCCGTGCGTGAGCACGAGGCGGGGTCCACCGGGATCGCCGACCCCGTCGAGCAGGGCGGGGCCGGTGCGTCGTCACGGAGACGACCCGGGTTCCAGGCCGCACCTCGCGAGGCGGGGTGCGGCCAGACAGGTACTACTCCGTGGCGGCGGTGATCTTCGCGACGCCGACGAGCATCTCGTCCTGGACGGCATCGGTCTTGAAGGTCTGGTTCAGCAGCGACGCGGCGTCGGGGCTGATGTGCACCGTGGTGCCCTCGAGGACGGCGTTCGAGCCCTCCATCTGGATCGGCTTCAGCGTGCCACCCCAGAGGTTGAAGAGGTAGGCGTCCTCGGCGGCGACGGTGCCGTTGGCGGTCACGGTGCCGTAGAGCTTGCTCTCACCCGGGTCGATGCGGAAGTCGGTCAGTTCGACGACGGTGCCGTCGGCCGAGGTCAGCGACAGGCCGGAGCCGTCGTGGTCGATCTCGCCCTGGACGTAAGGTCGCACGTCGCTGTCGGGGCCGTAGTAGTCGACGTTGCCGCCCGTGATGGGGAAGGCGAAGGTGCCGTCGGTGAAGGTCGCGGTGCCGACGACGCCGGGGGTCAGGCCCAGGCTCGTGAGGGCGTCGACGAAGGACGCGTCCACGGCGACCTGGGTGTCGACGCCGTTGCTGAGGTCGGCGATCGACGCGGCGGGCGTCGACGCGGCGCTGGGCTCGGAGGACGACGAGCTCGACGAGGAGGACGTGTCGGTCGAGGTGCCGGAGTCCATCGAGCACGCGGCGAGGGAGAAGAGCAGGGCGCCCGAGGCGACGAGGCCGAGGGTGGTCTTGGTGATGTTCTTGCGAGTGAAAGCGTTCATGGTGAAGCTCCTTGTCAGTTGGTCCCGGTGGGGATGTACAGGGTTCGCCACCGGGCCCGAAAAGGATTGGAACGCATCAACTTCGTTACCCCGCCGTGACCTCCACCGCCGCGTTCGGCAGATCCGACGTGTCCTAGTCTCGGTCCGTGCTCTCGACCGTGCTCGCCCTGGTGCCGTGGCTCGCCTTCTCGGTCCTGGTCGGCGTCGTCGTCGTCGGTCCGGTCGCCGGACTGTGGCTCGTGGGACGCCGACGGACGACCGGCGTTCTCCTCGGCCTGGCAGTGCTCGCGGTCCTGGCGCTCACGCTGTACCCGGATGGCGCGCCCTACCCGGGCATCACGTGCAACCCGGGCCTGCCGTACCTCTCGCCCACTGCGGTGGAGTCGACCGCGAACGTCCTCTTGTTCGTCCCGGTCTCGTTCTTCGCGGGGGTGCTCTGGCGACGACCGGTGGTGGCAGTTCTCGGTGCCGTCGCACTGTCGGGTGCCATCGAGCTGCTCCAGGCGCTGGTGGTGGTGATCGGTCGGGCCTGCGACACGAGTGACTGGATCACCAACACCGTCGGTGCCGTCGTGGGGGGCGTGCTCGCGGCGAGTGCCCTCACCTGGCATCGACGCCGCACGCCCGGTGCGCGAGGCCGCCTCGGCGGCTAGTCGGTGGGGACCACGTCCCAGTGCTCGCGGATGAGGCCGCCGTCGACGCGGAACAGGTCGGCCGCGAGCAGCGGGTCCCCGGGCTTCGCGCCGACCGCCTGCGAGAAGGTCCAGACGATGTCGCCGTCCGAGAGCGAGATGACGGACTGCTGCGCCGGGAACTGCGCACCGCTCCCGAACAGCTGCTTCAGCGCTGCCGTCCCGTTCGGAGCCACCGGGTTGTGCTGCAGGTACGCGGGGTCGAACGCGCGGTCGAGGATCGACGGGTCGTGGTCCCGGAACAGCGTGTCGTACGCCGACACCGCGAGGACGCGATTGCGTTCTTCCTGACGTTCCGACGGCGCGGCGGTCGGACGCGCCGGCCGGTAGAGGTCGCTGAACATCGAGTTCGTGTTCCCGCTGGCCGGTGTGCCGGTCCGAACGGGCTGCTCGAGCGACCAGTGCTCGACGATCCGGCCGTGCTCGAGGCGGAACAGGTCGACGGCGGCGTCACCGCGTCGTTCGTCGCCGGGGTCCGGCGTGATCTGCCAGTGCACCGCGACGAGGTCGCCGTCGGCTGCGACGTGTTTGATCACGGCGTGGGCACCGGGAACGCGGATGCGGTCCGCCGCGAACTGGGCGAGGAGTCCCTCCGGCCCCGCGGCGGTCCCTGCTCCGTGCGCGACCGCGGTCGGGGAGACGAGCCGGGCCGCGAGCTCGCGGGAGGACGTGCCGTCCGGGTCGGCGAAGGTCTGGGTGAGGAGCGTCCGCACGGCGCAGGCGTTGCGGTGTTCGGTGGTGGTGTCCCGCCGGTCCGCGGCAGCCGTCACGGTCGACTTCGGTGGGGTCCCGGGAGCAGCGGCCGCCGGCGTGGCGACGCCGAGTCCGGTGAGGAGGGCGACTCCGGCGAGGACGGCCGTGCCGCGGGCGAGGCGGCGGGAGGAGCTGCGCGTGGTCAGGTCGTTCGTCATGTGTTCTCCTGCTCGTGTGGTCGGCGGGTGATCGCAGCATCGCAGGAAGCCCCGTCGTCGGCAGGTACGCACTTTCTCGTAAGCCACTCACGTGGAGGTCGGAATCGTGGAACCGCCTGCGCCGACCGCGCAGGATCGTGGCGCACTCGTTCGCGTCCCTGCGGCGTGTCCGACGCGAGTCGTGCTCACGCCCGTCGCGAGTCGGCGGGGCGTGCTCCTGGCGTGCGGGCCGCCGGCACGCGCCGGCGCTGTCGTCCACGACCATCACGCCGTCTCTGCCGGCGCTCGCTCACGGGTCAGAAGGGCAGGGGCGTCAGCAGCCAGAGAAGCAGCAGACACCCGCTGACCGCCAGCCCGAGAAGGCCGAGCGCCATCCCGGCCGTGACGAAGCGCGGTCGGTCGTCAGGAGCCGACTCGACGTCGTCGCGGGCGAAGGCGACGGCGGCGACTCCGAAGAACACGGACACGACCGCCCAGAGATCCAGCAGGATGCTCGCCCAGGGCACGAGTGGGGTGCCGATCAGCGAGGGGGCGTTGCCCGCGACCAGCAGGACCGGGCCGGACAGGCTCAGCCAGCCCAGGGCCCAGGCCCAGGACCGCGGCTCCGACGTCCTTCCCGGTGATGTCACGACGATCCCTCTCTCCCTCGACGACGACCCGTCCGCCTCCTCGTGACCCTCTCAGCATCGAGCCGCGGGCGCGTCCTCCCGACGGATGACACCCCCGGCGGGGTCGCGTGCTGCGGAGCCGCCGAGAGCGTTCCGCGGCACGGGTTGCCGTGCGACGGACGTCCCCGCCCGCCCGCCCCCTCGGCAGGAGGGGCGGGCGGACGGGGACGTCGGCGCGTCGGGGGCTACTCGGCCCGGCGACGGCCTCGGATCGGGCCGACCACGCGACGGCCGCGACGCGAGAGCGCCAGGCCGAGCGCGACCCCGAGCAGGGCCATGGCGGCGATGCCGAGCACCGACGCGCTGCCGGTGAAGGCCAGCTGCGTCGCCGACAGGATCATCGGGAACGACACCGTGACGACCGCCTGGACCGTCTCGCCGGCCGTGTCGGTCACGCGGTACTGCACCGACGCCTTGGAGTCGAAGCCCTTCGCGGGGGTGAAGACGACGGTTCCGTCGACGACCGTCCAGGTGCCCTGCTCGGGCACGGTCAGCGTGCTGACCCCGTCACCGGTGGCCGGGTCGACGATCACGACGGTGCCGCGGTCGAAGGTCGCACCCTCGGTGGGGGCGTCGTTCGCCGTGACGTCGACGGCGACCGGGTGGTCCGTCGTGCCGCGCTGCTCGTCGTCGACCGCGACGGCCGCGCCCAGAACCGTGATGGTCACCGTCGCCCGGGACGTCTGCCCCGAGGCGTCGGTCGCCGTGTAGTCGAACGAGTCTGCTCCCACGAAACCGGCGTCCGGCACGTACTCGTACGAGCCGTCGCGCGTCATCGTCACGGTGCCGTGGGAGGGCTTCGAGGCCAGGGCGACCCAGAGGGCCGACCCGTCGTCGTTGCCCAGCACGCCGCCGACCTTGCCCGAGACCAGGCGCTGACCGGCGATCGTCGTGCCCTCGTCGTCGACGGCCTTGACGCCCACGGTGATGCGGACCGTTGCGGTGGCGGTGCCGCCGTCACGGTCGGCGACCGCGTAGGTCACGGCGTCCGGGCCGGAGTAGCCGGTCGTCGGCGCGTAGACCAGGCGACCACCGGCGTCGATGGTGACCGTGCCGTGGGTGGCGGTGCCCGTCCCGGTGACGCGCAGTCCCGTACCCAGGTCGTTGCCCAGCACGCCCGGGGCGGCCACGGTCAGCGTCGTGTCGGCCGGTGTCGAGGCCCCGTCGTCGACCGCCGTCGGCAGCACCGTGATGGTGACCGTGCCCGTGCGGATCTGACCCTCGGCGTCGGTGGCCGTGTAGGTGAAGGCGTCGACACCCGAGAAGCCGGGCTTCGGCGCGTAGACGTACGAACCATCCTTCGCCAGGTCGACCGTGCCGTGGGCGGGGCGCCCGTCGATCGTCGCGGTCAGCGAACTGCCCGAGTCGTTCGCGAGCACGCCGTGCGTGGCGTCGACGGTCAGCGGCGTACCGGCGCGGGTGGCGCCGGCGTCGTCGACGGCGAGGGCGCCGACGACGATCGTGGCGACGGCCTTCGTGCCGCGGCCCGACGCGTCGGTCGCGGTGTACTCGACGTGGTCGGTGCCCGAGAAGCCCGCGTCCGGCGTGTAGGCGGCCGAACCGTCCCGCTGGGTGACGATCGTGCCGTGCGCCGGGGTGCCGACGCTCGTCACGGTCAGGCCGGTGCCGAGGTCGTTCACGAGCAGGCCGGGGGCCGGCACGGAGAGCGTGGTCGCCGCGGGCGTCGTGTAACGGTCGTCGATCGCGCGGGGCGTCACGGTGACGGTGACCGTCGCGGCGTCGGTTCCGCCGTCACGGTCGGTGACCGTGTAGACGACGATGTCGTCGCCCGAGAACCCGGGGGCCGGCGTGTAGTCGAACGTGCCGTCCGGCGCGACCGTCACGGTGCCGTGCGGCGCCGGAGTGACCGCGGTGACGGTCAGGCCGGTGCCGACGTCGTTGCCGAGCACGCCGGGGGTGGCGACCGTCACGTGACCGTCGGCCACGACGGTGGCGACGTCGTCGACGGCCTTCGGGGCGACCACGACGGTCACGGTGCCCGTGCCCTTCTGGCCGTTGCCGTCGGTGACCTCGTAGCCGAAGGTGTCCTTGCCCGAGGTGCCGGGCTCCGGGGTGTACGTGTACGAACCGTCGGGGCCCGTGGTCACGGTGCCGGCCTTCGGCTGGTCGGTGACCTTCGCCGTCAGGTCGGTGCCCTTGTCGTTCGAGAGCACGCCGTGCGCGGCGTCCACGACGAGGGGCTGGTCGGCCACGGTGCCACCGACGGGCGAGTCGTCGACCACGATCGGACCGACGTGGATCGTCACGGTCGCGACGTCCGCGGCGCCGGATGCGTCGGTGGCGCGGTAGGTCAGCAGATCGGTACCCGAGAATCCGTCGGCGGGCGTGTAGGTGAAGGTGCCGCCGGCCGCGATCGTGGCCGTGCCGTGGGTCGGGGCGTCGACGATCTCCGCGCGCAGGTCGGTGCCGAGATCGTTGCCGAGCACGCCGGGCTCCGCGACGGTGACCGCGGTGCCGGCCTTCGTCGACGTGACGTCGTCGACGGCGTCGGGCACGACGACGACGGTCACGATGCCCGTGCTCTTCTGCCCCTCGGCGTCGGTCGCCGTGTAGGTGAAGGTGTCGGTGCCCGAGAAGCCCGTCACGGGGATGTAGACGTACGAGCCGTCCTTCGCGACGGTCACGTCACCGTGGCGGGGGGCGCCGTCGAGGGCGCCGGAGAGGCCGGTGCCGCTGTCGTTCGACAGCAGGCCCTTCGCGGCGTCGACCGACAGCGGTCGGCCCGCGGTGGCGGTGCCCTGGTCGGCCGCGGCGAGGTCGCCGACGATCACCCAGGCGCGAGCCGTCGCGGTCTGACCCGAGGCGTCGGTCACCTGGTACTCGAACGAGTCGGTGCCCGAGGTGCCGGCGTCCGGCGTGTAGCTCCAGCTGCCGTCGGCGTCGACCGTCACGGTGCCGTGGGCGGGCGTGCCGTGGTCCGTCACGCGCAGCCCGGTGCCGAGGTCGTTGGCGAGCAGTCCGGCCGAGGCGGGCGTGGTCACCGTGGTGCCGTTCGGCGTGGTCGCCGCGTCGTCGACGGCCACCGGCGTCACGGTGATCGTCACCGTCGCGGTCGAGGTGCGACCCGCGGCGTCGGTGACCTGGTAGGTCACGGTGTCGGTGCCCGAGAAGCCGGGCGCCGGCGTGTAGTCGAACTCGCCGTTCGTGGCGACGGTCGCGGTGCCGTGCTGCGGCCCGGTCTCGACCGCGGCCGTCAGGCCGGTTCCGAGGTCGTTGCCCAGCACGCCGGGCCCGTCGAGGTGGGCGTTGCCGCCCGCCGTGACCTGAACCGCGTCGTCGACGGCCTCGGGGGCGACCGCCACGCTGGCCGTCGCGGTGCTCGTGACCCCGTTGCCGTCGGTCAGGGTGTACGTGAACGAGTCGGTCCCCGAGAAGCCCTTCTCCGGCGTGTAGACGAACGAGCCGTCCGGCGACACCACCACGGTGCCGTGCGAGGGGGCGGTGGCGACCGCGGCGGTCAGGGGGCCGGTGCCGCCGTCGTTCGCCAGCAGGCCACGACCGGCCGGGACGTCGAGGGGAGCACCCGCCACGGCGTCGACCGAGTCGTCGGAGGCGCGGGGGGCGACCGTCACGGTGACCGTGGCGGTGTCGGTGCCGCCTTGGCCGTCGGTGACGGTGTAGTCGAAGGCGTCGGTGCCCGAGAAGTCGTCCGCGGGCGTGTAGACGACGTCGCCGGAGGGCGTCACCGAGGCGGTGCCGTGCCCGGGCGTCGAGACCGCGGTCACCGTCGTGTCGAGGCCGTCGTCGTTGCTCGTCAGGTCGCTGCCGGCGATGGTCGTCGGGGTGCCCGAGGCGGCGGTCGCCGTGTCGTCGACGGCGGTGGGCAGCACGGTGACGGTCACCGTGCTCGTGGTGCTCGCGCCCTCGGAGTCCGTGGCCGTGTAGGTGAAGGTGTCGGTGCCCGAGAACCCGTCGGCCGGGACGTAGCGGTACGAGCCGTCACGACCGAGCACGAGGGAGCCGTGAGAGGGTCCGGTCGCCACGGCGGCGGTCAGACCGGTGCCCGAGTCGTTCGCCAGGACGCCCGAGGCCGCGTCGACCACGAGGGCCTGGCCGGCACGGGCGGTCGCGACGTCGTCGCTGCTCGCCGGGGTGACGGTGATCGTGACCGTCGAGGTCGACGTGCCACCGCCTCCGTCGGTCGTCGTGTACTGGAAGGTGTCGGTGCCCGAGAAGCCCGTCGCGGGCGTGTAGACGTACGAGCCGTCGGCCGCGACGGTGGCCTGCCCGTGCGCCGGCTGCGTGTTCGACGTCACGGTCAGGTCGGTGCCCGCGTCGTCGGCGAGGACGCCGGGCGCGCCGACCGTCAGGGTGGTGCCGGAGGCGGTGGTCCCGGTGTCGTCGGAGGCTGCGGCCGAGATCGCCGCCACGGTGTTCGCGAAGGTGCACACGACGTCGGTGCCGTCGGCGCTGGTCGCGGCCGGGAAGGTGAACTGCGCGGTGTTGCCCGAGCCCGACGCGACGGTCGCGTCGTCGGTGACGTTCGCGCAGCGGTACGTCGTCGAGTAGTCGGCGAGGCGCGTCGAGCTGTTGCCCGCCGTCTGCGAGACGGTGTACGTCCGGGCCGGGATCGCGAGCGCGGCGCCGGCCTTCTGGGCCTGGACTCCGTTCGCGGTGCCGGAGGTCGTCGCGGTGGACGGCGACGACAGGTTGCCGCCGTCGACCTTGAGGGCGAACTGGTCGCCGGACTTCCAGCGGCCCGTGACGTCCGCCTTGCCCGTCAGGGTGTTGGCGTAGTTGCAGCTCGCGAGGTCGGAGTACGAGGTGATGTTGCTGATGGCCGGGGTCGTCATGCGGCTGACCTCGGTACCCGAACTCGAGTCGAGCTTGATGATCTGCATGCCCGACGAGACGTACAGGTATCCGTCGGACGAGAAGGCGATGCCGGGGCTGTTGGTGCCCGTGGGCAGGTCGGTCAGCTTGGTGGCGGCGAGGGAGGTGGTGCCGGCCGTGGTCGGGATCGTCTCGTCGTTCAGTCTGTAGACCGCGTTGCTCGCCACGACGAAGAGCAGCCCCTGCGTGCTGAAGGCGAAGTCGCCGTTGCCGGCCTGCAGGCCGGGGATGCGGCCGACGACGCCGATCTTGTCCCCGGTCTTCGGGTCGTACGCCGAGATCGTCGACGGGTCGCCACCGGTCGCGTAGTAGTAGATCCCGGTCACCGGGTTCACGGCGCCCCGCAGGGTCGAGGCGGGTGCGCCCGACGGGTTCGCGTTGGCGACCGTCGTGACGGCCCCGGCCGCCGAGTCGTAGCGCGCGAGCGTGTTGCCGTTCGAGTTGTTGGCCGCGCCGTTGGTGAAGGCGTAGGCGTCGAGGCCGTTCCGCCCGACGCCGAGACCGTTGTTGGCCGGTGAGAACGGGTTCGCCGTCCCCGCGATCACGTCCGACACCGTGTTGGCCGCGACGTTGATGGCGACGAACTGGCCCTGACCGGCCGTCGCGTAGATCGTGTTCTGGTCGCACGAGAGCGCTGCGGCGGCCTGGGCCGGCGCCGGCGAGACGGCCTGGGTCACGGCGACGGCCGCCAGCAGGGAGGCGGTGGCGAAGGCCGCGAACGAGAGGGCGCGACGACGGGGGCGCACGGAGGCGCGGAGAAGCGACATGGGGGTGTCCTCGGGTGGGGGCGTCCGGCCGGGTCGGATCCGGTCGGACGTCGGTCCTGCTCGACACGCGGGGGTTCAGGCGCCCGCGTGTCGCCCCCACGGGTACGGGGGCTCCACGGAAGTGGATGCTTCGACAATAAAGCTTCTCGTTTGTCGAGTGGAGTCCCCAGAGCAGGGGTGATTTCGTCCGCCTTGTGGGGGACATCGGGGTACAGCGGGGCGGATGGCGGTGCCGAGGACGCGATCCGCGCCTCCTGCGTCCTACCGGCGGGGGCGACGCCCGCCGTGGCCCTGGCCCACGGTCGGGATCGACGTCGTGACGACCGCCACCGACGAGGTGATGACCGCGAGCGACGAGGTCGACAGGGTCGCCTGCGCGTGACCGGTCAGCGGGAATCCGCGTCGGCCCGCCACGATCACGACGAGGCTGATCGCGACGATGGCCGCGGCGGCGAACGGCACCGTGGCGAGGCCCGTCATCCCGTAGACCTGCCCGCCGATCGCGGCACCGGCGGCGATGCCGACGTTCGAGCCGGCGTTGATCAGCGCGCCCGCGATGTCGGGGCTGACCCCGCCGGTGCGGATCGCGGCCGCCATGAAGAGCGTCCCGGTCGTGCCGTTGGCGGCCATCCACAGCCCTGCGATGACGAACGTGCCGACGAGCGAACCGTGCACGAACGGCAGGGCGGCCAGGGCGCCGATCATCACCGCGACCGCGACGATCAGCGTCTGCCGGGGTGCCCGGTCGACGAACGCGCCGGCCGCGAGCAGGCCGACCACGCCCGTGCCGCCGAGCACGAGCAGGGCGCCGCCGACGAGGTCCTCGCCGAGGCCGGCCCCGGTCAGGTACGGGCCGATGAACGTGTAGACGACGTAGTGGCCGGCGAAGAGCATGAGGTCGGCCACGACCACGGCGAGCAGCCCCGAGCGTGCCCACGAGCGGACCGAGCCGACGTGCGGCGACGACTCGCCCTGGACGTGCGGCAGGAACAGCGCGGCCACGACGGCCAGCACCGCGGTGGCGACGGCGACCGCGCCCACGGCGGGACGCCAGCCGAGCTGGTCGCCGACCGTCGTCGCGAGCGGCACGCCGACGACGAAGCCCAGCGAGCTGCCCGAGTAGACGAAGGCGATGGCGCGGCCCGCCAGGCGCGGCGGCACGATGCGCGTCGCGTAGGCCGAGGCCACCGAGAAGAACAGGGCGTGCGCGATGCCACCGACCACGCGACCGGTCAGCAGCACGCCGAAGCTCGGGGCGAGCGCGACCATCAGGTTCGAGGCCGTGTAGCCGACGAGGGTCGTGACGAGCACGGCCTTGCGGGGGAAGCGTGCGGTGGCCCAGGTGAGGGGCAGGGCCAACGCGGCGACGGCCACGGCGTACACCGTGACGACGACGCCCATGCGCGCCTCGCTGACGCCGAGGTCGGCGCTCATGGTCGAGAGGAGGCCGACCGGGCTCAGTTCGGTGGTGATCGCGAAGAACGTCGCGAGGCCGAGCACGGCGATGCCGACGACGCCCGAGGGGGTCAGGCGGTGCGGCTGGGGCGTGGGGCGGGTGTCGCGCGGGTGCGTCGACGACGAGCGCGGGGGAGGTGCGGCGGCGGGCGTGCGCACGGCGGGCGTGCTCGAGGTCTGGGGCGGGCGCTGAAGGGTGTCGGTCACGGGAATGCCTCCGGGCCCGGGGCGCGTGCGCACGACGATCATCTCGTCGGGGGCATCGTGGACCTCGGCGGCCGACTCGTGGTCGACCCCGGTCTGCACGATGCAGCACACTCGTCGCGGGCCATGCTGCTGGCGGGTGGATTGGGGGGATTGCCACTCCACGACGAGGGCGCTCCTCCAGTGTGACATGCCACCCCCGGGGGCTCGCAAGGCCCCCGAACGAGAAACCGAACGACGTTCGCTCGCGGCGAGCGAACCGGGCGGCGATCCGGCGTCCGGCCGGATTCCCGGACCGCATCCCCCGGCCGGTCGGGGACGAGGAGGCGCGGTCGGCGTGCCCGAGGCCCGTCACCGCGCGTACCCTGGTCGCCATGAGCACCGACACCGCCCCCGACCGCATCCTGATGTTCGGCGCCGAGTGGTGCCGTGACTGCCGTCGCTCCAAGGCGCTGCTCGACCGCGAGGGCGTGGCCTACGACTACGTCGACCTCGAGGCCGTCGCCGACGGTGCCGACCGCGCCTACGCCGTCAGCGGTCGCACGCAGATCCCCGTCGTGGTCTTCCCCGACGGCAGCCACCTGGTCGAGCCGACCGACGCCGAGCTCGCCGCCAAGCTCTAGCCCGGCACCGCGGCACCGCGGCACCGCGGCACCGCGGCACCGCGGCACCGCGGCACCGCGGCACCGCGGCACCGCGGCACCTCGTCACCTCGCCACGCGCCGACCCTCCACCCCGCCACGAAGTAAACAACCCGCCACGCGAACGTGTGGCGGGTTGTTCACTTCGTGACGGGATGCCCGGCGACGCGCTCGTACGTCGTGAGCGCGTTGTACGACTTCGCCGGCCCGCGCACCGTCCACCGCTCCTCGAACGACGTCGGTGAGAGCACCCGGGTCTCGACGAGGTAGGCGTCCGGTGCGCACGGGTGGTGCGCCTCCCAGGCGCCCGACCGCAGGTCGAGGTCGACGAAGTGGCGGCCGTCGGCGAAGCGCACGTCGAGCGATCCATCACCCCGGGCCGCGTAGCCGAGTCGTCGGGTGGCGGGCGTCCGCCGGTCGGCCACGACCAGCACGCCGGCCTCGTCGTACGTCGCCACGAGGTCGGAGCCCGCCCGCGCCTCCTCGATCGTGGCCGTCCCGTCGAACCGGGCGTGCTCGCCGGTGCGGTGGTCGTCGATCTCGCGCGTGACGGACCACCGGCCGAGCAGCAGCGCCAGCGTCTCAGCCGGCATGCCGGTCGAGGAACTCGTAGACCTCGGTGTCCTCGACGCCGGGGAAGGTGCCGGACGGCAACGGTGCCAGCACGTGCGCGTGCAGGCGGGCGCTGGGCCAGGCCGCGTCGCGCCACCTCGTCGTGAGCCCTGCCGGGGGACGACGGCAGCACGACTCGTCCGGGCAGGTCGAGGTCTCGCGACGCTCGGTCTCGCGTCCGCGGAACCACTTCGCGTCGGCGAACGGCACGCCCACCGTGATCGAGAACTCGTCGTGCTCGGACGTGCCGGTCTGCGACGCCGACCAGAAGGTGCCGGCCGGGGTGTCGTCGTACTGGTAGTGCTCGGTCGTGCGGTTCGTCCGGGCGAAGGCCGTGCGGGCGGCCCAGTGCCGGCAGACCAGCTGGCCCTCGACGGCTCCGGTGACGTCGGTCGGCAGGGGCAGCCCGTCGTTCTCGGCCGCCTTGGCGATCGCTCCGTCGCCCGTCACCCGCAGGAAGTGCATGCGGATGCCGAGGTGCGACGTCAGCAGGTTGCTCATGCGCATCGCCGCCGCCTCGTGGGTGACGCCGAAGCCGTCGCGGAAGTCCTCGACCGAGAGGTCGCGCTGTGCCTTGGCCTTCTGCAGTGACTCGACCGCTGCCCTGAGCGGCATGAGGCAGGCCGACGAGAAGTAGTTGATCTCGAGCCGCTGCTTGAGGAACTCGGCGTAGGTCGAGGGTCGTTCGTGGCCGAGCAGACGGTGCGCCATCGCCTGCAGGGCCAGCGCCCGCAGGCCGTGACCGCCCGGGATCGAGGCGGGTGGCAGATAGATGCGCCCGTTGGCCAGGTCGATCACCGAGCGGGCCGAGTGCGGCAGGTCCGAGACGTGCATGATCTCGAGCCCGAGGCTCCGGGCCATGCGACTCACGCTGCTGTGCGACAGGGCGCCCGAGGTATGGCCCACGGTGCCGAGCAGGTCGGCCGCCGCCTCCTCGACGTAGGGCAGGTGGGAGTCGCGCCCGCGCATCCAGAGCCGCAGCTCGGTGTTCGCCCGCCGCGCCTCCTCGGGGGTGGCGCTGGCCTCGCTGTGCCGACGGGCGAGCTCGCGGTGCAGCCCGAGGATCGTCTGCAGCACCGGCGTGCTCATGCCCTTGTTCGCCTTCACGTCGGGCAGGCCGAGAGAGCGGTACAGCGACCCGCGCTGCGCCTGCGTCAGCTCGATCTCGAGGGCCGCCCGCTCGCTCGGCGGCTCGGCGGCCAGCAGTGTCGCGAGGGGCACGTCGAGGGCCGCCGCCAGGGACCGGACCAGTCCGACCTTGGGCTCGCGACGGCCCGTCTCGATCAGTGAGAGCTGACTGGCACTGACCTCGACCCGTGCCGCGAGCTGGTCGAGGGTCAGGGCACGGGCCGTGCGGGCGTGCCGCACCGCCTGGCCGAGCAGCAGGGGGTCGGCGTCGACCACGGGGCACCCCTCTCGGGAGGTCGTGTTTGACGAGAGCGAAAGAACACCCGATCTTTACGCATCGGCCATCTGCAGATCAAGGGTGTGGGCGCTCATCGTGGAGAAACACCCCTTTCGACGACGAGAGAAGAGATCATGGCATCGGCCCCCACCGCCGCGACGGAACCGCTCGACGACACCACCGCCCGGTACGACGACCGCCAGGACGAGTGGGCCGGGCGCGTGGCGCTCGCCGAGGCGATGATCCCGGTGATCGGTCGGCTGTGGCGTCGAGACGGCGTGGTCGTGTCGATCCACGGACGCAGCCTCCTCGACCGGTCGCCGGTCGGCGTGCTCAAGCTGCACCGTTTCGCCCGCCAGCTCGACGACCACGTTCTCGATCCCGTCGAGACCCTGAAGGTGCTGCAGCTGCTCGACGGCCTCGAGCTCGGCCCGGCGTCGATCGACCTCGCCCGGCTGAGCGCCCGGCACCGGGCCGCCCTCGTCGAGCAGCCCGAGAGGTCGCTCGTCGACGTCGTGAACGTCGAACTCGCCGAGGTGGTCGGACGCCGCGGCGACGGTGGGCCCCCGCCCCGCGACGTCGTGCTCTACGGCTTCGGCCGCATCGGTCGGCTCGTCGCACGGCTGCTGATCGAGCACGCCGGCGAGCGCGGCGGTGCGCGGCTCCGGGCGGTCGTCGTGCGTCGGGGGTCGGCCGACGACCTCGTCAAGCGGGCTAGCTTGCTGCGGCGCGACTCGATCCACGGCCCGTTCGCGGGCACGATCGTCGTCGACGAGGTGGCCGACACGATCGTGGCGAACGGCACGACGATCCAGGTGATCTACTCGGACGACCCCGCGACGGTCGACTACGAGCGGTACGGCATCCGAGACGCGATCGTCGTCGACAACACGGGCCGGTGGCGCGACGAGCCGTCGCTGCGACGACACCTGGAGGCGCGGGGCACGTCTCGCGTGCTGCTCACGGCCCCCGGGAAGGGCGCGATCCCGAACGTCGTGTTCGGCGTGAACCACGAGACGGCGGGCGACGACGTCGTGGTCGCCGCGGCGTCCTGCACGACGAACGCGATCACGCCGGTGCTGACCGTGCTCGACGACCGCTGGGGCGTCGAGTCGGGACACGTCGAGACCGTGCACGCGGTGACGAACGACCAGAACCTGACGGACAACTTCCACCCCGGCGACCGGCGGGGTCGGTCGGCGTCGCTCAACATGGTGCTGACCGAGACGGGTGCGGCGAAGGCCGTCGCCAAGGCGTTGCCGCAGCTCGCCGGGCGCCTGACCGGAAGCGCGATCCGCGTGCCCACGGCGGACGTCTCGGTCGCGGTGCTCAACCTGCGGCTGAGGACGCCCGTCGACCGTGACGAGCTCAACGCGCACCTGCGTCGGGCCTCGCTCGACTCGCCCCTGCGCCGCCAGATCGACTACGTCGAGTCGCCCGAGGTCGCGTCGACGGACTTCGTCGGCTCGCGCCACGCGGGCGTCGTGGACGGGCTCGCGACGGTGGTGTCCGGGGACGGCGACGGTGACGGCGACGGGGCGGGCGACCACGGCTCGGGCCGCCGGGTCGTGCTCTACGTCTGGTACGACAACGAGTTCGGCTACAGCTGCCAGGTCGTCCGCCTGCTCGAGCACCTCGCCGGAGGAACGCCCCCGTCCCTGCCTCGTCCGACCCGCGCCACCTCAGCACCGACCGACGACCTGCTCGACCTGACCCTGGAGGCCACGCGATGATCACCACCCGACCCCTCGACCCCGGCGTCCTCGGCGACGCGACCCGCGCCTCCTCGGTTCCGCCTCCGGCACCCATGACCGACTGGGCGGGGGCTGCGCGGCGCCGCCACGTGCCCGCCCCGTCGTGGGCTCCCCGCACCCTGGTCGCGTGGGTCGCCGAGCAGGTCGACCTGCTCGAGCCCGACGGTGTGCAGTGGATCGACGGCTCGGACGCCGAGGCCGAGCGGCTGACGGCCGACCTCGTCGCGACCGGGGCGCTGATCCCGCTGAACCCCGACCTGCGTCCCGGCAGCCACCTCGCCCGGACCGACCCCGGCGACGTCGCCCGCGTCGAGGACCGCACCTTCATCTGCACCACCGATCCCGCGGGCGCCGGCCCCACCAACAACTGGCGCGAGGCCGGGGCCATGAGGCGCGAGCTCCGGCCGTTCTTCGCCGGCTCGATGCGCGGACGCACGATGTTCGTCGTGCCGTTCAGCATGGGCCCGGTCGGCGGCCCGTTGTCGCAGCTCGGCGTGCAGCTGACCGACTCGGCCTACGCCGTGCTCAACCTGCGCATCATGGCGCGCGTCGGTTCCGAGCCGCTGGCCGCGTTCGGCGGTGCCGACGGAGACGTGCCGTTCGTGCGCGGCGTGCACAGCGTCGGCTACCCCCTGCGCGACGCCGACGGCACCGCGCGGGACGACGTGGCGTGGCCGTGCAACGAGACGAAGTACATCACCCAGTTCCCCGAGACGCGAGAGATCTGGTCGTTCGGCTCGGGCTACGGCGGCAACGCGCTGCTGGCCAAGAAGTGCTTCGCGCTGCGCATCGCGTCGACCATGGGGCGCGACGAGGGCTGGCTCGCCGAGCACATGCTGCTGATCAAGGTCACCAGCCCCGAGGGGCGGGCCGTCCACGTCGCCGCGGCGTTCCCCTCGGCCTGCGGCAAGACCAACCTCGCGATGATGCAGCCCACCCTGCCCGGCTGGCGGGTCGAGACCCTCGGCGACGACATCACCTGGATGAAGCCCGGCGCCGACGGCCGCCTGTGGGCGATGAACCCCGAGACCGGCTTCTTCGGGGTCGCCCCCGGCACGGGTGAGGTGTCGAACCCCATCGCCGTCCGCACCCTGCACGCGAACACGATCTTCACCAACGTGGCGCTGACCGACGACGGCGACGTCTGGTGGGAGGGGCTGACCGACGAGGCGCCCGCGCACCTGACCGACTGGCAGGGGAACGACTGGACCCGCGCCTCCTCGTCCCCGGCCGCCCACCCGAACTCGCGCTTCACCGCGCCGGCCGAACAGTGCCCGTCGCTCAGTCCCGACTGGGACGCGTTCGAGGGCGTGCCGCTCGACGCGATCGTCTTCGGCGGGCGACGGGCGACGAACGTGCCGCTGGTGACCGAGGCGCGGTCGTGGCGGCACGGCGTGTTCGTGGGCGCGACGGTGGCGTCCGAGCAGACCGCGGCGGCCGAGGGCGTCGTCGGCGAGCTGCGGCGCGACCCGTTCGCCATGCTGCCGTTCTGCGGCTACGACATGGGCGACTACTTCGCGCACTGGCTGCGGCTCGGGGCGGAGCTCGGCGATCGGGCGCCGCAGGTGTTCCAGGTCAACTGGTTCCGCAAGGGTGCCGACGGCTCGTTCCTCTGGCCTGGCTTCGGCGAGAACTCGCGGGTGATCGCCTGGATCGCCGGTCGCCTGGAGGGCACCGCCGACGCCGTCGAGACGCCGCTCGGCCTCGCCCCCGCACCGGGAGCCCTCGACCTGACCGGTCTCGACCTCACCGAGGAGGCGCTGGCCGAGTCGTTCGCGGTGCCCACGGACGCGTGGCTCGCCGAGTGCGACCTCACCGACGAGTTCTTCGACCGCTTCGGCTCGACCCTGCCGGACGCGCTGCGCCACGAGCTGGCCGCCCTGCGCGCCCGGCTCGAGGCCGCGTAGCCGCCCGCACGCCTGCCGAGGAGTCACGACAGGCCGCTCACGTCCACACCTGAGCGGCACGTCGTGACGTCTCGCCGGGCCCGACGACTCCCGTCGCCCGTGATCAGGGGGTGACGGGGCCGGGGCTCCGCGTCGTGGGGACGCGGGGCCCCTTCACGCCACACCGCGTCTCGTGCACCGCACCCCGACCATTCGCGGTGCGGTGCACGAGACGCGGTGCCGTGCATGACGAGGGTCTCGAGGGCGTCCGCCGCAGTCGTGCTCAGCCGTGGTGGGAGCTCTCGCGGGGTATAAGTCGGGGCGGCAGGATGCGTGACACGTGCTGGTGGGTCTGCGGGTTCTCGAGCTCGTCGCGAAGCAGGCGCATCGCCTGGACGCCCATCTCGACCCCTGGCTGTCCGACGGTCGTCAAGGGCATCGCCGTGCTCTGCGCGAAGTGGTTGTCATCGTAGCCCGTGATCGAGACGTCGGCGGGTACTCGCACGCCACCGAGCAGAAGTGACTGCACGATCCCGGACGCCAGGGCGTCGGACGCGGCGACGATGCCGTCAGGCCTGGGTGGGGCACCCTGCGCGAGCAGGTCGTCACCGACGGCGAGGCCTGCGCGGACGGTGAGCGCCGTCGTCGGCAGGAGTCGAAGGGGGACCCGGGCCTCACGGGCGGCCGCGGAGGCGCCCTCGAACCGGTGTCTGACTGCCGTCAAGTCGAGCGGCCCCCCGACGAAGACGAGGTCTCGACGTCCTTGCTCAATGAGGTGTCGAGCCGCGAGTCGACCGCCGAGCACTTCGTCCACGACCACGCCACAACTCTCGTCGGCCTCGCCGGGCCAGTTGACGTAGACGACGCGCAGGCCCCGGCGACGCAGCCTGCGGGCCTCGTCCAACGGGCCGTCGAAGGGCGCGAGCACGATGCCTGCCGCCTGGGCGCGTTCGAAGAGGTGGAGGTAGCCCGTCTGTTTGTCGATGTCGACATCGGAGTTGCCCAGCAGGACGGCCTGGCCGCTGAGATCCGCCTCGCGTTCGACACCGCGGGCGATGTCGAGGAAGTACGAGTTGCCCAGGTCGACGGCGACGAAGCCGACCAGGGTGCCCCGTCCGGCCGCGAGGGTGCGAGCCGAGCTGTTCGGGACGAACCCGAGCGAATCGATGGCGTCCTCGACGCGCCGCCGGGTGATCGGCTTGACCCTCGACGGAGAGTTGATCACGTTCGACACGGTGCCGAGAGACACACCCGCCAGCCGCGCGACGTCCGCCATGACCGGGGGGCGTCGCGACGACGGAGGGGACGAGGTGCTCATGGTGTCGTCGAGCTTAGCTCTCGTCTCGACGGAACTCGCGGTTGACAAGCGCGAACCTCTCGGTTGATTATGAAGCGCTTCAACTATTTGAAGCGCTCACCATTCAAGGAGGAATGATGTCCCGCACCTCACGCCGTGCTGCCGCCTTCGCCGTCGCCAGCCTCACCATCGCTGGTCTCACCGCATGTTCCGGTGGAGGATCGGGTCAGGCCGCCACCGAGTTCACCGTCCTCGGCAATGTCGAGAACGAGGTCGTCCCTGCAACGCTTCAGACTCTCGCCGACGGCGCCTGCGCGGCGGAGAACGAGGCCATGCCACTCAAGGTCGAGACCGTTCCGCAGACCAACCTGAACCAGCAGGTCCAGCTCCTCGCCGGACAGGGCGGACTGCCCGTCATGTACGCCGTCGACACGAACGAGCTCGTCCAGCAGCTCGACGACGCCGGCTTCGTCGCCCACTTCGACGAGCTCTTCGACGAGCTGGGCGTGGCCGACTCGATCGAGCCCGCCGCGCGGTCGACCGTCGAGTCGCTCTACGACGGTGAGTTCCTGGTACTGCCGACCGAGTACAACATCGAGGGCATCTGGTACAACAAGGACCTGTTCACAAAGAACGGTGTGGGCGTCCCCGAGAGCTGGGACGACGTCGTCGCCGCGGCCGGCACCTTCCAGGACGCCGGTCTGACCCCCTTCGCCGCGAGTGGCGAGCAGGGCTGGCCGCTGACCCGCCTGGTCGGCAACCTCATCGAGCGCGAGCTCGGACCCGACGCCCTGCAGGCCGTCGCCGACGGCGACGCCGAGCTCACCGACCCCGAATACGTCGCCGCTGCCCAACAGGTCGCCGACCTCGGTGCGTCCGGTTACTTCGGCGAGGGCGTCGGCTCGATCGACTACGACACGTCGATCAACCAGTTCCTCAACGGCAGCTCGCCCATGCTCTACATGGGTAGCTGGGTCCTGAGCAACTTCGCCGACGACACGGCGAACCAGATCGGCGAGGACTCCATCGGCTACCTCCCGTTCCCCGACGTCGACGGCGGCGACGGGGACAGCAGCCAGCTCGTGGCCAACGTCGGTCTGCCGTTCACCGTCAACCCGAGCGTGCTGAACGACGACAGCAAGGCGTGGATCGCCTGCATCGCCGAGAACTACGGTCAGGTGGCACTCGAGGACAGCAGCCGGATCTCGGGTTTCACCGTCTCGGGCGACGCTGCGAGCAACGCGCTGACGACCGAGGTCCGTGACCGGATCGCGGCGACCGACACCACCATCCCGTGGTTCGAGGCGTACTTCAGCACGCAGGCGACGACCACCTCCCAGCAGAACGCGGCGCAGCTCGTCACCGGCGCCATCACGGCCGAGGAGTTCATGACGCTCGTCCAGGGCGACCTGGGCTGACGTCCCGACGGAACGGGGGCGCGTCGGCCGCGTCCCCGTCCCGTCGCGCCCGACCCGATCCGCCCCTCGTCCCGAAGGCCACTCATGAATCCCCTGCTCGGCGACCGGCGCGCGACCCTGATCCTCATCGGTCCCGCCCTGCTCATCTATTCCGTCGTCATGCTCGTCCCGATCGTCGCCTCGTTCGGTTACACCTTCACCACCGGCAACGCCATCACGGGGTTCACGTTCTCCGGGTTCGACAACTACGTCCGGCTCGTCTCCGACGCGCGCGTCCGAGACGCCCTGCTCGTGACGATCCGGTACGCCGTGCTGATGACCGTGTTGCAGGTCGGCTTCGGCTACCTGCTGTCGCTGCTCTACGTCTTCGTGCTGCGGAGATGGTCGAGCGCCGTCCGCACGCTGGTCTTTTTCCCCGTCGTCCTGCCAACCGTCGCCGTCGCGCTGCTCTTCCAGCAGATGTTCGCGATCGCCCCTCAGAACGGTCTCGTCAACACCGCCCTCGAAGCGGTCGGGCTGTCATCGGTCGATTGGTTCGGGGACGGAGGGACGGCCTTCCTCGTCATCATCGTCATGGACGTCTGGCGGTCGATGGGGTTCTACGGCGTCCTCCTCTACGCCGGTCTGCTCGACATCCCGGAAGAGGTCTTCGAGTCGGCCCGCATCGACGGCGCGTCCGGCTTCGGCCTGGTCCGTCGGATCGTCCTGCCCCTCTCGCTGCCCGTGCTCGTCTCGTCGTTGATCTTCTCCGCCAACGGCACCTTGAAGGTCTTCGACAGCATCCTCGCCCTCACCAACGGCGGCCCGGGCACGTCGACCAGCCCCCTGACGATCTACATGTTCGACACGTCGTTCCGTTTCGGCCAGTACGGCTACGGCAGCACCGTCGCGTTCCTGCTCACGATCGTGTCGCTGCTGGTGACCGTCTTCATCTTCCGCGCCAATCGACGCGACCTCACGAAGGACTGACCGATGACCTCAGTCGACACCTCCCTCCCTCCCGCGGCCACGCCCCTCCGTCGTCCCGCACCGCGTCGGCGTCGGGCCCCGCGACGACGCCTCGGGCAGGTCGTCAGCGGCGTGCTCGTGGCGTTCCTCCTCGTCATCGTCCTGGGGCCGCTCGTCTGGATGCTGCTCGGCTCGTTCAAGACGCAGACCGAGTTCCTCGAACAGCCCGTCTGGGCCCTGCCCCGGCAATGGAATCTCGACAACTACGTTTTCGCCTGGACTCAGGGCAACTTCGCGCAGTACGCGCTCAACTCCGTCCTGACGGTCTTCCCGTCGTTGCTGCTCGTGCTGCTCTTCGGCTCGATGGCCGGCTTCGCCCTCGAGGTCCTCGTGTGGAAGGGACGCGGGGCGATCCTCATCACGTTCCTCGCCGGCATCATGGTGCCGACCCAGATGATCCTGTTGCCGCTGTTCGCGGCGTACTTCCGTCTCGGCCTCACCGGCACACTGTGGCCGCTGCTCATCACGTACACCGCGACGAGCCTGCCTCTGGCGGTCTTCCTCATGGCGACGTTCTTCCGCGCCGTCCCCCGCGAGATCTTCGAGGCAGCGACCCTCGACGGCGCCGGACTCATCCGGTCGTTCTTCCTCGTCGGGCTGCCCATGGTGCGGAATGCGCTCTTCACCGTCGGGCTGGTGCAGTTCTTCATGCTCTGGAACGACCTTCTGATCGCGCTGACCTTCACCAATTCGGGTTCGCTCCGCACGCTGCAGGTCGGCCTGCTGAACTTCACGGGCCAGTTCGGATCGGTGCAGTACGGACCGCTCTTCGCAGCCATCTGCCTCAACGTCGGGGCGATCCTCGTGATCTACCTCTTCCTCAACAAGCAAGTGCAGAAGGGTCTGACCGCAGGGGCGGTCAAGGGATGACGATGAGCACGACGGTCATCGACCTCAGCGTCGAGCACACTCGTGAGGCCCTGGGTCTCGGCACTCCGCGTCCCCGTCTGAGCTGGCAGCTCGACGGGCCGACCGGCTGGCGACAGGAGTCCGTCGAGATCGCCCTCGAGTCCGGTGCGCGACGAGTGGCAACGGCCGTCATCTCGACGCGCGATCAGGTGCTCGTGCCCTGGCCCTTCGCCGACCTCGCATCGAGGCAGCGTGTCCAGGTGCGCGTCCGGGTCTCGGGCGCCGATGGCTCGGTGTCGCCGTGGAGCGCCTCGACGGCCCTCGAGGCCGGCCTCCTGGCACCGTCCGACTGGCAGGCCCGGCCGGTGGGCGGCTCGTGGGACGAGGAGGCGGGTACCGACCGGCGGCCCGCCCGGGTCCGGCGCTCGTTCGAGCTCGACGGCGATGTCGTCTCGGCCCGGCTCTACGCCACGGCCCACGGTGTGTTCGAGGCCGAACTGAACGGCACACGGGTCGGCTCGGACGAACTCTCGCCGGGATGGACCTCCTACGGCAGCCGCCTGCGGTACCGCACCCACGACGTCACCGACCTCCTGGTCGCCGGCGAGAACGTCCTCGGGGCGTGGCTCGGCGACGGCTGGTACCGGGGACGACTCGGCTTCAACGGCGGGTACCACGACCTCTACGGGACCGATCTCGCGTTCCTGGCCCAGCTCGAGGTCGAACTCGCCGACGGAAGGCGCGTGGTCGTCGCGACGGACGACCGGTGGGAGGCGCAAGCGAGTCCGATCTCGTTCAGTGGGCTCTACGACGGTGAGCGCCACGACCTCCGCCTCGACGATGACGCCTGGTCCTCCGTCGGGGGCGACGGCCGGGGATGGACCCCTGTGACCGTGGGGGAGCGCGACCCCCGGACTCTCGTCGCGCCCGAGCAGCCCCCGGTGCGCTGCACCGACGAGCTGACCCCCGTGGCGCACCGGATCACCCCCCGGGGCACCGTCGTGCTCGACTTCGGGCAGAACCTCGTCGGTCGACTCTGCATCACGGTCGACGGCGAGGCGGGTCGGGTCGTGACCCTGCGTCACGCCGAGGTGCTGCAGGACGGGGAGCTCTACCGACGCACCCTGCGGCTGGCCGCCGCCGAGGACGTCGTCACGCTGCGCGGTGACGGGCCGGTCACCTGGGAGCCCCGCTTCACCGTCCACGGCTTCCGATACGCCGAGATCGAGGGCTGGCCGGGTGAGTTCGATCCGACCGCGGTGGTCGCCCGCGTGCTGCACACCGACATGGAGCGGACGGGCTGGTTCTCGTGTTCCGACCCCGGTCTCGAACGCCTCCACGAGAACGTGCTCTGGAGCACCCGGGGCAACTTCGTCGACATCCCGACGGACTGTCCCCAGCGGGACGAACGACTCGGCTGGACCGGTGACATCCAGGTCTTCGCGCCCACCGCCTCCTTCCTGTACGACTGCTCGGGCATGCTCGGCTCCTGGCTGCAGGACCTCGCCGTCGACCAGCTTCCCGACGGCACGGTGCCCTGGTTCGTGCCGCGCATCCCCGGCGGCCCCTCGTGGGAGCCGATCGAGCCGGGGGCCGTCTGGGGTGACGCCGCGGTGCTGACGCCCTGGACCCTCTACGAGCGCTTCGGCGACGCGGGGGTACTGGCTCGCCAGTGGGACTCCGCCAAGGCCTGGGTCGACCTGATCGTCTCGAGGGCCGGTGAGGACCGGATCTGGGACGAGGGCTTCCAACTCGGCGACTGGCTCGACCCCGCTGCGCCTCCGGACGACCCGGCCGACGCGCTGACCGACCGCCACCTGGTCGCGACGGCATATCTCTACTGGTCGACCCGGCACCTCGCGATGACCGCACGGGTCCTCGGGAGGACCGCCGACGCGACCCACTACGACACCGTCGCCGACGAGGTGCGGGTCGCGTTCGTCGGTCGCTACACCGACGGCCGGGGTCGCACGACGAGCGATGCGCAGACCGCCCTCGGCCTCGCCCTCGAGTTCGGGCTCGTCCGAGGAGACGATGCCCGGACGGCCGGCGACCGTCTCGCCGAACTCGTCACCGCCGCCGGCAACCGCATCGCCACGGGTTTCGCGGGGACACCCGTCGTGGCTCCGGCCTTGACCGGGGCGGGGCACGTGGACCGGGCCTACGACCTGGTGCTCGAGCGCTCGTGCCCCTCGTGGCTGTACACGGTGGACATGGGTGGCACGACGATCTGGGAGCGCTGGGACAGCATGCTGCCCGACGGAACGGTCAATACCGGAGAGATGACGAGCTTCAACCATTACGCGCTCGGTGCCGTGGCCGACTGGATGCACGCGACCGTCGCAGGCCTCGCGCCCGCGGCGCCCGGGTGGCGACGCGTGAGGTTCGCTCCACGCCCGGGCGGGGGGCTCACGCACGCGTCCGGCCGACACCTCTCGCCGTACGGCGAGGTCTCGGCGGCCTGGCGACTGGCGGGCGAGGCGTTCCACCTGACGGTGACGCTGCCCGTGGGGACCACCGGGGAGGTCTCGTTGCCGGACGGGACCGTTCTCGAGGTCGGGCACGGGCGCCACGAGCTGACCTGCCCGGTCGCCGAGGAGGTCGGCACGGCCTGACCCGTCGAGGTCGAGGTCGGGCCCCGCCGTCAGGACGTCGGCGGGGACCCGGGCACGGTGCTCGCCCGGACCACCAGCTCGGGCGCGAAGACGACGCGGCGTGGTTCGCGGGTCGGGTCGTCGATCTCGTCCTGGAGGATGTCCATGGCGGTCCGACCGATGAGGGTGCTGGGTTGGCGGATGGAGCTCAGGGGCACGACGGCGGCCCGGGCGAAGTCGATGTCGTCGTAACCGATCAGTGCCACGTCGCCGGGCACCCGGAGGTCGCCGAGCATCACGAGTGACTGCAGGACGCCCATCGCCACGAGGTCGTTCGCGGCGAAGATGCCGTCCGGGCGTTCCGTCCTGGGCCTCGCCATCAGCTCGGCGGCTGCGGCCCGCCCGTGTTCGACGGTGAGGCCGGGCACCTCGACGACCTCGAGGGTGACCTCGGCATCCGCCGACCGCGCGGCCGCCCGGGCGCCGTCGAGGCGGTCTGCGACCTGTTGCAGGCCGAGGGGCCCACCCACGAACGCGAGACGCCGTCTTCCGATCTCGACGAGGTGCTCGACGGCGAGGTGTCCCCCTCGCACGTCGTCCACCGAGACGGAGGAGAACGGGGTCAGCCCTGCCTGCCGGTCGACGAGGACGGCGGGCGTGCCGCGCCGACGCAACCTCGCGAGGCGTTCGGTCACGTCGCCCACGGGTGAGATGAGGATGCCGAGCACGCGGTTCTGCTCGAACAGGTCGAGGTAATGCGCCTCGCGCTGTCCTTGCTGGTCGCTGTTGCCGAGCAGTACGACCCGGCCGGCCTCTTCGGCAGCGGTCTCGGCGCCCCGTGCCAGGTCGCTGAAGAAGGGGTTGCTGCCGTCGAGGATGATCAGCCCGACGGCGCGGCTGGCGCCGGCTCTCAGCTGGCGGGCGGCGTCGTTGCGGACGAAACCGAGCTGGTCGATGGCCGCGTGCACCCGGTCGACGGTGGCCGGGCTCACCTTGGCCGGGTGGTTCAGCACGTTCGACACGGTCCCGACCGAGACCCCCGCCGTCGTCGCGACGTCGCGGATGCTGACCGACTCCACCCGCGCCTCCTGATCGTGGCCGTTCGCGCCGGCCGACGGCCGGGGGGTCGACACCGGGCCGACCGGGCCGAGTCTAGGCGGCGGCGCCGTCGGGGCGGGCGGTGCCGCCGGGTCGGGGCAGCGCCGTCGGGGTGCGACGCGCCCGTGACGGAACTGGTGCTTGACGCCGTCCGGCCCCGCCCCTAGTGTCGTCCCCGACCCACTTTGAAACGATTCATTTCTCGATGAGGAGAACGATCGATGACGATCGACCCGACGCCCCCCGGCTTCTCGCCGACGGCTCCCGTCCTCGAACTGCGCGGGGCACGGAAGACCTTCGGTGCCGTGGTCGCCCTGGCCAGCGGCAGCGTGCAGCTCCGGGCCGGCGAGATCAACGCGCTGGTCGGCGAGAACGGCGCGGGCAAGTCGACGATGGTCAAGATCCTCGCCGGCGTGCACCAGCCCGACAGTGGTGACTTCCTCTTCGACGGGCACCCGATCGTGTTCCGCAGCCCGGCCGAGAGCAAGGCCGCGGGCGTCAGCGTCATCTACCAGGAGCCCACGCTCTTCCCCGACCTGACCGTGGCGGAGAACATCTTCGTCGGGCGCCAGCCCACCTCGCGCTTCGGGTTCATCGACCGGGCCGCCATGCGTGCCGACGCCCGCGCCCTGTTCGAGCGTCTCGGCGTGCCGATCGACCCCGACCGCGTCGCCGAGGGCCTCTCGATCGCCGACCAGCAGATCATCGAGATCGCCAAGGCCATCTCGCTCGACGCCAAGGTGCTGATCATGGACGAGCCGACGGCCGCTCTGAGCGGGGTCGAGGTCGAGCGGTTGTTCGGCGTCGCCCGGGCACTGCGCGACCGCGGCAGCGCGATCCTGTTCATCTCGCACCGCTTCGACGAGGTCTTCGGCCTGAGCGACCGCATCACGGTCATGCGCGACGGCGCCTTCATCTCGGAGCACGCCACCGGCGATGTCACGACCGCCGAGATCGTCCGCGCGATGGTCGGGCGCGACGTCGACCAGCTCTTCCCCAAGCAGGATGCGCGGGTCGGCGACACCGTCGTCAGCGTCGACGGTCTGACGCGGCAGGGCGTCTTCCACGACGTCTCGTTCGAGGTGCGGGCAGGCGAGATCGTCGGCCTGGCCGGGCTCGTCGGCGCGGGCCGGACCGAGGTCGCCCGGGCCGTGTTCGGCATCGACCGCTACGACGCGGGCAGCGTGACGATCGCAGGGCGTCCGCTGCCGAAGCGCGACCCGATGGCGTCGATCACGGCCGGGATCGGTTTCGTGCCCGAGGACCGCCGCAAGCAGGGGCTCGTGATGGACATGTCGGTCAGCCGCAACACGACCCTCACCCTGCGCAAGACCCTCAGCCGGTTCGGCCTCGTCAGTGCCCGCCGCGAGCGCGAGGCGGCGGCCGACTGGTCGTCACGCCTCCAGGTGAAGACCGGCAGCCAAGAGTTGCCCGTGTCGACCCTGTCGGGCGGCAACCAGCAGAAGGTCGTGCTGGCCAAATGGCTGGCGACCGATCCAACCTTCCTGATCGTCGACGAGCCGACCCGCGGCATCGACGTCGGCACGAAGAGCGAGGTGCACCGGCTCATCAGCGACCTCGCCGGGCGTGGCATCGCCGTGTTGATGATCTCGTCCGAGCTGCCCGAGGTGCTCGGCATGGCCGATCGCGTGCTCGTCATGCACGAGGGCCGCCTCACCGCGACGCTCGACCGGGCGGAGGCCACCGCCGAGCGCGTGATGCACGCGGCCACCGGTTCGGGTGCGACCGACCTGACCGAGCACGCCCCGACCGGCACCGCCGACCCGACCGGCACCGCCATCCCGACCCCGACCACGGAGGCTGCCCGATGACCACGTCCCACGCCCTCGCCCCCACGACGGGCCGCAGCCCGTTCGCGTCGTTGGTCAAGCAGCGCGAGGTGCCCGTCGCCTCGGCCCTGATCGTGCTGGTGATCGTCACGACGATCGCCAACCCGCTGTTCGTGTCGCCGCAGGGCGTGAAAGACCTCATGCTCAACGCGACGATCACGGTGATCATGGCCGTCGGTCTCGGCACCGTCATCATCACGAACAACATCGACCTCTCGGTCGGCTCGATCCTCGGTCTCGTGGCCTTCGCCACGGGCACGGTGTTCAACGCCGCGCCGGGCATCCCCCTCGTGTTCGTGTTCCTCATCGGGCTCGCGATAGGTGCCCTGCTCGGGGCCGTCAACGGGTTCCTGGTGACGGTGGCGCGGGTGCCCTCGCTGGTAATCACCCTCGGCATGCTCTACATCTACCGCGGCCTCAACAACGCCTGGGCCGGCGGGCAGCAGTACTTCGCCGGCGACCGCCCCGCGGCCTTCGGTCGTCTGTCGGTCGACACGGTGCTGGGCATCCCGATCATCACGATCATCGCCGTGGTCGTCGTCGTGCTCGTCGCGATCTTCCTGGCTCGCACCCGCCCCGGCCGCGACCTCTACGCGATCGGCTCCGACGACCAGGCTGCCCGCCTGTTCGGCATCAAGGTGAGCAAGCGCGTGCTGACGGCCTTCGTGCTGAACGGCACGCTGACCGGACTGGCGGGCGTGCTCTACGCCTCGCGCTTCAACTCGGTGGGGGCGACGACCGGTACGGGCCTCGAACTCGACATCGTCGCGGCGGCCGTCGTCGGCGGCATCGCGATCTTCGGCGGCTCGGGCAGCGTCGTCGGTGCGGCGATCGGCGCCGTGCTGCTGACGACCATCACGAGCAGCCTCACCGCCCTGGGCGTCGACAAGTTCTGGCAGCAGGCCATCGTCGGCATCCTCATCCTGACCGCCATCCTCGTCGAACGGATCGCCTCGATCCGCACCGCCCGACGACTGCGCACGAGCGAGGCCACCAATGCCTGACCGGACCACCACCACGACCGCCTCGGTGACGGGGGCTCCCGCCGTCGACGCCACCCGCGCCTCCTCGTCGCGTCCGCCCTCGGGTGCGCGAGACACCGAGTCGGCGGCCGAGAAGGTGCTGCGCCGGCGTCGGCTGCTGACCGGTCGCGGCGCGATCATGGTCTACGCGCTGCTCGCGACGCTGCTGGTCTGCGCCCTGACGGTGCCGCGGTTCGCCAGCGTGCAGACCACGGGGTTCCTGCTGCTCGACGCGATCCCGATCCTGATGATCGCGATGCCGATGGCCCTCGTGATCATCACCGGCGAGATCGACCTCTCGGTGGCCAGCACGGCGGGCCTGACCAGTGCCGTGATGGGCGTGCTCTGGGCCGCGGGCTGGGGCATCCCCGAGATCTTCGTCGTCTGCGTGCTGATCGGCGTGGTGTGCGGTGCCGTCAACGGTGCCCTCGTCACCACGGTGGGGCTGCCGAGCCTGGCGGTGACGATCGGCACCCTGGCGCTCTACCGCGGTCTCGCCCTCGTGGTGATCGGCGACAACGCGGTCGCGAACTTCCCGCCCGCCCTCACGTCGTTCTTCACGTCGAAGCTCGGCGGCACGGGCATCCCCACGGTCATGGTCGGCGTGCTCGCGATCATCGTGTTCTTCGGGGTGCTGCTGCACAAGAGCTCGTTCGGCCGGGCCCTGCCCGCGATCGGTTTCAGCACCGAGGCCGCGAGCTTCGTCGGAGTCCACGTCGGTCGGGCCAAGTTCTGGATGTTCGTCGCCACCGGCGTCGTCTCGGCCCTGGTCGGCATCTACTGGACGCTGCGCTACTCGAGCGCCCGCAGCGACAACGCCACCGGCATCGAGCTGGCCGTCATCGCCGCGGTGCTGCTCGGCGGCGTCTCGATCTTCGGCGGGCGCGGGTCGATCCCGGGCGTCGTCGCCGGCGTGCTGATCATCTCGAGCATCAGCTACGCGCTGCGGCTCGGCGGCATCAGCGACGTCGTCCTCAACGTGGTGACCGGTCTGCTGCTCGTCGGCAGCGTCGTCACCCCGAGCCTGATCGCCGTCGCCCGGGAGAGATCCCGGGCGCGACGAGCAGCCAGGGACGTGCTGGCGGCCTCGGCCGCGCACTCCTGACCGTTCCCTCCCGCCCACCGCCACCCGATTCCCACCCACAGCAAAGGACAGAACGATGGAGTTCCCCACCTTCCCCCGCGGCCGCACCCTGAGGCGCGCCGCCGCCACCGTCGCCGCCCTCGCCACCGTCACGCTCGTCGCCTCGGGCTGCGCCCTGACGGCCGGCAGCGACGACGCGAGCTCGGGCTCCGGCTCGGGCGGCACCGAGTCGATCGCGTTCGTGCCGAAGCAGCTCAACAACCCGTACACCGACGTCGTGCTCGGCGGCGGCGAGGAGGCCTCGAAGGCGATCGGCTACGACTACAGCGTCGTCGGTCCGCTCGAGGCCAGTGCTTCGTCGCAGGTGACCTTCCTCAACACGCTGACGCAGCAGGGCACGAACGTGATCGTCATCGCGGCGAACGACCCCGACGCGGTCGGGCCAGCCCTGAAGGAGGCGCGTGACGGTGGGGCGAAGATCGTCGCGTTCGACTCCGACACCAACCCCGACTACCGCGACGTGTTCGTCAGCCAGGTCGAGGCCAAGGACGTCGCCCTCATCCAGATCCGTCAGATGAGCGAACAGATCGGCGGACAGGGCGACATCGCGATCCTCTCCGCGACGGCGAACGCCACGAACCAGAACGAGTGGATCAAGTACATCCAGGAAGAGGTCGACACCAACCCCGACTACGCGGGCATCACCATCGTGAGCACCGTGTACGGCGACGACGACGACGCCAAGTCCTTCCAGGAGGCGCAGGGCCTGCTGCAGGCCAACCCCGACCTGAAGGGCATCATCTCGCCCACCACGGTCGGCATCGCCGCGACGGCCCGCTACCTGTCGACGTCCGAGTACAAGGGCAAGGTCGCCCTGACCGGCCTCGGCCTGCCCAACGAGATGCGCGAGTTCGTCAAGGACGGCACCGTCACGGCGTTCGCCCTGTGGGACCCTGCCCAGCTCGGCGAGGTCGCGGCCTACGCCGGACAGGCACTCGTCGACGGCACCATCACCGGCGAAGAGGGTGACACGTTCACCGCGGGCGACCTCGGCGAGCGCACCGTCGGCGCCGACGGCATCGTGATCGTCGGGCCGCCGACCGAGTTCACCGCCGACAACATCGACGACTACGACTTCTAGTCGTCATCGGTGACCGGGGCGGCGGGGTCACCACCCGACCCGCCGCCTCCGGGCACCCTCCCTCGACACCGGACCCGCGCCTCCTCGGCGCCGTCGCATCGGAGCGATCACCCATGAGCACCACCGCCTCGCCGGTCGGCGACCTGCTGCCCCCCTTCCGCCGCCGTCGCACGCGCGTGGGTCTGGTGGCCGGCGGGCTCGGCACCTACTGGCCGCAGTTCCCCGGGCTGCTGCCCCAGTTGCAGGAATCCACCCGTTACGTCGTCGACCGCTTCGGCGGCCTCGACGCCGAGGTGGTCGACACCGGATTCATCTCGGACGCCCAGGAGGCGCGGGTCGCGGCCGACACGCTGCGCACGGCCGACTGCGACCTGATCGTCGTCTTCCTCACCACCTACCTGACCTCGTCCATGGTGTTGCCGATCGCGCAGCGGACCGGTGTGCCCGTGCTCGCGATCGACCTGCAGCCGAGCGAGAAGATGGACCACGACCGCTTCGACACGGGCCTCTGGCTGGCCTACTGCGGTCAGTGCCCGGTGCCCGAGGTCGCCAACGTGTTCCGCCGGGCCGGCATCGAGTTCCGCTCGGTGACCGGACACCTGCGCAGCGAACGAGCCTGGGCCCGGATCGAGCGCTGGGTGCACGCCGCCGGCGTCCGCGCCCGGCTGCGGGAGGCGCGACACGGCCTAATGGGCCACCTGTACCCGGGCATGCTCGACGTCTCGACCGACCTGACCCTGCTCTCCACGCATTTCGGCTCGCACGTCGAGGTCCTCGAGTTCGACGACCTGCGGGTACGGGTCGACGTGGTCACCGACGCCGAGGTGCGCGAGCGGGTCGGCCTGGCGCGCGAGGTGTTCGAGGTCGACGCGTCGGTCGACCAGGAGGACTTCGACTGGGGCGCCCGCGTCTCGGTCGGGCTCGACCGGCTGGTGGCCGACTTCGACCTCGACTCGCTCGCCTACTACCACCGGGGGCTCGAGGGCGAGCAGCACGAGCGGCTCGGGGCCGGGATGATCCTCGGGGCCTCCCTGCTCAACGCCCGCGGGCTGCCCGCGGTGGGGGAGTACGAACTCCGCACGTCGGTCGCCATGCTCGCGGCGCAGGCCCTCGGGGTCGGCGGCTCGTTCACCGAGATCCAGGCGATCAACTTCGACGACGACGTGGTCGAGATGGGGCACGACGGTCCGGCGCACCTCGCGATCTCGTCGTCGCGGCCGATCCTCCGCGGTCTCGGCGTCTTCCACGGCAAGCGCGGCTACGGGGTCAGCGTCGAGTTCGACGTGCAACCAGGGCCCGTCACGACGTTCGGCCTCGGGCAGGACCGCGACGGGGCGCTGTCCTTCGTCACGAGCGAGGGCGAGGTCGTCCCCGGACCCTTGCTCGCGATCGGCAACACGACCTCGCGCGTCGACTTCGGCGGCGACCCCGGTGAGTGGGTCGACCAGTGGTCGCGCACCGGCATCGGGCACCACTGGGGGCTCTGCGTCGGGCACGTCGCCCGCGAGGTCGCCGCGGCCGCCTCTCTGCTCGGCATCGATCACCGGCACGTCTCGGCTCCGTTCGACGACGCCGACGGGTTCGCCCGCAGCCTCGGACCGACGGAGAAGCCGGCATGACCGCCGACGGCCACGAGCGCTACGCCTTCCGCCTGCAGGTGTCTCCGGACCGCCTGACCGAGTACGCGCGACGTCACGCCGAGGTCTGGCCCGAGATGCTGCAGGCGTTGCACGACAGTGGGTGGCACTCGTACTCGCTCTTCGCCTCACCCGACGGGCTGCTGGTCGGCTACGTCGAGGCGCTCTCGCTCGACTCCGCCCAGGCCGCCATGGCCCGCACCGACGTCAACGCCCGCTGGCAGGCCTCGATGGCCGAGTTCTTCTCCTCGCTCGACGGCACCCCGCCCGACGAGGGCTTCGAGCTGCTGACGCAGGTCTTCAACCTCGAGGCCCAACTCGGCCTCGCCGGCGGTGGCCGCTACCGCACCCCGCACACGCACACCACCACGACGGAAGAAGCATCATGACCACCTTCGAGTCCATCGCCCCGACGCTCGAGCGCCAGGCCATCGAGCTGCCCAGCTGGGCCTTCGGCAACTCGGGCACGCGGTTCAAGGTGTTCGGCACGCCGGGCACCCCGCGCACGCCCGAGGAGAAGATCGCCGACGCCGCCCGCGTGCACGAGTACACCGGCCTGGCACCGAGCGTGGCGCTGCACATCCCGTGGGACGAGGTCGACGACTTCGGCGCCCTGCGCTCGTACGCGGCCGGGCTCGGCGTCTCGCTCGGCACGGTGAACTCCAACACGTTCCAGGACGACGCCTACAAGTTCGGCAGCCTGGCGCACAGCGACGCGGCCGTCCGCCGCAAGGCGGTCGACCACCACCTGCGCTGCCTCGAGATCATGCACGAGACGGGCTCGCGCGACCTCAAGATCTGGCTCGCCGACGGCACGAACTACCCCGGGCAGGACAGCCTGCGCCAGCGGCAGGACCACCTGGCCGAGTCGCTCGCCGAGATCTACGCCGGCCTCGGCGACGAGCAGCGGCTCGTGCTCGAGTACAAGTTCTTCGAGCCGGCGTTCTACCACACCGACGTGCCCGACTGGGGCACGAGCTACGCCCAGGTGAGCGCCCTCGGCGACCGGGCGCTGACCTGCCTCGACACCGGCCACCACGCCCCGGGCACCAACATCGAGTTCATCGTCATGCAGCTGCTGCGCCTCGGCAAGCTCGGCTCGTTCGACTTCAACTCTCGCTTCTACGCCGACGACGACCTGATCGTCGGGGCGGCCGACCCGTTCCAGCTGTTCCGCATCCTGTTCGAGGTCGTCGACGGCGGCGGACTCGACGTCGGCTCGCCGGTGCAGTTCATGCTCGACCAGTGCCACAACGTCGAGGACAAGATCCCCGGCCAGATCCGCAGCGTCCTGAACGTGCAAGAGATGACGGCGCGCGCCCTGCTCGTCGACCGTCCGGCGCTCGACTCCGCCCGCGCCTCCCACGACGTGCTCGGCGCGAACGCCGTGCTGATGGACGCGTTCTACACCGACGTCCGCCCGGCCCTCGCCGACTGGCGCGCGTCGCGCGGCCTGCCCCGCGACCCGATGGCCGCCTACCTCGCGAGCGGCACGCCCGAACGCCTCGCCGCCGAGCGCGTCGGCGGCAAGCAGCTCAGCTGGACCTGAGCCGCCGCACCCCGCACCGACCACCGACGTCCCAGAGAGAACGAGTGATGACCACCACGAGCACCACCACCCCCGCCGACCTGATCGCACGCAGCAACCGCCTCGGCGCCGACCCGGTCAACACCAACTACGCGGGCGGCAACACCTCGGCCAAGGGCACCGCGACCGACCCGGCGACGGGCGAGCCGGTCGAGCTGCTCTGGGTCAAGGGCAGCGGCGGCGACCTCGGCACGTTGACCGAGCCGGGTCTCGCGGTGCTGCGCCTCGACCGGCTGCGCGGCCTCGCGACCGTGTACCGCGGGGTCGAGCACGAGGACGAGATGGTGGCCGCCTTCGACTACGCCCTGCACGGCAAGGGCGGCGCGGCACCCTCGATCGACACGGCCATGCACGGGCTGGTCGACGCGGCCCACGTCGACCATCTGCACCCCGACGCCGGCATCGCGATCGCGACCGCCGCCGACGGCGAGCGCCTGACCGCCGAGATCTTCGGCGGTGCCGTCGTCTGGGTGCCGTGGCGTCGGCCGGGCTGGCAGCTCGGCGCCGACATCGCCGCCGTCAAGGCAGCCCACCCGGAGGCGCGGGGCACCATCCTGGGCGGTCACGGCATCACCGCGTGGGGCGACACGAGCGACGAAGCCGAGCGCAACTCGCTGTGGATCATCGAGACCGCGCAGGCCCATCTCGACCGGCACTCGCGGCCCGAACCGTTCGGCCCCGAGCTCGACGGCTACACCGCGTTGCCGCAGGCCGAACGCCGGGCGAAGGCGGCGGCACTGGCCCCCGTGCTGCGCGGGCTCGTCTCGACCGACAAGCCCCAGGTCGGCTCGTTCACCGACAGTGCCGAGGTGCTCGACTTCCTGTCCAGCGCCGAGCACCCTCGCCTGGCCGCCCTCGGCACCAGCTGCCCCGACCACTTCCTGCGCACGAAGGTCACGCCGCTGCTGCTCGACCTGCCCGCCGATGCCGGCATCGACGAGTCGATCGTCCGACTGCGCGAACTGCACGAGCGGTACCGCCTCGACTACCAGGCCTACTACGACCGCCACGCGACGGCCGACAGCCCGGCCATCCGCGGGGCCGATCCGCTCATCGTGCTGGTGCCCGGCGTCGGCATGTTCTCGTACGGCAAGGACGCCCAGACCGCCCGCGTGGCCGGCGAGTTCTACGTCAACGCGATCAACGTGATGCGCGGCGCCGAGGGCGTCTCGAGCTATGCGCCGATCGACGAGGCCGAGAAGTTCCGCATCGAGTACTGGGCCCTCGAAGAGGCGAAGCTGCAGCGGATGCCCGCGCCGAAGCCCCTCGCGACGCGTGTCGCGCTGGTCACGGGCGCGGCGTCGGGCATCGGCAAGGCCATCGCCACCCGCCTCGCCGCCGAAGGGGCGTGCGTCGTCGTCGCCGACCTCGACCTCGCTGCGGCGCAGGCCGCCGCCGCCGAGATCGGCGGCCCCGACGTGGCCCGCGGCGTCGCGGCCGACGTCAGCGACGAGGCCGCGGTCAAAGCGTCGATCGACGAGGTGCTGCTCGCGTTCGGCGGGCTCGACCTGGTGGTCAACAACGCCGGGCTCAGCCTGTCGAAGTCGCTGTTCGAGACGACCGAGGCCGACTGGGACCTGCAGCACGACGTCATGGCGAAGGGCTCGTTCCTCGTCGCGAAGAACGCCGCGCGGGTGCTCGTCGACCAGGGCCTCGGCGGCGACATCGTCTACATCTCGTCGAAGAACTCGGTCTTCGCCGGGCCGAACAACATCGCCTACAGCGCCACGAAGGCCGACCAGGCCCACCAGGTCAGGTTGCTCGCAGCCGAGCTCGGCGAGCACGGCATCCGCGTGAACGGCATCAACCCCGACGGGGTCGTGCGCGGCTCGGGCATCTTCGCCAGCGGGTGGGGCGCCAACCGTGCGGCGACCTACGGCGTCGACGAGAAGGATCTGGGTGCGTTCTACGCCCAGCGCACCATCCTCAAGCGCGAGGTCGTGCCCGAGAACGTCGCCGCCGCCGTCTACGCGATCTGCACGAGCGACTTCTCGCACACGACCGGGCTGCACGTGCCGGTCGACGCGGGGGTCGCCGCGGCCTTCCTGCGATGAACCCGTCTGCGATGAACTCGTCTGCGATGAGGCCCGCCAGGCCGGTCGCGGGTGGCGTCGTCGCCGCGGTCGACCTCGGCGCGACGAGCGGGCGCGTCGTGCTCGGCCACGTCGACCGCGACAGCGTGCGGCTGCAGCACGTCGCCCGCTTCGCGAACGAGCCGGTCACGCTGCCCGAGGGACGGCCCGTCGGTCAGGGCACGAGTGCCGGAGGCGCGGGCCGGGTCGGGCTGCACTGGGACGTCACGGGGCTCTGGCGGTCGGTCACCGCGGGGCTCGCGCAGGCACTCCGCGACGAACCCGGTACGGCCTCGGTCGGCGTCGACTCGTGGGCGGTCGACTACGGCCTGCTCCGCGACGGACGCCTGCTCGGCGCCCCCTACCACTACCGGGACGAGCGGTCGGCGGCCGGCGTGGAGGCCGTGCACGCCGTCGTGCCGCCCGCCGCGCTCTTCGCCCGCACGGGTCTGCAGCACCTGCCGTTCAACACGGTCTTCCAGCTCGCGGCCGACCGCGCCGCCGGGGTGCTCGAGCCCGCCGATCGGGCCCTGCTCGTGCCCGACCTCGTTTCGTGGTGGCTCACCGGCACCGCCGTCACCGAGCGCACGAACGCGTCGACGACGGGGCTGCTCTCGCCCGTGACGGGGGAGTGGGACGTCGAGCTGCTCGGTCGTCTCGGCCTCGCGACCGACCTGTTCGCACCCCTCGTCGACCCGGGTGCCTCACTCGGGGCGCTGTTGCCCTCGGTCGCCGCGGCGATCGGGGCGCCGACCTCCCTCGGGGTCACGGCCGTCGGCTCGCACGACACCGCCTCGGCCGTGGTCGCCGTGCCGCTCGCGGGCGACGACGCCGCCTACGTCTCGAGCGGCACGTGGTCGCTCGTCGGTCTCGAGCTGCCGTCGCCCCTCCTCGGCGACGAGGTGCGGGCTGCCGGCTTCACGAACGAGGGCGGCGTCGACGGCCGCGTGCGCTTCCTCAAGAACGTCTCGGGCCTCTGGCTGCTCAGCGAGTCGATGCGTGCCTGGAGCCGCTCGGGGACCTCGGCCGCCGAGCGTAGCAGCGACCTCGCCGCCCTCCTCGCCGAGGCGGCCGCCGTCACCCGGCCCGTCCCGGTCTTCGACGCCACCGACACCCGCTTCACGCCGCCCGGCGACATGCCCGCACGCATCGAGACGTGGTGCGTCGAGCACGACGTCGCGCCCCCGCGGGGCCGGGCCGAGACGGTGCGGAGCATCCTCGAGTCTCTCGCGGCGGCCTACGCGGCGACCCTCCGGGACGCCGAGCGGCTCTCGGGTCGCACGGTCCGCACCGTGCACGTCGTCGGGGGCGGGTCGCAGAACGAGCTGCTCTGCCAGCTGACCGCCGACCGCACCGGCCGCACCGTGCTCGCCGGTCCCGTCGAGGCGACCGCCCTCGGCAACGTACTCGTCCAGGCGCGGGCCGCCGGTCTCGTCGACCGCTCGTCCTCCCTCGAGTCGCTCCGCGCGCTCGTGGCCGCTTCGTCCGCCCCCGTGACGTACCGCCCGCGGTCGGGAGCGTCCTCGGCCGCCGCCCGCGCCTCCTGATCTCCTCCCTCCCCACCGACCCGGAAGGACCGTCCCCATGGTCGACCGCCGCCTGCCGAAGTTCCACGACCTCGCGCCGCTCATGCAGTTCAAGAAGCCCACCTTCGACCTCAAGGCGAAGCGCCTCCGCGAGGCGTTGACGATCGAGGACCTCCGGCGCATCGCGAAGCGGCGGACGCCCACGGCGGCGTTCGACTACACCGACGGCAGCGCCGAGGCCGAGATCTCGCTGCGACGCGCACGACAGGCGTTCCGCGACGTGCAGTTCAACCCGGCGATCCTGCACGACGTCGCGACGGTGGACACCGGGTGGGACGTGCTCGGGAGGCGGGTCGAGCAGCCGTTCGGGATCGCACCGACCGGCTTCACCCGCATGATGCAGACCGAGGGCGAGAAGGCGGGTGCCGCCGCGGCCGCCGCCGCGGGCATCCCGTTCAGCCTGTCGACGATGGGCACGGCGAGCGTCGAGGACGTCGCGGCCGCCGCACCCGGGGGCCGGAACTGGTTCCAGCTGTACATGTGGAAGGACCGCGACCGATCGATGGCGCTGGTCGACCGGGCGGCGAAGGCCGGGTTCGACACGCTGCTGGTGACGGTGGACGTCCCGGTCGCGGGGGCGCGCCTCCGGGATTCGCGCAACGGCATGACGATCCCGCCCTCGCTGACGCCGAAGACGATCATCGACGCGTTGCCTCGGCCGTGGTGGTGGGTGGACTTCCTCACGACCGAGCCGCTCGCGTTCGCGTCGCTCGACCGCTGGTCGGGCACGGTCGCCGAGCTGCTGAACACCATGTTCGACCCGACGGTCACCTACGACGACCTGGCCTGGATCAAATCACAGTGGCCGGGCAAGCTCGTCGTCAAGGGCGTGCAGACCGTCGACGACGCCCGCCGCGTGACCGATCTCGGCGTCGACGCGCTCATCCTGTCGAACCACGGCGGGCGTCAACTCGACCGGGCGCCGATCCCGTTCCACCTGCTGCCCGACGTCGTGAAGGAGGTCGGCGCCGACACCGAAGTCCATCTCGACACGGGCATCATGTCGGGTGCCGACATCGTCGCCGCGGTCGCGCTCGGGGCCCGGTTCACCCTGATCGGCCGGGCCTACCTGTACGGGCTGATGGCCGGCGGACGCGAGGGCGTCGACCGGGCGATCGAGATCCTGTCGGTCGAGATCGCCCGCACGATGCGTCTGCTCGGGGTCAACTCCCTCGACGAACTCGAGCCCCGGCACGTCACCCAGCTCGAGCGCCTGGTGCCGCGCGCTCGCGGGTGACACCCCACACCGCGTTTCGTGCACCGCACCCCGACCAGTCGTGGTGCGGTGGACGAAACGCGGTGCAGTGCGAGCCGGCGCCTAGTGGCGGGTGGGGTCGTCCGAGTCCTTGGCGACCGTGACCTTCTCGCCGTCGACCTCGTCGCGCTTGGCCTTCTGGGCGTCGCCGCGGGTCTTGGCGAGGCTGGCGATCGTGGCCACGGTGATGGTCGCGCCGATGAAGAGCAGCGAGAACCAGATCGGGATCTCGGGCACCCACAGCAGCGGTTCGCCGCCGTTGATGAACGGCACCTCGTTGACGTGCAGGGCGTGGAAGACGAGCTTGACGCCGATGAACGCGAGGATGATCGCGAGACCCTGCGACAGGTACACGAGACGCTCGAGCAGTCCGCCGATCAAGAAGTAGAGCTGGCGCAGACCCATCAGGGCGAAGGCGTTGGCCGTGAAGACGATGTACGCCTCGTTGGTCAGGCCGTAGATCGCGGGGATCGAGTCGAGGGCGAAGACCAGGTCGACGAAGCCGATCGCGATCACGCAGAGCAGCAGCGGCGTCACGAAGCGCTTGCCGCCCTTCTTGACGGTGAACTTGTCCTCGTGGAACTCGTCGTCGACGGGCAGGACGCGGCGGGCGATCTTGACGAAGGCGTTGTCGGCCGCGTTGCCGCCGTGGTCGCCCTTGATCTGCTGGTAGGCCAGCACGAAGAGCAGGGCGCCGAAGAGGTAGAAGACCCACGAGAAGTTCTCGATCAGCGCGGCGCCGGCGGCGATGAAGCCCGCACGCATGATGAGCGCGATGACGATGCCGATCATCAGCACCTTCTGCTGGTACATGCGCGGCACGGCGAACCCGGTCATGATCAGCAGGAAGACGAACAGGTTGTCGATCGACAACGCCTTCTCGGTGAGGTAGCCGGCGAAGTACTCGCCGCCGAAGCCCCAGCCGCTCACGAAGCCGATGCCGACGCCGAACAGCAGCGCGAGGCCGATGTAGAACGCCGACCAGCGGGCGGACTCGCCGATCGTCGGCTCGTGCGGCTTGCGCACGTGGGTGAAGAACTCGAACACGAAGAACGCGATGGTGACGGCGATCGTGATGAGCCAGGTGGTCAGTGAGACGTCCACGGGGATGCTCCGGGTGGGTCGGGCTGATGAGGCGGGTCGGGCTGAGCGGCGCGAACGGCCGGACAGCGGAGAAGGCTCGTGACGAGCGGAAAGGCTCCTGAGACGACGGTACGTGGGGGTCCGCTGGGGGCGTGCCCTCAAGCGACCGTGACAGTGCTGAGAAGCTGCAGTGCGTGCAAGGCCCGCACCCGCATCACCGGGGCGGCCGATGCCCCGGCCGGCACCGAGGCAGGAGGCGCTCCGGCTACGGCCGGGGCGGCAGGTGCACCCCGGCGAGCATGCAGCGCACGGACCCGCCGGCGAGCTCGATCGTCGGCACCTCGAGCGGCAGTGGCCGTGCGTGCCGCCATACGGTGCGGCGTTGCGACGGGGTGAGGGACGCCCATCCTCGTGCCGAGATCGCCAGCACGGGCCCGTCGGCCCCCGCCAGTTCGAGCGCGTTGCCCGCGAACTCGCCGAGCTGGGCGCGGGTCAGGGCGACCACCTCGCGTCCGGAGGCCGACAGGCGCTCGACCACGCGCCTCCGTTCGCTCGGGGACGCGATCGACTCGAGGCCGACCAGGGCGAACCGCGACGCCACGCTCATCATGACGTTCGTGTGGTAGATCGGCACGCCCGTCGCGTCGGTCGCGGTGAAGGTCAGGGGCTCGTAGCCGAGGTCGGAGCAGACCAGGGCGACGGCAGCCCGTTCGGCCCGGTGCGAGAGCGTGACGTAGGCGACGCGCCCGACGTGGTCGAGGACGAGCGCCCCGGTGCCCTCGACGACGATCCCGCGCCGTTCGAGCGGGGACCGGTCGAGCACCTCGGTGACGCGGTACCGCTCGCGCAGCAGGTCGACGACGTCCGTGCGTCGCTCACCCCGACGGTTGGGCGAGTGCATCGGGTAGAGCACCACCCGGCCGTCGTCGTGGGTCGAGAACCAGTTGTTCGGGAACACCCCGTCGGGCCGGTCGGTCCGCTCGTCGTCGACGAGGTGCACCGTGACGCCCGCCGCGCACAGTGCCTCGGTCGCCCGGGTCACCTCGTCGAACGCGCGCGCCGCGAGCTGGGCCCGGGTCGCGTCGACCTCGGCCGGGTCGGTCTGGAACGCGTTGTCGGCCGCGGTCTGCGGGTTCGGCGTGAAGTGGTGCGGCCGCACCATCACGACCGCGGCGGGCGACTGGAGGGCCGTCCGCGCCTCCTCGTCGGCGCTTCGGGTGCGCGAGGAGGCGCGGAGTGCGGGGGACGCCGGCGGCGTCACCACGGCGGTCGCCGGGGACGAGGAGGCGCGGGGCGGGGGAGCGACGGTCGTCACGACGGTCTCGGCGCGGCTTCGGCGGTGGGTGCGGTCCGGGGCGGTCGGGGACTCAGGCGCCGACGGGTCGGCGGGCGGCGACGAGGCCGAACAGGTCCTTCGGGTCGTCGGGGTCGGCGACGAGGTCGATCTCGACGGCGTAGTCGGTGCCGACGACGTCCTGTCGGAGGTACTTCAGGGCGCACACGTCCTCGACGGCGAAGCCGACCGAGTCGAAGATCGTGATCTGCTCGTCGCTCGTGCGCCCGGGGCGCTGCCCGGCGACGACCTGCCACAGCTCGGTGACGGCGAAGTCGGCCGGCTGGTGCTGGATCTCGCCCTCGACGCGGGTCTGCTCGGGGTACTCGACGAAGACGTCGGCCCTGCGCAGCGTCGCGGGGTCGAGCTCGGTCTTGCCCGGGCAGTCGCCGCCGATCGCGTTGACGTGGACGCCGGGGCGGACGGCCTCGTCGGGCAGGACGACCGCGTTCTGCTTGTCGGCCGTGCAGGTCGTGATCACGTCGGCGCCGTCGGCCGCCTCGCCGGGGCTCGCGCAGACCGTGATGTCGAAGCCGAGCGGCTCGAGGTTGCGGACGAACTTCGCGGTGGCGCCGGGGTCGACGTCGAACACGCGGACCGTGTCGAGCCCGAGGGTCGAGCGCATCGCGAGGGCCTGGAACTCGGCCTGCGAGCCGGCGCCGATCAGGGCGAGCACGCGCGAGTCGGCCCGGGCGAGGCGCTTGGCGGCCATCGCGCTCGTGGCGGCGGTCCGCAGCGCGGTGAGGATCGTCATCTCGGCGAGGAAGGTCGGGTAGCCCGTGTCGACGTCGGCGAGCACGCCGAACGCGGTGACGGTCTGGTAGCCGCGGCCCGGGTTCGACGGGTGGCCGTTGACGTACTTGAAGCCGTAGGTCTCGCTGTCGCTGGCCGGCATCAGCTCGATGACGCCGATGGGGCTGTGGGAGGCGACGCGGGGCGACTTGTCGAAGGCGGGCCACCGGGCGAAGTCGCGTTCGAGGGCGGTCACCATGCCGCTGGTGATCGGGCCGACCCCGCGGTCGGTGACCCATCGGATCATGTTCTGCACATCCACGAAGCGCACCACGGCGACCTCCTCCTGCTCGGCCCGGTTCGGTCGTCGCGTCCGGGTGGCACCACGTTAGGACTGGGCGATGTGCAGCCACAATCACCATCGAGCGCCATTCCGCACGCTCGATCACCCGTTGTGCGCGGTCGTGCTGTACGTTTCGATCCATGGCGGATCTCGACGAGCTCGACCGGCGCCTCCTGGCGGCCCTGCGGGTCGACGCGCGCGAGTCGGCCGCGAGCCTCGCGCGGCGGTTGGGCGTGACGCGGGCGACGATCACCTCACGGCTCGACCGGCTCGAGGCGTCGGGAACGGTGCTCGGCTACACCGTGCGGGTGCGAGAGGCCGACGATCCCGACCTCATCCGTGCGATCGGCTTCATCGAGATCGAGGGGCGGTCGACCGACCACGTCATCCGGCAGCTGCGCGGGTTCCCCGAGGTGGCGTCGCTCCACACGACGAACGGCGGCTGGGACCTCGTCGCCGAGCTGCGCACGTCGTCGCTCGGCGAGTTCGACCGCGTGCTCGCCCGCATCCGCAGCGTCGAGGGCGTCGTCAACAGCGAGACCAGCCTGCTGCTCAGCTCCGTCCTCCGCTGACCGGCACCTGCGCGGCGGCCGCCGTCCTCGGCCGGGTCGCACCAGGGGTGCTCAGGCCGCGCCGCGCCTCCCGGCGACGATGCTCTTCAGGGCCTCGTCGAGGTGCGGGTGGACGAACTCGTACCCGCCGTCGACGAGGCGCTCGGGCAGCACCCACCGGCTCTTGAGCACGAGCTCGGTCTCGGTGCGGAGCACGGCCGTGCCGAGCTCGAGCATCCACCGCCAGGCCGGCAGGCCGAACGGCACGCCCAGCACGCGGCGGAGGGTGCGCATCACGGTGCGGTTGTCGCTCGGGTTCGGGGACGACAGGTTGAGCGGGCCCTCGACGGACGAGTCCGCACGGGCGAAGCGGATCGCCCCGAGCACGTCGTCGACGTGGATCCAGCTGAACTTCTGCCGTCCACCGCCGCGACCCTCGTGGTGGTACGTGCCGGCCGCGAGCCGTGCCCGGGTGGCCGGCCACGGGCCGTCGAACTGCGGCCCGCCGAGGCCCACCCGCACCAGGTTCATCAGGGGGACGAGCGCGCTGCCGTCGCCCAGCACGATGGCCATGCGCAGGGCGACGCGGCGGGTCGCGGGCAGCTCGCCCGAGAAGAACTCGGCCTCCCACGCGGTGGCCACGTCGACCGAGAACCCCGACCCGATCTCGCCGTCCGACTCGGTCATCGGGCGGTCCTCGGCGTGGCGGTAGATCGTCGCCGTCGACGAGTTCATCCAGACCCGAGGAGGCGCGGCGCACGCGAGCACCGCCTCCTTCAGTTCGCGCGTGGTCTCGACGCGCGAGCGCACGATCTCGGCGCGGTTCTCCGGGCCGTAGCGGCAGTCCACGCTCTTCCCGGCGAGGTTGACGAGCAGGTCGGCGCCCTCGAGCAGGGCGGTGATGCCGGCGGTGTCACCCCACGACGCGTCGGGTCCGTGGCGGCCGATCAGGCTGACGCGGGCACCCTCGGCGCGGAACGCGGCCGCGAGGTGCTGCCCGATGAAGCCGCTGGCTCCGGCGAGGACGATGTGGTCGGTCATGGGCTCAAACTAGGGGACCGGACGGTCACCGTCGGCGCGGTCCCTCGACGTCGAGAAGTCCTCACCTGTGGGACGCCGGTTAGCCTCGTCGGCATGAGCCATCCCCTCGTGACCGCCGCCGAGCTCGACGCCACCCTGACGGGAGGGGGAGTCGTGCGCCTGCTCGACGTCCGGTGGCGGCTCGACCGGCCGGACGGCCGTCCCGCCTTCCGCGAGGGGCACCTGCCCGGCGCCGTCTACGTCGACCTCGACTCCGAGCTCGCCCGGCACGGTGAACCCGTCGAGGGGCGTCATCCGCTGCCCGACCGGGCCGACCTGCAGGCCGCCGCCCGGCGCTGGGGACTCCGCGACGGGGACGCCGTCGTCGTGTACGACGACCTCGGCGGGCAGTCCGCGGCCCGCGCGTGGTGGCTGTTGCGGGCCTCGGGCGTCGCCGACGTGCGTCTGCTCGACGGCGGGCTCGTGGCCTGGACCGACGCGGGCCTGCCCCTCGAGCGGGGCGACGCCGACCCGGTGCCCGGCGACGTCACCCTCGGCGACGATCCGTGGCCCGTGATCGACGCCGACGAGGCGGCCTCGTGGCCCACCACGGGCGTGCTGGTCGACAGCCGGGCCGCTGAGCGCTACCGCGGCGACGTCGAACCGGTCGACCCGCGGGCCGGTCACGTCCCGGGCGCCGTCAACCTGCCCACGGCGGGCAACCTCGACCCGTCGGGCCGCTTCGTCGACGCCGCCGCGCTGCGGACCCGGTTCGAGGAGGCGGGGGTCACTCCGGCGACGCCGGTGGCCGTCTACTGCGGGTCGGGCATCACGGCGGCCCACAACGCCCTGGCCGCGACGATCGCCGGGTGCGACCCCGTGCTCTTCGCCGGGTCGTGGAGCGCCTGGTCGAACGACCCCGCGCGACCCGTCGCCACCGGCGACCGCCCCGACTGAGTCGCGACCGGGGTCGCCGGGGCCCGGTCCGTCAGTCGGCGTGACCCGGTTCGGGCACGGTCGTCCGGTCGTCGACCACCGCGTCGACGGCGGTTCGACGCAGGTCGTCGATCGCGTTCATCGCCGCGCCCTTCTGGCGATGGCCCTCGGAGGAGGCGATGACCACGCCGTTGCCGGTGGTGAGGGCGAAGCGGTACTCGCCCGAGGCGTCCTGGGTGACGACGAAGGTGCCTGCCATGGGGGTCCCCTTGCACGAAGTGGTGCGCGCGCTCTGCGTGGCGACAGCATAGGGCCGCACCCCGGGCGGGAGGCCACGCGCGTCGCGGGGTCGGGTGGCGCCTCCCGCGGGTCGGCCACCCGGCGACCACTTGACATGTGACATTCCAACTGTCACACTGTGTGAGTCGGTGCGGCCGCCCGCGAGTCTCGTCCCCCCTCCGAGACCGGGCGGCCGCACCGGTCCGTCTCGGTCGCGCGCCGAGCACACGAGAGCGCCCGACCCCGGATGGCAGTCGCGGGGTCGGGCGCTCTCGTCGTCCCGGGCGGTGGCCGCGGGTCTCGGGTGCTAGGTCAGTCGGCCAGCAGGACCGCCATGGCGCCCTTCAGGGCCTCGCGGTCGCGGCGCAGCTTGGCGACCTCCGCCTCGAGCTCGGCGACGCGTTCGGCCGTGGCGGCCGACCCCGAGCCCGGGGGGCGACCTCGGCGCGGGGCCACGGTGGTCGACGGGGCGGGCTCGTCGTCGTCCGAGGTGACGTCGAGTTCCTTCTCGACCGCGTCGTCGGGTGCCGGCGTGGGGGCGGTCGCCCGCTCGTGGGCTCGGATCCAACCGCGCAGGGACTGCTCGCCGACCTCGAACTCGGATGCCGTCTCACGGATGATCGACCGGTTGCCCGGCTCGGCCTCGCGACGCTCGAGCACCCGGGCGAGCGACTTCTCTCGCGTCTCGTCGCTGTACTTCTGTTCGAAAGGCATGTGCGCTCCTGGTGTCGAGACACGGTGTCGTGTCGGCTCATTGAATAGCCCCCGTGATGACCGTACTGTACGGTGACGTACGAGCGCACGGTTATGACGACAACTCACGTAACCGATCATGTCGCGCATGATGACGGATGGTGTAACACGACCGTCGATGGGCATCAGGTGTCGCCGATGCGTCCGCCGCCGCCGGGGTGCCGCCCCACGGCGACTCGCGGTGGAACCGCCCGTCCTCCGGGAGTTGTCGGGGCGGACCGCTTAAGGTGTCAGGGTGTGGCGAGCCGACAGACAGCATGACAACGACGACGACGAGAACGACTCCGTCGCCGTCCCGACCGGCGCGCCCACGGGCGTGATCACACCCCATGCCGTCAGCCTCGGGCACCCGGGTCAGTCCCTGGGCAACGTGGCCGAGCCCGTCTGGAACACCTGGCGCGAGTCCCTCCGCCGGGTGGGTGGCCCCTCCACGTTGCTGCACTTCGGCGACTCGCAGCGGTCCCGCATCGAGCTGAGCACGACCCACCCCGGTGGCCTCGCGCAGTTCATCACGGGCAAGACGACCCTGCTCTCCAGCCTGATCCGCGACGACCTCGCCCTGCGCACGGCCCGTGCCGCGGCCGGTGAGATCGCCGCCAAGGGGCTCGAGCTGAGCACGGTCCGTGGCATCGACGCCGTCCACCTGGCCATCGGCGTCGCCGCCTGGTCCTTCGCCGGAGAAGACTTCCGGGCGCCCGTGTTGCTGCGGCCGTTGGCGATCCGTCGCCACGGGCGTGACTTCGAGGTCAAGCTGCTCGGCGAGCCCTTCCTCAACCCGGCGTTGGTCGACGCGCTGCACGACCAGTTCGGCATCACGCTCGACGCCGAGTCCTTCGTCTCCCTCGCCAGCCGAGAGGGGTCGTTCACGCCCAACCCGGTCATCGACCGGCTCCGTGGGCTGACCGCCCACCTCGAGTGGTTCACGGTGCAGCCCCGCCTCGTCGTCTCGACCTTCACCGAGGTCTCGACCGAGATGGCCCTCGACGCCCGCGAGCTGGGGCACCCGGTGCTCGACGCGCTCGCCGGCAACCCGATGGCCATCCGTCAGGTCGAGGAGGCCTACCGCCCGACCACCGCCACCCCGCAGGACGAGCGCAGCCCCGAGACCGACACCCTGCTGCTCGACGCCGATCCCGAGCAAGAGAACGTCGTGGCCCAGATCGCCGCCGGCAACTCGGTCGTCGTCAAGACCCTGCCGGGCACCGGTGGCACGCAGACCATCGTCAACGCGGTGGGTCGCCTGGTGTCGCAGAACAAGCGCGTCCTCGTGGTCAGCGCCCGCCGGGCGACCCTGCGCGGCATCACGAGCCGTCTCGCCGAGGTCGGCCTGCCGGGCGTCGCCGTCAGCCCGACCACGCTGCGTCGTGACGTGATCCGGTCGATCTCCCGCAACGAGAAGGCCACCCACCCGCAGATGGGTGAGGTCGACGACGCCCTCGTGCGCCTCCGCAAGGTGCTCGTCGACTACCGCGGCGCCCTCAGCCGCCGGGACCCCGAACTCGGCGTCTCGGTGCTCGACTGCCTCACCGAGCTCTCGCGGCTGGCCCTGCTGCCCTCGGCCCCGGCGACCACCGCCCGCCTCAGCCGACGCAGCATCGCCGCCATGGTCGACGGTCGTGGCCGCGTCGCCGAGACGATGGTCGGTGCCGCCAACCTGGGCGAGTTCAAGTACGGCCCGGGCGACTCGCCCTGGTACGGCGCGCGCTTCACCGAGAGCGTCGGGGCCGGTGACGCGCACCAGCTCGCCAAGAACCTCCACCACCGCGACCTGCCGCGTCTGCTCGAGCGCGCCGAAGAGGTGATCGGCAGCACGCGCATGCGCCCGTTCGAGAGCGTCGCCGAGCTCGGCGTCTACCTGCGCCTGCTCACCGAGATCCGCGACACCCTCGACAAGTTCATGCCCGTCGTGTTCGACCGCTCGGTCGCCGAGCTCGTCGCCGCGACGGCGCCGAAGCGCGAGGCACCCGACATGTCGAGCGCCAACCGCCGTCGGCTCAAGAAGCTCGCCCGCGAGTACGTGCGACCCGGCGTCCACATCGCCGACCTGCACGGTGCGCTGCAGCGCATCCAGCAGCAACGCGTCGTCTGGCAGCGCTACGTGTCGGCGGGCACCCCGCCCGAGGTGCCGACGGGCATCGCCGACACGCACGTGCTGCACCAGCAGGTGTCGCAAGACCTCGAGCGCCTCGACGGCCCCCTCGGCCTGACGGGTGACGACGGGCTCACCGAGATCGGCATCGTCGAGTTGCAGCAACGACTCGAGGCCCTCGCCGCCGAGAGCGACGTCCTGCAGAACCTCCAAGAGCGCACCGAGCTCATGACGACCCTGCGCGACCTCGAACTGACCCCGCTCATCACCGACCTGGCCAACCGCCACGTGCCGGAGCACCAGGTCGCGGCCGAACTCGAGCTCGCCTGGTGGCGCTCGGCGCTCGAGTCGCTGCTCGAGGCCGACCGGGCCCTGCTCGGCGCCAACACCGCGATGCTGGACCGACTCGAGGCCGACTTCCGCCTCGTCGACGAGGCCCACGCCGCGGGCAGCGCCCAGTTGCTCGCGTGGCTCCTGGCCGAGAACTGGAAGATCGGGTTGGTGGACTGGCCCGACGAGGCGTCGGCGCTCAAGGGCCTGCTGCGTCAGGGCCACCTGACCGCTCGCCTGCTGCACGACGCGGCCCCGCACCTGTCGCGCGCCATCGCTCCCGTCTGGGTCGCGTCGCCGTACGAGGTCCACACCATCGCCGACACCGTGCCGTTCGACACGGTCGTGCTCGTCGACGCCGGGGCCACGACCCTGGCCGAGAACGTCGGGGCGATCCGTCGGGGCAAGCAGACGGTCGCGTTCGGCGACCCCGTGACCCAGACCCCGTCCGAGTTCGACATCGGCGTCGTGCCGGGCAAGCCGCCCGTCGACGCGGACGAAGAAGCCCTGGCCGCGTCGCACTCCGAGAGCGCCCTGGCGCGCCTCGCGACCCTGCTGCCCACGCTCTCCCTCACGCGCAGCTACCGTGCCGGCGGAGAAGACCTCGCCGAACTCGTCAACCGTCGTTTCTACGGCGGACGCATCGAGTCCCTTCCCTGGGCGGGCAGCTTCCTCGGCCACGGCAGCATCGCGCTCGACTACGTCTCGGGCGGCACCGCCGTCCCCGATCCCGAGTCCGGCGCCGTCGAGAGCGTCGACGCCGAGGTCGACCGCGTCGTGTCCCTCGTCCTCGAACACGCCCGCACGCGCCCGAGCGAGTCGCTCATGGTGTTGACGGCGTCGGCCAAGCACGCCATCCGCGTCCAGCAGGCCGTGCTGACCGCCGTCTCGGGGCACAAGGACCTGACCGAGTTCGTCGTGGGCGACCGCAGCGAGCCGTTCATGATCGCCACCCTCGAGCAGAGCGTCGCGCAGAGCCGCGACCACGTCGTGTTCTCGATCGGCTACGGCCGCACCCCGCACGGCCGCGTGCTCAGCGACTTCGGGCCGCTCGGCCAGCCGGGTGGTGAGCGCCTGCTGGCCGTGGCCATGACGCGTGCGCGTCGCTCGATGGTCATCGTCACCTGCTTCCAGCCGGGTGACATCGACTCGAGTCGCATGGGCCACGGAACGGTCGCGCTCAGCGAGATCCTCACCGAGGTGCAGGCCAGGACGTCGGCCGAGCACGTCCCCGACGACAGCGAGCCCATGCTCGTCGACCTGGCCCGCCGGCTCGAGGTCAAGGGCATCCCCGTCGCTCTCGGGCACCGGGGCAAGCTCGGTCTCGTCGCCGCCCACGACGGCGTCTGCGTCACGATCGAGACCGACACGACGCTCTCGCGCACCAGCCTGCGCGAGTCGCTGCGCTCGCGTCCCGAGGTGCTGCGGCGGCTCGGCTGGCACTACATCCGCGTGCACGCGTTCCAGCTCTTCACCGATCCCGACGCCGTCGCCGAACGCGTCGCCGAGGTGCTCGGCATCGGTGACTCGCACACGCACGAGGTGCCGGCCCTGTCGGCCAGCCAGCACGTCAACCGTCGATGACCGCAGGAGGCGCGGCGTCCGAGGGCGACGCCCCTCACGCCCTCGAGGCGGCCGAGCCGAGCCCCCTGGTGGTGCGTCGGCGGTCCGGGCGTCGCGTCAGCACCGACCCGGTGCCGGGCAGCGACCCCACGCCCGCGCCCGAACCCGCTCGGCAGGGGTCGAGCGAGAACGACCAGCGACTGCGTGCCGACGTCCCGCCGCACTGGGGCTGAGTCGGCCTCGGGCGGCGACGCACGCCCGACGTCGGCATGAACCACGAATGCGACGATGAACCCCGATTCCGGGGGGTTCATCGTCGAATTCGGGGTTCACGGGCGGTCGGAGCCCGGGGGAGCCGCCGGGGCGTCAGCGGCTGCCGAGCGGACCGTTCTCGCTGTGGGGGTCGCGCGACTCGAGCACGGGTGCGGCGTGGGAGCCGCCGCCCACGGCGGGTGCGGCCTGCGCACGCAGCAGGTCGCGGATCTCGCTGAGCAGTTCGACGTCGGTCGGCGGGACGTCGGCGGGGGTCTCCTCCGCCTTCTGCTTGGCGAAGGTGCGCTTGAGCAGGTTGTTGACCGGCAGCACGAGCACGAAGTAGACGACGGCCGCGATGATCAGGAACTGGATCGCGGACCCGATGACGGCGCCGAACTTCAGCTGGGCCTCGCCGCCGGCGAGCGTCGGGATCGTGACGATGAGCGCCTCGTCGAGCATGGTCGCGTTGAACGCGGCCCCGATCAGCGGGTTGAACACGTTGGTCACGAGCGACGTCACAATGGCGGTGAAGGCCGCACCGATGACGACCGCGACGGCGAGGTCGATGACGTTGCCGCGCAGGATGAACTCTTTGAAACCCTTCACGGGCGACTCCTTCTGATCGGACGAGATGAGATTCTCGACGTCAAGCAAACCACGGAGGCGCGCTCGGGTGGCCCCGCCGGTCGCCGCGGCCGGTCAGGACGAGCTGGACGAGCCGCCCGACGAGCTCGAACCGGACGAGCTCGAGCCCGACGAGCCGGAGCCGGACGAGCCGGAGCCCGACGAGCCGCTGCCGGACGAGGACGAACCCGACCCGCTGCCCGAGGCGCCCGACGAGGACGAGCCGCTCGCGCCTCCTGAGCTCTTGTCGGACGAGCCGGACGACGATCCCTTCTCGCCGGAGCCGCCCGACGAGCCCGAGCCCGACGTGCCCTTCGAACGCGAGTCGGTGCGGTAGAAGCCCGACCCGTTGAAGGTCACGCCGACGGGGCTGAACACCTTGCGGAGCTTGCCCTGGCAGACCGGGCAGACCGTCAGGGTGTCGTCGGTGAACGACTGGACGATGTCGAAGGCGTTGTCGCACTCGGTGCAGCGGTAGGAGTAGGTGGGCACGGAGGCGCTCCTGAAGGAAGGCGAGTCTAGAACTCGTGGATGCCGGAGGGGGTGACGACGCCGTCGACGGGTTGGTCGTGCCGCTCTCGGGGCACCGACTCGACGTACTCGGGGTCGAACACCACAGCATAGACGGGCGGACGACGCTCCATCGAGCCGAGGGTCTTGTCGAAGTAGCCCCGGCCCCAGCCCATGCGCATGCCGCCGTGGTCGATGGACGCCGCGGGCACGACGATCAGGTCGACGTCGTTGACCGCCATCGGGCTGAGCACCTCGCCGACGGGCTCGGGCAGGTCGAAGAGGCCCCGGGTCTCGCTCTCGCCGTCACCCACCGCCCAGTCGAGCAGGCCGTCGGCCCGCGTGATCGGGAACAGGACGCGGACGCCGTTCGCGAAGGCCCAGTTCAGGAACGGACGCGTGTTCGGCTCGACGTCGGTCGACAGGTAGGCCGCGATCGAGCGCACCGACAGGCCCGTCGCGAGGTCGGTGAGGTGCCGCGTGATGCCCTCGGTGGCCTGGTCCCTCTCGTGCGCACCCAGGGTGCGACGCTTCTGGCGGATCTCGGCTCGCAGGGCGCGTTTGGCGTTGCCGACGTCGTCAGTCATGACGACGAGCTTAACCGTCCGACTATTAACCTCCGCGAAACGTCGGGGATGGATACGCTGACCCGCATGGGCTTCACGATTTCTAAAGCAGTCATTCCCGCCGCGGGCCTGGGGACACGATTCCTGCCCGCCACGAAAGCAATGCCGAAGGAGATGCTGCCGGTCGTCGACAAGCCGGCGATCCAGTACGTCGTCGAGGAGGCCGTCAACGCCGGCCTCACCGACGTGCTGATGATCACGGGACGCAACAAGAACGCGCTCGAGAACCACTTCGACCACGTCAGCGAGCTCGAGGAGACGCTGAAGAAGAAGGGCGACCACGACAAGCTCGCCAAGGTCAACCAGTCGACCGACCTCGCCGACATGCACTACGTGCGCCAGGGCGACCCGCTCGGCCTCGGCCACGCGGTGCTCCGCGCCAAGATGCACGTCGGTCGCGAGCCGTTCGCCGTGCTGCTCGGTGACGACATCATCGACGCACGCGACCCGCTGCTGACGCGCATGGTCGAGGTGCAGGGGCAGAAGAACGCCACCGTCATCGCCCTCCTCGAGGTCGACCCCTCGCAGACCCACCTCTACGGCATCGCCACGGTCGAAAAGACCGACGAGGACGACGTCGTCAAGGTCACCGGCCTCGTCGAGAAGCCGGCCCAGGGCGAGTCGCCCTCGAACCTGGCCATCATCGGCCGCTACGTCATCCGCCCCGAGGTCTTCGACGTCCTCGAGAAGCAGGAGCCGGGCAAGGGTGGCGAGATCCAGCTGACCGACGCCCTCATGAAGATGGCCGGTGCCGAAGAGTGGACCGGCGGCGTGTACGGCGTCGTCTTCCGTGGCCGTCGGTACGACACCGGCGACAAGCTCGACTACATCAAGGCCATCGTCCAGCTCGCGTCCGACCGCGAGGACATCGGTGGCGAGCTGCGCCCGTGGCTGCAAGAGTTCACCGCCGGGCTCGAGAAGTAAGCAGGCGACTCGTTCCGTGACGAACATCCCCACGCTGACGGAGGGGGCGGTGACCATCCGCCCCCTCCGTCTCCGTGACACCCGCGACCTCGACCAGGCCCTGATGGAGAACCGGTCGTGGCTGCGGCAGTGGGAGGCCACCAACCCGAACGGCTTCACCAGCCACGACGTGCGCGGCAGCATCCGCTCGTTGCAGACGAACGCCCGGGCCGGGCTCGGTCTGCCGTTCGCGATCGAGCTCGACGGCCGGTTCGTCGGCCAGCTGAACGTCTCGGGCATCGCCTACGGCTCGCTCGGCTCGGCCACCATCGGCTACTGGGTGACCCAGGCGGCGGCGGGCCACAACGCGACGCCGATCGCGGTGGCCCTCGCGACCGACCACTGCTTCCGGGCACTGGGGCTCCACCGCATGGAGATCTGCATCCGGCCCGAGAACGCCCCCAGCCTGCGCGTCGTCGAGAAGCTGGGCTTCCGCTACGAGGGTCTGCGGCGGCGGTACATCCACATCAACGGTTCGTGGCGCGACCACTTCTGCTTCGCGCTGGTCGCCGAAGAGGTCCCCGAGGGCGTCCTGCGTCGCTGGACCACGGGCACCGTGCCGGTCGGGCAGGGCAGCGTGCCCGCCGACGCCCTCGCCGAGGCCGGGCGCGCGCTGCCGCTCTAGCGACTCCGCCCCCGGGGGCGCTCGTCGGGTCGCGAGGCACATCCGTGCCGCGACACGCGGACACACCTGTCGATCAGCGGCCTCCGGGGCCCGCCCGCTCATACCTTGGTCACCATGAACATCGAGTCGTGGGGTGGAGGCGTCGTCCTCGCTCTCGTCGCCGCGCTCTGGCTCGTCTACCTCGTGCCCACCTGGCAGCGCCGACGCGAGTACCTCGCGACCGAACGCAACGCCGTGCGGCTGCAGCAGACCCTGCGCATCCTCGCCCAGACGGCCGAGGTCCCCGACGAGGTGCGCATCGAGGCGAACGCCCGCTCGGTCGCCGACGCGCAGAAGATCCTGCGACACGAGGAGGCGCGGCGCGAGGCCCTGAGGCGTGCGCACGAGGCGGCGCGGCAGCGTGCCGTCACCCGCGAGCTCGCCGCGGCCGCCCCCGTGTTGCGTGCCGCCGACCGCGACCCGGCCCTCGCCGCCCGTCGGCTCCGGCGCTCACGCCTGGTCTCGACCGTGGTGCTCGCCGTCAGCGTCGTCGCCGTCGTCGGAGGCGTCGCCGCGGGCCTGACGTCGTCGTGGGTGCTCGTCGTCGCCGGCCTCGTCTTCGGCGCCGGCGCCGTCGCGATGCTGACCCAACTCGCCGCCGTGTCGCGGGCGCGCGCCCGCCGGGCGGTCGTCGCCCCCGTCGCGCAGCCGCTCAAGGACTTCTCCGGCGTCATGGGCGACGGCGTCGTCATCCGCGACGAGCAGGCCTCGGCCGAGTCGCGCCTGTGGACCCCCGTGCCCGTCCCGAAGCCCCTCTACCTGCGGCGCGGCCGCCAGCGCCCCGTCCCCGACGCCTCGGTGGACGCCGCGTCGGCCGACGACGCGGCGGCCGAGCTGCAGCGGGACTCCCGTCGCTCGGTCGAGTCCCTCCGGTCGGCCCAACACGACGCCCTGCGCGAGGCCGCGCGGGCCGAGGCCGCGCTGCAGTCGACGCGACGGGCGTCGGTGGCCCGCACCGCGCCTCCTGCACCCGTCGCGGCTCCCGCCGTCCCCGCCGAGGAGGCGCGGGTCGAGCCGGTCGCGCCCCCTCGCCCCCCGAGTCGCTTCGCCCGCATGGGCATCATCGACGACCTGCCGCAGTCGGACTTCTCACTCGACGAGGCCCTGCAGCGTCGCCGCGCCGTCTGACCCGCGGAGCGTCCGGCCCGGGTTCATGCGGGTGTCGACGAGGTGCTATCGTGGCAGAGCAGTTTCTGGGGCTATGGCGCAGTTGGTAGCGCGTCTCGTTCGCAATGAGAAGGTCAGGGGTTCGAATCCCCTTAGCTCCACCACATCAGGCCCGGGTCGATCACGACCCGGGCCTTCCTCATGCCGGCGCCGCCGTCGTCGGCCCGGGCGACCTGATGGATCCGCTGTGAGCGGGTGCGGCGGGCCGAGGGCGGTCGTAGCATCCGGGCATGTCACTCGCAGTCAGCATCGTGCAGCACGACGAACACGACCACCCGGTCTGGTACCTGCAGTACTCGTACGCCCGCGCCCTGCCCGGCGCGCCGGCCCGGGGGCCGTACCACTCGCGATCCGAGGCCGAGGAGGCGCTGCGCCACCTGCGCGACGCCGCCCACATGTACGGCGAGTTCGAGATCTCGGTGCTGCCGGCCTGACGACCCCGATTCGGCGCATGACCGCCGAGAGGTTGCGGAGGGTGAATCAATTACGACAGATCGGTAACGAAAACCGGTCGCGCAGCCTGTTCGACCCTCGGGGACGTCGAGATCACGACATGCTTGCCTGATGAGCACTCCGCAGCCGCCCTACGGCTCGTCCGACGAGCCCCGTGACCCTCGCGACGAGAACGGACGCGGCGACCAGACGCCTCCGCCGTCGGCACCCCAGCCCCCGCAGCCGGCCTACGGCACGACGCCCCCGCCGAGTGCTCCCCAGCCCGCCTACGGAGCCCCGCAGCAGCCCTACGGCGGGCAGCCGCAGGGCGACCGCCCGCAGCAGCCCTACGGCGGACAGCCGCAGCAGCCCTACGGTGGCCAGCAGCAGCCCTACGGTGGCGCCCCGACCGGCGCTCCCGCCTACGGTCAGGCCCCGCAGTCGCCGCAGGGCGGCAACGGCCTGGGCATCGCCTCGATCGTCGTCGGCGGCGTCGGACTGCTGCTGTCGTTCGTCGGGTTCGGCGTGATCCCTGCGATCGTCGGCCTCGTGCTCGGCATCATCGCGCTCGTGAAGAAGAAGGGTGCGCGCATGCTCGCCCTGATCGGCACGATCGTGTCGGGGCTGGGCGTCCTGATCGGCATCGCCGTCGTGATCTTCGGTGTCATCGTCGGGCTCGCCTCCGTCCAGGCCATCAACGAGTCCCTGCCCACGAGCGGCTCGATCGACTCGGGTGACACCGGGACGGCCGACGGCGACGCCTCGGCCGAGAACAACGCCTTCGGCGACACCTTCACCTACGACGACGGCATCGCCCTGACCGTCTCGGCCCCCGAGGCGTACACGCCCGGCGAGTACTCGAGCGGCGCCGACCAGGCGGCCTCCGTGGTCTTCACCGTGACGATCGAGAACGGCACCGACGCCAACTTCGACCCGATGCCCTACGAGACGGCCACCTCGGGCGGCGTCGAGGCCAGCAAGGTCTACGACTCCGACATCGAGAGCTCGCCCACGACGGTCGTCCCGGCCGGCCAGTCCATCTCGTACCGAATCGTGTTCTCGGTGGCCGACGCCGACCAGATCGTGTTCCAGATGTCCCCGTCGTTCGACTACGACGACGTGGTGTTCACCAGCTGACGCGTTCCGCGTCCACCGGCCCGTGTCGGGCGGAGCCCCCGTCGTCCGCGACGGGGGCTCCGTGGCGTCCGGGGCGACCGGTGTCGCGCCTCCTGCACCATGATGGTCGGGTGCCTCCGACGACCCCGACCGATGCCCCGACGCCCCACCTCTCGACCGATCCCGAGCTGCTCGCGCGGCTGAGGGCCGACCTGGCGTCGTCCGGGTTCACGGTCGAGCGGCTGCAGGGTGCCGACGCGTGGGGCTCGCACGCCGGGGCCGCACTCTTCCGCGGCGAGCGGGTCGCAGCCCGTCGTGCCCTCGCCCGCAGCGCGGCTCGCGACGAGTCCGTGCGTCCGGCCGCCACGCTCGCGTCGCTCTTCGTGCTCGGCTACCCGCAGACCGTCGACGCGGTGGCCGGCGCCCTGCCGACCCTGGGTGCCGAGGGCGCGGTCGCCCTCGGGCTCGTGGCGAGGGAGGGCGACTCGGTCCGTGCGCTCGTCGACCTCCGTCCGTACGCCTTCGTCGACGCCTCGGGCGAGGCGAGCTGGTGGATCGCCTCCGACCTCGGCGAGCTCGTCGTCGAGGGGGCGCTGCGCGAAGACCACGTGCTCGGCGTCGGGGGAGCCTCGGCGACGCTCGCCGGCCTGATGATCTCGCGCCAGGTCGACCGGGCGCTCGACCTCGGCACCGGCTGCGGCATCCAGGCGCTGCACGCGGCCCGGCACGCGCGGCACGTCGTGGCCACCGACATCTCGCAGCGCGCCCTCGACTACGCCGCGTTCAACGCCGCGCTCAACCTGGTCGACGGCATCGAGCTGAGGCTGGGCAGCCTGTTCGAGCCCGTCGCCGGCGAGACCTTCGACCACATCGTCTCGAATCCGCCCTTCGTCATCACGCCGCGAGCCGAGGGCGTGCCCGAGTACGAGTACCGCGACGGCGGCATGGTCGGCGACGACCTCGTCGCCTCGGTCGTCGAGGGCCTCGGGCGCCACCTCGCGCCGGGCGGCCTCGCGCAGCTGCTGGGCAACTGGGAGTCCGGAGGCGCGGGTGCGGTCGCCGGCAAGAGGGGCGCGTACTCGGTCGCCGACTGGGCGGCCCGGGGTGGCGTGCCCGTCGACGTCTGGGTCGTCGAGCGCGAGGTGCAGGACCCGACCGCGTACTCCGAGACCTGGATCCGCGACGGCGGCACCCGACCCGGTTCCGCGGACTTCGAGCGCCTGTACGAGGCGTGGCTCGGCGACTTCGAGGCCCGGGGGGTCGTCGAGGTCGGGTTCGGCTACCTGACGGTGCGACGGCCCGCAGGCGACGCGAGCCTGCCCGTGGTGCGCACGGAGCGCCTCCTCGGCGGTCTCGGCCAGAACGACGTGGGACTCGGTGCCCACCTGCTCGGCACGCTCGACGCGATCGACCTGCTGCGCGACCTCGACGACGAGCAGCTGGCCGCGCGTCGGCTGGTCGTCGCGGGCGACGTCACCGAGGAGCGCCACTACTGGCCGGGCAACGACGACCCCACGGTCATCTCGTTGCGGCAGGGCGGCGGCTTCGCCCGCACGATCGACTCGGGCACGGCCCTGTCGGCCCTGGTCGGTGCCTGCGACGGCGAGCTCAGCGTCGGGGCCATCGTCGGTGCCCTGGCCCAGCTGCTCGGGGCCGACGAGGCCGCTCTGCGGGCGGAACTGCTGCCCCAGGTCCGCGAACTGGTGACGACGGGCATGCTGCGGGCCTGAGCCGGACGGGCGTGTCCCGTCCCGGGCTCGGGAGACGTGCCGGGCGCCGGCCGGACGGGGTCAGCCGGGGGTCGTCACCGTCGCCAGCGCGAGGCGCCAGACGAGCTCGACGTGCTCGGCCATGTCGGTGGCGGGGTCGAGCATCCACTGGATCTGCATGCCGTCGCTGACCGCGAGAAGGACGGTCGCGAGGCGGGTGGGGTCGACGCCCGCCGGCACCTCGCCCCGTCGCTGTCGGGCGGTGATCGCCTCGGCGACCTGGGCGCGGATCGACGCGTAGCGCTCGACGAAGTACGCGTGGGCGGCATGGCTCGGGTCGCTCGTCGCGGCCGTCGACATGCTGGCGAACAGCTGGACCAGCCCGGGCACGTCGGCGTTGTGCCGGATGACGGTGATCAACTGCTCGACGATGTCCGCCTGCGGGTCGGCGAGGGCGAGGTCGACCTCGTCGCGTCGACGCAGGATGGCCGTGAAGAGTTCGTCCTTGCTGTCGAAGTAGTGCAGCAGCCCGGCCTGGCTGAGGCCGACCGAGTCGGCGAGCTCCCGGACCGACGTGCCGCGGAAGCCGTTGCGGGAGACCACCTCGAGCGCCGTGTCGAGGATCTCCGTGCGCTTGGCCACACCCTTCGCGTACGAACCCCGTTGTGCCATGCGGTCAGGCTAGCGCGACCGTCGGCGGTCGGGCCCGAAACCCACCGTCACTCGGTTTTCGCTGGTAGCGTCACGTCATGACCCTCCACCACGACGGCGACGCGGCCGACGACCAGATCCGAGACGACCAGATCCGAGACGACCAGATCCGAGACGACCAGGCCCGGGACGACCAGGCCCGACTGACCGAGTTGCTCGGGCGACTCACGCTCGACGAGAAGGTGCAGCTGCTCACCGGCCGCGACTTCTGGACGACCCACCCGAACGAGAAGATCGGCCTGCGGCGCATCCTGGTCAGCGACGGCCCCAGCGGGGTGCGCGGCGAGGTGTGGGACGAACGCTCGCCGTCCCTGAACCTGCCCAGCGCCTCCTCGTTGTCGTCGTCCTGGGACCCCGACCTGGCCCGTCGTTACGGTGCCGCGGCCGCCGTCGAGGCCCGCCGCAAGGGCGTCGACGTCGTGCTCGGCCCGACCATCAACCTGCACCGGTCGCCCCTCGGCGGTCGGCACTTCGAGGCGTTCAGCGAGGACCCGGTGCTCACCGCCGAGCTCGCCGCTGCGTACGTCCACGGCGTGCAGGACAACGGCGTCGGCGCGACCCCCAAGCACTACGTCGCCAACGACTACGAGACGGACCGCTTCACCGCGAGCACCGTGGTGAGCGACCGGGCCCTGCGCGAGCTCTACCTGCTGGCGTTCGAGAAGGCCGTCACCGAGGCCCACGCCTGGCTGGTCATGTCGTCGTACAACTCGATCAACGGCGTGACCGCGACCGAGAACGAACTGCTCGAGACGCCGCTGAACAGCGAGTGGGGCTTCGACGGCGTCGTGGTCAGCGACTGGACCGGCGTGCGGAGCGTCGAGAGCGCGAAGCACTCGCAAGACCTCGTGATGCCCGGCCCGGACGGCCCCTGGGGCGACGCCCTCGTCGCCGCCGTGCGGGCGGGAGAGGTGCCGGAGGCCTCGATCGACCGCAAGGTGCTGCGCCTGTTGCAGCTCGCCGCCCGCGTCGGAGCCCTCGACGGCTTCGAGCCGGTCGCCGCGACGCCGACCACGGTCGAGGACGGCATCGCCTTCGTCCGCGAGGCCGCGGCCGCCGGCACCGTCCTGGCCCACGACCGGGGAGGCGCGGTGCCGGTCGACCCCGCGATCGTCCGGTCCGTCGCCGTCGTCGGCCACAACGCGCGGTTCGCGCGGACCCAGGGCGGTGGCAGCGCCACCGTGCTGCCCGAGAAGGTCGTCACGCCCGTCGAGGGCATCGAGCAGGCCTTCCCGGGCGCCACCGTGACCTACTCGGTCGGCGCCGTCGTGCAAGAGGGCGTGGCCGAGCTGCCCCTCGACCGCATCACCAATCCCGAGACGGGCGAACCCGGCGTCCGTGTGTCGTTCCGCTCGGGCGACGACGAGCTGTTCTCGGAGGACCGTCGGGCCACCGCGCTCGTCTGGTTCGGTGGCGACGCCCCCATCGAGCGCAGCGACACGGTGCGCTTCTCGACCCGCTACACGCCGGAGGTCACGGGCGAGATCCTGCTCGGCGTGGCCTCGGTCGGCCACTCGGTCATCCGCGTGGACGGCGAGGTCGTGCTCGACGGCACGAGCGAGGCCGTCGGCGACGACCTCGGCGCGGCGTTCCTCGCACCGCCGTCGCAGTCGGCGGCCGTGGCGGTCGTCGAGGGGCGACCGATCGACGTCGTCATCGACCACACCATCGGGGCGAGCGCACTCGGCGGAGCCCTGAGCTACACCTTCGGCATCGAGCCCGACGACGCCGACCCGTCCGGGCTGATCGACGAGGCCGTCGCGGCCGCGGCGGCCGCCGACCTGACGATCGTCGTGGTGGGCACGAACAGCAAGGTCGAGTCCGAGGGCTTCGACCGCACCTCGCTCGACCTGCCCGGCCGCCAGGACGAGCTCGTCTCGCGCGTGGCGGCGGCCGCCGCGACGACCGTCGTGGTCGTCAACGCGGGATCGCCGGTGACGATGCCGTGGCGTGACGAGGTCGACGCCCTGTTCCTCACCTGGTTCGGTGGTCAGGAGTACGGCCACGCGCTCGGCGACGTCCTCACCGGTGCCGTCGAGCCCGGCGGCCGTCTGCCCACGACGTGGCCCGCCACGCAGGCGGACGTGCCCGTGATCGACGTCACCCCCGTCGACGGCGAGGTCGTCTACGACGAGGGCATCCACGTCGGCTACCGCGCCTGGCTGAAGGCCGGCACGACCCCGGCCTACCCCTTCGGGCACGGCCTCGGCTACACGACCTGGTCGCTCTCGGGCCTCGACGTGACCTCGACGGTGAGCGCAGGAGGCGCGGTGCAGGTGGCCGTCGACGTCACCAACACCGGCGCCCGCGAGGGCAAGCACGTGGTCCAGGTCTACGCCTCGCGCCTCGACTCCGTGGTCGACCGTCCGGTGCGGTGGCTCGTCGGGTTCGCGCCCGTCGTGGTGCCGGCCGGGGGGACGAGCCGCGTCGAGGTGACCGTCCCGGCCCGGGCGTTCGCCGACTGGCGCGACGGGTCCTGGGCCCACGAGCCGGGCGCCTTCACGGTGCACGTCGGGTCGTCCGTCGCCGAGCTGCCGCTCGAGGCGACGGTCGTGCTCGAGGGGTGAGGCGCGCCGCGTGACGCGACCCGCGCCTCCTGGTCCGTCGGATCAGGAGGCGCGGGTCGTCGGTGCGCGGAGGGGGCGTCAGCCGCGGTGGTTGCCCGTGCGCTCGCCCCACTCGCGCCACGAGTACTCGGGCACGAAGCCGAGCAGGTCGCGGGCCTTGTCGCTGCTGAGCAGCGGCTCGACGCCCTCGACCGCCCGGCGCTTCTCGACCTGCGGCCAGTACTGCTCGGCGAGCACGGCCGTCGGCGTGTTCATCACGGTGTCGGCCGCCGCGATGATGAACGCCTCGAAGCCGACGAGGTCGCTCTCGAGCGCCTTGCGCACGGCCTGGGCGCCGTCGCGGGCGTCGATGTACGAGAACAGGTTGAAGGTGCGCTTCTCGGGGGTCTCGTCGAAGGGGTACTCCGAGTAGTCGCCGTCGTCCATCACGTTCGAGAAGCGCAGGCCGATCAGCTTGAGCTGACGGTCCCACCGCGTGAAGTGCCGCGCCATCTCCTCCTCGACGGCCTTGCCCAGCGAGTACGACGACTCGGGGCGCACGGCGTACTCCTCGTCGAGCGGCAGGTACGGCGGATCGATGTCGAACGGGATGCCGAGCAGGGTCTCGCTCGAGGCCCAGACGACGTTGCGGATCTTCGCGGCACGGGCGGCCGCGAACACGTTGTAGCTCGACGTCACGTTGTTCGTGAAGAGGGCGGCGTTCGGCACCAGGCCGGGGGCCGGGATGGCGCCGAGGTGCACGACGGCGTCGATGTGGTCGTACCGGTCGTCCACGCTCGTGAGCGCCTGGGCGACCTGGCCGTAGTCGGTCAGGTCGACCTTGACGAACACGACGCCCTCGACGGGGTCGGGGCTGGGGACGCGGTCGAGCAGGACGACCTCGTAGCCGTGTTCGGCGAGGTCGCGGACGACGGCGCGGCCGAGCTTGCCGCTGCCGCCGGTGACGGCGACTCGGGTGGTGGGGGTGCGGGGAGACGACATCGTCGGCCCTTTCTGCCGGACGCCCGGCGGGTCTGTGGGTGCGCGGATCGGGCTCCGCGCCTCCGTCGTTTCTACTAGCCGGCGGGCCTCCGTGGTCGGACCCGGGTGGTCGGGCCGACTCCGTCCCGACGCCCGGGAGGCGCGGCGGGGGTCCGCATCCGCTGGGAGCCGTATCGGACGTGCCGGGTAGCTTCGGCCTGACCGGGGTCGACCGTCGGCCCCCGAGAGAGGCCCTCATGAGCACGCCCACGAACCCCGCGAACCACGACGCCGACGAGCGCACCGACCCGGCGGCCGTGCACGGCGACAGCCCCGAGGAGGTCGAGCTGAACGGCGAGTCCCCGGCCGACGAGGCCGCCGTCGAAGGCGCCGTCGACCAGGTCGACGGGCTCCTCGGCGGCCCGGGACGCGTCGCCTGAGCCGTCGGGCCGGTCGACGCGTCAGCCGATCGGCTGCAGCGAGTGGAAGGCGGTGCCGTGGTAGACGAGCGGCGCCGCCGTGTCGTCGACCCGGGCGCCGAGCACCTGCAGGATGACCACGACGTGGTCGCCGGCGTGCACCTCGCGGTGCACCACGCACTCGAGCCGCAGCGGGGTGCCCGACACCAGGACGGCCCCGTCGTCGGTGACGACGTGGTCGACGTCGGCGAACCGGGCGGCCCGCGTGCGCGACGAGAGCTGACGACAGAGCAGGCCCTGGTCGGCGGCGAGCACCGAGACGCCGAGGCGTGGCGCCGTGCGCAGGCGGGCCCAGGTCGCCGAGTCCTGACGTGCGGAGAACGTCACCATCGGCGGGTCGAACGAGGCCCCGACCGTGAAGCTCGAGACGACCATGCCGTCCGGGCCGTCGACCCCGGTGGCGGCGAGCGCGGCGACCCCGCTCGGGAAGGCGGCGAACGCCGAGCGTTCGACCGGGTCGAGCGACGTGGTGCGGGTCATCGGGGCTCCCGTCGAGAGATGTGAACCAGTTGGTTCATCGCGACGTTAGCCGTCCGGTGTTTCATCCGGATTACGAGGTGTTCCAATCACCTGGAAGTCACCCACCACCTCGGGCATCGTCCGAGGTACGGTGTAGTGCGCTCACCGGCTGGTTACCGGGGCGCCCGTTCCCGTCAAGCGGCCGACGAACGCAGCGTGGTCTCCTGATCCGACTTCGTGAGGTCCTCGGCCGTGGGTCCGGTGGGCACGCCCTGGTCCGAGCTCCGCTCGTCGACCGGGGCGTGCCCTCTTCTCGTCCCGGAGGTCGTCGCGGACCGCGCGTCCTCGGGGTCGCGAGTCGCGCCTCCTCGTGATTTACTTGAGTCCCCCTCACCTCGTGGAGGTTCAGGGCACGAGGCGGGGGACCGGCCGCGGGGGCGTCGTCGCGCTCCCGCGGCCGGACGACCCGTCCGTGGTCGTCGCCCTCGGACCGGTGGATGGTGCAGGGTTGACTCATCATGTCGCCCGCTCCCGTCGCCCCCCTCGCCGCCCTGCTCCCCTCGACGCCGGGCGCCGACTCGTACGACGCCGACGCGGCGTACACGGCCTTCGCCGAGTGGGCCGAGTCGCGGGGGCTGCCCCTCTACCCGGCCCAGGACGAAGCGATGATGGAGCTGGTCGGAGGCGCCTCGGTGATCCTCAGCACGCCGACCGGCACGGGCAAGTCGCTCGTCGCGGCCGGCGCCCACTTCGTCGCCCTGAGCCAGGGTGGGCGGTCGTACTACACGGCCCCGATCAAGGCCTTGGTCAGCGAGAAGTTCTTCGCGTTGGTCGAGCTCTTCGGGCCCGAGAACGTCGGCATGGTGACCGGCGACTCGTCGGTGAACTCCGACGCGCCGATCATCTGCTGCACGGCCGAGATCCTCGCGAACCTGGCCCTGCGGCACGGGGCCGACGCCGCCGTCGACCAGGTCGTGATGGACGAGTTCCACTTCTACGGCGACCAGTCTCGCGGCTGGGCCTGGCAGGTGCCGCTGTTGCTGCTGCCGCGTGCGCAGTTCCTGCTGATGTCGGCGACGCTGGGTGACGTCACCCGCATCACCGATGACCTCGCGCGGCGCACCGGTCGGCCCGTGGCTCGGGTCACGGGCGTCGAGCGTCCCGTGCCGCTGCACTACTTCTACGCGCAGACGCCCGTGCAGGAGACGGTCGAAGAACTGCTCTCGACCGGCGAGGCGCCCGTCTACGTCGTGCACTTCTCCCAGGCCGCGGCGCTCGAGCGGGCGCAGGCGCTGTCGAGCATCAAGGTCGCCAGCCGCGAGCAGCGCGACGAGATCGCCGAACTGATCGGCGGTTTCCGGTTCAGCACCGGGTTCGGCAAGACCCTCAACCGCCTGGTGCGCTCGGGCATCGGGGTGCACCACGCGGGCATGCTGCCCAAGTACCGTCGCCTCGTCGAGCAACTGGCGCAACGCGGCCTGCTGCGGGTCATCTGCGGCACGGACACGCTCGGCGTCGGCATCAACGTGCCGATCCGCACGGTGTTGCTGACGGCGCTGACCAAGTTCGACGGCATCCGCATGCGCCAGGTCAGCGCGCGAGAGTTCCACCAGATCGCCGGGCGGGCCGGTCGCGCGGGCTACGACACCTCGGGCACGGTGACGCTGCAGGCGCCCGAGCACGAGATCGACAACCTCAAGCAGATCGAGCGGGCGGGCGACGACCCGAAGAAGAAGCGCAAGATCGTCCGCAAGAAGGCGCCCGACGGCTTCGTGTCCTGGGGCGAACCCAGCTTCACCAAGCTCATCGCCGCCGAGCCGGAGGCCCTGACCTCGCACATGCAGGTCACCCACGCCATGCTGCTCAACGTCATCGGGCGCGGCGGCGACGTCTTCGCCAACGTGCGCTCGCTGGTCTTCGACAACCACGAGCCCCTCGCCAAGCAGTACGCCATGGCCCGGCAGGCCATCTCGATCTACCGCACGCTGCGCACCGCCGAGGTCGTCGTACAAGAGGCCTCGCCCGACGGAGGCGCTCCGACCATCCGCCTGACCGTCGACCTGCAGGCCAACTTCGCCCTCAACCAGCCGTTGTCGCCCTTCGCCCTGGCGACCTTCGAGGTGCTCGACGTCGAGTCGCCCACCTACGCCCTCGACATGGTGTCCGTGGTCGAGGCCACCCTCGACGACCCCCGGCCGATCCTGTCGCAGCAGCAGTTCAAGGCCCGCGGCGAGGCCGTCGCCGCGATGAAGTCCGAGGGCATCGAGTACGACCAGCGCATGGAACTCCTCGAAGAGGTCACCTGGCCCAAGCCGCTCGACGAGTTGCTGACCGCCCTGTTCGAGACGTACGCGGCCTCGCAGCCCTGGATCGGCGACTTCGCGCTCAGCCCCAAGTCGGTCGTGCGCGACCTGTACGAGCGCGCCATGACGTTCGGCGACTTCGTGGCCTTCTACGGGTTGGCCCGCTCCGAGGGGCTCGTGCTGCGCTACCTGTCCGACGCCTTCCGTGCGTTGCGGCAGACGGTGCCGGACGAGGCGAAGACCGACGAGCTGGTCGACGTCATCGAGTGGCTCGGCGAACTCGTCCGGCAGGTCGACTCCAGCCTGCTCGACGAGTGGGAAGAGATGGTGAACCCGAGCGAGCTCGAGGCCCACGACGAGATCGTGCCCCCGACGCTCCGCAACCTCACCGCCAACGCGCGGGCCTTCCGGATCATGGTGCGCAACGAGCTGTTCCGTCGCGTCGAACTCGCCGCCCGCGACGACGCGGACGCCCTCGGGGCCCTCGACGCGGGTTCGGGCTGGGACGCCGACCGCTGGGGCGAGGCCCTCGACCGGTACTACTACGAGTACGACTCCATCGGCACGGACGCCGCGGCCCGGGGGCCGCAGATGCTCCAGGTCGAGCAACTGCCCACGGTGTGGCGGGTGCGGCAGATCCTCGCCGACCCCGAGGGCGACCACGACTTCGGCATCTCGGCCGTGGTCGACCTCGCCTCGAGCGACGAGCGAGGCGAGGCCGTCGTGACCGTCACGGCCGTCGGGCCGGCCTCCGAGCGGAGCAGACCGTCACCCGTCGAGGGGTAATCTCGTAGGGTCGCGCCCCACCCCGGCAGCCGACCAGCTCCACCCGCGTTCCACCACGAAGAGGTCGCCATGTCTCGTCTGTCCGGCAAAGTCGCCATCGTCACCGGGGCAGCCTCGGGCATCGGCGAGGCGATCGTCCGCCGGTTCGCCGACGAGGGGGCCCGGGTCGTCGCGACCGACATCGTCGACGGGGCGGCCGTGGCCGCCGAGACGGGGGCCGAGTTCGTGCAGCACGACGTCGCCAACGGCGGCGACTGGAAGCGCGTCATGGACCGCATCGCCGAGCACTACGGCCGACTCGACGTGCTGGTCAACAACGCCGGCATCGTCTCGGGTCAGTCGATCGACGTCACCCAGCTCGAGAGCTGGAACCGCGTCTTCGCGGTCAACGTCACCGGCGTCATGCTCGGCACGCGCTTCGCCATCGAGCAGATGCGCGCGAACCCCGACGGCGAGGGCGGGTCGATCATCAACCTGGCTCCGGCGACGTCCTTCCTCGGCTTCGGTGACGACGCGGCCTACACGGCGAGCAAGCACGCGCTGGTCGGGCTCACCCGGTCGAGTGCCGCTCACGCCGCCCAGGAGGGCTGGAACATCCGCATCAACTCGCTGCACCCCGGCCCGACCGACACCGCCCTGTTCCGCCGTCAGGTCGAGGCCCAGCCGCAGGTGCTCGACGCGTTCCGCGCGATGAGCCCGCGGGGTCGACTCGCCAAGCCCGACGAGGTCGCCGGGCTCGCCCTGCACCTCGCGAGCGACGACTCGGCCTTCTCGACCGGCGCCCAGTTCGTCGTCGACGGCGGGCTGTCGAGCACGCACCCCTCGATGTAGCCGCGCTGCGTGGTGCGGTGCGGTGCGGTCCGGTGTGGCGCGGTGCACGGTGCGGCACCGCGATTCGTGCACGGCACCGCGTCTAGATCAGGTGCGGTGCACGATTCGCGGTGCGGTGCGGGCGGGGCGCGTCAGAAGAGCGTCGCCGGAGGCGCGGGCGGGGTCGCCGGCGCCGCGATCGGGTCGGTCGTGGCGACCGGTGCCCCCGGCCAGCCGGGCCCGGACGGCACGTCGGTGCGGTTCTGGAACGCCGTGGCCGCGCCCCGGGCCCGCACGTCGGCCGCCTCGTTCATCTCGTGGCCGACGTGGCCGCGGACCCACTCGAAGCGCACCTTCCGCCCGGCCAGGGCGGCGTCGAGCTCCTTGAGGATCTCGACGTTGAGCACGGGCTTGCCGTCGGCCTTCCGCCAGCCCTTGCGCTTCCAGCCGGGCATCCACTCGGTGCAGGCCTTGATCGTGTACTGGCTGTCGCACAGGATGTGCAGGTCGTCGTCGGTTCCGGCCGTGGCGCGCAGCAGCTCGAGCACGGCGGTGAGCTCGCCCTGGTTGTTGGTGGCACGCGGCCAGCCGCCGGCCGCCCACCGCTCGTCGTCGACGTACCAGGCCCATCCGGCGGGGCCGGGGTTGCCGAGGGCCGATCCGTCTGCTGCGGCGGTGATGGTCATGCGGGGTGCTCCTTGCGTCGACGGGTTGCCGGTCCACGGTAACGTGCCGGGCGCGACCGACCGGACCCGCGCCTCCTGCGGGGGTGTCGGCGATCGCCCGGTGGGGTGGCGCCCGCCCGTGTCAGCCGTTGTGGTCGGGGTGCGACCCGGTGCGCTCGCCCGTCTCGATGCCCGCGACGGCGGCGAGGTCGCCGGCGTCGAGCTCGAAGCCGAAGACGTCGAGGTTGGCGCGGATGCGCGACGGCGTGACCGACTTCGGGATCACGACGAGCCCCTGCTGCAGGTGCCAGCGGATCGTCACCTGGGCCGGGGTGACCCCGTGCTTCGCGCCGATGCGCACCAGGGCGGCGTTGTCCAGGATGCGCCCTCGCGCCAGCGGTGACCACGCCTCGGTGACGATGCCGTGGGCGGCGTCGAAGTCGCGCAGCTCGCGTTGCTGCAACCACGGGTGCGCCTCGACCTGGTTGATGGCCGGCACGACGTCGGTCTCGGCCATCAGGCGCTCGAGGTGCGCGATCTGGAAGTTGCTCACGCCGATCGAGAGCGCGCGGCCCTCGGCCCGGATCGTCTCGAGCGCGCGGTAGGTCTCGACGTACTTGTCCTGCCGCGGAGCCGGCCAGTGGATGAGGTAGAGCTCGACGTGGTCGGTGCCGAGCTTCGTCAGGCTCTCGTCGAACGAGCGGAGCGTCTCGTCGTAGCCGTGCGCGGTGTTCCAGACCTTGGTCGTGAGGAACACCTCGTCGCGCGGCACGCCCGAGGCCCGCAGGGCCCGGCCCACGCCCCGCTCGTTGGCGTAGAACTCGGCCGTGTCGAGGTGGCGGTACCCCTCGGCGAGGGCGGTCTCGACGACCCGCTCGGCCTCGTCGTCGGCGACCTTGTAGACGCCGAGGCCGAGCTGGGGGATCGTGCGGCCGTCGTTGAGGGTGATCTGGGGCACGTCGATGGAGGGCATGCCCCAACTCTGCCAGCGACCGACCGACGCGTGTCGCACGCACCGGGCGACCGTCCGGTGAACGGTGCGCGCCGGGCCCGACGCCCGAGGGACGAGGAGGCGCGGGTCAGCTCGTCTGGACCGGCACCGGTTCGGTGTCGGGCAGGGGGCTGGCGTCACGGCCGCGGAGGTCGGGCAGCGCCTTGTGGAACGCGGCCCCGACGATCATGCCGACGAAGGCGAAGCAGGCGGCGACGATGAGCCCGCCCTGGCCGCCGACGTGGTCGATCGCGAAGCCGGCGATGGCCGAACCCAGGGCCGAGCCGATCAGCTGGCCGGTGCCGGCCCAGCCGTAGGCCTCGGCCGTGTCGCTGAACTTCACGCTCGACGAGACGATCGCGAACATCACGGCCAGGGCGGGTGCGATGCCGACGCCCGCGATCAGCAGCGTGATGCTGATCGGCCAGAGGCCCGTCGCGAAGATCGCGAGGGTCATGCCCACGAACACGATGGCGATGCGGCGGGCGAGCGCCCACGGGCCGACCGGGACGTGCCCGAGGGCGAGACCGCCGACCAGCGACCCCGCGGCGAAGATCGCCAGGGCGATGCCCGAGTCGGCGCTCCCCTCGCCGAAGAGCGCGACGACGCCGGCCTCGACCGCGGCGCAGGCGCCGATGAGCAGGAACCCGGCGACGGTCGCGAGCAGCACGGTCGGCCGGGCCAGCACCTTGCCGAAGGCCCGCTTGCTGCGGGGGATGCGGACGCGTCCGACCTCGGGCGAGGCGATGAACCAGATGCCGCCGCCGACCAGGAACGCGGCCGCGAGCCAGATCGCCTCTCGCGTGCCGACCTGCGTGCCGACGAAGGTCGTGATGACCGGACCGGCGACCCAGATGATCTCTTGCGCGGACGCGTCGAGGGAGAAGAGGGGGGTGAGCTGGTTCGAGGTGACCATCTTCGGGTAGATGGTGCGGACGGCCGGCTGGACGGGAGGCACGCTGAGGCCCGTCACGAAGCCGAGCGCCATGAACACCGGCACCGAGAAGTCGTACAGGGTGAAGGTGACCATCGTGATGAGGCAGACCACCAGGGTCAGGGTGAGCACGGGGCGCATCGCCCAGCGGCCCATCCACCGGCTGGTGAGCGGCCCCGAGATCGCCTGACCGATGCTCGTCGCCGCGAGGACGAGACCGGCCGCGGCGTACGAGTGGTGGACGTGCTCGACGTGCAGCAGGAACGCGAGCGACAGCATGCCGAACGGGAAGCGCGCGGTCAGCTGGGCCGCGATGATGCGCGAGACGCCGGGCGTCTTCAGCAGGGTCGAATAGGTGCTCACGAGGGGACAAGTCTACGAGTGGGTCCGCGGTCCGCGACACGCCGTGGTCCCGAACTGGGGACATCCGTCGACGAGTGTCGGTGGTGGGGACGAACATGTGGAGAACGGCGCAGAACCGGGGAGAACCGCCCTCGTTCTGTGCAAAACGTGTGCGGTTCCCTGTGGACAACTCTGCGAGACGAACTACAGGCGTGTAACACCGCATCTAGTTGTGGGGGCAACCCCGGGCCACTAGATGTAGTATCGAGGAGTCGCCACGGGCACCACGACCCGCAGGCTCACGAACCACCGATCCGGCCTCAGGGGCCGGCCAGAACACAGGGGATCCCATGGCCATCACCGTCTACACCAAGCCGTCCTGCGTCCAGTGCACGGCCACCTACCGAGCCCTCGACAACAAGGGCATCGAGTACGACGTGCTCGACGTCACGGCCGACGACGCCGCCCTCGAGAAGGTCCGCGCCCTCGGCTACATGCAGGCCCCCGTGGTCATCGCCGACGACGACCACTGGAGCGGTTTCCGCCCCGACAAGATCGCCGCGCTGGCCGCCAAGGTCGACTAGTCGACCCGGCGCACAGCGCCCCACCAGTCGGATGACCCGGGGCTCGGGCCCACAACACGTCGGAGGCGAGGACTCGTCATGACGAACGAACTCGTCTACTTCTCGAGCGTCTCGGGCAACACCGACCGCTTCGTCAAGAAGCTCGGTCTGCCGGCCCGGCGCATCCCGCTGTTCCCGTCCGAGCCGCCGCTCCACGTCCGTGACCCCTACGTCCTCGTCCTGCCGACCTACGGTGGCGGCGAAGGACGAGGCGCCGTCCCGAAGCAGGTCATCCGGTTCCTCAACGACGAGGGCAACCGGCGCCTCATCCGAGGCGTGATCGCGGCGGGCAACACCAACTTCGGAGAGGGCTACTGCCTGGCCGGTGACATCGTCGCCGCCAAGTGCGACGTTCCCCTTCTCTACCGTTTCGAAGTCTTCGGAACACCAGACGACGTACAAGCCGTACACACAGGATTGGAAGAATTTTGGACGCAGCAGTCGATGACCTCGAAGTGATCGCCGCCCCGGGGCAGGGTCTCAGCTCGGGGATGGACTACCACTCCCTGAACGCGATGCTGAACCTCTACGGTCCGTCCGGCGAGATCCAGTTCGAGAAGGACCGCGAGGCGGCGAAGCAGTACTTCCTGCAGCACGTCAACCAGAACACGGTCTTCTTCCACAACCTGCGTGAGCGTCTCGACTACCTCGTCGAGAACGAGTACTACGAGCTCGCCACCATCGAGCAGTACGACTTCGCCTTCATCGAGAAGCTGAACGACCTCGCCTACTCGAAGAAGTTCCGCTTCCAGACCTTCCTCGGCGCGTTCAAGTACTACACCTCGTACACGCTCAAGACGTTCGACGGCAAGCGCTACCTCGAGCGCTTCGAGGACCGCGTCGTCATGACCGCCCTCGGCCTCGCCCAGGGCGACGAGAAGCTCGCCGTCGACCTCGTCGAAGAGATCATCGCGGGCCGGTTCCAGCCGGCCACGCCGACCTTCCTCAACACGGCGAAGGCCCAGCGCGGCGAGCTCGTCAGCTGCTTCCTGCTGCGCATCGAAGACAACATGGAGTCCATCTCGCGCGGCATCAACTCGTCGCTGCAGCTGTCGAAGCGCGGTGGCGGCGTCGCCCTGTCGCTCTCGAACATCCGCGAGGCCGGCGCCCCGATCAAGCAGATCGAGAACCAGTCGTCGGGCATCATCCCCGTCATGAAGCTGCTCGAAGACAGCTTCAGCTACGCCAACCAGCTCGGTGCCCGCCAGGGTGCCGGTGCGGTGTACCTCAGCGCACACCACCCCGACATCATGCGGTTCCTCGACACCAAGCGTGAGAACGCCGACGAGAAGATCCGCATCAAGACGCTGTCCCTCGGCGTCGTCGTGCCCGACATCACGTTCGAGCTCGCCAAGAACAACGAAGACATGTACCTCTTCTCGCCGTACGACGTCGAGAAGGTCTACGGCGTCCCCTTCGGCGACGTCGCGATCAGCGAGAAGTACCGCGAGATGGTCGCCGACTCGCGCATCAAGAAGACCAAGATCAAGGCGCGCGACTTCTTCCAGACGATTGCCGAGATCCAGTTCGAGTCGGGCTACCCCTACATCGTGTTCGAGGACACGGTCAACAAGGCGAACCCGATCAAGGGTCGCATCAACATGTCGAACCTGTGCTCCGAGATCCTGCAGGTCAACACGCCGACGACCTTCAACGAAGACCTCTCGTACAACGAGATCGGCAAGGACATCAGCTGCAACCTCGGCTCGATGAACATCGCCCTGTCGATGGACGCCCCCGACCTCGGCAAGACCGTCGAGACCGCGATCCGTGGCCTCAGCGCCGTCAGCGACATGAGCCACATCACGTCGGTCCGCTCGATCGAGGTCGGCAACGACCAGTCGCACGCCATCGGCCTCGGCCAGATGAACCTGCACGGCTACCTCGCCCGCGAGCGGGTGCACTACGGCACGCCCGAGGCGATCGACTTCACGAACATCTACTTCTACACGGTGCTGTTCCACGCCCTGCGCGCCTCGAACACCATCGCGATCGAGCGTGGCGTCACCTTCGGCGGCTTCGAGGACTCGACCTACGCGTCGGGCACCTTCTTCGACAAGTACACCGAGACCGAGTGGAAGCCCGAGACCGAGCGGGCGGCGGCACTGTTCGCCGACGCCGGCGTCGCGATCCCCACGCAGGACGACTGGCTCGCGCTCAAGGCCAGCATCATGCAGCACGGCATCTACAACCAGAACCTCCAGGCCGTGCCGCCGACCGGGTCGATCTCGTACATCAACCACTCGACGTCGTCGATCCACCCGATCGCGTCGAAGATCGAGATCCGCAAAGAGGGCAAGCTCGGTCGCGTGTACTACCCGGCGCCGTTCATGACGAACGACAACCTCGAGTACTACACCGACGCCTACGAGATCGGGCCCGAGAAGATCATCGACACCTACGCCGCGGCGACGCAGCACGTCGACCAGGGCCTGTCGCTCACGCTGTTCTTCAAAGACACGGCGAGCACGCGCGACATCAACAAGGCGCAGATCTACGCATGGCGCAAGGGCATCAAGACGATCTACTACATCCGCCTCCGCCAGCTCGCGCTCGAGGGCACCGAGGTCGACGGCTGCGTCAGCTGCATGCTCTAGGCCCTGCGCCTCGAGTCCTTGCGCCACCCGGCGCGGGCCGGTCTCGACGACCGGCCCGCGCCTCCTGAACTCACACTCCTGCTCCTGAAAGGCACGTCATGACCCTCACCGATCCGGTCCACGCCACCGGCAAGTCGGTCCCGCTGATCTCGTCGGTCAGTGCGATCAACTGGAACCGCATCCACGACGACAAGGACGTCGAGGTCTGGAACCGGCTGGTCAACAACTTCTGGCTGCCCGAGAAGATCCCGCTGTCGAACGACGTCCAGTCGTGGAACACCCTCACGCCCGAAGAGCAGCAGATGACGATGCGGGTCTTCACCGGCCTGACGCTGCTCGACACCATCCAGGGCACCGTCGGCGCGATCAGCCTGATCCCCGACGCGATCACCCCGCACGAAGAAGCCGTCTACACGAACATCGCGTTCATGGAGTCGGTGCACGCCAAGAGCTACTCGTCGATCTTCTCGACCCTCGCGTCGACCCCCGAGATCGACGACGCCTTCCGCTGGTCGACCGAGAACGTCAACCTGCAGAAGAAGGCCCAGATCGTCCTCGACTACTACACGGGCGACGACCCTCTGAAGCGCAAGGTCGCCTCGACGCTGCTCGAGTCGTTCCTGTTCTACAGCGGCTTCTACCTGCCGATGTACTGGTCGTCGCGCGCCAAGCTGACCAACACGGCCGACCTCATCCGCCTCATCATCCGCGACGAGGCCGTGCACGGGTACTACATCGGCTACAAGTTCCAGAAGGGTCTCGAAGGCGCCTCGGACGAGCGCAAGCAAGAGATCAAGGACTACACGTTCAACCTGCTCTTCGAGCTCTACGAGAACGAGATCCAGTACACGCAAGACCTCTACGACGGCGTCGGCCTCAGCGAAGACGTCAAGAAGTTCTTGCACTACAACGCCAACAAGGCGCTGATGAACCTCGGCTACGAGCCGATGTTCCCCAAGGAGACGACCGACGTGAACCCGGCGATCCTGTCCGCGCTCTCGCCGAACGCCGACGAGAACCACGACTTCTTCTCGGGGTCGGGTTCGTCGTACGTCATCGGCAAGGCCGTCAACACCGAAGACGAGGACTGGGACTTCTGACCCACCCCCGCACCACGCAGCAGGCGTCGCCCATCCCGGGCGGCGCCTGTTCTGCGTCCGGTCCGACCGCGTGCGGGCTCAGTCGGCGAGCAGCGCCGCACGGATCGCGGCGATGCCGATCCGCACCTCGGCGAACGAGGTGCTGAGCGGCGACAGTCCGATGCGCAGGGCGTCGGGGTTGCGGAAGTCCGGCACGACACCGGCCTCCCAGAGCCGCGCCACGATCGACCGGAACGAGTCGTGCGTGATCGTGACGTGGCTGCCGCGGCGGTCCGGTTCGCGAGGCGTCGCGACGGTCACCCCGAGCGGCACGAGCCAGGCGTCGACGAGGTCGAAGGCGTAGTCGGTCAGGGCGAGCGACTTCGACCGGATGGCATCGATGCCGGCCTCGTCGATCAGGTCGAGCATGTCGTGCATCGCGAGCATGCCCATCACCGGGGGAGTGCCGCTGATGAACCGCCGGATGCCGGTCGCCGGCTGGTACCCGTCGGCCATGGCGAACACGTCGGCGGCGCCCATCCACCCCTGGATCGGCTGGTCGAGCTCGGGCAGCAGCGAGGCGCGGGCGTAGACGAACGCGGGAGCTCCCGGCCCACCGTTCAGGTACTTGTAGGTGCAGCCGACGGCGAGGTCGACGCCCCACTCGTCGAGCTGCATCGGCACGACGCCGACGCTGTGGCAGAGGTCGGCCAGCACGAGACCGCCCGCCTCGTGCACGAGCGTCGTGATCGCGGGCAGGTCGACCAACCAGCCCGACCGGTACGACACGTGGTTCACCAGCAGCAGTGCGGTGTCGGGCCCCACGACGTCGCGCACCTGCGACACGGTCACGCCGGTCGCCTTGTCGACGGCGATCCAGCGGATCGTGGCCCCGTGCTCGCGGGCGATGCCCTCGACGACGAAGCGGTCGGTCGGGAACTGGTCGTCGTCGATGACGATCTCGTGGCGGTCGGGCCGAGCCCGCAGGCCCGCACGGATCGCCTTGTAGAGCAGCACGGTCGTCGAGTCCGCCACGACCGTCTGGCCCGGGGCGGCACCGAGGCAGGCCGCCGCGATGCGGTCGCCGAGCTCGGTCGGCAGGGCCATCCAGCGTTCGTCCCACGAGCGGATCAACCGCGTGCCCCAGGCGCCCTCGACGAACTCGGACAGCCGCGACAGCGTGGCGGTCACGGGCCGCCCGAGCGAGTTGCCGTCGAGGTACGACACCACGTCGACGGCCGGTACGAACCGGTCGACGTACGACGCCAGCGGGTCGGTGGCGTCGAGCGGGCCGGCGGGATGCGCCGAGGCCTGCTCGTCGGGGTCGGTGGCGTCGACGGGGTAGGCGAGCGGATCGGTCATCGGGTCTTCTCCTCGAGGGCGACGGCGAGCAGCTCGTCGGCGGTCAGTGCGGTCGCGCGGGCGAGCCAGGCGGCCCGTTCGTCGGAGGCCGCGGAGGCGCGGGGCGCGTCGGCGATCCAGGTCACGCGGGTGAACGGCAGGCGCGCACCGCCGGTGGGCCCGGCGACGTCGGGGGCGAGGGCGTCGAGCAGGCCGGCCAGCCCGAAGCCGGCCCGACCCATCGCGCGCAGCTCGCGTTCGTTCACCCCGAGCGGAAGGTCGCCGTTGCCGAGGTCGGTGCCGTAGAGCACCCGGCCCCCGGCGGCACGGAACCGCGACAGGTTGTCGACGGCTGTCTCGTGCGCGACCCCACCGAGACCGTAGCCATGGATGTCGAGCGTGCTCACCCACGTCGTGGACGCGGCCAGCCGGGCGATGAGGTCGTCGTCGAGCCGTTCGCTGAAGGGCGTGTGGGCGAGCCGGTCGACCCCGGCGTCGGCCGCGCGTGCCGCCTGGCCGACGCCCTGGACGTGGGCGACCACGGGCAGGTCGAGCCCGTGTGCGGCGTCGACGACGGCGGCCAGCATCGCGTCGTCGAGGACGGGGCCGACGTCGGAGTTCAGGGCGACCTTGACGATCGAGGCGCCGAGGGCGTGCTGCTGCTCGACGAGCCGGGCCGCGCGGCGCAGCCGGGTCGAGGCGCGGAGGCCGCCGACCGGGAGGGAGGCGCGGGGCGGCGCCCAGCCCGCCCGGCTCGGGTACCCGCCCGGCGCCGTGATCAACCCGCCGGCGATCGCCACCTCGGGCCAGCCGTCGCGACCCGACCGGCCGAGCCAGCCGGAGGCGACCGTCGGGTCCCACCCGAGGTCGACGACCCGCGAGATGCCGCCGACGGGCAGCTGCGTGGCGTCGATCAGGCCGAGGTGGACGTGCGAGTCGGTGAAGGGGGCGAGCACGGTGCCCGGCACGTGGGGCAGCTCGGCGCCGGCCAGGGTGTCGGCGTCGTGCGCGTCGGCCGATCCGGCGAAGACCACGCCGTGGGCGTCGAGGCGCAACAGGCTGCGACCGGACCACCGGCCCGACCAGGCGTGGTCGACCGTGACGAGCCGCGCCTCCTGGTCCATGACCCGACCCTATTCGTGCGTGCTGCCCGTGCCCTGCAGGCCCGCCCGCGTCCGGGGACGACGAGGCGGGCTCGCAGGGTGGGTGCCGACGAGGCGGGCTCGCAGGGTGGGTGCCGAGGAGGCGCGACTCAGCCGGGCAGGACGGCCCGCGAGCACCGCGCCACGTAGGGCAGGCGGATGAGGTCGGCGCCGCGGGTGTCCGGGTGCGTGTCGAGCAGCCGCTCGACGTCGCGCAGCAGGGCCGCGCGGTCGTCGGGCGAGAGCGTGATGACGTAGCTGCGCGACGCGATCATGGCGAGGAACTCGTCGCGACCCAGCTCGTGCACCCAGGGGACGTCGTACCGCTCGACGGTGCCGAACGGCGCACCGACGACCGGTGCGTCCGACCCCATGTCGCGCTCTCGGGGTTGGCGCATCACCCGGCTGAGCTCCGCCAGCCACGGCACGGACTCGTCGCGGATGTTCCAGACGAGGCCGAGGGTGCCGCCGGGACGCAGGACGCGGGCGATCTCGGGCACGGCGCGGGCGGGGTCGACCCAGTGCCAGGCCTGCGCGACGAGGACGGCGTCCACCGAGTCGTCGCCGAGGGGGATGTCCTCGGCCGACCCGGCGACCGACGTCGCCCCGGGGACGACCTGCTCGAGGGTCGCGCGCATGCCCGGCGAGGGCTCGACGGCCGTGACCGACGGGGCACGGTCGAGCAGCAGACGGGTGAGCTTGCCCGTGCCCGCCCCCAGGTCGACCACGTGACAGGCGCCCTCGGGCAGCAGCCAGTCGACGGCGTCGAGGGGGTACGACGGGCGACCCCTCTCGTAGACGTCGGCGGCCAGCCCGAACGAGGCGGCGAGGTCGGAATCGGGTCGTGCGGGGTCGAAGCCGTGGGCGGCCGGATCGAACCCCTCCTGGAGTGGTTGATGTGTCACCGGAACACTGTCGCACGTCACGATCCGTCACACACCCTCTGTTACGTCGGCCTCGGGCGCAGCATGGAGGGGATGACTTCCTCGCTGCCTCCGACCCCCTCGTCCCCGCGTCCGACCCGTCCCCTGCGGGTCGTCGCGGTGTCCGGCACCCTCAGCACGCCGTCGAAGACCGACGCCCTCGTGCACGAGATCGTGACGGCGCTGGGTGACGTCCTGCCGATCGAGGCGCACGTGATCCGGGTCAGCGAACTCGGCCCCCTGTTCGCCGGCGCGCTCACCCGGGACCAGCTCGACGAGCGGGTCGAGCGCGAGCTGGTCGCCATCGAGACCGCCGACCTGCTGATCGTCGCCTCGCCCGTCTACCGCGCCTCCTTCACCGGGCTGTTCAAGCACCTGTTCGACTTCGTCGAGCAGTACGCGCTCGTGGACGTGCCCGTGCTGCTCGCCGCGACGGGGGGCAGCGAGCGCCACGCGCTGATTATCGAGCATGCGTTGCGACCGCTGTTCGGGTTCTTCCAGGCCCTCACCCTGCCGCTGGGCGTCTACGCGCACACGACCGACTTCACGGCGACCGGAGGCGCGGAGAAGTACGCGGTCACGGCCCCTCTGCTGCAGGAGCGCATCCGCCACGCGATCCAGCGCGGCCTGCCGCTGATCCGCTCGAGCATCGCCGAGAAGGGGCGCATCGAGCAGACCCTCGACGACGGCGACGCGCGCGACGACCTGGCGGGGGACGACCCGCGCGCCGGCGAGCTCGACGTCACGACCCCGACGCGCCTGTTCAGCTGAGCGCGACCCGAAGGCGGGGCAGCCGCTCCGGGATGCCCACCGGTATCGTGATCGTCGTGAACCCCGACCCGACTCCCCGTGGCCCGTCCGTCGCCCGCGCCGAGATCCGCGACAGCGAGGCACAGCGCCGCCTCGGCCTGTTGCCCTCCGGCGTGCTGCCGGGGCGCGCGGCCCGATGGGTGGACGACGGCGTGGACGACCTGTCCGTGCTCGCGCTCGCCGAGGCACAGACCAGCACCGACGACGCCCGCGAGGCGCTCCTCGCCCAGGCGGCCGTCGACCTCGGCCTCGGCTTCGGCTCGGTGCGCGAGGCGCGTGCCCACCACGGTCAGCGCGTCGTCGAGTCGATGACGGCCGCGTCGGCCCCTGCCGACGCCCTGGGCTTCTCGAACGGCTTCACCGACACCATCGAGGAGTCGGTGCGCGACAGCATCGCCCGCCTCTTCAAGCCCCGCGGCTGATCCCGGGCGTCGACGCGACCGGACGCAGGAGGCGCGGTGCCGGTCGTGACCGGCACCGCGCCTCCTGCGGTCGTGCCGTGGGTCAGGCCTTGCCGACCTCGAGCTCGACGACCGCCCACGAGAGGGCGGGCAGGCGGAGGCGCGCGGTGCCGCCGTCGACCGTGACGCCGGTCAGCGGCACGAGGCCCACGGTGTCCTGCGCGCCCTCGGTGTTGGACGAGAAGCGGTCGCCGCCCTCGGGGACGGCCAGGACCTCGGCGCGGGTGACGCGTCCGCCGCTGAAGCCGCGCAGGGCGACCTCGACGTCGGCCGCCTCGTCGAGACCGCGGTTGGCGAGGAAGAACGCGACCGTGCCGGCCTCCTCGTCGTAGGTGGCGCTGACGTCGACCAGGTCGGCGTCGCCGTACTTCTCGGTGTCGACCTTGTCGCTCGTGACGAGGGTGCGCAGGATCTGCCCGGTGGCGAGCGCGGCCATGCGGGCGAACGGCCAGAAGATCGACTGACGCCACGCGGGCCCGCCTGCCTCGCTGCGGATCGGCGCGATGACGTTGACGAGCTGCGCCTGGTTGGCGATCTTGACCCGGTCGCCGTGACGCAGCAGCGAGTTGAGGAAGGTGCCGACCACGACCGCGTCGGTGACGTTGTACTGGTCCTCGATCAGCCGGGGGTGCTCGCGCCAGCCCTTCGACACGTTGTGCGGCTGGTCGTCCGAGTCGAGGCCCGTCTGGTACCAGACGTTCCACTCGTCGAACGAGATGTCGACCTGCTTCGTGTGCTTGCCGGCGGCCTTGACGCCGTCGATCGTCGACACGACCTCCTCGATGAACGCGTCCATGTCGACGGCCGTCGCGAGGAAGCTCTTCGCGTCGCCGTCGTGCTCCTGGTAGTACGCGTGCATCGACACGTAGTCGACCTCGTCGTAGGCGTGCGTCAGGACCTCGTGCTCCCAGGTGCCGAAGGTGGGCATGCCGCGGCCCGAGCTGCCGACGGCGACCAGCTCGATCGAGTCGTCGACGAACTTCATGGCCTTGGCGGCCTCCTGGGCGAGGCGGCCGTACTCGGTGGCCGTCTTGTGGCCGATCTGCCACGGGCCGTCGAGCTCGTTGCCGAGGCACCAGAGCTTGATGTCGAAGGGGTCCTTGGCGCCGTTGGCGATGCGGCGGTCGCTCAGCGCGGTGCCGCCGGGGTGGTTGGCGTACTCGACGAGCTCCCGGGCGGCGTCGACGCCCCGGGTGCCGAGGTTGACGGCCTCCATCACCTCGGTGCCGGCGAGCTTCGACCACGCGACGAACTCGTGCAGGCCGAAGGCGTTGGTCTCGACGGTGTGCCAGGCGCCGTCGAGGCGACGGGGGCGCTGGTCGACCGGGCCGACGCCGTCCTCCCAGTTGTACCCCGAGACGAAGTTGCCGCCGGGGTAGCGGATGACGGTGGCGCCGAGCTCCTTGGTGAGGTCGAGGACGTCCTGGCGGAAGCCGTTCTCGTCGGCGGTGGGGTGGCCGGGTTCGTAGATGCCGGTGTAGACGCAGCGGCCCATGTGCTCGACGAACGAGCCGAACAGGCGGCGGGGGACCGGGCCGATGGTGAACTCGCGGTCGACGGTGATGCGGGCGGTGGACATGGGTCTCCTAGGTGAGGGGATCGGCGTGCGTGTGGTGGGGACGAGGAGGCGCGGTGCGGCAGGGCGGTCGCGTCCGGGGCGGTCGGATCACTGACCTCCGAACCCGGTGGTCGAGATGCCCTTGATGATCTGCCGCTGGAAGAACAGGAACACGAGGATGAGCGGCAGGGCGGCGAGGACCGCGGCGGCCATGTTCTGCGCGTACTGGATGCCGTAGGCGCTCTCGATGGTCTGCAGGCCGACCGGCAGGGTGAGCAGCGACGCGTCGTTCGTGACGATGAACGGCCACAGGAAGTTGTTCCAGGCGCCGATGAACACGAAGATCGACACCGCGCCGAGGATGGGGCGCGACAGCGGCAGCAAGATCGTGAAGAAGACCCGGATGCGCCCCGCGCCGTCGACGCGGGCGGCGTCCTCGAGCTCGATCGGCACCTGGTCGAAGAACTTCTTCAGCACGAACACCATCGCCGGGGCGATCGCCTGCGGCAGGATGATGCCCCAGTACGTGTCGACCATGTCGAAGGCGAGCATCTGGTAGAACAGCGGCACGATCAGCACCTGCGGCGGGATGATGATCGACGCGATCGTCGCGACGTACAGCCACTTCTTGCCGCGGAAGTCGAGGCGCGAGAAGGCGTAGGCGACGAGGGCCGAGGTGGCCACGACGATCAGCGTGATGACGATCGAGGTGAACAGGCTGTTGAACAGCCACACCGGGATGTTGCCCTGTTCGAGCACCCCGCGGTAGGCGTCCAGCGTGAAGCCGCCGGCCGGGATCCAGGTCTGCGGCGTCGCCGCGGCGTCGGTCTCGCTCTTGAACGAGGTGGCGAGCGACCACAGGAACGGCAGCAGCCAGAGGACGGCGAGCACGACCAGGATGGCCACGCTGATCACGGCCATGGGGCCGAACGGCTTCTGGCCGGGCTTGTGGCCCTTCCGGCCCCGGCCGGCGGTGGGGGCCCGCAGGTCGGACGTGGGGGCGAGGGCGGGGGCGGTCATTTCTGGGCTCCCTTGCGGTTGCGGGCGGTGATGCTGAACTGCGCGATCGAGATGACGACGATGACCGCGAAGAAGATGTACGAGATCGCCGACGAGTAGCCGAAGCGGTAGCCGGTGAAGCCGGTGTCGAAGATGTACTGCACGGCCGAGCGGGTGCTTCCCGCCGGTCCGCCGGTGGTCATCTGGTAGATCTGGTCGAAGACCTTCAGCGAGGCGAGCACCTGGAGGATGACGATCAGGCCCGTGGTCGGGCCGAGCTGCGGGATGGTGATCGACAGCAGCGACCGCCAGCGTCCGGCGCCGTCGAGCGACGCGGCCTCGTACTGCTGGTCGGGGATGTTCTGCAGGGCGGCGAGGTACAGCAGGAAGTTGAAGCCGACCGTCCACCAGACGGTGGTCGCGACCACGGCGATCATGGCGGTGTCGGGGTCCTGCAGCCAGGCGGGTTGCGGCAGCCCCAGCGTGCCGAGCACGTTGTTGATCGGGCCGAGGGTGGGGCTGTAGAGCTGGATCCAGAACAGCGAGACGACCGTCGAGGCGAGCAGGTACGGCAGGAAGAAGCTCAGCCGCCAGAGCCACTGACCCGGCAGCCCGGTGTTGACGAGGATGGCGAGCACGAGCGCGACGACGACGAGCGGGATCGTGCTGAGCACCGTGAACCACAGCGTGTTGAGCATCGAACGCCACATGTCGCCGTCGGCGAAGGCCTCGGCGTAGTTGGCGACGCCGATCAGCTCGCCGCCCTGGCCGGTCAGGCTCTGGCCGGTGAAGCTCAGGTAGAAGCCGTGGAGCAGCGGCCAGACCAGGAACACCGCGAAGAGCACGGTGAACGGAGCGGCGAAGCCCCAGCCGATGCGGTTGTCGGAGGGGCCGGTCCGCTTGCGGGAGGCGCGGCTGCGGTCGGTCGCGCGGGCGTCGGACCGCGTGCGCTCGGCGGTGGCCCGGGGGGCCTTGACCGTGGTGGAGGTCACAGATCGACTCCTTCGTCGTCGTGATGGTCGGGTCGTGCGGAGGGGGAGGAGGGCGGTGTCGGGCGGTCGGGGCGGCGGTGTCGTGTCGGCGTGGGGGAGGGCACGACGGTCACACCGGAGCCGGCCGCGACAGCTGTGTGTTGACTCGCGCGACGAACCGACGCATGCCGTCGGCCGCGTCGTCCTTGGCGAGGATCACGGACTGGATCGAATCGAGGAAGTACGTCTGGAAGTCCGAGCCCGAGCCGGTGAACCAGGCGGGCGGGTCGTAGTTCAGGTAGTCCGCCGCCTCGGCGTAGTTCGCCTGCGGTCGCAGCTCGGCGTACTCGGGGCTCTCGACGATCGGCAGGTAGGCCGGGATGTGCCCGGCCGCGGCCCAGGAGATGGAGTCCTTCAGGATGGTCGAGACCATCTTGTAGACGTCCTCGCGCTTGACGTCGTCGACCTCGCTCTGCCTCGGCAGCACGAACGCGTGCGAGTCGGCGTAGACGGCCGGCGTGCCGAAGAGCGTCGGGATGATGCTGCCGTCGAACGGGATGCCCGCGTTCTCGGCGCTCGGGACCTCCCACACGCCGGTGAAGAGCATGCCGCTCTCGCCGCTGACGAACTCGGCGATGCCCGACTGGATGTCGCTGGCCGTGGCCATCGCCGTGCCGTCCGTGAGCTGCTGCATGAACTGGAGCGCGGTGACGGCGGCCTGCTCGTCGTACTCGACCGTGCCGCCCTCCTTCAGCACCATGTCGGCGCCCTGCTGCTTGTAGAACGTGTAGAACATGCGCCACAGCTGTGCGCCGTCGTTGAGGTAGCCCCACGAGGCGCCGTGCTTGCCGGTCACCTGCTGCATGGCGTTCGCGACCTCGAGGAACTGTTCGGGGCTGGTGATCTCGACGAGCTTGCCGTCCGGGCCGAGGGCACCCGCCTGGGCGGCGATGTCGGTGTTGTACAACAGGATGAACGGGTGCGAGTCGAGGGCGACCGAGTAGAGGTCGCCGCCGTTGAAGCCCTTCTTCCACACGGCCTCGGCGAAGTCCTCTTCGCGGACGCCGTACGACGCGAGCTTCTCGACGTCCCACGGGTCGAGCAGGCCGCCGGGGGCGTAGCCGGGCACGCGCGAGGCGTGCATGATCGCGACGTCCGGTGCGCGACCGCCGGCCGAGGCCATGGCGAGCTTCGTGTAGTACGGGGTGCCCCAGGCGAGCACGGTCTGCGTCGCGTGGAACCCCGGGTTCTGCTCGTTGGCCTGGTCGATCAGCGCCGACATCTTGATGCCGTCACCGCCGCTGAGCAGGTGCCAGAACTTCAGCTGCGCGACGTCCGTGCCCGAGCCGGTGACCGCCCCGGGCGCACAGCCCGAGAGGCCCGTGGCGACGAACGCCCCGCCGACGAGGGCGGCCGAGCCGAGCAACATGCTGCGGCGGCTGAGGCCGCGGGGGGTGGCGGTGCCGGCGGTGGTGCCCGGTCGCGGTGCCGGGGTCGTCCGATGGTTCTCGGTCATCTTCACTCCTTCGTGATGCGTGACGAGAGCGACTATTCCATCGTTGTAACGGATGCGCAAGAGGTTTCCGGCACACCATCAGGACAGGGCCACAGCGCCAGGCTCTCTTCTGGCGTCGTGCCCCTCTCGTGGTGTCAGGCGCGGCCGCGGGTGCTGGCGCGCACGACGATCTCGTGGGGGACGATCACGAGTTCGGCCGCGCCCTGCCGGTCGGCGATGCGGGCCGCGAGCAGTTCGAGGGTGCGGTCGACGAAGAGGCGCTTGTCGAAGGTGACGGTCGTCAGCGGCGGCACGGAGAACCTCCCGTCGACGATGTCGTCGAAACCGGCGACCGCGACGTCGTCGGGGACCCGCAGGCCCGCCGACGTCAGCGCGCTGACGGCGCCGATGGCGAGGGAGTCGGTGAAGCAGAAGATCGCGTCGGGCCGGTCGCCGCGCTCGACGGCCGCCCGGACGACCGAGAAGGCGTCGGCCGAGGTCCACTCCGGGCACGAGTACTGCAGCGCGTGGTCGAGGGGCAGGCCGGCCTCGGCCATGGCCTGCTCGAAGCCACGGGTGCGGGCGCGCGCCGTGGCCGTGTCGAACTCGCCGGCCGAGTCGCCGAGGGTGGCGATGCGGCGGTGTCCGGCGGCGATCAGGTGGGCCGTCATGTCGCGGGCCGCGGCGACGCTGTCGACCCGCACCTGGTCGACGAGGGTCTGCTCGACCTCGCCGATGACGACGACGGGCGGCAGCGAGTCGGTGGCCCCGGTGCCGGTGCCGGTGCCGGAGCCGTTGCCGGCGGACGACAGGGCGCTGGCGTCGAGCGTGATCGGGTTGAGGACGAGGCCGTCGACGAGGTGCTCCTTGCCGCGCGAGAGCAGCTCGCCCTCGCGCTCGGGCCGCGAACCGGTCTGCTCGAGCTGGATCGACCAGCCGCGCTCGTGCGCCTGCTCGACGAACCAGTGCGTCATCTCGGCGCTGTACGGGGTGCTCAGGTCGGGGAACGCCAGGGCGATCGACCCGGTGCGCCCGGTGCGCAGGCCACGCGCGCTGAGGTTCGGCACGTAGTCGAGTTCGGCCAGTGCGCTCTCGACCCGGGTGCGGGTGTCGGGCCGGACGAAGACGACGCCGTTGATCACGTTGGAGACGGTCTTCGGCGACACCCCGGCGAGTGCCGCCACGTCCTTCACCGTCGCGCGCATGCGTTCAGGCTAGTGGCGGCAGGCGCTCAGGCGGAGGCGAGCACCTTGACGATGCGTTGCAGCGAGACGCTCTCGCTCGGCCGCAGGTCTTGTGCGAACAGGCTGAGGCGGAACTCCTCGATCATCCACCGGGCGCGGACGAGTGCAGGAGGCGCGGTGTCGGCGGGCGGGAACGTCCCGCCCGCGGCCTCGTACCGCTCGGTCGCCTGCTGCACCTCGCTGAGCCAGACGCGGTCCCGCCCGGGGTTCTCGAGCAGTTTCGCCGTGCGCTTCGTGATGCCCACGAGGTACACCGGCACGCGCTGCAACTGCTGGAGCCCGGTCTGCGACACGAAGCCCGGACGGATCAGGCGATCCCGCTGCTGCCGCATGTCGGTCAGCGCCGCGAGCAGGGTCATCGAGGTCGCACCCTTCAGGGCCTTGTCGGCGTCGCGGGCGGCGGTCAGCGTGCGGGCGACGAGCGAGACGGTCTGGAACATCTGGTCCATCACGGCCCCCGAGACCCGGTCGCGGGTCGAGAGGAACTCCTTCTTCGTCATCACCATGCCGTCGGGCTTGACGCGGAACAGCACGTCGTCGACGACGGCCACGAGACAGTCCGCGAAGAGCGCCGACGTGTTCTGGTACGGGCTCGTCGCGAGGATGAGCTTCTCGGCGCTCGTCAGGTGTTGCTGCACGTAGGCCACGGGCGACGGGGTCGCCAGCATCAGCAGGCGCCGCACGCCCTTCGGCGTCGCCAGGGCCTGGTCGGCGGGCGTCGCCATCAACGTGATCGAGACCGAGTCGCCGTGGTCGACCAACGCCGGGTAGGCCCGGATCACGGTGTCGCCGTGGCGGGTGTCGACGACCGCGGGGAGCTCGTCGAAGTCCCACGACGTCAGGCCCTCGCGCTCGATCGAGCTCGTGGGGCGAGGCGTGACGGGCGTGGCGTCGCCCCCCGCGCCTCCTCGTCCGCGACCCCGGCCACGGCCGCGCTCGTCGCGCCCGCCGCCCTGCGTGACGCGCGCGACGCTGTCGCGCGTGGCGTCGCGCAGCCGGTGCTGGAGCGCGTCGAGATCTTTGTCGGCCCCGACCGTGCGGCCCCGCTCGTCGACCACGGCGTACGTGACCCGCAGGTGCGCGGGCACGCGGTGCAGGTCGAAGTCGTCGGTCGAGACGGGCGTGTAGGTGAGCTTCTTGATCGCCGCGGCCACGGTCGCCGTGAACGGCTCGTCGACGTCGGCCGGAGGTGCGTCGGGCAGCTCGTCCGTGATCTTAGACGCCCAGTCGGCGGCGGGCACCACGTTCTTGCGGATCTGCTTCGGCAGCGACTTGATGAGCGACGTGACGAGCTCGTCGCGCAACCCCGGCACCTGCCAGTCGAAGCCGACCGGACGGAGGCGCGGCAGCAGCGGCAGCGGAACGATCACGGTCACGCCGTCGTCGTCGGCCCCCGGCTCGAACTTGTAGCGCAGGGTCAACGTCTGATCGCCCTGCTGCCACGTGCTCGGGAAGCCCTGTTCGTCGACGTCGGGTTCGTCGTCCCCGAGCAGGTCGGCGGCGGTCATGGTGAGCAGGTCGGGCGTGTCGACCTTGGCCTTGCGCCACCAGCCCTCGAAGTCGCGCATGCTCGCGACGTCGGCCGGGATGCGCCGCTGGAAGAACTCGAACGCGGCGTCGCCGTCGACCAGGATGTCGCGGCGACGCGTCCTCTCTTCGACCTCGGTCAGCTCGCGGATGAGCTGCCGGTTCTTCTGCTCGAAGGCCTGGTGCCCCTCCCAGTCGCCCTCGACCAGCGCGTGCCGGATGAACAGCTCGCGGGCGTAGGCCGGGTCGATGCGCGAGAACTGGATGCGTCGTCGCTCGACGATCGGCACCCCGTAGAGCGTGACGCGCTCGTAGGCGACGACGGCGCCCTGCTTCTTCTCCCAGTGGGGTTCGCCGTAGCTGCGCTTGACCAGGTCGGGCGCCAGCGGTTCGGCCCACGCCGGGTCGATCGAGCCGGCGACGCGGGCGAACAGGCGACTGGTCTCGACGAGTTCGGCGGTCATCACGGCCGCCGGCGGCTTCTTCGCGAGGCTGCTGCCCGGGAAGATCAGGAACCTCGTCTGGCGCGCGCCGACGAAGTCCTTCTTCTGCGGGTCGAACAGGCCGATCTGGCTGAGCAGGCCGGCCAGCAGGCTGCGGTGGACGCCGTCGGGGTTCGCGCTGCGCTCGCCGATGTGCAGCCCGAGGGGCCTGGCCGCGCGGCTGAGCTGGCGGTAGACGTCCTGCCACTCGCGGATGCGCAGGTAGTTGAGGAACTCGTCGCGGCACAGACGCTTGAAGGCGTTGCCGCTGAGCTCCTTCTGCTTGTCCTCGAGGTACTCGAACAGGTTGAGCAGCGTGAGGAAGTCGCCCTTGGGGTCGCGGAAGCGCGAGTGCTTCTCGTCGGCCTGGGCACGCCGCTCGAGGGGCCGCTCGCGGGGGTCCTGGATGCTCAGGGCCGAGACGATGGCGAGCACCTCGCGCGTCGTGCCCTGCGTCTTGGACTCGACCACCATGCGGGCGAGGCGCGGATCGATCGGCAGTCGCGTGAGCTGCTTGCCGACCCGGGTGATCTGGCCGCCCTGGGTGACGGCGCCGAGCTCGCGCAGCAGGTCGAGTCCGTCCTTGATGCCGCGCGAGTCGGGCGGCTGGAGGAAGGGGAAGGCGGCGATGTCGCCGAGGTTCAGGGAGATCATCTGCAGGATGACCGCGGCGAGGTTGGTCCTCAGGATCTCGGGCTCGGTGAACTCGGGACGCTTCTCGAAGTCGGTCTCGCTGTAGAGGCGGATCGCGATGCCGCTGCTCGTGCGACCGGAGCGGCCCGACCGCTGGTTGGCGCTCGCCTGCGAGATGGCCTCGATCGGCAGGCGCTGCACCTTGGCCCGGGTCGAGTAGCGGCTGATGCGGGCCGTGCCGGCGTCGATCACGTACTTGATGCCGGGCACGGTGAGGCTGGTCTCGGCGACGTTGGTCGCGAGGACGATGCGGCGCCGGGTGCCCGCGGTCGTGCTGGGCTGGAAGACCCGGTGCTGGTCGGCGGCGCTCAACCGGCCGTACAGCGGCAGCACCTCGGTGAACGGCAGGTTGCGGCCGCGGATGCTCTCCTCGGCGTCACGGATCTCGTTCTCTCCGCTGAGGAAGACGAGGACGTCGCCGCTCGACTCGCGGGCGAGCTCGTCGAGGGCCTCGTTGATGCCCTGCAGGTAGTCCTTGTCGTCGGCGCGCTGCCTGCGGTCGCCGGCCCGCGCCTCCTGACGGTCGCCCTGGCGACCCGCGGGGCGGTCGTCGTCGTCGAGGTCGCCGTCGTCGTCGCTCGTGGTGTCGTCGGCCACGAGCGGTCGGTAGCGGACCTCGACCGGGTAGGTGCGACCCGAGACCTCGACGATGGGCGCGTCGCCGAAGTGCTTCGAGAACGACTCGGGATCGATCGTGGCGCTCGTGATGATGAGCTTGAGGTCGGGGCGGCGGGGCAACAGCTGCTTGAGGTACCCGAGCAGGAAGTCGATGGTCAGGCTGCGCTCGTGGGCCTCGTCGATGATGATCGTGTCGTAGCGCTCGAGCTCGCGGTCGAAGTGGATCTCGTTCAGCAGGATGCCGTCGGTCATCAGCTTGATCTGCGTGTCGGCACCGACCTTGTCGGTGAACCGCACCTGGTAGCCGACCACGCCGCCGACCTCGTCGCCGAGTTCTTCGGCGATGCGCTCGCTGATGGTGCGGGCCGCGATGCGGCGCGGCTGGGTGTGGCCGATCTTGGTCCGGCCGAGCTCGAGGCAGATCTTGGGCAGCTGGGTCGTCTTGCCCGAACCGGTGGCGCCCGCGACGATGACGACCTGGTTGTCACGGATCGCCGCGGCGATGTCGTCGCGCCTCTGGCTGACCGGCAGCTCGGCGGGATACGTGATGGTGGGGATCATGAGCCCTCCATCGTAAGCCGCCCGGGGCCGGACCGGGCGACGGGGGTTCGCCGTCGGGGTCCCTCCGCTCGTCGTGGTCGCCGGGGGATGTCCGGGAAACGAGTACCGCTCGGCTCCCACGGACCGATGTCGGTGGTGCGGACGATGATGGCCGCGTGTCCGCCCCGTCCTCGACGCTCCCGTCGCTGTCGTCCCGCCGCCCTCCGGCGCTCGGCGACTGGGGCCTCCACGCCGTCGACGAGACGATGATCGTCGGCGGGCTCGACCCCGATGCCGCGGTCTGGCAGGTGCGCGACCGGGCCGGCGACGAGTGGGCGGTGAAGGCCACCCGGCGCGACTGCCGGTTCGGGCTGGCCCTCGCCGCGGTGCTCGGCCCGGGGTCGGGCGTCGTCGCACCGCTGCCGACCCTCGCCGGCCACCACTGGGTCGAGCGCGGTGGGCTCCTCGTGTCGGTCTCACCGTGGGTCCTCGGCGACGACGCCGCCGAGGACGCGCGCGGCCTCGACCTCGCGCAGTGGGCCGAGCTGGGCGCCGTCGTCCGCCGGGTGCACGACCAACCGCCTCCGTCGTCCGTCGCGCCGCTGCGCCACGGCGTCAAGCGCACGGGCCGTCGGGCCCGCGTGCGCCTCCGCGACCTCGACGCCCGCTTCGTCGGCGCCGCTCGGGCCCCGGGGGTCGACCCCTGGCTGGCCGATCTCTGGCACGCCCACCGCGACCGTCTCCGGCTCCTCGAGACGACCGCGCTCCGACTGAAGGAGGCGCGGGGCGCGACCGCCCGGGTCTCCTGTCACGGCGATCCCCACCTCGGCAACGTCGTGGTCGATCCCGAGGGCCGCCCCTGGCTCATCGACCTCGACGAGGCCACCGTCGCCCCACGCGAGGTCGACCTCGTGCTCGTCGAGCTCGGCGTGCTGCCCGGGCTGCCCGTCGAGCCCGAGCACCGGGCGGCGTTCCGCACCGGCTACGGCGACGACGTGGTGCTCGACCACGACCGCATCACCCGGTTCGGCTGCGTCCGCGCACTCGAAGACGTCACGGCGGTCGTCCTGGCGCTCGAGGGAGCACACTCTGCGCAGCACGACGGCGACAGGGCCGGGGTACAAGCCGGTCTCGACGCCCTGCTCGGGCCACACGGCCTCGTGTCGTTGGTCGAGGCACGCCTGACCGCGTCGTGACGGTCGCCCGTCTCGTCGAGACGGGAACGCACCCTCCACAGCACCGATCCGCACCGCACCGCATCGAGCACCCCAGCACCGATCACGACCGCACCGACGCCAGGAGACCCACATGACGACCCGACGCACGACCCGACGCACCACCGCCGCCGCTGCGGCGTCCCTCGCCCTCGCCGCCGGCCTCTCCGGCTGCAGCGGTTTCACCGGCGGTTCCGACGACGCCGCCGACGGCACCCTCACCTTCACGACCTGGGCCAGCGAATCCGAGCAGGACTCGTTCGAGAAGCTCGTCGCCCAGTTCGAGAGCGAGCACGACGGCGCGACGGTCGACCTCAACGTCGTGCCCTACGACCAGATGTTCTCGAACATCGACGCGCAGCTCTCGACGGGCGACGCCCCCGACGTCTTCCGGGTCGACTACGGCAACCTCGGCGTGTACTCGAGCCAGGGTCAGTTGCTCGACCTCACGGGCCGGATCGACGACGAGGACTCCTTCCAGCCCGCCATGCTCGAGGCCGTCTCGTACGAGGGCGCCCCCTACGGCGTGCCGCACCAGACCGACGTCTCGGCGCTGCTCGTCAACACCGAGCTGCTCGCCGCAGCCGGCGTCACCGACCTGCCGACGAGCCAGGCGGACGCGTGGACGTGGGACGAGTTCGGCGAGGTCGCGACGAAGCTCCGCGCGAGCCTCCCCGCCGACCAGTACCCGTTCGGGGTGAACTGGCAGCAGGGTGGCACGCCGCGCTGGCTCAGCTGGTTGTTCCAGGCCGGTGGCGCCCTGCTCGCCGACGACGGGACGACGAGTGAGATCGACTCGCCCGAGGCGGCAGAGGCGCTCGGCTTCACCCAGTCCTTCTTCGAGCAGGGGTGGGTGGCGCCGAGCAGCAGCGTGAAGTCGACGACGTACGCCGACACCGAGTTCGGCGAACAGACGACGGCGATGGCGTTCGTGGGCTCGTTCCTGGTGCCCGAGCTGGCCTCGACCGACTTCGACTGGACGGCCGTGCCGATGCCGGTCGACGAGCGCGGGGCGACCGACCTCGGCGGCAACGCCCTCGTCGCGACGGCCGACACCGACCAGGGCGAGCTCGCGACCGAGTTCCTGAACTTCATGGCCTCGGCCGACGCGATGACGGAGTTCTGCGCCGCGACCAACGAGCTGCCGACCCGGACCGACATCGACGCCTCGTCCATCGACTTCGCCGTGCGACCCGACGTGATGCCGGTGTTCGTCGACCAGGCCACGACCATCCAGCCGAGCGACGTCAAGCAGTTGACCTCGCCGTACCTGGCCGAGATCACCGTCGCGATGCAGGACCAGCTCGAGGCGGCCTTCACCCAGGGGCAGTCGGTCGACGACACCCTGAGCGCCCTGGACGAGGCCGTCGGCCAGGCCACCGACTGATGACGGCGATGCCGGGTGCGCGCCGTCCGGGACGACGCGCCGCCCGCCTCCGGGAGAACCTGGTCGGCTGGGCCTTCATCGGGCCGAACCTCGTGCTGCTGTCGGTGTTCCTGCTCGTCCCCATCCTCTGGGCCGTGCAGCTGTCGTTCCAGGAGACCCGCGGCTTCGGCGACCCCGAGTGGGTCGGCGGCGCCAACTACGCCCGCATGGTCGCCGACCCCGTCTTCTGGCAGACGCTCGGCAACACGGTGCTCTTCACCGTGGTCACCGTGCCGGTCGAGATGGCGGTGGGACTCGGGCTCGCGGTCCTGCTCGACGGGGTGCTCCCCGGTCGACGGACCTGGCGGACGATGCTCGTGTTGCCGATGGTCGTCTCGGGCGTCGCCAGCGCGATGATCGCCGTGATCCTGTTCACCGAGGCGAACGGTCTCGTCAACAAGGTGCTGCGCGCCCTCGGGCTCGGGGCCGTGCCGTGGCAGTCGGACGGCGCGTTCGCGATGGTCTCGGTCATCGTCACGATGATCTGGCTGCGCGTCGGCCTCAACATGATCATCTACCTGGCGGGCCTCCAGTCCGTCTCACCCGAGCTCTACGAGGCGGCCGAGCTCGACGGCGCCGGTGCCTGGCAGCGGTTCCGCTCGATCACCGTGCCGCTCGTCGGGCCGTCGACGTTCTTCCTGCTCGTGCTCAACGTGATCGCGTCGTTCCAGGTCTTCGACCTCGTCTTCGTGCTCACCGGCGGCGGCCCCGGCTACTCCACGTCGGTGCTGGGCACCTACGCCTACCGCAACGGCTTCCAGATCCGCGAACAGGGCTACGGCGCCGCGCTCGGCGTCGTGATCCTCGTCGTCACGCTGGCGTTCACCGTCGTGCAGTGGCGCACCAACCGCACCCGCGACCTCACCGAATGACGAGGAAGAGAACGTGACCACACCCCAGTCCGTCGCCGACGTCCCCGCGGCCGGCGCGCCGCGGAGCACCGTCCGCGGCGCCGATCGCGTCGCCGGCGTCCGTGCCCCGCGCAGGCGACCACGTCGCCGTGGTGGCTTCGTCGTCCTCCGTACCGTCGTCGCCGTCGTGGCGTCCGTCGTCGTCGCGTTCCCGTTGCTGTGGATGCTCGTCGTGGCGTTCTCGCCACGGGGTGAGGTCTTCGGACGCGGCCTCCGCCTCCTGCCCAGCGCCGTCACCCTCGAGAACTTCACCCGGGTGCTCGAGCGGTACCCCGTGGGCGCGTGGTTCGGCAACTCGATCGTCATCGGGGTCTTCGTCACCGTGCTGACGGTCGTCGTGAGCCTGCTCGCCGGGTACGCCTTCGCACAGCTCCGCTTCGTCGGGCGCACGGCGGTGTTCCTCGTGTTCCTCGCGACCCTGATGATCCCGGTGCAGGCGATCATGGTCGCTCAGTTCCGGCTGGTGAACGGGCTCGAGATCTACGGCACCTACTGGGCGGTGATCCTCCCGTCGGCCGCCACCGCGTTCGGGGTGTTCCTCGCGCGCCAGTTCATGCTCGGCATCCCGCAGGAGCTGATCGAGGCCGCCCGCCTCGACGGTGCCGGCCCGATCAGGGTCTTCACCCTCATCGTCCTGCCGCTGAGCGGTCCGTTGGTCGCGGTGCTCGTGTTGCTCACCCTGCTCGGCAGCTGGAACGACTTCGCCTGGCCGTTGATCGCCCTCAAGGACCCGGACCTCTACACGCTGCCCGTCGGGCTGCTCTACCTGAAGGGCCAGACCAACCCGGACTACAACGGCATCATGGCGCTCGCCGTCATCTCGGTGCTGCCCATGGTCGCGTTGTTCCTCGCGTTCCAGAGGTTCTTCGTGCAGGGCTTCGTCCGGAGCGGGGTGCGGTAGCAGGGCCCGCCGGCTCGGACCCGGGCCCGACCCGGGCCCGACCAGGGCCCGACGAGGGCCGGCTTCCCCGCACGGCGTCGTAGGATCGCGTCGAACTGCACGTCAACGGAGACGGAGAAGTCACGATGTCATCAGCACCCAGCCCCCGAGGCCACGCCACCGCATCGGTCGCGGCCATCCTCGCCGAGTCGGCCGGCCGGTACCCCGACGACGTCGCCGTCATCGTCGGGCCCACCTCGACCACCTACGCCGAACTCTGGCAGCAGACCCTGGCCTACGCCGGGGCCCTCCGCGCCCGGGGCGTCGGCCCCGGGGACCGGGTCGCCATGCTCGTCCCGAACGTCGCGGACTTCCCTCGCGTCTACTACGCGACGCTCGCGCTCGGCGCGGTGGCCGTGCCCGTCCACGCCCTCCTCAAGCGACACGAGATCGAGTACGTGCTGCGCGACAGCGGCTCCCGCCTGCTCGTCTGCGCCGCACCGCTGCTCGGTGAAGGAGGCGCGGGAGCGCAGCTCGCGGGGGTCGACGTCCTGACCGTGCTCGCGCCTCCTGCCGGCCAGGAGGACGACGGGCCCGACCGCCTCGAGGACCTCGCCGCGGCCAGCGCACCCCTCGACACCTACGTGCCCCGCGACCCGTTCGACACCGCCACGATCCTCTACACGAGCGGCACCACGGGCCAGCCCAAGGGGGCCGAGGGGTCTCACCTCGCCCTGATCGAGCAGGTCAACACCAACCTGATGACGACGTTCGACATGCATCGCGGCGACGTGCTGCTCGGGGCCCTGCCGCTCTTCCACACCTTCGGACAGACCTGCACGATGAACACCGGGTTCCGGGTCGGCGCGACGATCGTCATGCTGCCGAAGTTCGACGGCGACGCCGCGCTCGCCGCGATGGTCGAGCACGGCTGCGAGGTGTTCATGGGCGTGCCCACGATGTACATGGCCCTCATCGCCGCGGCCACCCGCAGCGAGGCGCGCCCACCGCTGCGCTACGCCGTCTCGGGTGGGGCGTCGCTGCCGCTCGCCGTGCTCGAGAAGTTCCAGCAGGTGTACGACGCCCCGATCCACGAGGGCTACGGGCTGACCGAGACCTCGCCCGTCGCCACCTTCAACCACGTCGGGGTGCCACCGCGGCCCGGCACCATCGGCACGCCGATCTGGGGCGTCGACGTCGAGATCGCCGACCAGCACGTCGAGGACTCGATCGTGCTGCTGCCGCACGGCGAGATCGGTGAACTCGTCATCCGGGGGCACAACCTCATGAACGGCTACCTCGACCGGCCCGAGGACACCGCGAAGGCGATCGTCGACGGCTGGTTCCGCACGGGCGACCTCGGCACGAAGGACGACGACGGCTACCTGACGATCGTCGACCGCACGAAGGACATGATCATCCGCAACGGCTACAACGTGTACCCGCGGCAGGTCGAAGAGGTCCTCGCGCAGCACCCCGACGTCACGATGGCGGCCGTCTTCGGCGTGGCGCACGAACTCCACGGGCAAGAGATCGAGGCGGCCGTCGTCCTCCGTGACGGGGCCACGGCGACCCCCGACGAGTTGGTCGCCTTCGTCGCCGACGAGATCGCGGCCTACAAGTACCCCCGCGTGGTCCACGTCCTCGACGCCTTGCCGCTCGGCCCCAGCGGCAAGGTGCTCAAGCGCGAACTCGTGGACCGGTTCTCGGCCGCCGTCACCGGGGTCGGCGAGGGAGCCGCGGCGCCCCGCTGACCGGGTCACGAGGGCACCCCCCGGACGGGGATCACCAGGACGGGGGCTGCCCGGACGGGGGCTGCCGGGCGGACGATCGGGCTTCTAGCCTCACAGCAGAACCTCAGCCCGATCTGACAGGACCCCCGTGAACCCTTCCATGTCCCGAGTCCTCGGCGTCACCGCCGCCGTGGGCGGCCTCGTCGCCCTGAGCCTGGCAGGCGTCACCGCGGCGACCGCCGAACCCGCCACCGGTTCCTTCACCGGGTCCGACGCCTCCGCGGCGGCGGCCCCCGCCCTCGACCGCTACCAGGGCGCCGACCGTTTCGCGACGGCCGCCGACATCGCCGGCCGGGCCTACCCCGACGGTGCCGGCACGGTCATCATCGCGAACGGCCTGCAGTTCCCCGACGCGCTGAGCGCCGCTCCGGCCGCCGCGCTGATCGAGGCGCCGCTCCTGCTGACGGCTCCGAACGCCCTCCCGTCGTCGGTGGCCGACCGCCTCGTCGCCCTCAAGCCGCGGAACGTCGTCGTCATCGGTGGCGTCAACGCCGTGTCGCCCGCCGTCGCCACCCAGATCGGCAAGATCACCGGGGCGACGGTCGATCGCGTCCAGGGCGCCGACCGTTACGCGACCTCGCGGGCCGTCGTCGACGCGTTCTTCGCCGAGACCGGCGTCTACCGCGCCTTCGTCACGACGGGCCTGAACTTCCCCGACGCCATCAGCGCCAGCGCCGCGGCCGGCGCCGGCAGCACCGACTCGACCGGTGCGCCGGACGCCGTGGTGCTCGTTCCGGGTTCTGCGGAACATCTCGACCAGGCCACGTCGACCCTGCTCGACGACCTCAACGTCCAGACGGTGGCGGTCGTCGGCGGATCGCTGGCGGTCTCCGACGGGATCTTCGCGGATCTCGACGCGCAGTTCCCGGGCGACGTCGCGCTGCTGGCTGGCGAGGACCGCTACGAGACCTCGGCCTTCGTCTCGTTCTTCGCCTTCAGCGACGCGAAGGGCGACACCCCCCGTACCGACGACTCGGGCACCGCGTACCTCGCCTCCGGTCAGAACTTCCCGGACGCCCTCGCCATCGCCGCGGTCGCCGGCGCCGAGAAGTCGCCCGTGCTCCTCACCCCGCCCGGCTGCACGAACTACTACGCCGAGGACCTCATCGCGGGCCTCGAGTCCGAGAAGGTCGTCACGATCGGTGGCACGGCGGCCGTCTCCGAGAACGCGGCCGCGTTGAACTACTGCCCGGGCCCGCCGCGCACCTGACCCGCGCCGTCGGTACCCTCGCACGATGATCGCCATCGTGCTCGCCGCGCTCCTCTGGGGCACGACGGGCACGGTGGCGTCTTCTCTTCCCGGCGACGTCGGCCCGCTCGCCACGGGCGCCGCGACGATGTGCGTCGGCGGTCTGCTGCTGGCGCTCACGGCCCCCCGGCTCACGCGAGCGGTCCTCCGGGGTGGCCCGGCGGCGTGGCGCTGGCTCGTGCCGGGGGCCCTGGGCGTCGTGGTCTACCCGCTGGCGTTCTACTCGTCCATGTCGCTCGCCGGCGTCGCCGTGGGCAACGTGGTCTCGCTCGGGACGGCGCCCGTCTTCGCGGCGCTGCTCGAACGCCTGCTCGACCCGCCCGGCCGGCGGCGTCCCCTCGAGCCCCGCTGGGTGGCGAGTGCGGCACTGGCCGTCGTGGGCGTCGGAGTGCTCGCGGCGACCGGGCAGCACGGTCAGGCGGGCACGGCGGCGTCCCCCGGGTCGGCCCCGCTCGGCATCGCCCTGGGCGTCTTCGCGGGTCTCGCCTATGCGACGTACACCTACACCGCGGCTCGGCTCATGGCCGAGAGCCACCCGTCGCGCGGGGCCGTGTCGGCCCAGTTCGGCCTCGGTGCGGTGCTCCTGCTGCCGGTGTTGCTGGCGACCGGGGCTCCGTTGCTGCAGTCGGGCGCCTCCGTGGGGGCGACGGCCTACCTCGCGATCGGGCCGATGTTCGTCGCCTACCTCCTCTTCGGCCACGGCCTGCGCACGGTGTCGAGTTCTCGGGCGACGACCGTGACGTTGCTCGAACCGTTCGTCGCGACCCTGCTGGCGGTGCTCGTGGTGGGCGAGCGGCTCGAGCCGCCGGGCTGGATCGGCCTCGCCCTCGTGCTGGCGGGTGTCGTCTCGATCGTGCTGACGAGACCCGTCCGCCCCTCCCGTCCCGAGGCGCTCGCCACCTAGAGTGGAGCCTCGACGATCGTGTCGCGGCCCCGTCCCGACACGACCGGCCCGCTCCGGCGGGCCCGCCTCATCACGAAGGAGTGACATGAGCGACACCATCACCGCACCCGCCCCGGCCGCCTCCGACGGTCCCGAGATCCACAAGGGCCTGGCCGGCGTCACGGTCGACCGGACGGCGGTCTCGAAGGTCGACGCGGCCAGCAACTCGCTGCTCTACCGCGGCTACCCGGTGCAGCAGCTCGCCGCCGAGCGGGACGTCGAGGACGTCGCCTGGCTGCTGCTGCACGGCGACCTGCCGACCGTCGACGAGCGACGCGACTTCGACGCCGAGCTGCGCTCGCACCGCACGCTGGCCCCCGGGCTGCAGCACCTCATCGACCTGATCCCCACCTCGGCGCACCCCATGGACGTCGTCCGCACCGCGGTGAGCGCCATCGGCGCCGCCCGGCCCGAACCCACGACGGGTGCGGGCGCCTACGACGTCGCCGACACGCGTCGACTCGCCACGCACCTCTTCGCCGTGCTGCCCGCCGTGATCGCCTACGACCAGCGGCGCCGCCACGACCTGCCGCCGGTTCCGCCGCGGGACGACCTCGGCTACAGCGCCGACTTCCTGCACCAGGTGTTCGACCGCGAGCCCGACCCGCTCGACGTGGACGCGTTCGACACCTCGATGACGCTCTACGCCGAGCACTCGTTCAACGCCTCCACCTTCACGGCCCGGGTCGTCGCCTCGACGCTGTCCGACCTGCACTCGTCGATCGTCGGCGCGATCGGGGCGCTCAAGGGCCCGCTGCACGGCGGCGCCAACGAGGCCGCGCTCGAGCTGCTCGACCGGGTCGGACCCGCCGACGGGGCCGTGGCCTGGCTCGACGAGGCGTTCGCGCGCAAGGAGAAGATCATGGGATTCGGGCACCGGGTCTACAAGAACGGCGACAGCCGGGTTCCCACCATGGAGGACGCCCTCGGCCGTCTGGTCGACCGGGCCCGCGAGCGGGGCGACGACCGGGTCGACGGGCTCAAGGAGACCTACGACGTCGTCGCCGCGACGGTGTTCGAGCGCAAGGGCCTGAAGCCCAACGTCGACTACCCGTCCGGGCTGGCGTACCACCTGATGGGGTTCGAGACGCCGGTCTTCACGCCGCTGTTCGTCGCGTCGCGCGTCCTCGGCTGGAGCGCCCACGTCATCGAGCAGCGCGAGGCCAACTCCCTCATCCGCCCCTTGAGCGAGTACGACGGCGCACCCCTGAGGGACGTCCCCGCGCGCTGACGCCTACCGTGGCCCGCATGCCGAACCAGCTGCGAGACGCCGTCAGCCCCTACCTCAGGTCGCACGCCGACAACCCCGTCGAGTGGCGTGCCTGGGGGACGGGGCCGTTCGTCGAGGCCGTCGAGCGGGACGTGCCCGTGATGGTGTCGATCGGCTACTCGACCTGCCACTGGTGCCACGTGATGGCGCGCGAGAGCTTCTCCGACCCCGAGGTCGCCGCCCAGCTCTCGGCGGGCTTCGTCTCGGTCAAGGTCGACCGCGAGGAGCACCCCGACGTCGACTCCAGCTACCTGGCCGCCGCCTCGGCCTTCACCGAGGGGCTCGGCTGGCCGCTGACCGTCTTCGTCACGCCCGAGGGTCGGCCGTTCTACGCCGGCACGTACTTCCCCCCGGTGCCCGTGCAGGGTCGGCCGTCGTTCCGACAGGTGCTCGACGCGGTCACCGACGCCTGGACCACCAGGCGGTCCGAGGTCGACGCGACCGCGTCGGCGGTGCAGGAGGCGCTGGCTGCGGGGCCCGCGTCGGTCACCGGCACCGCGCCTCCTGGTCCCGGTGCCGGGGTCGCCCTGCCGGGACGGCCCGAGCTCGCCCACGCCGTCGCCCGGCTCGTCGCCCACGAGGACCGCGAGCACGGCGGCTTCGGCGGGGCACCGAAGTTCCCGACGGCGCCGGCCCAGCTGGCGCTGCTCGCCCTCGGCGCGGGAGGGGACGACGGCGCGCTCGAACTCGTGTCGCGGACGCTCGCCCGCATGGCCGCGTCGCCGATGCGCGACCCGGTCGAGGGCGGGTTCTTCCGGTACGCGGTCCGACGCGACTGGTCAGAACCCCACTACGAGCGCATGCTCTACGACAACGCCCAGCTGCTGCTGGCCTACTCGCGGCTCTCGGTGCTCGACCCGGCCCCGGCCCCGGGCCCCGCGCCGACGTCGGCAACTCAGGAGATCGGCTCGGATCCGGCCCGGGTCGCCGCCGGGGTCGCCGATTTCCTGAGTTCCCGACTGCGCACGGCCGACGGGGCCTTCGGCTCGGCGCAGGACAGCGAGAGCACGATCGACGGCGTCCGTGACGAGGGCGGCTACTACCGGAGGGACGCTGCGGGCCGCGCGGCCCTCGACCCGCCGCCCGTCGACGACAAGGTGCTCACCGGCTGGAACGGCCTCGCGATCGCGGCGCTCGCCGAGGCGGGGTCACGGCACGGTCGCCCCGACTGGGTGGACACTGCCCGCGGCGCGGCCGACCTGCTGCTCTCGCGTCACGTGACCGACGACGGTCGTCTCCTGCGCGCCTCCGTCGGGTCGACCGTGTCGGACGCCGTGGCGACCCTCGAGGACCACGGCCTGTTCGCGTCCGGCCTGCTGGCCCTCTCGCTCGCGACGGGCGAGGCCCGGTACGCCGTCGCCGCGCGGTCGTTCGTCGACGCCTGCCTGCTCGACGACGCCGACCCGCGGGTCGTGGCGGCCCCGTCGGGTGGCGACCCCGTGCTGGTCTCGCAGGGCGTGGCCCTGTCGAGCGACCCGAGCGAGGGTGCCTACCCGTCGGGACGCAGTGCGGTCGCGGCGGCCGCGCTCACCCTCCACCAGCTCACCGGGGAGGCGCGCTACCGGTCGGTGGCCGGACGGCTGGTCGCCGAGGTGGCCGGTTTGGCCCTCGACAACCCCCTCGCGTACGGCGCGGCCTTCGGGCTGCTCGTCGAGCTCGAGGCCCCGCTGACGCAGCTGGTCGTAATCGAGCCGTCCCCGGTGGACCGCGCCGACGACGGCCTCGCCCGCCGGGCACGCCGCGTCGTCCGCCCGGGCAGCGTCGTCGCCGTGCTGGACGAGGAGGCGCTGGTCGCCTTCGAGCACGTGGGCTTCGAGTTGTTCGCGGGTCGCTCGGCCCCCGGGCGCGTCCCCACCGCGTACCTCTGCCGCGACTTCGTCTGCCGACTGCCGGTCACGACCGTGGACGACCTCGACGGACTGCTGCTCGAGGGGTGACGACACGACCGCGTCGATCTCCCAGGCTCCGGCGACGCACCGGGTAGGGGCACCCGCCCGGCGAAGCGCCGGGTAGGGGTGCCAGGCGGGGGCGCCCGGCGGGTGAACCGTGCGGGGCGCCGGGCGGGGGCGTCAGGCGGCGGCGCGCACGAGCGGTGCGGTCGGGTCGGCGACCCACTCGGCGAGCGAACCGTCGTACACCGCGACGTCCGAGCGGCCGAGGACGGCGAAGGCGAGGGCGTCGACGCTGGCCGACACCCCCGAGGCGCAGTAGACGACCGTGCGCGGTTCGTCGGGCACGACGGCGAGGCGGTCGCGGAGGACCGGGTCGCGGGCGAGCGTGCCGTCGTCGGCGAGGAGCGTCTCGGCCGGCACGTTGACGCTGCCGGGGATGTGCCCGGCGCGGGTGAGCGGGCTCGACATGCCGTCGAACTCGTCGCGGGGCGAACCGGAGACGAGCGCCGCCCTCTCGTCGCCCGCCACCACGGACTCGACGAAGGCCTTGTCGACCCAGTGGTCGGGACGTTCGGTCGCGACGAACGGGGCGGGCGTCGGCAGGACGTCGCCGAGGTCGTACGGCTTGCCCTGCGCGAGCCACTGCGACCACCCGCCGTCGAGCACCGCCACGGCGTCGTGCCCGTAGGCGCGGAACAGCCACCACAGGCGGGACGCCCAGCGGCCGTCGACCGTGTCGTACACGACGACCGTGCTGTCGTTCGAGACGCCCAGCGCGGCCGCCGCGGCCTGGAAACGGTCGACCCCGGGCCGGGTGAAGGGCAGGTCGGAGCCGGGGTCGCTGAAGTCGACGAGCAGGTCGGCGAGGACCGCCCCGGGGACGTGACCGTCTCGCTCGAACCCGTCGCGGCCCGTGGTGAGGGCCGCCGGGCCATCGCCGCGACCCGGATCGACGCCGCGACCCGGATCGATGTCGAGGTCGAGGTCGACGAGCACCGTCGCGTCGACGATCGTCAGGTCGTCGGCGCCGAGGTGGTCGGCCAACCACTGTGTCGAGACGACGGGTGAGGTGAGGACGGGTGCCATGCGGGCCACGGTAACGCCGACCGGTGACATCGGACCCTGAGTCCGCAATGAAGCGTCACAACGTGTGCGCCGCGACGAACGGGGAAACCGCGACCCGCCCCGACGGTCGTGTCAGCGACCGGCCTTCTTCGCGGTGATGACGCCGGTGTCGAAGCCCATCAGGTTGAGCCCGCCGTTGAACCGGGCGTGCTCGACCTTCATGCAGCGGTCCATGACGACGGTGAGGCCCTGTTCTTCGCCGTACCGGGCGGCCTCCTCGTCGTAGATGCCGAGCTGTACCCAGATCGTCTTCGCGCCGATCGCGAGCACGTCGTCGACGACCGAGCGGATGTCGGAGGCCTTGCGGAACACGTCGACGACGTCGGGCACCTCGGGCAGCGAGGCCAGATCGGGGTAGGCCTTCTGGCCCAGGATGGTGTCGGCGCGGGGGTTGACGAAGTAGACGCGCAGGTCGGTCGACTGCTGCAGGTAGGTCCCCACGAACGAGCTCGACCGGCTCGGGTTGGGCGAGGCACCGACGACGGCGACGCTCTTCGCCGAGCGCAGGATGGCCTGGCGCTCACGGGCCGTGGGTCCGACCCACGTCCGCTGCGACTTGAGCAGCTTGGCGAGGGGCGACGACGCGGGCAACTCGCAGGTCAGCCCGTTGGTCAGCTGCGTGGTGACGGTGTCGGTCACGTCGGGTCACTCGCCTTTCGTCGCCGCGGCCAGCGCCTGGTCGAGGTCGTGGATGATGTCGTCGGGGTCTTCGATGCCGACGCTGATGCGCACCGAGCCGGGCAGCACCCCCGCGTCGACGAGCTGCTGTTCGCTGAGCTGGGCGTGGGTGGTCGAGCCCGGGTGGATGACGAGCGTCTTCGCGTCGCCGATGTTGGCGAGGTGGCTGGCGAGCTCGACCGACTCGATGAAGGTCTTGCCGGCCGGACGGCCGCCCTTCAGCTCGAACGTGAAGACCGAGCCGGGACCCTTCGGCAGGTACTTCGCCGCGCGCTCGTGGTGCGGGTGCCCGGACAGGCCGGCCCAGCGAACGCGCTCGATGCGCGGGTCGGCGTCGAGCCACTCGGCGACCTGGCGGGCGTTGTCGACGTGGGCCTGCATGCGGAACGGCAGGGTCTCGACCCCCTGGGCGAGCAGGAAGGCCGAGTGGGGAGCGAGGGCCGGGCCGATGTCGCGCAGCTGCTCGGCGCGCAACCGGGTGAGGAAGGCGTACTCGCCGAAGTTGCCGGACCAGTTGAGGCCGCCGTAGCTCGGCACGGGCTGGTCGAAGAGCGGGAACCGCTCGCTGTCCCAGTCGAAGCGGCCGGACTCGACGACGACGCCGCCGAGCGTGGTGCCGTGCCCGCCGAGGAACTTCGTGGCCGAGTGCACGACGACGTCGGCACCCCACTCGATCGGCCGGTTGAGGTAGGGCGTGGCGATGGTCGAGTCGACGATCAGGGGCAGGCCGTGCGAGTGGGCCACGTCGGCCAGCCCCTCGAGGTCGGCGACCTCGCCGGACGGGTTCGCGACCGTCTCGACGAAGACCAGCTTCGTCTCGGGACGGATGGCGGCGGCGTAGTCCGCCGGGTCGGAGGACTGCACGAAGGTCGTCTCGACGCCGAAGCGACGCAGGGTGACGTCGAGCTGCGTGATCGACCCGCCGTAGAGGTTCGCGCTCGCGACGATGTGGTCGCCCGCGCCGGTCAGCGAGGCGAACGTGACGAACTGGGCGCTGAGGCCGCTCGCCGTCGCGACGGCGCCGAGGCCGCCCTCGAGGCTGGCGACGCGCTCCTCGAAGGAGGCGGTGGTCGGGTTGGCGAGGCGGCTGTAGATGTTGCCGTACTTCTGCAGGGCGAACCGCGCCGCGGCGTCGTCGGTGTCGTCGAACACGAAGGCGCTGGTCTGGTAGATGGGCAGCGCCCGTGCCCCCGTCGCCGCGTCGGGGATGTTGCCCGCGTGGATCGCCCGCGTGCGGAAGCCGTACTCACGATCTGCCATGCCCCCACGCTAGCCGCTGGTCGTCACGCGGGGACCCGGGACGTCACACGGCGGAACACGGCCGACCCGCGCCTCCTGCGGGGGAGGAGCCGTCGGTCGGCCGACGGCGGCTCCGACGCCTACTTCCAGCTGGGGATCCAGTAGTGCAGCCGGATGAACTCCCAGTCCTCCAGTTGCGCCGTCCACAGGGGGTAGAAGAAGACGGACACGGCGACGGCGACCACGACGACGATCGCCGTGACGCCGATGCCGCTCAGCCGACGGGACCGGTCGTCGGTGCGTCGGCCGAGGACGATGCCGAACACTGCGGCCAGGCCGAGCACGAGGTAGGGCTCGAAGGCGATCGTGTAGAACTGGAACACCGTCCGGTCGGTGAACGCCAGCCACGGCAGGTAGGCCGCCGCGACGCCGACGAGGATCGCCCCGTACCGCCACTCGCGGTACCGCGCGACGCGGTAGACGAGGTAGAGGCAGGCCGCGACCGCCGCGTACCAGATCAGCGGGTTCGCGACCGAGGTGATCGCCTCGCCGCACCGGGCCACGTCGCAGCCGCCCTGGCCCTCGTCGAACCCCTGGTAGTACATGCTCGTCGGTCGCAGCATCAGCAGCCAGGTGAGCGGGTTCGCCTGGTAGGCGTGCGGGGTGTGCAGGCCGACGTTGAACCCGTAGACGCCCGCCTGGTAGTGCCAGAAGTTCTGCACCACGTCGGGCACCCACGCCAGGGCTCCCGTCCACCGCGTGCCGCCGTCCTCGACCCAGCTGCGGTAGTAGCCGCCCGACGTCGCGAACCAGCCGGTCCAGCTCGCCAGGTACGCCACCACGGCGACGGGCACGGTCAGCAGGAAGCTCACCGGTGCCTGCCTGAACAGGGTGCCCGACAGCCAGAACTCCACGCCGGCCCGGCGGCGCGCCACCATGTCGACGACCACCGTGTAGACCGCGAAGAACGCCAGGAAGTACAGGCCGTTCCACTTCACGGCCGTCGCCAGCCCGCACAGGAGGCCGGCCGTCACCAGCCAGGGACGCGCCCACAGGGCGGGGCCCCAGGCGATGTCGCGACAGGCACCGCGCCTCCTCGCCCGCCAGGCCTCGAGCCGGCGGGCGCTCTGCCGTCGGTCGAGCAGCACCGCCCCGAAGGCCAGCAGGCCGAAGAACATGACGAAGTTGTCGAGCAGGGCCACCCGGGACATGACGATCGCGTGCCCGTCGATCGCCAGGAAGAACCCCGCCAGCGTGCCGAGCAGCGTCGATCGCAGCAGCAACGACCCGATGACGGCGACCAGGGCGACCGCGAGGATGCCCACGACGGCCGTGCTGATGCGCCAGCTCGCCGGGTTCTCGGGACCGACCGCCGCCATGCCGAGTCCGATCAGCCACTTGCCGAGGGGCGGGTGCGCCACGAACGATGGTGCCGCGAGGAACCCGCCGACCCCGCCCGCGGCGAAGGTCGGGTCGTAGTCGGCCGGCCACGACCCCTCGTAGCCGAGGTTGAACAACGACCAGGCGTCCTTGACGTAGTACGTCTCGTCGAACACGAGGGTCGCGGGGGAGTTCAGGTGCCACAGGCGCAGCACCGCGGCCAGCAGCGTGACCGCGAGCGGGCCCGCCCAAGCCCAGACGCGCCTCCTGACCGGGGTGCGCAGCACGCGCCCCCACCAGGCGTCGAGCCGGGTCGGGGGAGCCTCGCGGGCGTGGGCCGCGGTCGCGTCGTCGACCGGGGTGCCGACGGGCGGGACGGTCACCCGGTCGGTGAGCGGGTCGGCCGACGCGAGGCCCGGCTCGCCCGCCGTCGGACGGGCAGGAGGCGCGGTGCCGGCCTCGACGAGCGCGTCGAATTCGCGCTCGGGCCCGGTCGTCATCGGGCCATCGTAAGTGGGCGGTCCGGGACCGGGGGACAATGGGCGGGTGATCGTGCTCGCCGCCACCCCCATCGGAAACCTCGGCGACGCCAGCCGTCGCCTGATCGAGACGCTGTCGAACGCCGAGGTCGTCGCCGCGGAGGACACGCGCACGGCGATCCACCTGATGCGCGCCCTGGGCGTCGAGAACCGCCCCCGCCTCATCGCCCTGCACGAGCACAACGAGCGCGAGAAGGCGGGCGAGATCGTCGAGCTGGCCCGCGCCTCCGACGTGGTCGTGCTCACCGACGCCGGCATGCCCGCCATCAGCGACCCCGGGTTCCCGCTCGTCGAGGCCGCCGCGGCCGCGGGCGTCACCGTCACGGCGATCCCCGGCCCGTCCGCGGTGCTCACCGCGCTCGCCGTGTCGGGACTGCCCACCGACCGCTTCAGCTTCGAAGGCTTCCTGCCGCGCAAGCAGGGCGACCGTCTGCGCGTGCTGGGGGCGCTCGCCGACGAACGCCGCACCATGGTGTTCTTCGAGTCGCCCCACCGCCTGGCCGACTCCCTCGGCGACCTGGTCACCGCTCTCGGGGCCACGCGCCGCGTGGTCGTCTGCCGTGAGCTGACGAAGCTGCACGAAGAGGTTCGCCGCGGCAGCGCGGCCGAGCTCGCCGAGTGGGCGGCCGAGGGCGTCCGGGGCGAGATCTGCATCGTGGTCGAGGGCGCCCCCGAACGCGTCGTCGACCTGGCCGCCGGGCTCGCGCAGGTGCAGGCCCTGGTCGCCGACGGCACCCGCCTCAAAGAGGCCACCGCCGACGTGGCCGCCGCCACGGGTCTGTCGCGCCGCGACCTCTACCAGGCCGCCCTCGCCGCCCGCCCGCCCCGCGCGTAGGGCGTGGCGTACCCCGCCCAGCCCGGCGGGTGCAAGCTCGGAGGAGGCGCGTGCCCGGAGGAGGCGCGGCCCACCACGAGCAGGAGGTACGACATGAAGGCGGTCCGTTTCGAGCAGTACGGCGACATCGACGAGCTGAAGGTCGAACAGGTGGCGAAGCCCGAGGCGGGTGCCGGCCAGGTCGTGGTCGCCGTCAAGGCGGCGGGCCTGAACCCCGGTGAGGCGGCGATCCGCGCCGGACTGATGCACGACGCGTTCCCCGCGGCGTTCCCGTCGGGCCAAGGGACCGACTTCGCCGGCGTGGTCGACGAGGTCGGCGCGGGGGTCGACGAGTGGTCCGTCGGTGACGAGGTCGTCGGGTGGGCCAACCGGTCGTCTCACGCCGAATTCGTCGTCGTCGACCACGACGAACTCGTGGCGAAGCCCGAGAACGTGCCGTGGGAGGTCGCGGGCAGCATCAGCGTGACCGGACCCACCGCCTACGCCGCGCTGCGTGCCGTGCAGGCCACCGAGGGCGACACGCTCGTCGTCTCGGCCGCGGCCGGCGGCGTCGGCGTGATGGTGTCGCAGCTCGCCGTCCTCGGCGGGCTCACCGTGATCGGCACCGCGAGCGAGCGCAACCACGACTTCCTGCGGCAGCTCGGCGTCACGCCCGTGGAGTACGGCGACGGCGTCGTCGACCGCATCCGTGAGGCCGCCCCCCAGGGCGTGGACGCGTTCGTGGACTGCTTCGGCCAGGGCAACGTCGGGTACGCCCTCGAGCTCGGCGTCGCGCCGCAGCGCATCGACACGCTCATCGACTTCGCGGCCGTCGAGCAGCACGGCGTCAAGGCCGAGGGCAGCGCCCAGGCGACGTCGCAGGCCGTGCTGTCCGAGCTGCTCGAGCTGATCTCGACCAACAAGATCATGGTGCCGATCGACGGGATCTTCCCCCTCGACGACGTCAAGGACGCCTACCGCGACCTCGAGGACGGCCACGCCCGGGGCAAGTACGTGCTCGGCATGGACGTCGTCGAGTACCCGGGCGAGCACGCCGGCGAGCGGGCGGGTTCCGACGACCGCACCGAGGAGCACGACGCGACCTGACCGGTCGACGCGACCCGCGCCTCCTCGTCCCCGGCGGCGGACGCAGGAGGCGCGGGTCGCGTCATCACGACGGTGCCCCCACCTAAGATGGTCCCCATGCCCGCCGGCGACTCCTTCTTCATCGCAACGCCCATCTTCTACGTCAACGACGTGCCGCACATCGGTCACGCCTACACCGAGGTCGCAGCCGACGTGCTCGCCCGGTGGCACCGTCAGCGGGGTGACGACGCCTGGCTGCTGACCGGCACCGACGAGCACGGTCAGAAGATCCTGCGCACGGCCACGAGCCACGGCGTGACCCCGCAGGAGTGGGCCGACAAGCTCGTCACCGAGTCCTGGAAGCCCCTGCTCGAGACCGTCGACATCGCCAACGACGACTTCATCCGCACGACCGACGCCCGCCACGAGGCCGGCGTGCAGAAGTTCCTGCAGAAGCTCTACGACGACGGCTTCATCTACCAGGGCGAGTTCGAGGGCTTCTACTGCGTCGGCTGCGAAGAGTACAAGCAGCCGAGCGACCTGGTGCCCGGCACCGGCGCCTACGAGGGCGAGCAGGTCTGCGCGATCCACAGCATCCCGGTCGAGGTGCTGCAAGAGAGCAACTACTTCTTCCGCATGAGCGACTTCGAGCAGCGACTGCTCGACCTCTACGAGGCCCAGCCCGACTTCGTGCAGCCCGACTCGGTGCGCAACGAGGTCGTCTCGTTCGTCAAGCAGGGTCTGCGCGACCTGTCGATCTCGCGGCAGAGCTTCGACTGGGGCGTCAAGGTGCCCTGGGACGAGAAGCACGTCGTCTACGTGTGGTTCGACGCCCTGCTCAACTACGTCACGGCCATCGGCTACGGCGTCGACGACGACGAGTTCCGGCGTCGCTGGCCGGCCGTGCAGCTCGTCGGCAAGGACATCGTGAGGTTCCACGCCGTCATCTGGCCCGCGATGCTCATGGCGGCCGGGCTGCCCGTCCCCAAGAACGTCTTCGGCCACGGCTGGCTGCTGGTCGGCGGCGAGAAGATGTCGAAGTCGAAGCTCACGGGCATCGCCCCTCAGCAGATCACCGACGTCTTCGGTGCCGACGCGTTCCGGTACTACTTCATGCGCGCCATCACCTTCGGTCAGGACGGCAACTTCAGCTGGGAAGACATCGCGGCCCGCTACCAGGCCGAGTTGGCCAACGGGTTCGGCAACCTGGCCTCGCGCGTCGTGGCCATGATCACCCGCTACTTCGACGGCACCGTGCCCGTCGCCGGCGACCTCACCGAGGCCGACCTGGCCGTCCGCGAGACCGAACTGCGGGTCACGGCCGAGGCCGACGCGGCGATCGACCGGTTCGCCATCAACGAGGCGCTCGCGTCCATCTGGCAACTGGTCGACCAGCTGAACGGGTACATCACCGAGCAAGAGCCCTGGGCCATCGCGAAGGACGAGTCGCAGCGCGAGCGCCTGGCGACGGTCCTCGCCACCGCGCTGCGGGGTCTCGGCACCCTCACCGTGCTGCTGTCGCCGTTCATCCCGACGGCCACGCGCACCCTGTGGCAGTCGATCGGGCAGGGCGAGCTGACCAGCCAGCCCGTCGATCGTGCGGCCGAGTGGTCGAGCGCTCCCGACGTCCAGCCGCTCGCCGCCGGTCTCTTCCCGCGCATCGAACAGCCCGAGCCCGCGGCATGAGCGACGACACGTCCGGTGGCGGCGGCGCGACCTCCGGGCCGGCCGACGGAGTCCCGGCGACGCACGTCCGCCACCGCTCGTCGGGCGCGGACGGCCAGAAGCGCGACCTGACCTACCCCGCGCCTCCCCAGCCCCTCGTCGTGCCGGTCTACGACAACCACACGCACCTCGAGATCGCCGACGGCGTCGGAGACGACGGCGACGGCCCCCTCGACTACCGCGAGCACCTCGACCGGGCCTCGTCCGTGGGCGTGCGCGGCGTGGTGCAGGTCGGCACCGACCTCGAGACGTCCCGCTGGTCGGCCGAGATCGCCAGCCGCGAGCCCCGGGTGCTCGCCGCCGTCGCCATCCACCCGAACGAGGCCCCGGCCCTCGCGGCCGCGGGCACCCTCGACGAGGCGCTGTCCGAACTGGACGGGCTCGCCGCGAGGCCGCGCGTGCGCGCCGTCGGCGAGACCGGGCTCGACTTCTTCCGCACCGGCGACGACGGTCGGGCGGCCCAGCTCGAGGCGTTCCGCGGCCACATCGAGATCGCCAAGCGCCACGGCCTGGCCCTGCAGATCCACGACCGCGACGCCCACGACGACGTGGTCGACCTGCTGCTCGAGGTGGGCGCTCCCGAACGCACCGTCTTCCACTGCTTCAGCGGCGGGCCCGAGCTGGCGAGCATCCTCGCCGAGAACGGCTGGTACGCGTCCTTCGCCGGCACGGTGACGTTCAAGAACGCCCAGCCCCTGCGCGACGCCCTCGTGCAGTTGCCGCGCAACCTGATCATGGTCGAGACCGACGCGCCCTACCTGACGCCGGTGCCCTACCGCGGTCGCCCCAACGCGCCGTACCTGATCCCCTTCACGCTGCGGTCGATGGCCGAGACGATCGGCACCGACGTGTCCATGCTCGCGGCCCAGATCTCGTCGACGACCGAACTGGTCTACGGCAGCTGGGACAGCGAGCCCGTGACGGTCGAGGGCTGATGTCGCGCGCCACCCTGCTCGGCCCCGCCGAGATCCGTGACCTCGCCGACCTCCTCGGCGTGCAGCCGACCAAGAAGCTCGGGCAGAACTTCGTCCACGACGCCAACACCGTGCGTCGCATCGTCGCCGCGTCGGGTGTCTCGGCGGGCATGACCGTCGTCGAGATCGGCCCCGGGCTCGGCTCCCTGACCCTCGGCCTGCTCGAGGCGGGTGCCAAGGTCGTGGCCGTCGAGATCGACAAGCGCCTCGCCGAACAGCTGCCGAAGACCGTCGCGCAGCTGCAGCCGGCGGCCGACCTCACCGTCGTCGTCGACGACGCCCTGCGCGTGACGACCCTGCCCGACGAACCCACCCACCTCGTGGCGAACCTGCCGTACAACGTCAGCGTGCCGGTGCTCCTGCACTTCCTCGAGCACTTCGGCGGGCTCGAGCACGGGCTCGTCATGGTGCAGTCCGAGGTCGGTCTGCGCCTGGCCGCCGAGCCCGGCTCGAAGGTCTACGGCGGCCCGAGCATCAAGGCGGCGTGGTACGGCGAGTTCCGGGCCGCGGGCCAGGTCAGCCGCCAGGTGTTCTGGCCCGTGCCGAACGTCGACAGCATCCTCGTCGCGTTCGACCGCAAGCCGGCCCGCGGCAGCGAGCTCGAGCGTCGGGCGACCTTCGCCCTCGTCGATGCCGCGTTCCAGCAGCGACGCAAGATGCTGCGCCAGTCGCTGTCCTCCCTCTACGGGTCGTCCGCCGCCGCCTCCGAGGCCCTCGAGCGTGCCGGACTCGCCCCGACCCAGCGGGGAGAGCAGCTCACCGTCGACGACTTCCTCGCCGTGGCCCGGGTCAGCGACGTCGACGCCCTCGCCGGGGCGTCCGTCGCCGCCGTGCTGCACGCCGACGAGGGCGAGGCCGGCTGAGCCGTGCCCCGACGCAAGAACGGCCCCGACGGCGCGCCGTCCGGCAGGGCCAGGGGCAGGGACGGTGGCGGTGACGAGCGCGGGCACGGTGAGCAGCGGCTCAGTGACGCCCGGCTCGGGTCGGGCACCGGACGCGGTGCGGCCGAGTGGTTCGCACGGCTCGACGCCGCGGGGGCGGCGCGACTGTCCCACGAGCAGATCTCGCGCCTCCTGGTCGACGAGTTCGAGGTCGTGCCGTGGTGGGCCGAAGGGATCACGGTGCGCTACGAACAAGAACGCGGCGTCGAGCCGCCGGGGCGTCAGTCCGACGGCAGCTACGCGGTCACCGTCGGCCGCAGCCTGAGGGGTGCACCGCTCGAACTGTTCGACCTCGCCGTCGACCGGTTCGCCCGGTACGCCGGCGGTCCGCCCGAGGTCGTCGCCCGGTCCGCGACGCGTCCGACCGCCGACTGGACCCTCGCGCACGGGGACACGCTGCGCCTCCAGGTGGTGTCGACCGCCGGTCCGAAGTGCTCGGTGTCGTTGACGCAGGGCAGCCTGCGCCTGCCCGAACGGGTGCAGCCCGTGAAAGAGGGGTTGACGCGGGCGTTCGGCGTCATGAGTGATCGCCAGAACTGACTAGGTTGGACGCATGACGTCCGTGGCCGCCCCGACCGTGGTCCACACGCGTGCGCCGGGCAAGATCAACGTCTTCCTCGCCGTCGGCGACCTGCAGGACGACGGTTACCACGACCTCGCGACCGCCTACCAGGCCGTCTCCCTCTACGAGGACGTGCGCGCGCGTCGCGCCGACGACTTCACGGTCAGCGTCACGGGTGGCCCGTCCATCGACGTGTCGGGCGTGCCGACCGACGGGGCCAACCTGGCGATCAAGGCCGCCCGCCTGCTGGCCGAGACGACCGGCTACACGGGCGGCGTCGCCCTGACCGTCGACAAGGCGGTGCCCGTGGCCGGCGGCATGGGGGGCGGATCGGCCGACGCCGCCGCGACGCTGCTCGCGTGCGACACGCTCTGGGGAACCGGCGTCGGTCGTGACGAACTCCTGCGGCTCTCGGCCCGACTCGGTGCCGACGTCCCGTTCGCCTTCGCCGGGGGCACCGCGATCGGTACCGGTCGCGGCGACGAGCTCAGCCCGGCCCTGGCGAAGGGGCAGTTCCAGTGGGTCCTGGCCGTGGCCGACGTCGGCCTCTCGACGCCGCGCGTCTACGACGAACTCGACGCGCACCGTCTGCGGCACCAGGGCGAGATCCGCTCGGTGCGGCACCCCGTCGTCGACGCCGGCGTCCTGCAGGCACTCCGGGCGGGCGACCCGGGCATGCTCGCGGACGCCATGCACAACGACCTCCAGGCGCCCGCCCTGCACCTCCAGCCGGGCCTGGCCGACGTCCTCGAGCTCGGTGAGGGCAACGGGGCCCTCGCGGGCATCGTGTCGGGCTCCGGCCCGACGGTGGCGTTCCTCGCACCCGACCTCGACGGCGCTCTCGAGCTGCAGATCGCGCTGAGCGCCGCCCGCCTCACGGTCGTCCGCGCCACGGGCCCGGTCCACGGCGCCCGCGTCGTCACCGACTAGGCCCGGGCCCCAGGGCGTCGCCGAGCCCCCCCGCGCGCGCAGGGGGGCTCGGCGACGCCCCGGGGTCTCGCGGGCTCAGCGCTCGTACTTGAGCACGTTCGTGCGGGTGAGGTGCCACTCGTCGGCGACGTGGAAGCCCTTGGCGGCGAGGTCCGCGGTGACCCGGGGCCTCCAGTCCTGCTTGTCGCTCGTGATCAGCCAGACGACGTCGAGGTCGTCGGTGCGGTCGATGACGTCCTCGAGCGGGTGCTGGACCTCCCACAGCCCGCCGGTCTCGGCCGCGGGGGTCTCGAGCGTGAAGTCCGACATCCCTTCGAACGCCGCGGGGTACGTGTTCTCGATGATGCGCGACGTGGCCTTCGGGTGTCGACGCACGGGGCCGAAGACGACGCCCTCGGCCGTCCCGGCCGGTTCGAGCGCCCGTTGCTCGCTCACGAGGTCGGCCACCTGGTTCCACGCGGCCGAGTCCTTCGCCTCGGGCTGACGCTGACGTTCGTAGGTCGGGGCGGTGAGCACCACGGCGACCAGCAGGACGAGGGCGATCACCCGCCGCCAGGGGATGGCGGCCACGGCGACGGCCATCATGATCGCGACGGCCGGGGTGCCGAAGGTCAGGTAGCGGGGCGAGTAGAGCGGCTCGGTCACGAGCGAGACGCCCACGAGGCCGACGGTGGGCACGATCATCCAGGGCAGGACGACCTCGGCCAGTCCCCGGGCACGGGGCACGAGACCGGCGACCACGACGACCAGGCTGGCGAGCACCAGCATCCAGCCGAAGACGGCGAAACGGTCGTTCTGGTAGAACCACTGCGTCGTCAGCACCTGGTCGATCGTCGCGAAGCTCGGCCGGTCGAGCCAGCCGACCTGGCCGCTCTGCTCGGACGTGAAGTACACGACGGGCAGGCTCGCGAGTCCGGCGACGGCCGCACCGGCGAACCAGCCGAGGAACGAACCGCGTGCTCCGTGCGGTGCGCCGACGAGCGGGGTCGACGCCACGGCGTCCTGCGACGTCGCCACCGACCCCGAGGAGGCGCGGAGCCGGCGCTCGCGTCGCCACTGCACCAGCATGGTGACGCCGTGCCCCACCACGACGAAGGCGACGTACAGGAAGAAGAGAACCGAGACGACGGCGAGCACGGCGTAGGCGACCCACCAGCGGACGGCCGAGGCCCGGGTGCGGGTCTCGCCGACCTGCGCGGTCCGGCGCGAGGCGGTGACGAGGACGAGGGTCAGGGCGACGGCGAACATCGCCGAGAAGGCGTACGAACGGCCCTCGCCGCCCATCCAGGTCACGCGGGGGATCAGGCAGAACAGCAGGCCCGCCACGACGGCCGTCCGGCGGTCGGCCAGGGTGCGGGCGAGCACGACCGTGAACGCGGCGGCGAGCCCCGTGACGATCGTGCTGGGCACCCGGAGCGAGATCGGCGAGTACGGGAAGACGTCGAACCACAGGTGCATGAACGCGTAGTACGTGGCGTGCACCAGGTCGACGGTCTGGACCATCTGCCAGAGCTGGCCCCAGCTGCGGGTCGCCGAGATGACCGTCGCGGCCTCGTCGTACCAGACGGACGGCACCCAGAGGAAGGCGCCCGACAGCACGGCGGCGAGCAGGCCGACGAGCACGGCGTCGAGATGACGCCAGTGCCGGAGGCGCGTGAGGGCCGTGCTGCGGCCGGTCCCGGGCGTCGTGGATACAGTGGGCGCGGTCGATCGACCGTCGGCCGGATGCAGGAGGTTCGTCATGTCGTCTCTTCCCCCTCTCGGAGGATCTCGCGTGCGACACGGGGGTGACGCGCGCGGGGCGGCCGTGCACGACGGTGGCGTGCACGGTGCCGGCGTGCGCGACGGTGGACACGGCGGCGACCCCGTCGAGGGCGAACGCTACTCGCGAAGCGTGCGCCTGCCGGGGTTCGGTCTGGGCTCCCAGGGGCGCCTGGCGGCGTCGAGGGTGCTGGTGGTCGGGGCCGGCGGGCTGGGCGCGCCGGTCATCCAATATCTCGCAGCCTCGGGTGTGGGAACCCTGGGAATCGTCGACGACGACGCCGTCGATCTGTCGAACCTACAACGGCAGGTGCTCTTCCGCCCCGACCAGCTGGGCTTCCCGAAGGCCCGCGCCGCCGCCGACTGGGTGCGTGCCGCCAACCCGGACGTGATCGTCGTCGCCCACCCCGTCCGACTGAGCGACCGCACCGCCGACCTGCTCGACGACTACGACCTCGTGGTGGACGGCAGCGACTCCTTCGACACCTGCTACCTGGTGGCCGACGCCGCGGCCGAGCGCGGTCTGCCGGTCGTCTGGGGCAGCGTCAACCGCTGGGACGGACAGTTCAGCGTCTTCTGGGACGACGCCCCGGACGGCCGGGCGGTCGACTACCGCGACCTGCACCCTGCCCCGCCCGCCTCGGGCTGGGACGAGTCCTGCGCCGACGTCGGCGTGCTGGGGCCGCTGTGCGGGACGGTGGGCGCGAGCATGGCCGGAGAGGTCGTCAAGCTGCTGACCGGTCTCGGCGATCCGCTGCTCGGCCGGGTCGTGACCGTCGACGCCCTGGGCGGCACCTGGCGGGAGAGCCGGTTGGCCCGCGCCCCGCACCGGGCCGAGGCCCGGGCGACGGTGAACGACGCGCGCCGCGCCTCCTCGTCCTCGGTGCCCGAAGGCCAGGCGACCACCGCCGACGGGCCCGCGGCCCGTGGTCGCCGCGTCGGCCCCGACGTCGACGCGGCCGAGTTGACGACCCTGCTCGGGGCGCGAGCGACGGGCGACGCCGACTTCACGCTGCTCGACGTGCGCGAGGTCGACGAGCACGACTTCGCCCACATCTCCGGTGACGTACAGGCTCCCGGGTACGGCACGCGCACCCGCCAGCGGCCCGAGCTCGATCCGGCGCAGCGGGTGGTCGTCTACTGCGCCCGAGGGCCGCGGGCCCGCGCCGCGGCCGACCTGCTGGCGGGCGAGGGCTTCGACGTGTCGGTGCTGCACGGCGGCATGCTCGGGTGGCAGCTCGCGCAGGGGGCACCCACGCGGCCGTAGGCGGGCGTTCAGCCGCCGGCGAACGGCGGCATGACGTCGATCACCGCGCCGTCGGGGACGAGCTGCTCGCGGTCCCGCGTGGTCAGGCCGTCGACGAGGAACGAGCAGCGCAGCAGCACGTCGCGGAAGTCCGCGGCCGACACGCCCTCGACCGGGCGGACCTCGGTGAGCAGGCGCCCGATGGTCGGACGTTCGCCCGCGGGCACCTCGACGCGCTGGTCGTCGCGGCCCACGGCGGTGCGGGCGGCGGCGAAGAACCGCAGCGTCGCCGAGACGGGGGCCGAGGCGGCTCCGTCGACGGTGGGGGCGGGGTTCGTGGTCGTCATCTCAGCCTCCGATGGCGCTCATGGTGCGTTCCGGCTGCACGAAGTCCGGGTCGTCGATGCCGTGGCCCGAGGGCTTGGCCCACATGGCACCGCGCCAGGCGTCGGCCAGTTCGAGGTCGCTCGCCCCGCTGCGAAGCAGGTCGCGCAGGCCGGTCTCGCCGCCGCTGAAGAGGCAGCTGCGGATGCCGCCCTCGGCGGTCATCCGGGTGCGCCGGCAGTCGGCGCAGAACGGTTCGCTGACCGAGGCGATGATGCCGACCCGCCCGGCCAGTCCGGCGTCGTCGCCGCGGCCGACGGCGTCGAACAGCTCGGCGGGTGCTCCGTCGCGCTCGACGTCGGCGGGGCTGAGGTCGAAGCGCGTGGCGATCAGCGAGTGGATGTCGCGTGAGGTGACGAAGGAGGCGCGGTCCCAGCTGCGGTCGGCGTCCAACGGCATCTGCTCGATGAACCGCAGCTCGTGGCCGCCGCGCAGCGCCCAGGCGAGCAGGTCGGGCGCCTCGTGGTCGTTGATGCCGGGCAGCAGGACGGCGTTGATCTTGACCGGGGTGAGGCCGGCCGCCGCCGCGGCGTCGACGCCGGCGAGCACCTTGTCGAGGAACGGACGACGCGAGACCTTCATGAACGTCTCGGCGTGCAGCGAGTCGAGCGACACGTTGACCCGGTCGAGCCCGGCGTCGGCCAGGGCCTGGGCGCGGTGCGCCAGGCCGATGGCGTTCGTCGTCAGCGACACCTCGGGCCGCGGGTCGATCGCGGCGACCCGTCGCACGATGTCGATGAGGTCGGCACGCAGCAGTGGCTCGCCCCCGGTGAACCGCACCTGCCGGACGCCGAGGTCGCGCACGCCGATGCCGACCAGGCGCACGATCTCGTCGGCGTCGAGCGCCTGTTCACGGGGGAGGGCCGGCAGGCCCTCGGCCGGCATGCAGTAGGTGCAGCGCAGGTTGCACTTGTCGGTCAGCGAGACCCGCAGGTCGGTCGCGGTCCGACCGAAGCGGTCGAGCAGTCCCGGAGCGGCGTCGCTCGACGGCCGCGCGGGCAGCAGGTCGTCGGCGGGGGCCCGGCCGGGCATGGTGGGCAGTCCGAGCGAGACGGTCATCCGTCGAGGTTAAGCCCGCGGGGCCGAACGTGGGGTGTCCATGGGAGGCGACCCGCGCCTCCTTTCGCTCCGCCGTGCACGACGCCCCGCCCCGCAGGCTCGTCCGGGGCCACTCCTTGCGGCTGCGCGACCGCGCATTCGGAACTAGGCTCGCGTCCATGACGCAGATGCGGATCAAGGACGCGGCGGCGTTCCTCGGCGTGAGTGACGACACCGTGCGGCGCTGGATCGACCTCGGCCTGCTCGAGAGCGAGAAGGACGATGCCGGGCGCGGCGTGGTCGACGGGCTCGCGCTCGCGACGCTCGCCCGGAAGAACGCCGTGCTGCCCGCCGACCCGTCCGAGGTGGGGCGGTCGGCACGCAACCGCCTGGTGGGCGTCGTGACCGAGATCACCGCCGACCGGGTCATGGCCCAGGTCGAGCTGCAGTGCGGCCCGCACCGCATCGTCTCGCTGATGAGCAGCGAAGCCGTCCGCGAGCTGGGCCTCGAACCCGGTTCGGTGGCCATCGCCGTCGTGAAGGCCACGACGGTCATCATCGAGACGCCCGGCGGGAAGGCCTGACCATGAGACGGACCCCCCGCGTCGTCACGGCGCTCGTCGGAGCCCTCGCGGTGGCGACGGCCCTCGCCCTGACGGGGTGCTCGGGCGCGACCGTCGACACGGCGACCAGCGCGACACCGACGGCCTCCGACCCGACCCTCGAGGGGTCGATCACCGTCTACGCCGCCGCCTCGTTGACGACGACGTTCACCGAGCTCGCCGACGAGTTCGAGAAGGCGAACCCGGGCACGACCGTCGACCTGACCTTCGCGGGCTCGTCCGACCTGGTGACGCAGATCACCGAGGGAGCCCCGGCCGACGTCTTCGCCTCGGCCGACGAGAAGAACATGGCGAAGCTGACCGACGCCGGACTCGTCGACCCGTCGGCCTCGAAGGACTTCGCCACGAACGTCCTCACCATCGCCGTGCCGCCGTCGAACCCCGCCGACGTCACGGGCTTCGCCGACCTCGGTAAGTCCGACGTGAAGACCGTGGTCTGCGCGGCCCAGGTGCCCTGCGGGGCGGCGACGGTCGCGGTCGAGCGGGCCACCGGCGTCACGATCTCGCCGGTCAGCGAGGAGTCCTCGGTCACCGACGTGCTGGGCAAGGTCACCTCGGGGGAGGCCGACGCCGGGCTGGTCTACGTCACGGACGTCGAGGCCGCCGGCGACAGCGTGACAGGCATCGAGTTCCCCGAGGCCGACCAGGCCGTCAACACCTATCCCATCGCCCCTGTGGCCGACACGGCGAACCCGGCGGTGGCCGAGGCGTTCGTCGCCTTCGTCACCGGCGAGGTCGGGCAGGGCGTGCTGCGGGACGCCGGCTTCGGCACGCCGTGACGCCCGCCCTGCACCGCGCCTACGCCGGCGTCCCGGTGTGGATCGCGGTCGTCGCGGCCCTGGGGGCGGCCTTCGTCCTGCTGCCCCTCGTCGCCATGGTGTCCCGGGTCGACTGGGCCGAGTTCGTGCCGCTGGTCACGTCGGAGTCGTCGGTGGCCGCGTTCTGGCTCAGCCTCCGCACATCGGTCACGGCGACCCTCCTCTGCGTCGTGCTCGGCGTCCCGATGGCGGTCGTGCTGGCCCGCACCGGGTTCCGGGGCCAGAGGGTGCTGCGGTCGCTCGTGCTGCTGCCGTTGGTGCTCCCGCCCGTCGTCGGAGGCATCGCGTTGCTCTACACCTTCGGGCGCCGCGGCCTGCTCGGTCAGGCGTTCGACGCGCTCGGCGTGACGATCGCGTTCTCGACCACGGCGGTCGTGCTGGCCCAGACCTTCGTCGCCCTGCCCTTCCTGGTGCTGAGCCTCGAGGGCGCCCTCCGCACGGTGGGCACGCGCTACGAGGCCGTCGCGGCGACCCTGGGCGCCCGGCCCACGACCGTGCTGCGGCGGGTCACGCTGCCGCTCGTGTTGCCCGCCCTCGTCTCGGGCGCCGTGTTGTCGTTCGCGCGGGCCCTCGGCGAGTTCGGGGCGACGCTGACCTTCGCGGGATCGTTGCAGGGCGTCACGCGCACACTTCCGCTCGAGATCTACCTGCAACGCGAGACCGACCCCGACGCCGCCGTGGCGCTGTCGCTCGTGCTCGTCCTCGTGGCGGTCGTCGTCGTCGCCCTGGCCCACCGGGCGGGCGGGCCGTCCGGCGTCGCCACCCGGAGGCGCGGGTCGTGACGCTCGAGTTCGCGGCGGTCGTCGAGGACCGCGGCTTCGACGTCGAGCTGGAGGTGGCCGACGGAGAGACGGTGGCCGTCCTCGGCCCGAACGGGGCCGGCAAGTCGACGCTGCTGTCCCTGATCGCCGGCCTCCTGCGACCCGACCACGGCACGGCCCGCCTGGGCGACCGCGTGCTGTTCGACGTCGACGGCCGCGGGCGCGGAGCCTCGCTGCGCCCGCACGAGCGCGGCGTCTCGATGCTCGCCCAGGAGGCCCTGCTCTTCCCGCACCTCAGTGCGCTCGACAACGTCGCCTTCGGCCCGCGCAGCACCGGGGTGCCTCGACGCGAGGCCGGCCGCCGAGCCCGCGACTGGCTCGACCGGGTCGACGCCACGGGACTCGCCGAGCGGCGTCCGGCGCAGCTCTCGGGTGGACAGGCGCAGCGGATCGCCGTCGCCCGTGCCCTGGCCGCCGACCCCCGCCTGCTGCTGCTCGACGAGCCGATGGCCGCTCTCGACGTGTCGGTCGCGCCCGCCCTGCGACGGACCCTGCGCGACGTCCTCGCCGACCGCACGGCGGTGATCGTCACGCACGACGTCCTCGATGCTTACACCCTGGCCGACCGGGTCGTCGTGCTCGACGCCGGCCGGGTCGTCGACGCCGGCCCCACGCGCGCCGTCCTCGACCGTCCGACCACGCCGTTCGCCGCGGGGCTCGCGGGGCTCGACCTGCTGACCGGCACGGCCCGCGGGGGAGGCGTCCGGCTGGAGGACGGCACCCTGCTGACCGCCCGATCCGCCGACGGGCTCCCGGCGGGCGCCGCGGCCGCGGTGGCCGTGCGGCCGAGCGCCGTGCGCGTGACGACCGGGACCCCCTCGGGTCGGACGCCGTCCGAGAACGTCCTCGACGTCGTCGTCACGGACCTCGAACCCCGCGGGGACGTCGTCCGGGTCCGGGCCGGCGACGTGTCGGCCGACGTCCCGCCCGGCGTGGTCGCCGGCCTCGACCTCGTGCCGGGCAGTGCCGTCCGGTTCTCGTTCGACGCCGGGGACGCCGTCGCCTACCTCGTCTGAGCGGGCCCGGGGCTCGACGAGGGGGTGGACCGTCGGCGGCCGACGACCCGACGCAGCCGGTCGAGGTCGCGCCCGACGGCGTCGAGCAACCGGTCCGTGAACCCGGGGCCGGCCCGCCAGAGCGTCACGAGCAGGATGACGAGCACGGCCGAGGCGAGCGACGCCCGCTGCAGCGCCATGCCCGGCTCGAGCTGGCGCACGAGCAGCGCGAGCGGGATCGCCAGCCACTCGACCCGCCCGGTCAGCGCGACGAACGGCACCAGCAGCAGGGCGTACCAGGGGTAACGGGGGCTCACCGCCACGAGCGTCACGCCGATCATCACGAGCTGGCCGAGCCACGGGTCGTGAGCCGGGGTCTTCACCCACACGAGCACCGCCGTGACACCGACGATCAGCACGGCGACCGGTGTCGTCCACGCGTCCGGCATGAAGGCCGACAGGAACACGAAGCGCGAGCCGTCCTCGTAGCCCTCTTCGGTCAGGTAACCCGGCAGGTACCCGAGCACGCCCCACCCGGTCATCGCGACGTAGGGCACGTAGAGCACGGCGAAGGTGACGACGGAGGCGCTGATCACCTTCCAGGGCTGCCCGCGCAGCAGGGCGGGTGCCGCGATCACCGGGATCAACTTGGTCGCGATGGCGGCCCCGAGCGCGATGCCGCCGCGGAAGCGCCGACCGGTGGCGACGAGCAACGACGCGGCGACCACGAGCACGGCACCCAGGAGGTCGACGTGCGAGTTCGTGACGCCCTCGCCGACCACGAGCGGGCACCAGCCCCACAGCGCGGCCCAGCGGGGGTCGAGACCCCGCCGGCGCAGGGTCGCCAGCAGGGCGACGGTCGTGCCCAGCACGAGCACGAAGCCCATCGCCTGCAGCGGGAAGAACCCGGCGTCGGGGCCGACCACGGCGGACACCGCCCAGAAGTACAGCTCGGCCATCGGCGGGTAGATGGTCGGCACGTCCGGTCGGTTGATCAGCGTGCAGACGACGTCGCCCGTCTGGCTGTCGTAGGCACGGTGGACCTGGCGGTCGGGTTCGCCGCAGCGCTCGCCGATCGTGCCGTCGTCGCGGGTGAACGGCGTCGACTCGGGGAAGATCCAGGCCGGCCGCAGGTCGCGCAGCTCGCCCGCGTCGGGCGTGTACTCGTACGGCGAGACGCCGGCGGTCTGCACGATGCCGTCCCAGGCGTAGCGCGCCGGGTCGGTGCTCGTGTTGGGGACGCCGGTCAGGCCCGCCCCGCCGACCAGGGCCGTGCCCGCGACGACGAGAGCGGTGACGTGGCGCGCGGGCACCCGGCGCAGCAGCAGAACCGCCAGGGCGAACAACGCCCAGCACACGGCGGTCCAGACGACGAAGTCGGTCCGCAGGTCTTTCATGAGGAATCCGACGTTCACGACGCCCCAGGCGATCGCCCCGGCCAATCCGAGGACGGCCACGGCCGCGAACACAGTACGCACGCCCCCAGTCTGGCCGAATCGGCCCTGGGAGTCGTGCACATCGGAGATGATGAGCCACATGAGACGACCGACACCATGAGGCGCCTGCTGTACGAGGCGCGCCGCGCCGCCTCATCGCCGAACCGCAACGCCCGGTCGGCGACCGTCTTCGGTCGCCTCCTCGGCGCCGCGTTCGTCATCTGCCTGCTGACCGGGCTCTACAGCCACTTCCTGCAGGAGCCGCTCGACGGGATGCGGTTCCCGACGAGTCCCGTCTGGCTCTACCAGGTGAGCCAGGGCGTCCACATCACCGCGGGCATCGCCTGCATCCCCCTGCTGCTGGTCAAGCTGCACTCGGTGTTCCCGCAGCTCTTCCAGCACCCGCCGATCAAGCACCCGGTCGACGTGCTCGAGCGCGCCTCCATCGCCCTGTTCGTGGCGACGTCGATCCTCCAGCTCGTCACCGGCCTGCTGAACACGTACCAGTACTACCCGTGGCCGTTCCCGTTCAAGCAGGTGCACTTCGCCCTGTCGTTCGTCATCATCGGCTCGCTCGCGATCCACATCGCCGTCAAGCTGCCGCTCATCACCCGCTACTGGCGGGCGCGGGACAGCTACGACGCCGAGGGGCGCTTCGTCGAGCCGTCGGCCGAGCTCGACGAGGCCCGCGCCGCGTTCGTGGCCGAGAGCGAGGCGACCGCCGAGCTCGCCCGGTTCCGTGCCGTGCGCGACGCCGACGGGACGCGACGCGACCGTGATCCGCACGCCGCGCCTCCTGCGCCCGCCCGCGGCCTCACCGGACGCGTCCTCCGCTGGATCGACTCCGCACACGAGGTCGACCGCGAACCGGGCCGCGCCCGGGTGTCCCGCCGCGGCTTCTTCACCGCCGCCGGCGTCGCCACCGGGGGAGTCGTCGCGCTCACGGCCGGGCAGTCCTTCGCCCCGCTGTCAGCGCTCAACGCCTTCGGCCCGCGGCAGCGCGGGCTCGGCCCGAACGACCTGCCGATCAACCGCACGGCCGCCGCCGCCCGGGTGCTCGAGACGGCCATGGACCCCGACTGGCGGCTCGACGTCCTGGTGGGCGGCGTCGCGACCTCGTTCACGCTCGACGCGCTGCGCGGGTTCGACGGGGCCGACGAACGCCTGCCGATCGCCTGCGTCGAGGGCTGGAGCCAGACCGGCGCCTGGCGCGGCGTCCGCCTCGTCGACCTGCTGGCGGCTGCCGGCGCCCCGACCGACCAGCGCCTCCGGCTCACCAGCCTCGAAGAGAAGGGTGGCTACCGCGTGACCGAGATGGGCCCCGAGTACGCCTCCGACCCGCGCACCCTCGTCGCCCTCGAGCTGAACGGCGAGCCGCTCAGCATCGACCACGGCTACCCGGCGCGCATGATCGCCCCGGGCCGACCCGGCGTGCTGCAGACCAAGTGGCTCAGCTCCATCGAGGTGCTCTCGTGAGCGCCCGGGTGCCCTCGGCCGCGTCGAGCGCGGGAGGCGCAGGCACGTCGCGCACCGTCCGCGTCGTGCGTGGGGTGCTGATGGCCCTCGGTGTGGCCCTCGTCGGCCTCGGCGGCTGGGTGCTCACCGACACCGTCTCCCCGAACCGGTACGGCGGACTGCTGCTCTGGCTGGCCGGTTCGGTCGTCGTGCACGACGCCGTGCTCGCCCCCGTGGTCGCCGCGGTCTCGCTGCTCGTGCGGCGGACCGGACGCCGCATCCGGCCCGCGGTCCTCTGGATCGTGCAGGGCGCGGTCGTCGTCGGGGCGATCTTCTCGCTCGTCGTCGTGCCCGAGATCGTGGCGAAGGCGAAGGGGCCGAAGAACGACACCGTGCTGCCGTTCGACTACGGCCTGCGCCTGGCCGTGCTGTGGCTCGTCATCGCGGCGCTGACGGCCGCTCTGGTCGCGCTCTACCTGGCGCGCAGGCGGCAGAAGGTGCGTCCGTCGACCGACCAGGTCTGAGCGACCCGCAGGCCCGCGCGTCGAGCGTGGCGGTGCAGGGCCTCGCGGCCGACCTCCGCCCAGGGGAAGGTCGCGCTGGCGTGACCCTGGTCGTCGACCACGTGGGCCTCGTAGCTGTCGTCGAGCGACGCCTCGGGGGCGGTCTCGACGACGACCGAGCCGGTCGCGGTGAGGATCTCGGCGCAGCGGGTCAGCAGCGCCGTCGGGTCGCCGCCGATGCCGACGTTGCCGTCCAGCAGCAGCGCGAGGTTCCACTGGCCCTCGCGGGGCAGCGGGTCGAAGACCGACCCGCCGGCCACGGGCAGGCCGGCCTCGCGGGCCATCGCCACGGCCGTGGGCGAGACGTCCAGACCCAGGACGGTCAGGCCGCGGTCCACGGCGGCGCGCACCATGCGGGCCGGCCCGCAGCCGATGTCGAGCACGGGGCCGGTCTCGCCGTCGAGGGTGGTGAGGTCGGCCGCGTCGGCGTCGGCGCTCCAGCGCGCGACGTCGAACGCCTCGTCGTCGCCGACCTCGGGGGGCGACGCGGGGCGTCCGGCACCGCCGGCCGCGCGGACGAGTTGCAGGAGCCCCTCGTGACGCAGGGCGCGCGCGTACGGCTCCGCGCCTCCTGAACCGAAGGTGGCGGGCTGTTCGGGGGCGATGGTCATGAGGTGACCCCTTCGGTGGCGGGATCGGTCGTGCGGGCGACGCCGTTCGTGGTGGTGGTCGTGGGGGGCGCCTCGGCGTGCCGCAGGGCGGCGGCGAAGCGGCTGTCGGGTGCGACGGACGCGACGAGGCGGGCGTCGTCGATCGTGTCGACGTCGACGAGCTCGGGCAGCATGCGCACGGTCAGGCCGGCGTCGGCGAGTCGGCGGAGCTGGTGGGCACCCGTGTCGTCACGCGACATGGGGACGCCGCGCAGCAGGTCGCCGGTCGGCCGCGAGAGGCCCAGCGCCCAGAATCCGCCGTCGTTCGCCGGGCCGAACCAGGCGTCGACGTCGTCGGTCCACGCGTCGAAGACGGGGGCGAGGGCCTCGACCGTGACCTGGGGGGTGTCCATGCCGATCAGCACGGTCTTCCCGTCGACCTCGTCGAAGAGGGCGCCGAGGCGTGCGTCGAGGTCGCCACCGATCTGAGGGATCACATCGAAGTCTTCGGAGCCGACGGGCCTGCGGTTGCCGTCGAACAACAACACGCGACGCGTGGCGGGCAGCCGACGGACGACGTCGAGGGTGTCCTGGATCGCGGCGGCCGCGACGTCGGCGGCCTGCTCGAGGCTGAGCGGGGGGTGCAGGCGCGTCTTGACCTTGCCCGGGATCGTCTCCTTCGCGATCACCACGAGGGTCGTCATCGGCCGACCTCCCTCAGGAGTCGGGACATGTCCTTGATCGCGACGGACGTGCCGCGGATGGTGCCGGTCACCTTGCTGCGGCCGACCCGGGGCGAGTAGGGCGCGTCCTGTTCGACGATCCGCCAGCCGGCCTCGCTCGCGCGCAGCACCATCTCGAGCGGGTAGCCGCTGCGGCGGTCCTTCAGGTCGAGGTCGAGCAGTGCCCGGCGCCGCGCGACGCGCATGGGGCCGAGGTCGTGCAGGGCGACGCCGCTGGCCCGCCGCATGAGGTGCGAGAGGGCGAGGTTGGCGATGCGGGCGTGCACCGGCCAGGCGCCCCGGGTCGTCGGGCGCCGGCGGCCGAGGACGAGATCGGCGTCACCTGCCATCACGGGGGCGGCGAGGGCGACGAGGTCGGCGGGGTCCATCGACGCGTCGGCGTCGCAGAACGCGACGTAGTCGGCCGTGGCGGCCTCGAGACCGGCGTGGGCGGCGCTGCCGAAGCCGCGCCGCGCCTCCTGCACCACGGTCGCGCCGTGCTCGGCGGCGACGCGGGCGGAGTCGTCAGTCGAGCCGTTGTCGACGACGATCGCGTGCCAGCCCTCGGGCAGGCGGCCGAGGACCCAGGGCAGCGCGCCTTCTTCGTCGAGACAGGGAAGCACGACGTCGACTCGGGGGCTGCTCATCCTCTCGACTGTACGGATGCGATCCCATGAAGGTGATGGGAGCGGGCGGTGCGCACCCGAACGGGGGGCGGCCGCGCCCGCCTAGCGGACGACCGCGGCGCGCAGCGGGGCCGTGGCGAACTCGTGCATGCCCTGCTCGAAGGTCACGCTCGGTCGCCAGCCCAGCTCGCCCTGCAGCCGCGCCGACGACGCCGTCACGTGCCGCACGTCGCCCGCGCGGTACTCGCCCGTGACGACGGGCGTCGGTCCGCCGGCCTCGCGCGCCAGGGCCTCCGCCATCTCGCCGATCGTGTGCACCGTCCCGCTGCCGACGTTGAACGCGCGGAACGTGTCGGTCGGCTGGTCCGCGGTCCACTCGAGGGCCGCGAGGTTGGCGGACGCGATGTCGCGGACGTGGACGAAGTCGCGACGCTGGGCGCCGTCCTCGAACACGCGCGGGGCCTCACCGCGTTCGAGGGCGGAGCGGAAGAGCGAGGCCACGCCGGCGTAGGGCGTGTTCTGGGGCATGCCCGGGCCGTAGACGTTGTGGTAGCGCAGGGCGGCGGCCCGACCGCCGGTGCTGCGCGCCCACGAGGTCGACAGGTGCTCCTGCGTCAGCTTCGTGATGGCGTAGACGTTGCGGGGGTCGAGCGGGGCCTCCTCGCCGATCAGCTGCGGCTCGAGCAGTTCGCCCGCCTCGTCACGCGGGTCGAAGACGCCCGCGTCGAGGTCGGCGATGCGGCGGGGTGCCGGGCGTTCGGTCGCACCGGTCGAGGTGCGGTAGCTGCCCTCGCCGTAGACGACCATCGATGAGGCGACGACGAGGCGGTCGACGCCGGCGCGGTCCATCGCCGCGAGCACGACGGCCGTGCCGAGCTCGTTCGACGAGACGTAGTCGGGCGCGTCCTGGAAGTCCACGCCGAGCCCGACCTTGGCCGCCTGGTGACAGACCGCGTCGACGCCCGCGAGTGCTCGGTCGACGGTCTCGGCGTCACGTACGTCGCCGTGCACGAAGTCGACGCGCGGGTCGACGGTCGGCTCGCCGCCGTGCACGTCGGCCCGCAGGGAGTCGAGCACGCGCACGCGCCAGCCGCGGTCGAGGGCGAGGTCGACGATCGCCGACCCGATGAAGCCAGCCCCACCGGTGACGAGCAGCAGGCCCGGGCCGTCGGTGGACGAGGAGGCGCCGGTCGCGCTCACAGCGCAGCCCTCCGACCCGAGACGGGCCGGGCGAGCACCTCGGCCACCGCCCCGGGCGGCATCAGCTCGCGGGGCGAGTAGTCGCCGGGCATCGCGGCGACGATCGACGCGATGGCCGCGACGATGCGCGGTTGGGCGGCCGCGAGCCGTTCGAAGACGAGCGAGGCGCTCACTGCGTCGGCGTCGGGTGCGTCGCCCTCGGCCGGGGCCAGGCCGGCGTCGCTGTCGGTCACGTACGAGAGGTTGACGGCTCCCATGCCGAGTTCGAGGGTGAGCGGGATCTCGGGGTACATCGTCATGTTGACCGTGTGCGCGCCCGCGGCCCGGAACCACAGCGACTCGGCCCGGGTCGAGAACCGCGGCCCCTGGATCACCACGCAGGTGCCGGTCGGGGAGAACGGCTCACCCTGCGCCTCGAGGGCCGCGATCGCGGCGGCCCGGAGCACGGGGTCGAACGGGTCGGCGGCGATCAGGTGCTGAACCTGCCCCTCGACGTCGAAGAACGTGTCGCGTCGTCCCCAGGTGCGGTCGATGAACTGGTCGGTCACGACCATGGTGCCGGGGGCGACGTCGGGGCTGACCCCGCCGACCGCCGACGACGACACGATGGCCTTCGCGCCGAGCGACGCCAGTGCCCACACGTTCGCCCGGTAGTCGATCAGGTGCGGCGCCACCGCGTGGCCCGCGCCGTGCCGGGTGAGGAAGGCCACGCGCTTGCCGCCCAACTCGCCGATCGTCACCTCGCTCGAGGTCGGGCCGTAGGGCGTCTCGACGACGTGCCGGGTCGCCTCGCCCTCGGCGAAGAGCGAGTACAGCCCCGATCCGCCGATGACGGCGACGTCGACGGGCGGCGGCCCCGAGGAGGCGCGGGTGGGCTGGGGGACGTCGGGCTCGGTCGCGGGGTCGGTCACCCCCGATACGCTACTGACGATCGCCCGAGAGGAACCGCGTGCGCACCATCGAGACCCACCTCGCCGAGGTCACGGCCGTCGTCGAGGCGGCCGTGCGGGCCCGTCCGGTCGACGCGTTGGTGGTGAGCCCCGAGGCGCTCGCCTCGCGCTCCGACCGGTACCGCGACCGCGTCCTCGCCGCCGACGTCGTCGCCCCGATCGACCTGCCGCCCTTCGCCAACTCGCAGATGGACGGCTACGCCGTCTCGACCGCCGGGCTCGACCCCGATGCGCCCACCAGCCTCCGGGTCGCCGCGCGCATCCCCGCCGGGCGGGCCGCCCCCGACCTGGTCTCCGGCGCCGCGGCCCCGATCATGACCGGCGCGGCCGTCCCCGCCGGTGCCGACGCGATCGTGCCCATCGAGAAGGTCTCGCCGGACGCCTTCCCTCCCGTGGGCGTCGAGACCGTCGTCGAGGTGCCGCCGGGCGTCGCCGCCGGGGCCTTCGTCCGCGCCGCGGGCAGCGACGTCGCCGCGGGCTCCGTGCTCTTCGCGGCCGGGACGCGACTGACGCCCGCGCGGTGGGGCGTGCTCGCCGCCTCCGGGATCGACGCGGTCGAGGTACGGAGCCGCCCGCGCCTCCTGCTGGTGTCGACCGGCGAAGAGCTCGCCGCACCCGGTGCCCCGCTCGGGCCCGGCCAGATCCACGACGCGAACGGCGTCGCCCTGGCCGCGGCGCTCGCCGAGGTCGGCGTCGTCGTCACCTTCGCCCGGGTGACCGACGACGCGGCCGCCCTGCTCGCCGTCGTCGCCCGCCACGCCGACGAGGTCGACCTCGTGCTCACGAGCGGCGGGGTCAGCGCGGGTGCCTACGAGGTCGTCCGCGACGCCTTCGAGGGTGCCGGCGTCACGTTCGGTCCGGTCGCCATGCAACCGGGCGGGCCGCAGGGCTGGGGGACGATCCGCGTGCACGACCGAGAGCTGCCCGTCGTCTGCTTCCCCGGCAACCCCGTCAGCTCGCTCGTGTCGTTCGAGGCCTTCCTGCGCCCCGCCCTGCAGGGCGTCACCGGCGTCGGCCTGCCCCGACGGCGCTGGACCGTGCCGATGGCGCACCCCGTGGACTCGCCGGTCGGCAAGCACCAGCTGCGTCGCGGCCGGGTCGACGTCGACGGGCGTGCCCACCTCGTCGGCGGGCCGAGCTCGCACCTGCTCGCCGCCCACGCCGAGGCCACCGTGCTCGTCTCGATCCCCGTCGGGGTCGACCGCGTCGACGCGGACGACCGGGTCGAGGTCTGGGCGCTCGACGACCCCGCCCCCCACGAGAAGGCCGACCGATGACCCCGACCCCGCCCGGCATGCCGCCGGCCGACCTGCCGACCGACGCCCCGACCGACGCCCCGCTCTCGCACGTGCGCGAGGACGGCACCGCGCACATGGTCGACGTGACCGGCAAGTCCGAGACGAAGCGGATCGCCACCGCCCAGGCCGTGCTGACCACCCGGCCCGACGTCGTCGCGCGACTGGTCGACGGATCGCTGCCCAAGGGCGAGGCCCTCGGCACCGCCCGCATCGCCGGCATCCTGGCGGCCAAGCAGACGCCGACGCTCATCCCGCTGTGCCACCCGCTGCCGCTCGGCGCGATCACCGTCGACTTCGAGACCGCGGAGGCGCAGGTCACCGTGATCGCCCGCGTCTCGACCCGGGGCGTCACCGGGGTCGAGATGGAGGCCCTGACCGCCGCGTCCGTCGCGGCCCTGACCCTCTTCGACATGATCAAGGCGGTCGACGCGCTCGCCGTGATCGGCGAGATCAAGGTGCTCGACAAGCAGGGCGGCAAGTCGGGGGACTGGTCGCGATGAGCGGCGTCCCGGACGAGACGGCCGACGTGACCGCGCCCGGCGTGACCGCGCCCGGCATGACCGCGCGCCGTCGGGCCGTCGTCGTCGTGGCCTCCACCCGGGCCGCCGCCGGCACCGCCGACGACACGACCGGGCCGGTCATCCGCGACTGGTTCGTCGCGCGGGGGTGGCTGGTCGAGGGGCCCGTCGTCGTGGCCGACGGCGAACCGGTCGGCGCGGTGCTAGAGGCCGCCCTCGAGTGGGGCGTCGACGCCGTCGTCACCACCGGCGGCACCGGGGTGTCGCCGACCGACGCGACGCCCGAGATGACCCTGCCGCTGCTCGACCGCGAACTACCCGGCATCGCCGAAGAACTCCGGCGCAGGGGTGCGGCCTCGACGCCCCTGGCCGTCCTCTCCCGGGGGCTCGCGGGCGTGGCCGGCGGCACCTTCGTCGTCAACCTGCCCGGCTCCCGCGGCGGGGTGCGCGACGGGCTCGCCGTCCTCGAGGACGTCCTCGACCACGTGGTCGACCAGTTGCACGGGGTCGACCACGCCCAGAACCGCCATCCCAGTCCCGAGGGGGCCGCATGACCGCCGACGATCCGACCCTCCTGCCCGGCGGTGCGTCCGCCGGGGCACCCGCCGCGCCTCCCGCCTCCGAGCGCGTGCTGCTCGCCCGCGTCGTCGACGTGACCGTGTCGGTGGCCGAGTGCTCCGCGCTCGTGACGAGCCGCGCCTCCGGGGCGGTCGTGACGTTCGAGGGCGTCGTCCGCGACCACGACGAGGGGCGGGGGGTCGAGGCGCTGCACTACGAGGCGCATCCGACGGCGACCGAGGTGATCCACGAGGTTGCGGTCGCCGTGGCCGAGGCGCACCCCGAGGTCGCGATCGCGGTCGAGCACCGCTACGGCGACCTCGTCGTGGGCGACGTCGCGCTGGCCTGCGCGGTGGCGTCGGCCCACCGCGCCGAGGCGTTCGCGGCCTGCGCCGCGCTCGTCGACGAGGTCAAGGCCCGCACCCCGATCTGGAAGCGCCAGGAGTTCACCGACGGCTCGGACGAGTGGGTGGCGTCGCTGGGCTGACCCCGGTCGCGCACCGTCGAGTCGGCCGCCCGGCCCGGGCCGTCTACGCTTCTGTGGTGGCTCATCTACTCGGCGCAGAAAACCTCCGTCTCGAATTCCCGACCAAGGTCGTCCTCGACGGGGTGACCCTCGGCATCGACGAGGGCTCCCGCATCGGTGTCGTCGGCCGCAACGGTGACGGCAAGTCGACGCTCATGTCGGTGCTCGCGGGTCGGCTCGAACCCGACGACGGTCGGGTGACGACCCGCCGCGGCCTGACCATCGGCATGCTCGACCAGCGCGACGTGCTGCCCGAGGGCGCCACGGTCGGCAGCCTGATCGTCGGCGACCGCGACGAGCACGAATGGGCCGGCGACGCGCGCATCCGCGACGTCATCTCGGGCCTCGCCACCGACATCCCGTGGGAGGCGCGGGTCGAGGACCTCTCCGGAGGCCAGCGTCGACGCGTGGCCCTCGCGACCCTGCTCGTCGGCGACTGGGACGTCCTGTTCCTCGACGAGCCCACCAACCACCTCGACGTCGAGGGCGTCGCCTGGCTGGCGCAGCACCTCTCGCGTCGCTGGTCGACGAACTCGGGCGCCCTCGTGGTCGTGACCCACGACCGGTGGTTCCTCGACGAGGTCTCGACCGACACCTGGGAGGTCCACGACGGCATCGTCGAACCCTTCGAGGGTGGCTACGCGGCCTACGTGCTCCAGCGCGTCGAGCGGGACCGCATGGCGTCCGCCTCCGAGGCCAAGCGCCAGAACCTCATGCGCAAAGAGCTCGCCTGGCTCCGTCGCGGGGCCCCGGCGCGCTCGACCAAGCCCAAGTTCCGCATCGACGCGGCCAACGAGCTGATCGCCGACGAGCCGCCCGTGCGCGACGCCGTCCAGCTGTCGCAGATGGCGACCGCGCGCCTCGGCAAGGACGTCGTCGACCTCGTCGAGGTCGGCGTCTCGTTCGGAGACAAGCGCGTGCTGCAGGACGTCGAGTGGCGCATCGCGCCGGGGGAGCGCACCGGCGTGCTCGGCGTGAACGGCGCCGGCAAGTCGACGCTGCTGAAGGTCGTCACCGGGGCCATCGCCCCCACCGAGGGGCGCGTCAAACAGGGCAAGACGGTCAAGTTCGCGATCCTCGACCAGCAGCTCGCCGACCTCCACGAGGTCGCGCACGAGCGGGTGAACGACGTCATCGGCCGGCAGCGCACCTCGTACGTCACCGGGGGCAAAGAGATGACGCCCGGGCAGCTGCTCGAGCGCCTCGGCTTCACCAGCGCCCAGCTGCAGACCCCCATCAAAGACCTGTCCGGTGGCCAGAAGCGCCGCCTGCAGTTCCTGTTGATCCTGCTGAACGAGCCGAACGTGCTCATCCTCGACGAGCCCACCAACGACCTCGACACCGACATGCTCGCCGCGATGGAGGACCTGCTCGACGGTTGGCCCGGCACCCTGCTCGTCGTCTCGCACGACCGGTACCTGCTCGAGCGCGTCACCGACCAGCAGTACGCCGTGCTCGAGGGCCGCTTCCGGCACCTGCCCGGCGGTGTCGACCAGTACTTGCAGCTGCGTCGCGAGGCGACCCAGAACCAAGGAGGCGCGACCGACCGCCCGACGGCCGTCCAGGGGGCCTCGGCGTCCGTCGCGGCCTCGGCCGCCGCCTCGGGCCTGTCGGGAGCCGAGAAGCGCAACGCCGAGAAAGAGCTCGGATCGATCGACCGCAAGCTCGCCAAGGCCTCGGGCGAGCGCGAGACCCTGCTGGCCCAGTTCGCCTCCTTCGACCAGTCCGACTTCGACGGCCTGGCCGCGTTGCAGGCGAAGCTGACGGCGCTCGACCACAAGACGGGCGAGCTCGAGGTGCGCTGGCTCGAGTTGAGCGAGTTGCTGGCGTAGCGAGCGAGCGGGCGAGCGGGCCGGCGTGCTCCGCCGGTCGACCCGACTCAGTCGCCGAGCGTGAGGCTCAGCGTCCGCAGCAGGTCGGTCAGCCGGCGGCGGTCGTCGTCGCTGAGGTCGCTGAGCAGGGCGTCCTCGGCCGTGACGAGACGTTCGATCGCGGCGTCGACCGCGCGCCGTCCGTCGCCCGTCATCGTGACCAGGATGCCCCGGCCGTCGTTCGGGTCGGTGCGGCGTTCGACCAGGCCGCGGGCCACGAGCCGGTCGATGCGGTTGGTCATCGCGCCGCTCGAGACGAGGGTCTGCTGCAGCAGCGTCTTGGGGCTCAGCTGGTAGGGGTCGCCGGCCCGACGCAGCGCCGAGAGCACGTCGAACTCCCACGACTCGAGGTCGCTGGCGGTGAACGCCTCGCGACGGGCGCGATCGAGGTGCTTCGACAGCCGCCCGACGCGCGAGAGCACCTGGAGCGGCGCGAAGTCGAGGTCGGGTCGCTCGTGGCGCCACGCCTCGACGATGCGGTCGACCTCGTCCTGCTCGGGCATCCGCCCATCATGCCCGAGGCCGTCGTCGGGTGCGGGAGGCGCGGTGCGGCCCGGCGGGCCCGTCGCCCCGCGCGGGCACCTCGGTCGAGTCGTGGTCTGGCAGAATGGACCGGCGCGCACGCGCGGTCCGCCATGGTGTAACGGCAGCACGACAGCCTTTGGAGCTGTTAGGTCTAGGTTCGAATCCTGGTGGCGGAGCCCCGAGCGTCGCAGGTCGCGGTCGGCTCGTCGGGTCCGTCCCGCCCCGACCGCGGGCGCCCCGGCGTCCATCCGACGACGAGGACTCCAGCCATGTCGAAGACCGATCCCACGCCATCCCTCGTCCGGGCCGTCCTGCTCGGCGTCCTCAGCGGGTCGCGCTCGGCGACGCCGCTCGCCGTCCTGGCCCTGAACCACGACGCCCAGGAGGCGCGGGGCCCCTGGCAGCGCTGGCGCCTGTTCCGCTCACCCCTCGGCCGCGGTGCCCTGGTGGCCGCGGGCGTCGGTGAGCTCGTCGGCGACAAGCTGCCGGCCACGCCGAGCCGGGTCGGTGCCGGCCCGCTGTTCGGTCGCGCGGTCTCCGGCGCCGTCGCGGGGATCGCGATGGCAGGCACCGGCCGTCGGGGCACCCCCGTGGCCGCAGCGCTCGCCGGGGCGTCCGGTGCCCTCGTCGGCAGCTGGCTCTTCTACCGGGCACGCAAGGCCGTCGTCGACGGGACCGGGCTGCCCGACGTCGCCGTCGCACTCGTCGAGGACGCCGTCGCGGTCTCGGGCTCGGTCGCCGTCGTCCGCTCCCGCTGACTCCTCCCCACCGCGTCTCGGCGTCGGCGGCGTCCCCACGCCGGGCCGGTGACCCGTGGTCGGGCGGCCTCCCGTGGGAGGATCGGCGGTGATCACGCGCCACCCCTCACCAAGGAGCATCATGCCCGAACGCCAGCTCGCCGTCGTCGTCCTCGCCGCAGGGCAGGGCACCCGCATGAAGTCCTCGACCCCGAAGGTCCTGCACCGCCTGGCGGGGCTGCCGCTGATCCAGCACGTGCTCGAGAGCGCCGGCGCGCTCCGGCCCGACCACCTCGTCGCCGTGGTTCGGCACGAGCGCGACCTGGTCGTCGCGAGCGTGCTCGACACCGCCCCGCACGCGCTCGTCGTCGATCAGGACGACGTGCCCGGCACCGGTCGAGCCGTCGAACAAGCGGTGGAGGCGCTGCCCGCCGAGTTCACCGGCGACGTCGTGGTCGTCAGTGCCGACGTGCCCTTCCTCGACCACGCGACGCTCACCGCCCTGCTCGACCAGCACCGTGCCGCCTCCGCCTCGGCGACGCTGCTGAGCGCCGTGCTGCCCGACGCCACCGGCTACGGGCGGGTCGTCCGCCGCGAGTCGGGCGACGTCGACCGCATCGTCGAGCACAAGGACGCCACCGACGACGAGCGGGCCGTGCGCGAGATCAACTCGGGCACCTACGTCTTCACCGTCGCCGCCCTGCGCACCCACCTGCCCCGCATCGGGTCGGCCAACGCGCAGAACGAGAAGTACGTCACCGACATGGTGGGCCTGCTCACCGGTGCCGGCGAGGTCGTCGCCGCACGGGCGATCGACGAGACGTGGCGCCTCGAGGGCATCAACGACCGCGTGCAGCTCGCCGCCGCGGCCCGTCGGCTGAACGACCGCATCGTCGAGCACTGGCAGCGCGAGGGCGTCTCGATCGTCGACCCGCAGACCACCTGGATCGACCGCGACGTCTCCCTCAGCCCCGACGTCGAACTGCTGCCGGGCACCCAGCTCCGCGGCGCGACCTACATCGCCCCGGGCGCGGTCGTCGGCCCCGACACCACCCTCGTCGACACCGAGGTGGGCGAGGGGGCGACCGTCAAGCGCACGGACGCGACGCTCGCCGTCATCGGTGCCCGCGCCTCCGTCGGGCCGTTCGCGTACCTGCGTCCCAACACGCTCCTGTCCGCCGACGGCAAGATCGGCACCTTCGTCGAGACCAAGAACGTGCAGATCGGCGCCGGATCGAAGGTGCCCCACCTCAGCTACGTGGGCGACACCGAGGTGGGCGAGGGGTCGAACATCGGCGCCGGCACCATCACGGCCAACTACGACGGCGTGAACAAGCACCGCACCGAGGTCGGGTCGCACGTCCGCACCGGGTCGCACAACGTCTTCGTCGCCCCCGTTAGGATTGGCGACGGAGCGTACACAGGCGCCGGAACGATCGTCCGCAAGGACGTGCCGGCCGGTGCCCTGGCCTTGAGCATCGCTCCACAGCGCAATGCGAGCGGATGGGTCGAGGCGAACCGCCCCGGCTCGGCGGCTGCCGAGGCCGCCGCTCGCGCCGAACGAACGACCGACTGAACCCGGTCGGGTTGGCCCCTCGGGGCCGGAGAGCGAGTGACGTGTCCGGAATCAAGATCACCGGCGAGAACCGACTCGTTCTGATCTCGGGGCGTGCGCACCCCGAACTGGCCAACCAGATCGCCGCCGAGCTCGGCAGCGAGCTGATCCCGACCGACGCCCGCACCTTCGCCAACGGCGAGCTCTACGCCCGCTTCGACGAGAGCGTCCGTGGCTCGGACGCCTTCGTCATCCAGTCCCACTCGGCGCCGATCAACGAGTGGCTGATGGAACAGCTGATCATGGTCGACGCTCTGAAGCGGGCCTCGGCCAAGCGCATCACCGTCGTGGCGCCGTTCTACCCGTACGCCCGGCAAGACAAGAAGGGCCGGGGCCGCGAGCCGATCTCCGCCCGGCTCGTCGCCGACCTCTTCAAGGCGGCCGGCGCGCACCGGATCATGAGCGTCGACCTCCACGCCCCGCAGATCCAGGGCTTCTTCGACGGCCCGGTCGACCACCTCTTCGCCATGCCCGTGCTGCTCGAGCACTTCCGCGCCAAGCTCGACAACACCACCCTGACGGTGGTCTCGCCCGACATGGGGCGCGTCCGCGTCGCCGACATCTGGAGCGAGAAGCTCGACGCCCCCCTCGCGATCATCCACAAGCGCCGTGACCCGTTGGTGCCGAACCAGGTCACCGTCCACGAGATCGTCGGCGACGTCTCGGGTCGCGTGTGCCTCCTCGTCGACGACCTGATCGACACCGGTCGCACCATCGTCAAGGCCGCCGAGGCGCTCAAGGCCAACGGCGCGATCGGCGTCGTGGTCGCCGCGACCCACGCGGTCTTCAGCGACCCCGCCCCCGAGATCCTCAACAGCGAGTTCATCGACTCGGTCGTCGTCACCGACACCCTGCCGCTCACCGAGCACCAGAAGTTCGACAAGCTCGAGATCCTGCCCATCGCCCCGCTGATCGCCCGGGCGATCCACGAGGTCTTCGACAACGGTTCGGTCACCTCGATGTTCGACGGCGCCGCCTAGCCCCACCCCGCCCGACACCTCCCGTCGCCTCGGCGCACGGAGTCGACCGGCCCGACCGTCTGGCCCCGACCGCCCGGCTCGCCTGACTCCGACCGGCCCGGCCGCTCGGCCCCGACCGCTCGGCTCGCCTGGCCCCGACCGGCCCGGCTCGCCTGGCTCCGACCGGCCCGGCCGCTCGGCCCCGACCGGCCCGGCCGCTCGGCCCGGCCGCTCGGCCCGGCCGCTCGGCCCCGACCGGCCGGGCTTGCTCGTCCGATGTCGGCAACTCCGGAGTCCGGCTGCGCCGCCCCTCCTACCCGCCGTTTCGGCGGTCGTTCTCCTGACTTGCCGACGTGGACCTGCTCGACCCCACCCGGCCGCTCGGCCCCCACCGGCCCGGCCTGCCCGTGCGAGTCGGCAACTCAGGCGATCGGCTGCGCCGCGCCTCCTGCCCGCCGTTTCGGCGGTCGTTCTCCTGACTTGCCGACGGGTACCTGCTCGACCCCACCCGGCCGCTCGCTCCCGACCGGCCCGGCTTGCTCGTCGGATGTCGGCAACTCCGGAGTTCGGCTGCGCCGCGCCTCCTGCCCGCCGTTTCGACGGACGTTCTCCTGACTTGCCGACGTGGACCTGCTCGACCCCACCCGGCCGCTCGGCCCCGACCGGCCCGGCTTGCTCGTCCGATGTCGGCAACTCCGGAGATCGGCTGCGCCGCGCCTCCTGCGGGCCGTTTCGACGGACGTTCTCCTGAATTGGCCACGCGGGCGGCGTGGGGCCTGGCTGCGTGCGGCCCGGCCCGCCTGGTCCGCGACCTGCCCGCGCGAAGTCGGCAACTCCGGAGTCCGGCTGCGCCGCGCGTCCTGCGCGCCGTCTTGGCGGTCGTTCTCCTGACTTGCCGACGTGGGTCTGCTCGACCCGCCCGGCCCGTGCCGCCTGGGTCACGCGACCGGCAGGCCACGGCGGCCCGAGCGGCCCGCCTGGCCCGCGACCTGCCCGTGCGAAGTCGACAACTCAGGAGTTCGGCTGCGCCGCGCCTCCAGAGGGCCGATTCGGCGGCCGTTCTCCTGAGTTGTCTACGTCGACGTCGGAAGCTCCGAGATCCGCTGCGGCGGAACGACGAACGGGCGTGCCCGATGCCGCCCGCCGCAGCGGCACCGCATCGACGGGCACGCCCGTCAGGACGCAGGAGGCGCGGTGAGCGCCCCTGCACCCGTCAGTGGGTCGACGGCTCCGTCTCGATCTCGGACCGGTCGCCCGACCAGAGGGTGTGGAACGTGCCCTCCTCGTCGACGCGCTGATAGGTGTGTGCCCCGAAGAAGTCCCGCTGTCCCTGGATGAGGGAGGCAGGCAGGCGTTCGGAGGCGAGCGAGTCGTAGTACGACAGGGCCGAGGCGAACCCGGGCACGGGGATGCCCGAGAGGGCGGCCTTGGCCACGATGCGGCGCCAGGCCTCTTCGCCGTCCCGGACGGCCGCGGCGAAGTAGTCGTCCTCGAGCAGGGTCGCGATCGACGCGTCCTTCTCGTAGGCGTCGACGATGCGGTTGAGGAACTGTGCCCGGATGATGCAGCCGCCGCGCCAGATCTTGGCGATGGCGCCCTTGTCGATGTCCCAGTCGTACTCGTCGGCACCGGCGATGATGGCGTCGAAGCCCTGGGCGTAGGCGACGATCTTCGAGGCGTAGAGCGCCTTCTGCACGTCGTCCTCGAAGCCGTCGCCGGCCTCCTGGATCTCGGGCCGTCCCTGCAGGGTCTTCTGCACGGCCGAGCGCTGGGCGGGCTTCGACGACACGGCGCGGGCGAAGACGGCCTCGGCGATCCCGCCGACCGGCACACCCAACCCGACGCTGTTCTGCACGGTCCAGACGCCCGTGCCCTTGGAGCCGGCCTGGTCGACGATCGAGTCGACGAGCGGGCCGCCCGTCTTCGCGTCCGTCTGGCGGAGCACCTCGGCCGTGATCTCGATCAGGTACGACTCGAGCTCGCCCGTGTTCCACTCCTCGAAGACCGAGGCGATGGCGGCGGGCTCGTGGCCGCCCACCCGGCGCAGCAGGTCGTACGACTCGGCGATGAGCTGCATGTCGGCGTATTCGATGCCGTTGTGGATCATCTTGACGAAGTGACCCGCGCCGTCGGCCCCGACGTGCGTGACGCAGGGCTCGCCCTCGGCCACCGCCGCGATCGACGCCAGGATCGGGCCGAGCGTCTCGTAGGCCTCCTTCGAGCCGCCGGGCATGATCGACGGCCCCTTCAGGGCGCCTTCCTCACCGCCCGAGATGCCGGCGCCCACGAAGTTCAGTCCGCGCTCCTTGAGGGCGGCCTCTCGTCGGCGGGTGTCCTGGAAGTTCGCGTTGCCGCCGTCGACGATGATGTCGCCCTCGTCGAACACGTCGGCGAGCTGGCTGATGACGGCGTCGGTGCCGCGACCGGCCTGCACCATGACGATCGCGGTGCGCGGCTTCTGCAGGGATGCGGCGAAGTCCTCGATCGACTTCGAGGCGATGAACCCGGCGTCACCGTGCTCGTCCATGAGGGTGTCGGTGCGCTCGGGGGAGCGGTTGTAGACGGCGACCGTGTTGCCCTCGCGACTGGCGAGGTTGCGCGCCAGGTTCGAGCCCATGACGGCCAGGCCGACGACTCCGATGTTCGCCTGGGCGGTGGACTGCGATGCTGCTCCGTGTTCGGTCACGGTGCCTCCTTCTCGGTCGGTGGTGTTCGCAGACTATGCCTCGGTGCCGAGCGTCCGACAGGCTCCGTCCGTACCCCTCCACGGCGGCTCGCCTAGGGTTGACGCAACCGTTTCCCCGATCGAAGGCCGTCCGTGACCGATCAGCCCCACCCCGCTCCCTTCCCGCCCGTCGTCGTGATGGGGGTCTCCGGATCGGGCAAGTCGACCGTGGGCGAGCTGTTGGCCGAGACCCTCGGCGTCCCGTTCGTCGACGCCGACGACCTGCACCCCGAGGCCAACCGGCTCAAGATGGCCGCCGGGCAGCCGCTCGACGACGACGACCGGTGGCCGTGGCTCCGCATCGTCGCCGACCGCATCGCCGCGGCGGGGGACGACTCGGTGGTCGTCGCCTGCTCGTCCCTGAAGAAGGCGTACCGCGACGTCCTGCGGGAGGGCGACCCGCGCCTCCGGTTCGTGCACCTGACCGGCGTGCGCGACCTCGTCGCCCGACGTCAGCGCGAGCGCAAGGGGCACTTCATGCCGGCCGGCCTGATGGAGTCGCAGTTCGCCACCCTCGAGCCGCTGACCGACGACGAGGCCGGTTTCGAGGTCGACGTGGAGCCCGGTCCCGACGACGTCGTGGCGGCCGTGACGGCCCTCCTCGGGGTCGTGCGACGAGGCGAACTCGGGCACTGACGAGCCCGACTCGGGCGCTGAGGGGGCGCCCTCGCGGACGGACGAGCCGAGGAGGCGCGGGTTGGCGACACGCCCGGCCGACGTGTAGCCTTGGTAGCTGAACCTCGGCGAGGGGTGCTCCGGCACCCGTGATCGACGCGGTAGGCAGGCGCTCGGTGCTCACGCACCACTCGTGCAGCGGTGATCGTCCCTCGGGCGGCACCCCTCGGGTTGCGGGTCCTTCCTCACGCGATTCGCGTTCGAGTTGACACCGACCACACACCCCCGGGCCGTCACGGCCCCTGCAAGGAGACGACATGTCCGACCAGAACAACCTCAGCGCCCTCGTGCGCACCAGCTTCGGCAAGGGCGCGGCCCGCAAGATCCGTGCCAAGGACCAGATCCCCGCGGTCATCTACGGCCACGGCACCGACCCCCAGCACGTCACGCTGCCCGGTCACGAGACCATGCTGATCACCCGTCGTGCCAACGCCGTCATCACGCTCGACATCGAGGGCACGAACCAGCTCGCCCTCGTCAAGGACATCCAGCGCGACCCGGTCAAGCAGACCATCGAGCACATCGACCTCATCGTCGTCCGCCAGGGCGAGAAGGTCACCGTCGAGGTGCCCGTGCACGTCGAGGGCGAGTCGGCTCCCGGCACGATCCACGTCGTCGAGCTCAACGCCGTCGAGCTCGAGGTCGAGGCCACGCACATCCCGCAGAACGTCGTCGTCTCGATCGAGGGCCTTGAAGAGGGCGCCCAGATCTCGGCCGCCGACCTCGTGCTGCCCAAGGGCGCGACCCTGGTCAGCGAGCCCGAGACCCTCGTGCTCGCCGTCTCGGTGCCCCAGCTCGACCTGACGACCGACGCGGTCTCCGACGAGGACGGCGAGGCCGCCGAGGCCGAGGGCGACGTCGAGTCCATCGAGGACGAAGAGCGCTCCGAGTAACACGACGCAGCTCGAACACCCTGCCGGCGCAGACCCACTGAGAGAACGACGACCACGACGATGGCACTCGACGACCAGTGGCTCGTGGTCGGGCTCGGCAACCCCGGGCCCGGCTACGCCGGCAACAGGCACAACGTGGGGCAGATGGTCCTGGCCGAACTGGCCGACCGGCTCTCCACCGGGTTCAAGAACCACCGCACGAACGCGACGGTCGCCGAGGGGCGCACCGCTCCCGGCGGCCCTCGCTTCGTGTTGGCCAGGCCCGCGACCTTCATGAACGTCTCGGGCGGGCCGACGCAGGCACTGTTGAAGTACTACGACCTCGACGTGTCGCGGCTCATCGTCGTCCACGACGAGCTCGACATAGACTTCGACGTCGTCCGGCTGAAGCACGGTGGCGGCCACGGCGGCCACAACGGCATCCGCGACATCATCGCCGCCACGGGGTCGAACGAGTTCACCCGGGTTCGGGTCGGCATCGGCCGTCCGCCCGGCAGGCAGCCAGCCGCCGACTTCGTCCTCAAGGACTTCTCCTCCACGGAACGCAAAGAACTTCCGTTCCTGGTCGCCGACGCGGCCGACGCGGTCGAGATGATCGCCACCGACGGGCTCACCGCGGCGCAGCTGAAGTTCCACACCGCGAAGAGCTGACGCGTCCGGAGCCCGGCCGACCACGGACGTGGTCGAGTCGCGGACCGCGACGAGCGGGTCCGTCCCGCCGGTGACCGACCTCCGGGCGCCTCCCGGTGTCGCCGACAGCGAACCCCGACCGCGGTGTCGGTGGTGCCGCGTAACATCGTCCGGGTGATACTCGCGGGCTTGATCCAGGCGCTCTCGCGCGCCTCCACGTTCTCTGCCGCCCTCGACCGGGCCGCACGCAGCACCGATTTCTCCGTCGTCGACGGCCTCCGCGTTCCCCTGCTGGCCGGTCTGCTCGACCGTCGCGAGGGTCCGCAGGCGATGCTGGTCGTCACGGCCACGGGTCGGGAGTCCGAGGCGGTGCGGGGGTCGCTCACCAGCTACCTGCCCGAGGCCGAGGTCATCGAGTTCCCCGCGTGGGAGACCCTGCCCCACGAACGTCTCAGCCCCAGCGCCGAGACGGTCGGCAAGCGGATCCACGCCCTGCGGCGTCTCGCCACCTGGCGGCAGGAAGCTGCCGAGGCGCCGGGTTCCGTCCGCCCCATCGTCGTCGTCGCCGGTGTGCGCGCCGCCCTCCAGCCGCTCAGCGACAACCTCGTCGAGCTCGACCCCGTGCGGCTCACCGTGGGCGAGCGCGGCCACGACCTCTCGGGCATCGCCGTCCATCTCGTCGACCTGGCGTACGCCCGGGTCGACATGGTCACCCGCCGTGGCGAGTTCGCCGTCCGCGGCGGCATCCTCGACGTGTTCCCGCCCACGGCCGAACACCCGGTGCGCGTCGACTTCTTCGGCGACGAGGTCGACCAGATCCGTCGGTTCTCCGTGGCCGACCAGCGAAGCCTGGACGGCGAGGTCACGTCGGTCGAGCTGCCGCCGAGTCGCGAGATGCTGCTCACCGAGGCGGTCCGTCAACGGGCTCGCGAGATGCAGCACGAGTTCCCCAGCCTCTCGCAGATGCTCGCGAAGATCGCCGAGGGCATCCCGGTCGAGGGCATGGAGAGCCTGGCACCCGCGCTCGTGCACCGGCTGGTGCCGGTGACGCACTACCTGCCGGCCGGCGCCTCCATCGTCGTCCTCTCACCCGAGCGGGTCGTGTCGCGCGCCCAGAGCCTGGCCGAGACGAACCGCGAGTTCCTGTCGGCCGCCTGGAACGCCGCGACGGCCGGTGCCGAGGCACCCATCGACCTCGACTCGGGCGACTTCCTCAGCCTCCGCGACCTGCGTGACGCAGCGGGCGACCGGTCCTGGTTCACGATGAGCGGCTTCGACTCGGGCGAGGTCCTGTCCGACGACGAGGCGGTCGCGGCGGCCGGCGACTACGTCCGCGTGGACGCGGCCGTCGTCCCGAGTTTCAGCGGACACGCCGAGGGGGCGGTTGAGCACGTCGTCGAGCGCGTGCGCGACGGCTGGTCCGTCGTCGTCACGGCCCGCGGCACGGGGCTCGTCGAGCGGGCCCGAGACGTCCTCGCCGAGCGCGAGGTCGCCGCCCGCCTCGAGGAGAGCCTGCCCGAGACCCTCGAACCCGGCGTCGTCCACCTCGTGGCCGGTGGTGTCGAGGCCGGTTTCGAACTGATGGAGTCCAAGATCGCCGTCCTCGGCGAGTCCGACTTCTACGGCCGTTCGGCCAACTACGACTCGCGTCAGGTCAAGAAGCTCGCGACCCGACGCAAGAACGTCGTCGATCCCCTCCAGCTCAAGCCGGGCGACGTCGTCGTGCACTCGACCCACGGCATCGGCAAGTTCCTCGAGCTCACCAGCCGCGAGGTGTCGAGCGGTGGCAAGAACGCCGTCAAGCACTCTCGCGAGTACCTCGTGCTCGAGTACGCGCCCTCGAAGCGCGGTTACCCCGGCGACAAGCTCTACGTCCCGACCGATCAGCTCGACCTGCTCAGCCGCTACGTGGGTGGCGAGGCCCCGACGCTCAGCAAGATGGGCGGCGGGGACTGGGCGGCCGCCAAGGGCAAGGCGCGCAAGGCCGTCCGCGACATCGCGGTCGAGTTGGTCAAGCTCTACTCGGCCCGCATGGCGAGCAAGGGCCACGCGTTCCCGCCCGACACCCCGTGGCAGCGCGAGCTCGAAGAGGCGTTCCCGTTCGCCGAGACCCCCGACCAGCTCACGACCATCGACGAGATCAAGGCCGACATGGAGCGCCCGATCCCGATGGACCGCCTGCTCTCGGGCGACGTCGGCTACGGCAAGACCGAGGTCGCCGTCCGAGCGGCGTTCAAGGCCATCCAGGACGGCAAGCAGGTCGTCATGCTCGTCCCGACGACCCTGCTCGTGAAACAGCACTTCGACACCTTCAGCGATCGCTTCGCCGGGTTCCCCGTGCACCTCCGGAGCCTCAGCCGGTTCCAGTCGGCGAAAGAGTCCAAGGAGACGATCGCCGGGCTCGGCGACGGCACCGTCGACATGGTCATCGGTACTCATCGACTGTTGAGCGAGGGCATCTCGTACAAGGACGTCGGCCTCGTCATCATCGACGAAGAGCAGCGTTTCGGCGTCGAACACAAGGACGCCCTGAAGAAGCTCAAGACCAACGTCGACATCCTGGCCATGTCGGCGACCCCGATCCCGCGGTCGCTCGAGATGGCCGTCACGGGCATCCGCGAGATGTCGACCCTGGCCACCCCGCCCGAGGACCGCCACCCGATCCTCACCTTCGTGGGCCCCGAGAGCGACCGGCAGAAAGCCGCCGCGATCCGGCGCGAGCTGCTGCGCGAGGGCCAGGTGTTCTACGTGCACAACCGCGTGTCGAGCATCAACCGCATCGCGGCGCAGATCGCCGAGCTCGTGCCCGAGGCCCGCGTCGCCGTCGCCCACGGCCAGATGGCCGAGTCGACGCTCGAGCAGGTGATGGTCGATTTCTGGGAGCGCAAGTTCGACGTCCTCGTGTCGACCACCATCATCGAGACCGGTCTCGACATCGCCAACGCCAACACGTTGATCATCGACCGGGCCGACAAGTACGGTCTGAGCCAGCTGCACCAGCTGCGTGGGCGGGTGGGTCGAGGCCGGGAGCGAGGCTACGCGTACTTCCTCTACGACGCCGACAAGCCGCTCAGCGAGACCGCACAAGACCGGCTCGAGACGATCGCCGCCAACAACGAGCTCGGTGCGGGCATGCAGGTCGCCTTGAAAGACCTCGAGATCCGTGGGGCCGGCAACCTGCTCGGCGGAGAGCAGTCGGGGCACATCGCCGGGGTCGGTTTCGACCTCTACCTCCGCATGATCGGTGAGGCCGTCAGTTCCTTCCGCGGGGACGTCGCCGAGGGGCAGACCGAACTCCGGCTCGAACTCCCGGTCGACGCCCACGTCCCCGAAGAGTACGTCGAGAGCGAGCGGCTGCGCCTCGAGGCCTACCAGAAGCTCTCGACAGCCAGCTCGCCCACCTCCACCGACGACCAGATCGACTCGGTGCTCGACGAACTCACCGACCGTTACGGTGAGCCCCCGGCACCCGTGCTGGCGCTGATCGAGGTCTCCCGCCTGCGTCGGGCGGCCCAGAAGGCCGGCCTCAGCGAGGTCGTGGTCATGGGCAGCAACCTGCGGGTCTCGGGCGTCGACCTGCCCGACAGCATGCAGGTCCGTCTGCAGCGGATGTACCCGGGTGCGCGGTGGTTCGCGCAGACGAACGCCGTCAGCGTGCCCCTGCCGCGAGCGCACGGGCAGGCACCGAGCGACGACGAGTTGATCGTCTGGGTCGAGCAGCTGCTGTCGGCGATCTACGCGGCCCCGGTCGCGCGTCCGGCGACCGACACGGCCGCGGCGAGCTGACCGTGTCGGGTCGCCCGGACGGAGCCCACGACGAGGAGGCGCGGGGCGCCTCCGAACCCGGGGCGGGCGCTCGGCTCGACGAGCTCGTCCGCGTGGTCGACGCCCTCCTCGCCGACGAGGGCGGCTGCGCCTGGAACCGTGCGCAGACCCCACGGTCCCTGATGACCTACCTCGTCGAAGAGACCTACGAGCTCGTCGAGGCGATCGAGGACGGCACCTCGGACGACGTCCGGGAAGAGCTCGGGGACGTGCTCTACCAGGTGGTGCTGCACGGCGCCCTCGCCGCCCGCGCCTCCTCGGGGTCGTTCGACCTCGCCGACGTCGTGCGTGACGTCGCCGAGAAGACCGTGCGGCGTCACCCCCACGTCTTCGGGGCCGACCGGGCCGACGACGTCGACGAGATCGTCCGACTCTGGTCGGCGGCGAAGGCCGACGAGAAGTCGCAGCGGACGAGTGCCTACGACGGCGTCCCCGTCGGGCAGCCCGCTCTCGCGCGCGCCCAGAAGCTCGATGCGCGACGGGCTGCCGCAGGTGGCGTCCGCCCCGAGCCCGATCGGGCACCGACCACGACGTCGGGCACGGAGGTGACGGGCACGGCGGCGACGGGCACGGTGGCGATGGGCACGGAGGCGACGGACGCCCGGACCGAGTCGCGCGAACTCGCGTGGGGCCGATCGCTGCTCGCGCAGGTCGACGAGGCCACCGACCGGGGCATCGATGCCGAGCGCGCGCTCCGGGCCGCCGTGCGCGAGCGCGAGATTCTCCTGCGGCGAGACGAGGCCGAACCGGCCGAAAGTGGGCAGCTCGAGGGCGGCCAGGCAGAAGGCGAGCAGCCCGAGGGCGCCCAGGCCGGAGGCGGCACGATCGAAGGCGGCACGATCAAGGGCCGTCCCGTCGAGCAGGTGCCCCCTCAACCCGAATGAGGGGGCACCTCGGCGTCGCCCGCTCAACCCGAATGAGCGGCGAGGCCGGCGCTCGTCCACCAGAGGGTCGGCCCGAGGGGCAGCGACCCGGTGGGGTCCGAGTGGTGTCCTCAATGTAGAGGATGTGTGTTGACATGTCAAAAGCCGACATGTCGGTGCACTCGGCGTCCCGCCCAGGGTGCCCGGGGGCCTCGCGGATGCCGGTCGACCGACCGGTCGGCCACGACAGACGTCTGTTATGGTCCACTACGACGACGGCGACCGCGCAGGGCGAGTACGACTCGTCGGCACGAAGGAGCGGCACCATGCCTCGCAAGCCTGATCCCACCCGCAAGCCCGAGCTCCTCGGCCAGATCCTCGAGCACCTCCGGGGTCGCTCCCTCGCCACCGTGTCGTTCCGCACCCTGGCCGAGGCCCTGGGGGTCAGCACGTACGTCTTCGTCTACCACTTCGGCAACCGGGCGGAGCTCATCGCCGAGATCGTCCGCGCGGTCGTCGCCCGCAACGACGCCTTGCTGTCGGTCGCGGTCTCCGAGCTCGACCGCGAGGCCTTCGGCAAGCACCTGGCCAAGGTCTGGCACGAGGTCACCACCGAGCGGGGCCGAGACCTGCACCGCCTCGAGCTCGAGGCGGCCCTGCTCGAGACCGTGGCGGGCGAGGTCGGCGGCACGGCCCGCGGGGCGGTCGGGCGATGGGTCGACCACGTGGCGGGCTGGGTCTCGGCGAACGGGGTCGCGCCGGCCGAGGCCAAGGTCGCGGCGCGGGTCTTCGTCGATGCGTTGTTCGGCCTGCAGTACGACGCCATCGTCTCGGGGGACGGACGTCGTGCGTCCGCAGCGTACAAACATGCCGTCGAGACCCTCGTCTCGCGCGTTCCTCAGCACTGACCCTGCTCGCCGTCGGCCTCGGGGTGGGTGGAACCTGATGGTGTCGGCGGGCGTCGGGTCGGGCTGAACCGGGCCGAGCGCTCAGCGCCCGGCCCGGCCAGGGCCCTCACCGCAGGGAAGGGAGGGCCGAGTGGTGTGACCGACACGCAACCCGATTCGCGCCGACCACCCGAGAAAACCATAACGTAGAATGTGACATGCCTGCAAGTCGGTGCCGACGTCAGGGGTGCGGCGTCTCTGGGATGATGTCCTCATGCCGACCCCCGTCAACCCGCCGCGCGGCATGCGCGACCACCTGCCCGCCGACAAGAGGCGCCGCGAGGGCGTGCTCTCGGTCATCCGAGGCGTCTACCGCTCCTACGGCTTCGACGAGATCGAGACGCCCGTGGTCGAAGAGAGCTCGCGCCTCCATTCCGGGCTCGGGGGCGACAACGAGAAGCAGGTCTTCGCCGTCCTCCGGCGGGGCCTCGACCTCGACGACCTGCGATCGGCCGAGAGCGTGCTCGGACTCGCCGACCTCGGACTCCGCTTCGACCTGACGGTGCCGCTCGCTCGCTTCTACGCGTCGCACCGAGCCGAGCTGCCGACGGTCTTCCGCTCCGTGCAGATCGCCCCGGTGTGGCGGGCCGAGCGTCCGCAGAAGGGCCGCTACCGCCAGTTCGTCCAGTGCGACATCGACGTCCTGGGCGAGGCCGGGCCGCTGGCCGAGATCGAACTGATCCAGGCCACGACCGCCGTGCTCGACGCCCTCGGCCTCACCGGCACGACGATCCGCGTGAACGACCGCCGCATCCTGCTGGCGATGCTCGCCCACTGGGCGGTACCCGAAGCGCTGACCGACCAGGCGCTGATCGTCGTCGACAAACTCGACAAGATCGGCGTCGACGGCGTCGTCGCCGAACTCGCCGACCTCGGCGTCACCACGCCGGGTCTCGGCGAGGCGCTCACCCAGCTGGCCGGCGCCTCCTGGGCCATCGGTGAGGCCACGGACGCCCCGTGGCTCGACCGTGCGGCGTTCGCCGACCTCGTCGCGCTGCGCGAGGCGCTGCCGGGCTCCACCCTCGAGTTCGATCCGACCCTGGTCCGCGGCATGGGGTACTACACGGGCACGATCTTCGAGATCGCCCACCCGGACGTGCCCTATTCCCTCGGCGGCGGCGGTCGCTACGACGGCATGATCGGCCGCTTCCTCGGCAGCGACGTGCCCGCGGCCGGTTTCTCCCTCGGCTTCGAACGCCTCGTCGACCTCGTGACCCTCGAGACCGACGGCGACGAGGGGCTCGCGGTGGTCTACGACAAGAAGGTCGAACCGGTCGAGCTGCTCGCCCTGCAGCGCGCGTTGCTGGCGGGCGGCGAACGGCGCGTGCGCCTCGAGAAGAAGGCCAAGAACTTCACCAACCAGCTCGACGGACTGGCGGCGGCGGGGTTCGGCCGCTTCGTCACCGTGCGCGGGGGCGAGTCGGCCGCCGACCTCGAGGTCCGCACGATCGGCTGACCGTCGCCGACGGCTCCTCGCCACGAACCAGGGCAGGAGGCGCGGCTAAGCTGGGCCGCGGACCTCGCGTCCCCAGACGAACGACTACTAAGGAGCTCTCCAGTGGCAGCAATCGACGCCGTAGGCGCCCGCGAAATCCTCGACTCGCGGGGCAACCCCACCGTCGAGGTCGAGGTCTTGCTCGAGGACGGCACGGTGTCGCGTGCGGCCGTCCCCTCGGGTGCATCGACCGGGGCCTTCGAGGCCTACGAGCTGCGTGACGGCGACAAGAGCCGTTACCTCGGCAAGGGCGTGCTCAAGGCCGTCGCCGCCGTGATCGACGAGATCGGCCCCGAGGTCGAGGGGCTCGACGCCACCGACCAGCGCCTGATCGACCAGGCCATGATCGAACTCGACGGCACCGACAACAAGAAGCGTCTCGGCGCGAACGCCATCCTCGGCGTCTCGCTGGCCGTGGCCCGGGCGGCGGCCGACTCGGCCGACCTGCCCCTCTTCCGCTACCTCGGTGGGCCGAACGCGCACACGCTGCCCGTCCCCATGCTCAACGTCATCAACGGCGGTTCGCACGCCGACAGCAACGTCGACATCCAGGAGTTCATGATCCTGCCGGTCGGCGCGTCCTCGTTCGCCGAGGCGCTGCAGTGGGGTGCCGAGACGTACCACGCCCTGAAGAGCGAGCTCAAGGCCAAGGGCCTCTCGACCGGTCTGGGCGACGAGGGTGGCTTCGCGCCGAACCTCGACAGCAACCGCGCCGCGCTCGACCTGCTCGTCGAGGCCATCACCAAGGCCGGCTTCACCCCGGGCAAGGACCTCGCCCTGGGTCTCGACGTGGCCTCGAGCGAGTTCTACGCGGACGGCAGCTACACCTTCGAGGGCGAGAAGCGCGACTCCACCTTCCTCGCGAACTACTACGCCGACCTCGTCGCGTCGTACCCCCTCGTCACCATCGAGGACCCGCTCGACGAGGACGACTGGGAGGGCTGGGCCCACCTGACGAGCGAGATCGGCTCGAAGACGCAGATCGTCGGCGACGACCTGTTCGTCACGAACCCCGAGCGACTCGCCAAGGGCATCAAGGCCGGCGCTGCCAACTCGATCCTCGTGAAGGTCAACCAGATCGGCACGCTGACCGAATCGCTCGACGCCGTCGCGCTCGCCCAGCGCAGCGGCTACACGACGGTCCTCTCGCACCGTTCGGGTGAGACCGAGGACACCACGATCGCCGACCTCGCCGTCGCGACCGACGCCGGCCAGATCAAGACCGGTGCCCCCGCCCGCAGCGAGCGCGTGGCGAAGTACAACCAGCTCCTCCGCATCGAGGAAGAGCTCGGCGACGCCGCGGTCTACGCCGGGTACAGCGCTTTCCCGCGCTTCTCCGCCTGACGCGACCCGCGCCTCCTCGGGGCCCGTCCTGCTCGTGCGGGGCGGGCCTCCGTCGTTCCCCAGAGACGTCCTTTAGGCTCGTCCCATGCCCCGTGAGACCGCGAACCGCCGTGTGCCGGTGACCCTGCCGACCGGCGAGACGCCGACGGGCCACTGGCTGCGGTCGATCCGGTTCTCGGGGTTCAGCGTGCTCATGCTGGTCATCCTGGTCATGTTCGTCGTCATCCTCGCGCCCTCGCTGCGCACCCTGGTGCAGCAGCAGCAACAGATCGCGGCCCTCCAGGACGACGTCCGGCAGCAAGAGCAGTCCGTCGACGAGTTGAAAGAAGACGTCGCGCGATGGAGCGATCCGGCGTACATCGAGGCCCAGGCACGCGACCGCCTGCTCTACGTCTACCCGGGTGAGTACAGCTACCTCGTGATGGGCGACGACGCGGCCCAGGCGCCCGGCACGGCTCCCGGCACCGGCACGACGATCAGCGACTCGCTCCAGACGCCCCAGGTCGACTGGGTGGCGGCGATGACGGCCTCGGTGCTCGACGCCGGGCTGAGCGACGAGCCCGCGACCGAACTCGTCGCCCCCGACATCAGCGGCAGCCAGGTGCCCGCCCCGACCTCCGAGCAGACAGGTGGCACGCCGTGACCACGCCCCCCTTCGACCCCGTGACCGACCACGACGTCCGTGTCGTGACCGCCCAGCTCGGGCGGCCCGCGCGCGACGTCATCGGCATCGCCGCGCGCTGCGTCTGCGGCGCACCCACCGTCGTGGCGACGAAACCGCGGCTGACCGACGGCACGCCCTTCCCCACGCTCTACTACTTGTGCCACCCCGGTGCCACGGCTGCCGTGTCGACCCTCGAGGCCACCGGGGTGATGGCCGAGTTCACCGAGCTCCTCGAGTCCGACCCCGAGTTGCGAAGCCGATACCACGCCGCGCACGAGGCGTACCTGGCCGACCGCGAGGGCATCCAGCACGTGGACGAGATCGACCACGTCACGGCGGGTGGCATGCCCGAGCGGGTCAAGTGCCTGCACGCCCTCGTCGGTCACTCGCTGGCGGCCGGGCCGGGGGTCAACCCCTTCGGCGACCTCGCCCTCGAGCGGGCGTCGTGGAGTCCCGACGTGTGCCGGTGCCCCGACTTCCTGGCCGACGACCAGCAGGCCGCCGCCTCGCCCGAGATCGGTGGGGGAGCCTGACGCGCGTGCGCCGTTCCGGGGGGTTCGTGGTGGCGATCGTGCTGGGGGCCCTCGTCGCTGCCGTCGTGCCGGCGTCGGCCGCATCGGCCGACCAGGTCCGCGATGCCGAGTACTGGCTCGCCGACTACGGCATCCAGCGGGCGTGGCAGACCACACGGGGGGCGGGGACGACCGTGGCCGTGATCGACACCGGCGTCGATTCGTCGGTGCGTGAACTCCAGGGCGTCGTCGTCGGCGGCACCGACGTGTCGGGGCTCGGCTCGGCCGACGGTCAGACGCCCGTCGGCGACGACCCGAACCACGGCACGCTGGTCGGATCGATGGTCGCCGGCCGTGGCACCGGGTCCGGCGACGGCGTGATCGGCGTCGCGCCCGAGGCCGACCTGCTCTCGGTGTCGGTGGGCTTCGGCTCGTCGGCGGTGGACTCCGACGACCAGATCGCCCGGGCGGTGCGCTGGGCGGTCGACGCCGGGGCGGACGTCATCAACATGTCCCTGACCCGCAACACGCTCGACTGGCCGACCAGCTGGGACGACGCCTTCCTCTACGCCATGCAGCACGACGTCGTCGTCGTCGCGGCGGCCGGCAACCGCGGCAGCGGCACGACCGAGGTCGGCGCGCCCGCGACCATGCCGGGCGTCCTGACCGTCGCCGGCGTGGATCGCCAGGGCACGGCGAGCTTCGACGCGTCGAGCCAGGGCATCACGATCGGCGTGGCCGCCCCGAGCGAGGACCTCGTGGGTGTCGGTCCCGGTGACGTCCACTACAGCTGGAGCGGCACGAGCGGTGCCACGCCCCTCGTGGCGGGCATCGTCGCCCTCGTGCGCAGTGCCCATCCCGAGCTCGACGCCGACGACGTCATCAACCGCGTCGTCGCGACGGCCACGCCGAAGGGCGCCACGACTCCCGACCCGCTGTACGGGCACGGCCTCGTCGACGCGGCCGCGGCCGTCTCGGCCTCGGTGCCGACGGTCGCCGAGAACCCCATGGGCGACCTGGCCGAGTGGATCCGCGTGCACCGGCGGGCGGACGTGCCGGCGCCGTCGGCGCAGGCGACGAACCCGACCGTCGAGGCCCCCGTGCCGACACCGGTGACCGATCCGGGTCAGCCGTTGGCGGTCCTGCTGCCCACGGTCGAGACCATGAGGTCGACGGGCATCCCGTTGATCGTCCTCACGGTCTTCGGGGGAGCGGCCGTCCTCGTCGCCGTCGGGGCGGTCCGCCAGTTCAGGCGTGCGCGGCGCTCGGGGTAAGGTCGTCTGCGACACCCCCATCTCAAGGAGACATTCGCCGTGCCCAAAATCCTGATCGTCGGCGGCGGCTACGCCGGTTTCTACACTGCCTGGAAGCTCGAGAAGTGGTTGCGCGCGGGTGAGGCCGAGGTCACGATCGTCGACCCGCTGCCCTACATGACGTACCAGCCGTTCCTGCCCGAGGTCGCCGCCGGGTCGATCGAGCCGCGCCACGCGGTCGTCGCCCTCCGACGCCACCTCAAGAAGACGAACGTCGTCACGGCCAAGGTCACCGGCGTGGACCACGCCTCGAAGACCGCCACGATCACGCCCGAGGTGGGCGACGCGTGGACGATGCAGTACGACCAGATCGTGATGACGGCCGGCGCCGTGTCCCGCACCTTCCCGATCCCGGGCGTCGCCGACGAGGCCATCGGCCTCAAGACCATCGAAGAGGCCGCCGCGATCCGCGACAAGGTGCTCACGAACTTCCAGAAGGCCGCCAACCTGCCGGCCGGTCCCGAGCGCGACCGCCTGCTCACGGTCGTCGTGGTCGGCGGTGGCTTCGCCGGCATCGAGGTCTTCGCCGAGCTGCGCAGCTTCGCCAGCGACCTGCTCAAGAACTACCCCGACCTCACCATCGACGACACGCACTTCCACCTCGTCGAGGCGATGGGCCGCATCATGCCCGAGGTCTCGCTCGAGACGAGCCACTGGGTGCTCAAGAACCTCGCCGAACGCGCCGCGACGGTCCACCTCGACACGCAGCTGCAGTCTGCGGTCGGCGGGAAGATCGAACTGTCCACGGGCGAGTCGTTCGAGTCCGACCTCATCGTCTGGACGGCCGGCGTCATGGCCAACCCGATGGTCCGCGGCACCGACTTCCCGCTCGAACAGCGCGGACGCATCACCGTCAAGGCCGACCTGCGCATCGTCGACGGTGAGACCGTCGTTCCCGACGCCTGGGCCTGTGGTGACGTCGCCGCCACACCCGACCTCACCGGGAAGGGCGTGGGCGGCTTCTGCGTGCCGAACGCCCAGCACGCCGTCCGCATGGGCAAGCGTCTCGCGAAGAACATCGTCGCCTCGCTCCGCGGAGAAGGACTCGTCGACTACAAGCACGAGAACCTCGGAGCCGTCGCCGGCCTTGGGCTCAACGTCGGCGTCTTCCAGAGCGGCAAGTTCGCCATGAAGGGCTTCCCGGCCTGGGCCGCCCACCGCGGGTACCACGGCCTGGCGATGCCCTCCTTCGAGCGCAAGTTCCGCGTCGTCGGCGGTTGGTGGAACAACTTCTGGTTGGGACGCGACATCGTCTCGCTCGACAACCGTGAGCGTCCCCGGGCGGCCTTCGAAGAGTTCGCCTCGCGTCCCAAGGCGGCCGTCGAGACGCCCGCCGAGGCTCCCGCGCCCGCATCCGTCGGTGCCGGCCAGCCCGCCGGCGAGGCGGGGCCCGCGTACGCGAACCCGGTCGAGGACGACGGAACGGCCAAGAAGGGCACGGCCGAGGTCGGCGAGGCAGCGACCGGTGCTCCTCGCAAGGCGCCCGCGCGCAAGCCCGCCGCCGAGTAGGAGATCACCGGCGAGACCGCGGTGACCGACGGGGTGCCCGCCTCCGAGTGACCCTCGAGTACGTCCGAGACGCCCGCCCGCTGCCTGCAGCGTGGCGGGCGTCCGCGTCTCGTAGGCTGGTCGCTCGGGCCCCCGTAGCCCAATCGGCAGAGGCAGGCGACTTAAAATCGCTTCAGTCAGGGTTCGAGTCCCTGCGGGGGCACGTGCCGCCCCTCCCTGCCAGGTCACGTGCCGCCCGAGGTGGCGAGGTGGCATCTGCCCCGGCGCTCGGTGCTGATCGCGGCCGGGCCCCTGCGGAACGCAAGCGCCTCGCTGTCGACCCCGCCGCGCCTCCTGCTCTCGCGTAGGCCCCAGCCCGCGCGTCCGCTCGTCCGCTCCCACCCCGTAGCCCCGCCAGCTCGGCCAGCCATACCGCCCGCCCGCCCGCCCGCCCGCGCGGCGCGAGCATCGTCGGCAACTCAGGAGATCGGCGTGCTCCGGGGCACGTCGCGCGCGTTCCGGCGTCGTTCCCCTGAGTTGCCGACTTCACGCGTCCGGCCGGCGGTCGCGTCAGCCGTGTGGCCGCATCGCCTCGGCCCCTGTCGCGCGCCGTCCGCCCGCGTGTTCCGCTCCGCCGCCCCCTGCCGCGCCCCGAGCTAGCCCGCCGCACCCTGCCGGCCGCGCTCAGCCCTGCTCTGCCGCGCTGTGCCCCGCTCCGCCCTGTCCCTGCCCCGCTCTGTCTGCCCTGCCCTGCCCCGCCCCGCTCCGCCCTGCTCCGTCTGCCCTGCCTAGCCCTGCCCTGCCCTACGTTGACAACTCAGGAGATCGGAGGATCGGCAGGCCGTTTCCGTCCGTTCGTGCGTCGGTTTCCTGAGCTGACGACGACGACGACGGTGACGACGGCGGCAGGCAATGCGGCGAGACCGGGACCACCGGCAGCCCGACGGCCTGGCAGCCGTCCGCGCGACATCCGCCGCCCCGACCGCCGCCGCCCCGCCCGCCGCCGCCCCGACCGCCGTCGCGTGAGCCGCAGTCGAGACGGCCGGCGACGGAGGCGCGTCAGGTCAGGCGTCGTCGGTGTCGATCTCGACGAACGACGTCCAGAGCCAGGCCGCGACGCAGAGGCCCGCGGTCACGGCGGCGGCCACGACCGCGCCTCCGATCGGGAAGGACGACGAGCCGCCCGTGAGCACGGCGGCGGCCGCCGTGACGCCGACGACCGTGAGTGCCACGTGCAGCGGGCGTGACCAGGCCCAGAGGCGTCGACCCGGCAGGGAGCCCACCGGCACGAGCGCGAGCACGAGCGATCCGAGCCCGGTCAGGCAGACCGTCGCGCTCGTCTCGAGGGCCAGCTCGGTGATGAACCCACCGGTGGCGGGGAGGGCGCCGTGGACGGCCCAGGCTCCGGCCGACACGACCACCAGGGCGGCGACCTGGACGAGCGCGAGCAGTCCTGCCTCGCGATCGCCCACCTCACCGGTCCGGCCGTGGTGCGCCGACCGGGGCGCTGCGGCGATGCTTCCGACGAGCACCACCCCGAGCACGAGGGGCGGGTCCAGGCCGAGCGACCGCGTCACCGCGCAGGCGACGACGGCGACGAGGAGGAGGCGCGGTGACATGCGGATGCGCGCCTCGCGGTCCGGGGAACGCCCCATCACCAGGGTGGGGACGACGACCGCGAGCACGTTGACCAGGGCGACTCCGACGACGATCCCGGCGAACAGGCGTGCGTAGCGGACCTCGTCGTCGAGGCCGGCCGCCAGCCCGACCACGGCGGCTCCGGCCGCGATAGTCAACCCGGCGGCGAGGCGCGGGTCCAGGGTGGCGGTCGAGAACGAGGTCGGGAGTTCCCGACGACGGTTCCGGCCGGTGAGCCGCGGGGCGCGAGGCGCGAGGCGACCTCGCATCGCCGTGGCCAGCAGACGTGCCGGGGCGACGACGAGCAGCACGAACGCGACTGCGAGGCCGAGAGCGATCAACCATCCCGACCCGGTCATCGTCCGGCCGAGGGACGGCAGGTCGCGACCGAACGTCGTCGCGGCCGCCCAGGAGTCCGCCGCCGGTGTGGTCGCTTCGGGTGGTACCTCGCCGACGCCACCGGGAGCGCCTCCCGGCCCGTCACCGGTCCCCGGGGCTCCGGGCGCCCCGGCAGACGGCTCGGAGGGGACGGCGCCCCCGGACGCGCCGGGCGCCGCCGGCGGTGCCGGTACGGCCGAGGACGAAGGAGGCGCGGGCTGCGTGGCCGACGACGTCACCGTGATCGAGATGCCCGTGCTGGGCGGCCCGACGTTCACCGACGGGTCGATCTGTGCGGCCTGGACCACGTGCTCGCCGTCGGCGAGGGTGGCATCGGACGACGTGCAGGCCCATGCGCCGCCGGAGACCGTGGCCTGGCAGACGGGGGTGCTGTCGACGTAGGCGGTGACGGTCGCGCCGTCTTCTCCGGTCCCCGAGAAGGTGAGCGGTTGCGAGGCGACCCGTTCGCCGGCCCGGGGCGAGAGCACGGCCGGCGGGGCGGGTGGGTCACGGTCGATCGTGACGGTGACGCCGGTGGAGGTCGAGGACCGGGGCACGGCGGGAACGGAGTCCGAGGACTGGGACGCCGTGACCGTGTACCGGCCGGTCGGCCAGGTCGCCGACGGGAGCACGGCCGACCAGGCCCCGGCGTCGTCGGCCGTCGCCGAGACCGGTGCCGCGCCCCCGCCGACGGTGATGCGGGCACCGGGGAACGCGGTGCCCGCGACCTTGCCACCGACGGCGGGTCCGCCCTGGACCGTGGGCGGGCCGAGCACCGAGAACGGAGCGCTGACGGTGTCGTCGACCACGGCGGCATTCGTCACGTCTCGGACCGTGAGGGTCTGGTCGGCACCGTCCTCCAGCGTCACCGGGCACGACCAGGGGACGCCGGCCGGGTCACCGGTGGGCAGGGTGACCTCGCAGAGGGCTCGACTGGGGACGCGGGGGTCGAGCACCCTCACGGTGGCTCCGGGCGTGCCGGTCCCGCCGACCACGATGGCGTTCACGTCCCGGTCTCCGACGTCGCCGATCGTGGGTGCGACCGGACCGGGAGGGGACTGGCCGAGCGACGGGCCGGGTGCGGGGGTGCCCGACGGACTGCCCGCGGCGAGCGCGCCGACTCCGCCCGACAGGGCGAGCGAGAGACCCAGCACGACCGTCGCGAGGGTCGAGGCGACACGTCGTCCGTGTCGCGGCTCGACCACGAGCCGTCCGTCGACGGGGGTCGACGGACGCGGGGGACGCAGGGTCGGCGGCTCGAACACTGTCACCCATTCAGCACGTTCGCGGGGTACAAGTCAATCCGTTGTGCGGGGGAGTTGTGCGGGGGAGATGCCCGGTCGGGCCCTCCTCGGGAGTCTGCTTCGAGATCACCCGCCGGGCAGGGACCCCACATGCAGCGCATTTATAGTGTCCAACGGACTCCCGACGACCCGACCCCGGTCGCGGGCGACCATCCGGCGCCCGCCGTCATCGGTCCACCACCTAGGAGTGACACGTCATGCAACCGGCCACGATCGGCATCTTGGTAGCAGCAGGGATCATCGTCCTGCTCGCGGTCATCATCGGCATCTACCTCTGGGCCACCTACAACTCGTTGGTGACCCTGAAGGTGCGCGTCGACGAGGCGTGGAGCGACATCACGATCCAGCTCAAACGCCGGGCCGACCTGATCCCCAACATCATCGAGGCGGTCAAGGGATACGCCTCGCACGAATCGTCCGTCTTCCAGAACGTGACGGCGGCCCGTGCCGAGACCATCGGGGCGGGCACACCGGCCGAGGCGTCGGCTGCCGAAGGGCACATGCAGACCGCCCTGAAGAGCATCTTCGCCGTGGCCGAGGCCTACCCGCAGCTCCAGGCGAGCCAGAACTTCTTGCAGTTGCAGTCCGAGCTGGTCGACACCGAGGACAAGATCCAAGCCGCGCGCCGCTTCTACAACGGCGGCGTTCGCGAGTTCAACACCAAGAACCGCGTCTTCCCCAACTCCCTCTTCGCGAAGCGGCTCGGCTTCAGCGAGCGGGACTTCTTCGAGGTCTCCGAGCCGTCGGCGATCGCCGAACCGCCGCGCGTCCAGTTCTGATCCAGTCCGAGTCGTCCTCGACACCGTGTACTCCGCGATCTCGCGCAACAAGCGCAACACCGTCTTCATCGTCCTGATCTTCCTGGTGATCGTCGGGGCCCTCGGGTTCGCCGCGAGCGCAATCTGGAACAACGGGTCGATCGGTTTCCTGGTTCTCGGCGGTGCCGCGGTGTACGCCGTGATCCAGTACTTCGCGGCCAGCGGGCAGGCGCTCTCGATGAGCAACGCCCAGCAGGTCGACGGTGTGACGGCTCCGCGGTTGTACCGCACGGTCGAGAACCTCAGCATCACGATGGGCATGCCGATGCCCAAGGTCTACGTCGTGGTCGATCCGGCCCCCAACGCCTTCGCCACGGGCCGCGACCCGGAACACGCCGTGGTCGCCGCCACGACCGGCCTGCTCGAGATCATGGACGACAGTGAGCTCCAGGGCGTCATGGCTCACGAGCTCGGTCACGTGAAGAACTACGACATCCGTGTGTCGACCATGGTGTTCGGCCTCGTCGTGGCCGTGGGCTTCCTGGCCGACATCCTGTTGCGCATGTCGTTCTTCAGCGCGTTGTCAGGGGGGAACCGCAACTCGAACAACAACGGTGGGGGCGGCGGGAACCCCGTCTTCCTGGTGCTCGGTCTGGTGGCCATGATCATCGCCCCTCTCGCCGCGGCAGGTGTCCAGGCGGCCGTCTCGCGTCAGCGCGAGTACCTCGCCGATGCCACCGGGGCGTTGACGACGCGGTACCCCGAGGGTCTCGCCCGAGCCCTCGAGAAGCTCGGTGCCCAGGGGCGGCCCATGCGGCAGCAGAACACCTCGATGTCGCACCTCTGGATCAGCGATCCGATGAAGCCCGGCGTGATGGACCGACTCTTCAGCACGCACCCTCCGCTCGCCGATCGCATCCAGCGGCTGCGACAGAACGCCGGGACCTTCTAAGCGAGTGGGTCGGCCGGGCCGGCCGCGTCGGCCCGGCCGGTCAGCACCGTGCGGAGTCGGCCCGCCAGGTCGCCCCGATCGGCCACCTCGACGGCGTCCAGTCCCTGCCAGGCGGCCGCTCGGCGCAGCGTCGTCACGAGCCGCTCGACGTCGACGGGGAGGTCGCGCTCATGCCATGCCGCCTGCACCCGCAGGACGCCCGACTGACGATCGCTCTTGAGGTCGACCCGCCCCACCAGCTGGTCGTCCTGCAGGACGGGGAGGACGTAGTAGCCGTGCACGCGTTTCTCGCGCGGGGTGTAGATCTCGATGCGGTAGCGGAAGTCGAAGAGGCGTTCCGCCCGGGGCCGGTGCCAGACGACGGGGTCGAACGGTGACAGCACGGCGTCGGCCTCGAGCCGACGGGGTACGCGGGCGTCACGGTGCAGCCATGCGGTCGCACCCCAACCCGGCACGTCCACGGGTTCGACGACACCGTCGTCGTGGAGCTCGCGCAGGGCGGGTACGACGTCGGCGGCCTTGAGGCGGAAGTAGTCGGCGAGGTCGGCGGCCGTCGCGACCCCGGAGGCGCGGGCCGCGTGGGCGACGAGGCGCCGGTGGGCCTCGTGGCGGTCGACGTCGACGGCCAGGACCTCGGCCGACAGCACCTGTTCGGGCAGCGCGTAGACGCGCTCGAACCGACGGCGACCGGCACTGACCAGGGCGCCCGTGCGGAACAGCGACTCGAGGCCGCGCTTCACGTCACCCCACCCCCACCACGGGCCCGTCCGGTCGGGCTGGGGGAAGAGGGCGGCGTCGGCCTCGACCAGGCTGGCCGGCAGCGGCCCCTTGTCGCGGATCTCGTCGAGCAGCCAGCGTTCCATGCGCGGACTCGTCGACAGCCACGAGGAGGCGTCCCCCCGCCACTTCGCGTCGTAGTCGCGCATGCGCCACCGCAACAGGGGCCAGGTCGACACCGGGACGATGGCGGCCTCGTGGGCCCAGTACTCGACGTACCGCCCGCGGGGAGCGAAGGTGAGGCGGTCGAGGGTCGCGCGGTCGTACGCGCCCAGTCGTGCGAACGCGGGCAGGTAGTGGCTGCGCTCGAACACGTTCACCGAGTCGATCTGCAGCAGGCCGAGGCGATCGACGAGGCCGTTCAGCTGCCGCGTCCCCGGGCGGGCAGGGCCGTCGACGGGCCTCCCGAAGCCCTGGGCCGCCAAGGCGACACGACGGGCCTGGGCGGGGGAGAGCTGCTGACGGGGCACGCGGACGACTGTAGCGACGGCCACCGACGCGCGCCGCGCCTCCTGGTGTCGCCTGGTCCCCGTCGACACATGCGTGCACCGGCATGTGGAGGGGTAGGTGACCGGCCCCGCAGGGCCATAAACTGACGCGATGATCTGGCGGAACCGCCCCACGCGCGGCGACGAGGTGCAGGGCGACGTCACGAGCGGTCGCGCGGCCGGTGTCGTCGCCGATCCGTCGGTGCCGCGGGGCATGGTCATCGCCGGGGCCTGGTCCTGGCGCATCCTGGTGATCGTGGCCGTGGCCGGCGTCGTCATCTGGTCGATCACCCAGCTGCGGGTCATCGTCATCCCCTTCTTGGTGGCCCTGTTGATCTCCGCGCTGCTCGTCCCGCTCTCGGGGTGGCTGCAGCGGCACCGCTGGCCCAAGTGGTTGGCGGTCGTGTCCGTCCTGGTGGGGTTCCTCGTGGTGGTCTCGGGCCTCGTCGTCCTGGTCGTCCTCCAGATCGTCGACGGCTGGCCCTCGTTGCGCGATCGCTCGATCGCCTCCTACGGCGACTTCAAGGACTTCCTGCTGACCTCGCCGTTGCACCTCACCGAGGCGCAGATCAACGGGTACGTGTCCGACGCGGTGGCGGCCGTCCAGCAAGACAGTCAGCCGCTCGTGCGCGGTGCGCTCTCGGTCGGGTCGACCGCGGGTCACGTCGCTGCCGGGCTCGTGCTGGGGCTCTTCGCGACGATCTTCGTGCTCGTCGGCGGGGCCGAGATCTGGCGGTGGGTCGTCCGGCTCTTCCCCCGGGCCTCGCACCCGGCGATCGACGGGGCGGGCCGCGCGGGCTGGCTGACCCTGACCAACTTCGTCAAGGTGCAGATCTTCGTCGCGTTCGTCGACGCCGTGGGCATCGGGTTGGGGGCGCTCTTCCTGGGCCTGCCCCTGGTGGCACCGATCGCCATCGCGGTCTTCCTCGGGTCGTTCGTGCCCGTCGTGGGCGCCGTCGCGACCGGAGCCGTCGCCGTCGTCATCGCCCTCGTCTACAACGGCTGGGTCGTGGCCCTGCTCATGCTCGCCGTGGTGATCCTCGTGCAGCAGATCGAGGGGCACCTGTTGCAGCCGTTCGTCATGGGCAGTGCCGTCAAGGTGCACCCGTTGGCCGTCGTCTTCGCCGTCGCGGCCGGCACCCTGGTCGCCGGGATCCCCGGCGCCCTCTTCGCGGTCCCGTTCGTGGCCGTGCTGAACGTCATGATCACCTACGTCGCGAGGGGTACGTGGCGAGAGAAGCCGCGACCCGTCGAGCACGACGTCACGCGGCCCGGAGGCCTCACCGATGTCTGAACGCACCCTGGCCGGTCCCACCCTCGTCGAGATCGAGGAGGCGCGCGACCGCGTCTCGCAGGTCGTCCGCGTCACCCCGATGGAGACCTCGCAGTACCTCGCCGAGGTGCTCGGTTCGCGGGTGCACCTCAAGTGCGAGAACCTGCAGCGCACCGGGTCGTACAAGATCCGAGGCGCCTACAACCGCCTGACCCAGCTGAGCGACGACGAGAAGGCGCGCGGGGTCGTCGCCGCGTCGGCCGGCAACCACGCTCAGGGTGTCGCCCTGGCGGCCCGTGAACTCGGCATCGTGGCCACGATCTTCATGCCCGTCGGCGTGGCCCTGCCCAAGCTGCAGGCGACCCGGCACTACGGCGCGGACGTCGTCCTCCGGGGGCACACGGTCGAGCAGTCGCTGCGAGCTGCACAAGAGTTCGCCGACACGACGGGCGCCGTCTTCATCCCCCCGTTCGACCACGCCGACGTCGTGGCGGGCCAGGGCACGCTGGGGCTCGAGATCCTCGAACAGGTGCCCGACGTCGACACCGTGATCGTGCCCGTCGGCGGAGGTGGGCTGGCGGCCGGCGTCGCCAGCGCCTTGAAGCAGAGCGCGGCACGCACCGGGCGCGACGTCCGCATCATCGGCGTGCAGGCGGCCAACGCCGCCCCGTACGCCGTCTCGATGAAACTCGGCGTGCGGACCGACATCGACGCCCAGCCCACGATCGCCGACGGCATCGCCGTGGCGAAACCCGGCGTGCTCAACTTCGAGATCATCCGCGACACGGTCGACGAGATCGTCACGGTCAGCGACGACGACACGGCCCGGGCGATGCTCGTGCTGCTCGAGCGCGCGAAGCTCGTCGTCGAGGCCGCGGGTGCCGTGGGCATCGCCGCCATCCTCACCGAGCAGGTGCGTGACCTCGGCACGACCGTGGTGATCCTCAGCGGCGGCAACATCGACCCGCTGATGATGGAGCGAGTGATCGGTCGCGGCCTCGCAGCCGCCGCCCGCTACGTCAAGCTGCGCATCGGCATGCCCGACCGCCCCGGCCAGCTGACCCGCGTCAGCGAAGTGCTGTCCGACGCCAACGCGAACGTGGTCGAGGTGCTGCACACCCGCCACGGTCGCGGGCTCCAGATCAGCGAGGTCGAACTCGAGCTCAGCGTCGAGACGCGCGGGCCGGACCACGTCGAAGAGGTCCTGCAACGGCTCCGCGACGCCGGGTACGAGCCCAACGTCGACTTCTGAGCCGACTCCGCGAGACGCGCCCCGCGCCTCCTGACCGTGGCCGTGCCTCCTGACCAGGTCTGCGCGTCCTGACCGTGTCCGCGCCTCCTGACGGTGGCCCGCGCCTCCCGACCGGGTGTTCGCCTGCTGAACGTGCCCGCGCCTCCTGACGGCCCCTCTGCCCGTCGGCAACTCAGGAGAACGGCCGTCCGCGGGCGCAGGACTGCCGCGGACGACGCCGCATTCCGGAGTTGCCGACACCCCCGTCGAGGGTCCGGGCCCCCGCGGCCGGGACGACGAAGGCCCCCGCTCCGTTCGAGCGGGGGCCTCGGGCGTCGGACCTACGGCTGGTAGGTCTCGACGTTCGTGATCGACACCGAGATGTCCTTGCCGTTCGGGGCGGTGTAGCTGGTCGTCGTGCCGACCTTCAGCCCGTTGATGGCCTGGCCGAGCGGGCTGGTCTCGCTGTAGACCGAGAGGTCGCTGCCGGCGGCGATGATCTCGCGGTTGCCGAGCAGGAAGGTGCTCTCGTCGCCGGCGATGGTCGCCGTGACGACGGTGCCGGGGCCGACGATGCCGTCGGCGGCCGTCGAGTCACCGACCGTCGCGTGCTTCAGCAGGTTGATCAGCGTACGGATGCGCGCCTCCATCTTGCCCTGCTCGTCCTTGGCGGCGTGGTAGCCGCCGTTCTCCTTCAGGTCGCCCTCTTCGCGGGCGGCTTCGATGCGTGACGCGATCTCGCGACGTCCCTCGCCGCTGAGGGTGTCGAGCTCGGCCTGCAGACGGTCGCGGGCGTCCGTCGTGAGCCAGGTGGTCTCGTTGTCAGTGCTCATGGTGTCTCCGTTTCGTGCGGCGGCCGAACCCGGTCGGGCGACTCGAGCCGAGGAGGCGCGGTGCCGGGAGCCGGGGCGAGGTCGCCCACCGAAAAAAGGAGACCGGCCGAGTGGCCGGTCTCGTCGTGCGATTCCGAGCAGTCTAGGGAAGCCAGCACCGGTAGATCAAGCCCGTGACCGCCCGTTCCGACGTCGCGAGCGAGGTCGTGTAGGTCACCGAACGGCGCTCCGAGGCGGGCAGGTGGACGATCTTCCAGCCGACGACCGCGAAGCCGCTGTTCTGGGCTTCGACCGCACAGTCGACTGCCTCGCCCGTGTCCGCGGTGACCGTGTACTGGACCTCGACGGCCCGGTCGGAGGTGACCTGGTAGCCCACGTCGGCGGATTCGAGCTGGGACGAGGTCCCGTCGAAGGCGGCGAAGACGACCCACGCCGCGAAGACGACGACGAAGGCGACGGCGACGGACAGGCCCACGACGAGGCGCCTGCGCCGACCCCGCGGTGAACGCCCGTACCGTGCGTCGAGGCGCGACGAGGGCGAGGTGACACGGGGCGTGGACGTCACGCGGATCTCCGTCCGATTAAGCTGTCCCCAGGGTAGCAACGTCTGCCCGGCACACATTGCGAGGAAGAATTGACCCTGCGCCTGCTGGCGGTCCACGCCCACCCCGACGACGAGTCCAGCAAGGGCTCGGCGACCTACGCCTACTACCGCAGCCTCGGCGTCGACGTCCTCGTCGTCAGCTGCACCGGCGGCGAGCAGGGGTCGATCCTCAACGAGCAGCTCGAGGCCCGAGCTCACGCCGAGCGCGACATCGCGGGCCTGCGCGTGCACGAGATGGCGGCCGCCCAGGCGGCGATGGGCATCGACCACCTGTGGCTCGGCTACGCCGACTCGGGCCTGCCGGCCGAGGGCGAGTCGGTCGCGGTCAACTCGTTCTCCACCATCCCGCTCGAGATCAGCGCCGAGCCGCTCGTCGCGATCATCCGTCGGTTCAAGCCGCAGGTGCTGGTGACCTACGACGAGAACGGCGGGTACCCGCACCCCGACCACATCCGCACGCACGAGATCTCGATGGCGGCCTACCGCGACGCCTCCGACCCCGAGCGCTACCCGGCGACCGGCGACGCGTGGCAGATCGACAAGGTCTACTACGACCGCATGTTCAGTGCCGGACGCATCGGCGCGATGATCACCCACCTGCGCGAGAGCGACCCCGAGTCGCCCCTCATCGAGTCGTTGACCGAGATGCTGGCCCGCTTCAGCGACCGGCCCGACCTGGCCACGACCCGCGTGCCGGTCTCCGACTTCTTCCCCGTGCGCGACGCCGCCCTTCGGTCGCACGCCAGCCAGGTGCCGCTCGACAGCGCGTTCTTCTTCTGGCCCCACGACCTCCAGGTCGCCGCCTGGCCCACCGAGGACTTCCAGCTCGTCGAGTCGAACGTCGGGTCCGACCTGCCCGAGGTCGACCTCTTCGCCGGGGTCGTCGACCCCGACACCGGTCTCGTGGGGGTGCAGCGATGAGCGTGCTCTCCGAATCGGTGGTCGCGGTCACGACCCGTCTGCTGGCGCAGCCGCAGACCCCCGACCCGACGCTGCCGCCGTCCACCATCCCCGACGAGGCCGTCACGCCCGGCGTCTGGGGTTTCGTCGCCATCGCGTTCGTCGCCGTCGCGACGGTGCTGATCGTCGTCGACATGACCCGTCGGGTCCGACGCACCCGGTACCGGGGCGAGGTGCGCGAGCGCATCCAGGCCGAGCGCGACGAGGCGACCGTGGCGGCCGCGGCTCTCGACGACGAAGAACTCCCCGGAGACGCCGATCGGCGGGCTCGCCCCGTCGAGGGCGACCTCGACGACGACGGCGACCGCAGGAGGCGCGAGCGCGACTCGTGACCGACGCGACCGGTGCCGGGGTGGCGACCCGCGCCTCCTCGGCTCGGGCGACCTCGCGCTAGAAGGTCGGCGGGTCCAGGGCCACGAGCAGGATGCCCGTCCAGTGGCAGAGGTACGCCAGCACCGTCATGGTGTGGAACAGCTCGTGGAATCCGAAGTGCCCCGGTACGGGGTTCGGCCTCTTGATGCCGTAGAACACGGCACCCGCGATGTAGAGCGCGCCGCCGACCAGCACGAGCACCATCATCGCGACGTTCGCGTCGAGCAGGTCGACGATGAACCCCAGGGCGCCGACGCCCAGCAGGACGTAGAGCGGCACGTACAACCACCGCGGCGCGTTGAGGAAGAACACCCGGAAGAGGATGCCCAACACGGCGCCCGTCCAGACGAGCACGAGCAGCGTGACGCCCTTCGACGGCGGCAGGGCGATGACCGCGATCGGCGTGTAGGTGCCGGCGATCAGCAGGAAGATGTTGGCGTGGTCGAGGCGCTTCAGGAAGCGTTTCGCGTTCGGGCTCCACGGGAAGCGGTGGTAGGTCGCCGAGATGCCGAAGAGCAGGAGCGACGTGGTCATGAAGACCGCGCAGGCCCAGGTCGCCGCCACGCCCTGCGCGAGGACGACGAGCACCACGCCGGTCGCGATCGCGACCGGGAAGGTGCCCGCATGGATCCAGCCGCGCCAACTCGGTTTACGCTCGATGTCGGGGTAGGCGAGGGCGTCGTCGAGCAACGGCAGGTTCGGGATGTCGGCCCCGTCGGCCCCGTCTGCCCGGTCGGCTCCGTCGACCTCGTCTGCCCGGAGGCTCGCGCGATCTCCGTCGGTGTGGCTGCTCATGGGGCCGAGCCTAGGGGAGCGTCCGAGGAGGCGGGCTGAGAATCCTCGGCTCTGTGGACGGCCCGCCGTGGGCTACCGTAGCCCTGTGAAAAAGCGCCGTCCCTCTCCCCTCGCCAGGGGAGTCCTGTACGGCCTCTACCAGAACCGCATCCGCCGGAGCCTCGACGGTCAAGAGCTGCCGCACCACGTCGCCATGATCGTCGACGGCAACCGGCGCTGGGCCAAGCAGCGCATGCTCGAGACCGCTGCCCACGGGCACCGCGCGGGTGCCGCGAAGATCAGCGAGTTCCTCACCTGGTGCGACGACCTCGGCATCAAGGTGGTCACGCTGTACCTCCTCTCCGCCGACAACCTCGGCAACCGACAGTCCGACGAGTTGACCGAGCTCTTCGGCATCATCGGCGACGTCGCCGACGAGCTCTCGCGTCAGCGGGACTGGCGCGTGCAGCACGTCGGCGCGACCGACGACCTGCCGCCGGCGCTCTGCTCGGCCCTGCGCGAGGCCCAGGCCCGGACCGCCGACAAGACGGGGCTGCACGTGAACCTCGCCGTCGGCTACGGCGGGCGCCGTGAGATCGCCGACGCCATGCGCAGCATCGTGCGGGCGCACGACGCCGCAGGGGGCACGCTCGACGCCCTGGCCGAGGTGCTCACCCCCGAGCTCATCGCCGACCACCTCTACACCGGCGGCCAACCCGACCCCGACCTCGTGATCCGCACGTCGGGCGAGCAACGGTTGAGCGACTTCATGCTGTGGCAGAGCGCCCACAGCGAGTTCTACTTCGTCGAGGCCTTCTACCCCGACCTGCGCGAGGTGGACTTCCTCCGGGCCGTGCGCGACTTCGCCCTCCGGCACCGGCGCTACGGCAGCTGACGCGGGTGCGGCTGTCGGCTCGGTGACCGGGCTGCTGTCGGCAACTCCGGACTCCGGCTGCGCCGCGCCTCCTCAAGGGGTTCTGGTGCGTCGTTCTCCTGAGTTGCCAGCCGGGCGCGCGGTGACCGGGCTGGTGTCGGTGACTCCGGAATCCGGCTGCGCCGCGCCTCCTGCTGGGGTTCTGGTGTGCCGTTCTCCTGAGTTGCCGGCCGGGCGCGCGGTGACGGGGCTGGTGTCGGCGACTCCGGAGTTCGGCTGCGCCGCGCCTCCTGAGGGGGTTCTGGTGTGTCGTTCTCCTGAGTCGCCGGCCGTGTGCGGGCCTGCCGCGCACGCCCCCGCGTGGACGACCGGACGAGGAGGCGCGGGTCGGCGGACCGCGGACGGCACTACGGTGGACCAGTCACCGCCGCCTAGGAGAACACCGTGAAGACCATCGACGACCTCGCCTCGGGGTTCACCGACGAGCCCGGATACTTCGACTTCGCGAAGTGGGGTCCCATCTCGAGCTCCGTCGCCGACGAGCAGCGCTCGTTGGTCGAGGTGCAGGCGAGGGCCCGCTTCGGGTCCGAGATCGCCCTGACCGAGCAGGCCGGTCGCGTCGGACGGGCGATCTCGTCCCTCGTCGGCTTCGCACCCGACCACGTCGTCTTCCAGCCGAACACGAGCGAAGGGCTCACGCACACGCTGTTCGGTCTCACCGGGCAGGTGCTCATGTCGCCGCGCGACTACCCGAGCATGCCCGTCGCGGCGACCCGCTCCTCCGAGGCCCTGCGCGTGCTCGAGCCGGTCTGGATGGACCTCGACCACGACGTGGTCACGCCGGCCGTGGTGCAGCGTCACCTCACCGACTCGGTCACCGCCGTGGCCGTCAGCCTGGTGGACTACCGCACGGGGTACCTGGTCGACCTCGAGGGCATCCGCCAGGTGATCGGCGACCGGTTGCTGATCGTCGACGCGATCCAGGGGTTCGGTGTGGTCGACGCGCCCTACGCCGTGGCCGACGTCGTGGCGTCGGGCGGTCAGAAGTGGGTCCGCGCCGGGTGGGGGACGGGCTTCCTGGCCCTGAGCGACCGGGCGCTCTCGGCCCTGACACCGGTGTTCAGCGGTGTCGCCGGGAGCGACCTGACCCTCGGCGGCTCGTACCACGGACGGCAGCCGACCCGCCCGGGTGCCGCGGCGTTCCAGCTGACGAATCCCGACCCCATCGCCCAGGCGCGCCTCGCCACGGCCCTGGAGGACCTCGCCGACGTGGGCGTCGCCGCCGTCTCGCGGGCCGTGGCCGAGCGGGCCACGCGGGTGATCGACCTCGCCGACGAGTTCGCGGTGCCGGTGGTCTCGCCGCGCGACGAGGCGGAGCGCGCCGGCATCGTCGTGCTCGAACCCGCCCTCGACCAGATGACGACGCTGACGGCCGCACTGATCAACCACGGGGTCACGGCCACCGTGCGCGACACGACCGTGCGGCTGAGCGTGCACGTGTCCACGGGCGACGATTCGTTCGAGATGCTGCGGGGTGCGTTCACCTCGTTCGGCACGACCGTCTTCTACTAGGCGGGACCGCCGTGCGGGGTGGGGCTCGCGCGCCGCACCCTCGACCGTCACATGAGGGTCGTTCACCTGATCGTCACACGACACGGTGGCGTCGATGATGCGGATGTCGGAGGCGCGTCGTAGGTTCGTCACATCGGGCAAGGAGCCCGATCGAGACGGCCACGAAAGTTCGCCTCGCAACTGCTCCGCGGCCGTCTCTGCCGAAGGTACCCGGGTGCCCAGCCGCCCGAGGACGGAGTGGTCGTGACCGCGTCGAACATCACCTCAACCGAACGCAACACCGCAGCAACCGCGGGGGGTGACCAGTCGGTCGCCCAACGCACGTACGTGCTCGACACCTCGGTGTTGCTGTCCGATCCGCAGGCGCTCTTCCGCTTCGCCGAGCACGACGTGGTGCTTCCCGTCGTCGTCGTCAGCGAACTCGAGGGCAAACGTCACGACCCCGAGCTGGGCTACTTCGCGCGCCAGGCCCTGCGCCTCCTCGACGACCTCCGCGTGAAGCACGACCGTCTCGACTTCCCGGTGGCCGTGGGTGACGGGGGCTCCCTGCGGGTCGAGCTGAACCACTCGAACATGTCGGTCCTGCCCTCGGGCCTGCAACTGAACGACGCCGACTCGCGCATCCTCGCCGTCGCGTCGAACCTCGCCGCCGACGGGCTGGCCGTCACGGTCGTCTCGAAAGACCTGCCCCTGCGGGTGAAGGCCGCGTCGATCGGACTGGCCGCCGAAGAATACCGGGCCGAACAGGTCGTCGACAGCGGGTACACCGGGCAGACCTCGATCGACGTCTCGAGCGACCAGATGGCCTCGTTCTACGAGTCCGAGAAGATCTCCGCCCGCGCACTCGCGGACGTCCCCGTGAACACCGGGGTGGTCGTGCACTCGGAGCGGGGCTCGGCACTGGGGCGCGTGGTCGCCCGCGGCGAGGCTCGTCTCGTCCGCGGCGATCGCGACGTCTTCGGGCTGCACGGTCGATCGGCCGAGCAGCGCCTCGCGATCGACCTGCTGCTCGACCCCGAGGTGGGCATCGTGTCGCTGGGGGGCAGCGCCGGCACGGGCAAATCGGCCCTCGCGCTCTGCGCCGGCCTCGAGGCCGTCCTCGAGAAGCAGCAGCACAAGAAGATCATGGTGTTCCGCCCGCTCTACGCGGTGGGCGGCCAAGACCTGGGGTTCCTCCCGGGCGACGCCGGCGAGAAGATGAACCCGTGGGCGCAAGCCGTCTTCGACACGCTGGGAGCGATCGTGTCCCAGAACGTCCTCGACGAGGTGGTCGAGCGGGGCATCCTCGAGGTCCTGCCCCTGACGCACATCCGGGGCCGGTCGTTGCACGACGCCTTCGTGATCGTCGACGAGGCCCAGTCCCTCGAGCGCAACGTCCTGCTGACCGTCCTGAGCCGCATCGGCCAGAACTCGCGGGTGGTGCTGACCCACGACGTGGCGCAGCGCGACAACCTGCGCGTCGGCCGGCACGACGGGGTCGCCTCGGTCATCGAGACGCTCAAGGGTCACCCGCTGTTCGGTCACGTGACGCTGACCCGCTCCGAGAGGTCCGCGATCGCCGCCCTCGTCACCGAGATGCTCGAGTCGAACGACCTGGTGTAGCAGGGACGCAGGAGGCGCGGGTCACCTGACCCGCGCCTCCCGCGGTCCGGCGCCGCGCCTCCTGCGGTCTGGCGCCGCGCCTCCTGCGTGTCTGGCGCCGCGCGTCCTGCGTGTCTGGCGCCGCGCGTCGTGTCGGCAACTCCGGAGATCTGCGTGTTGCGGGGAGGCTCAGGCCGCACCTGGTCGCCGTTCTCCTGAGTTGCCCACCGGACTGTGCTCGGGGTCGCGTGGTGCTCGGTGGTCCGTGACGAGTCGGCGTCTCGGTGCGACCCGTGCCGTGCTCGACCGGCACGAGGGACCACCTGCCGGTCGGCAACTCAGCAATCCGACACGGTTCGAGGCCGTGTCGAGGTCGGTGGGCGGTATTCTCCGGACTTGCCAGCATGGTCGGGAACGCCCGGACGGGCGCGGGGCGCGGGCGTGGGCGCGGGCACGGGCGCGCCGCGGGGTCGACGAGCCGCCGTGAGGGACGCCTCGGCCCCACCTCGCGCGACGCGGACGTTCTCCACCGGCGGGCTCTCGCGTGCCGCGGAGGAGGTGCGGGTCGCGTCAGCCTGTCGGCATGCAGCAGATCGCGACCCACGTCAGGAAGGCAGGCGGCGTCCTCCACAAGCGGGATCTCGTCGCCCTCGGAGCCACCGACCGGATGCTCACCGCAGCAGTGCGATCCGGGCACGTTCACCGGGCCCGACGCGGGTGGTACACGACCTTCGCGCCGGGGGACGCACGGTACGAGGCCGTGCGCATCGGGGGCCGGTTGACCGGGGCGTCGCTCTTGGCCCTGCTCGGGGCGTGGATGTGGACCACCGTTCCGATCGTCAGCGTCGTGGTGCCCCCTGGAGCCTCACGACTTCGGGCCAGGCACGGTGCGAGGGTGCTGTGGCGGTCCGACGGGCGCGTGCCCCCTCGTCCGTCCCCCGGGATGGTGCCCCGTCGGCCGGATGACGACGAACACGGATCGGAGGACGCACGGCGGGCGGCCTGGGCCGTCCCCGTCGGCACCGCTCTGGTGGACGCCGTGACGGCGGCTCCTCTCGACGAGGCCGTCGCCCTCCTGGACTGGGCGCTGTCGAGCGGTCACTTCTCGGTCGCCGGACTGCATGCGGCGTTCGCCGAGGCTCCCGCGGATGTGAGGGGCATCGTCGACTGGGCCGATCTGCGGAGCGAGAGCTTCATCGAGAGCGTCATGCGGGTGACGTTCGCCGACCTGGGGCACCGCGTCGAGTCCCAGACCCGGGTCGGCCCGGAGGACCGCCGCCGCATCGACATCGTCGTCGACGGTGTCGTCGCCCTCGAACTCGACGGGCGCAGGTGGCACGGCGACACGTTCGACGCGGACCGTCTGAAGGACCTCGCGATCACGGTCCAGGGACGAACCGCCCTTCGAGCGAGCTACGAGATGGTGCGCGACCATCGATCGCTCATCGTCGAGGCCGTGCACGCGGTGCTCGACGACGCCCGGCGACCTCGACGGCGACCTCGACGGCGACTCGTCGTGACGACGGGCCGTGCCCCCCGTCCGCGAACCCGGCGCACGCGAGGTCGACGCCCGTGGCATCTGGTCCGACCAGCTCGGGGACGTAGTCCGCATCCGGGTCGGTCAGGATCGGAGACGGCCTCGTCATCAGGAGCATCGTGAGCTCGCCGGAAGGTCTCGTGGACGAGACGGTGTCGCCGGACGGGACGGTGTCGCCGGACGGGACGGTGTCGCCGGACGGGACGGTGTCGCCGGACGGGACGGTGTCGCCGGACGGGACGGTGTCGCCGGACGGGACAATGTCGCCGGACGGGACGGGCTCGTCGGACGGGGATGCGGTTCGAGGTGGTGACGGACCGCGACAGGAGCGCACGCAGGCCCTCGAAGCAGTCGCCGCGGCTGCACTGTCGGCGGTCGCCGTCGCTGCCGCCACACTGCGTCCCGACCCCCTCGTGGGCACGAGCGCCGGGGCGGTGACGCTCGTCGGATGTCTCGGAGTCGCGGCCGTGACTCCGGCCCTGGTCCGGATCGACATCGCCGAGCGTCGACTGCCGAACGTCCTCGTCGGAGTGGCCGCGGGTGCGTGGGGAGTGTCGACCGTCCTGCTCGTCGCGGGGGGCGGTATCGCCACGGCGGCCACGAGCCTGGCCTTCGCCCTGGTCGCCGCCGTGCTCGGTCTGGTGGCCGCCATCGCCGGCGGCCTGGGCATGGGGGACGTCAAGCTGGGCGCCGTGCTGACCGGACTCGTTGCGACGGGTAGCCCGGCGGCTCTCCTGAGTCTCTGGGCTCTTGCCGGAACGTTCGCGGTCGGGGTGGCCGGCGTTCGGACGTTGGGCTCGAGGCCGCGACGGGCCGGCACGCCTCCGCGGCCAGAGCTGGCATCGGTCAGCCGAGGCATCCCTTTCGGGCCGTGCCTGCTCGCGGCCTTCTGGTGTGTCGTGGCCAGCCCGTCGGTGGCCGTCGCTGTCGATGCCGTCGTGACGGGTCCGTGAGGTCCGCGTCGCGGCGTGCCCCCGTCGACGGGAACGGGAACGGGAACAGGAACGCGAACAGGCAGGCGAGAGGGTAGAGAAGCCTAAAGGTCGAGGAGGCGCGTGTCCGTCGACGACGGGCGCGCGCCTCCTCGACGTGCTGTGGTCCCGGCCGGCCGGGGATGGGCTCAGGACGGAGGGCTCGACCCGGGCCGCTCGGGGCTGGACTCAGGCGGGTGGGCTCAGCCCGGATGGGTCATGCTGAGCACGTCGAGTGCGGTGTCGAGCTGCTGCTCGGTGACCTCGCCCCGCTCGACGAACCCGAGATCGACGACGGCCTCGCGAACGGTGAGCTTCTGGGCCACCGCGTGCTTGGCCACCTTCGCCGCGGCCTCGTAGCCGATGACGCGGTTGAGCGGCGTCACGATCGACGGGGACGACTCGGCGAGGGCCCGGGCGTGCTCGACGTTGGCCTCGAGCCCGTCGACGGTCTTGTCCGCCAGGGCGCGGGTGGCGTTCGAGAGCAGGCGGATCGACTCGAGCAACGCCGTCCCCATCACGGGGATCGCCACGTTGAGTTCGAAGGCTCCGGACGCGCCCGCCCAGGCGATCGTCGCGTCGTTGCCGATCACCCGTGCCGAGACCATGAGCACGGCCTCGGGGATGACCGGGTTGACCTTGCCCGGCATGATCGACGAGCCGGGCTGCAGGTCGGGGATGTGCAGCTCGCCGAGACCCGCGTTGGGCCCAGAGCCCATCCAGCGGATGTCGTTGTTGATCTTGGTGAGGCTCACGGCGAGCACGCGCAAGGCACCGGAGGCCTCGACGAGCGCGTCGCGGGCCCCCTGCGCCTCGAAGTGGTCGAGCGCCTCGGTGACGGGCAGCCCGCTGTCGTCCGCGAGGGCGGCGATGACCCGCTGCGGGAAGCCCTGAGGCGTGTTGATGCCGGTGCCGGTGGCCGTTCCGCCCAGGGGGACCTCTGCCACGCGCGGCAGGGCGCTCTGCACCCGTTCGATCGCGAGACTGATCTGCCGGGCGTAGCCGCCGAACTCCTGCCCGAGCGTGACCGGCGTGGCGTCCATGAGGTGGGTGCGGCCCGCCTTCACCACGTCGGACCAGGCCGTGGCCTTCTTCTCGAGGGCGACCGCCAGGTGATCGAGGGCGGGCACCAGGTCGTGAAGCAGCGCGCCCGTGACGGCGACGTGCACCGAGGTCGGGAACACGTCGTTCGACGACTGCGACGCGTTGACGTGGTCGTTGGGGTGGACGGCGACGCCGTCGACCGTTCCGGCGAGGGTGGCGAGCACCTCGTTCATGTTCATGTTCGAGGACGTGCCGCTGCCGGTCTGGTAGACGTCGACCGGGAACTGGTCGTGATGGCTGCCACCGATGATCTGGTCCGCGGCCGAGACGATCGCATCGGCGACGGGACGGTCGATGATGCCCATCTCGCCGTTCACCAGGGCGGCCGCGCGCTTGATGCGAGCGAGCGCGACGATCTGCGCCGGCTCGAGACCGGCCCCGCTGATGGGGAAGTTCTCGACGGCACGCTGCGTCTGGGCGCGGTAGAGGGCCGATGCGGGCACCCGCACCTCGCCCATCGTGTCGTGCTCGATGCGGTACTCGGTCTCGGATGTGGTCACGACGTCGTGGTCCTTTCCTCGGGCCCTGCCGGGCTGCTGCGCCCGTCGAGGGCGCGGGGCGTCGGAGCGTTCGCCCCGACTCGGTTCAGAGTCGGCCGACGACGACCGAAGGGTCGACCCGCCCGTTGGCGAGGTCGTAGTTCGCGCCGACCACGGCCAACTTACCGTCCGCGACGGCGGACGCGATGAGGGCGGACCGGTCGACGAGCGTGCGGACCGACGCCTCGATGTGCAACTGGCCGACCGTGCGGGGGTCGAGGTCGGCACCCGTCTCGAGGTCGAGCTGGGCACGCTCGACCGACGGCATGATCATGTCGATCAGCCCACCCAGGAAGGCCGACCCGGGGGCGGCGTCGGAGCCGATGGAGTCGATGGCCGAGGCGACGGCGCCGCAGCTGTCGTGGCCGAGCACCACGATGAGGGGGACGTGGAGCACCGAGACCGCGAACTCGAGCGAGGCGATGACGGTGTCGCCGACCACCTGGCCGGCGTTGCGCACGACGAAGAGGTCACCGAGGCCGACGTCGAAGATGATCTCGGCGGCCAGTCGCGAGTCGGCGCATCCGAAGAGGGCTGCCACGGGCTCTTGACCGGCAGCGAGGGACGACCGCCGGTCACTGTCCTGGTGGGGGTGGCGAGGTGCCCCCTCGACGAAGCGGTGGTTGCCGTCCACCATCCGGCTCCATGCCGTCCCCGGCTCGGACGCGCTCGCCGGCGCGATGGCCGAGACGTCCGTGGGCAGGGACGTCGCGGTGTTCTCGGGTGCGGAAGGGGCCGCGGTGGCGGGCACACCGGCGGCGGGGTCGTGTCGGGTCACGTCATTCGCTTTCTTGGCTGGAGATCTGCTCGGCCAGGGAGGTGGCCAGGACGTCGAACTCGGCGTCGTCGGCCGTGCCGTAGAGCACGTACGAGCTGCGGTCGACCGTGGTGGTCAGGGCATAGGCGTAGTTGCCCGGGTCGTCGGCGTCGCGCCGATCGTAGACGTCCCAGGTCAGACCGCCGATCGACCGGGTCGACGTCGCCGCCGCGTTCTGCACCTGCAGGCTGACCCAGGTCGGATTGGCGTCGATGCCCTGTTCGAGCCCGATGAACTGCTGGGCCGGCGTGATCAACCCCACGTACCAGGTCGGTACGTCGTCGCGGGTCGTGGAGCGGACCTCGGCGGCGTTCGAGCTCCAGCCGTCGGGCAGCGGAGGCGCGGCCAGGGGGGCGTCGACGCTCGCCTGGGCCTGCGACGCGACCTGGACGTAGTCGATCTCTTGCCGGTTCACCGTGCCACTTGGGCGGACCACGACGAGCACGAGGAAGAGCACGATGCCGAGCGAGGCGACGATCGACAGGGTCAGGTTGATCGCCGTCTGGTTCGCGTAGTGCTTGCGGGTGTTCTCGGCCTTGCGCGCGGCGGTCTCGTCCGGGGTCTCGGGTCGGCCGAGTTCGGCGACGATGCGGGGCTCTCGGGGACGTCGCGAGCCCCGTGGGCCGCCGTCGGAGGGGGAGGTCATTCTGCCGACACCTGACGGCGGGCCGCCTCGAGGCGCTCGCGCGCCCCCATCAACCATTCTTCGCAGCGCCGGGCGAGCGCCTCGCCGCGTTCCCAGAGGGCCAGCGAGCGCTCGAGGGTCGAGGCGCCTTGCTCGAGTTCGGACACGACGGACACGAGCTCGTCGCGGGCCTGCTCGTAGCTGAGCGACGAGACGTCGGGCGGGGTGCTGGTCGGGGTGGTGTCCACGTGACGATCCTAACGAGGGGTGCTGACGGAGGTCGTGGCGGACGCCACGGGTGACGACTCGTCGGGAGCGTCGGAGCCTGGGGAGGAGGCGCCGGTGCTGACGGCGCCCACCGCGCCTCCGTCGGTGGTCACGAGGAGGCGCGTCTCGGCGGGGGCCTCGGCGGGGGACCGCAACACCCCGCCCGACGGCAGCTGCACGATCGCGTAACCGCGGCGCAGCGTGCCCTGCGGCGACAGGGCGCGCAGCTGGGCCGTGAGCTCCGAGACGCGGGTGTGCGCCCTCTCGACGGCCCGGCCGACGAGTTCTTCGCCGCGGGCCACCGCCCGGACGACCTCGTCGGCCCGGACGTCGACGAGGGTCTGGGGCGACGCCAGCACCGGCCGGCTGCGGATCTGTTCGAGCCGGTCGATCTCGGTGGCGACCAGCGAGGTCAGACGCACGCCGATGCGGGTGCGCGCCTGTTGCACGCGCGACAGTTCTTCGGTCACGTCGGGGACGACCCGTTTCGCGGCGTCGGTGGGCGTGGACGCGCGCAGGTCGGCGACGTCGTCGAGTAGCGGCCGGTCCGCCTCGTGTCCGATCGCGCTGACGACCGGCGTGGTGCACTCCGAGACGGCGCGGACGAGGCCTTCGTCGCTGAAGCCGAGGAGGTTCTGGAAATCGCCGCCGCCTCGCGCGACGATGATGACGTCGACCTCGTCGTCGGCGTCGAGGCGCTGGATCGCCGCCGTGACCTCGCCGACCATGCGATCGCCCTGCACCGCGGCGTGCACGACGCGGAACGAGACCGAGGGCCATCTCAGCTGGGCGTTGCGCAGGACGTCTTTCTCGGCGTCGCTGTCCTTGCCGGTGACGAGGCCGATGCAGCCGGGAAGGAACGGCAGGGCCCGCTTGCGCTCGGGGGAGAAGAGCCCCTCGGCCGTGAGCTGGCGTCGGAGGCGCTCGAGTCGTTCGAGGAGGTCGCCGAGCCCGACGTGGCGCATGTCGAAGACCTGCATCGTGAGGCTGCCGCCCTTGACCCAGTAGTTCGGCTTGACGGCGGCGATGACCCGGTCGCCCTGCTTGAGGTCGGCGGGTACGCGTGACTTCACGCTGGACCAGATCGAGAACGAGACGGTCGCGTCGTGTTCGAGGTCGCGGAGCTTGCCGTAGACGTTCCCGCCCGAGACGTTCCACTGGGTGATCTCGCCCTCGACCCAGGCCGTCCCGAGGCGGTCGATCCAGTCGCGCACCTTGCTCGCGAGGAGCCCGACGGGCCACGGGGACTCGGCGGTGGGGGGAGGGGGAACGATCGTCATGGAGCTCCGTTCGAGGGGTGGTCGACACCGGCAGGACGAGCGGCGACCCCGGTGATCGACCGGCCGCGCGGTCGCTCCCAGTACGCGACCAGTCCGGCACACCTAGACTCGTCGGGTGAGCCACATCTCCAACGGCGCCCTCGCCATCGACCTGCCGACACCGCGTGTTCCTGCGGTGCGGAACAGGCTAAAGGATACCCCCGTCAACGGACGCAAGCAGGTGCTGCTCGCGGCACCCCGCGGGTACTGCGCCGGCGTCGACCGCGCCGTCATCGCGGTCGAGAAAGCCCTCGAGCACTACGGCGCGCCCGTCTACGTCCGCAAGCAGATCGTCCACAACGTGCACGTGGTCGCGACCCTCGAGAGCCAGGGGGCCATCTTCGTCGACGAGGTCGACGAGGTCCCCCCGGGGTCGCACATCGTCTTCAGCGCGCACGGCGTCTCGCCGGCCGTCGTGAAGGGTGCGGCGGATCGCGAGCTGCAGGCCATCGACGCGACCTGCCCCCTCGTCACGAAGGTCCACCGCGAGGCCGTGCGCTTCGGCAACCAGGGCCGGCACATCATCCTGATCGGCCACGCCGGGCACGAAGAGGTCGAGGGCACGATGGGCCACGCGGCGGATCGCACCACCCTCGTGCAGAACCCGGGCGAGGTCGACGACCTCGTCGTCGCCGACCCCGACAACCTCGTCTGGCTGTCGCAGACCACCCTCAGCGTCGACGAGACGATGGAGACCGTGCGTCGACTGCGTGAGCGGTTCCCGAACATCCAGAACCCCCCGAGCGACGACATCTGCTACGCCACGCAGAACCGCCAGGTCGCCATCAAGAAGGTCGCCCAGGGCGCCGACCTCGTCATCGTCGTCGGATCGGCGAACAGCTCCAACAGCGTGCGTCTCGTCGAGGTCGCCCTCGAGCACGGCGCCAAGGCCGCCTACCGCGTCGACTACACGAACGAGATCAAGCAGGAGTGGCTCGACGGCGTCGAGACGGTGGGGGTCACCTCCGGCGCGTCGGTTCCCGAGGTGCTCGTCGACGAGGTGCTGGCCGACCTGTCGGACGCCGGCTACGTCGACGTCCACGAGGTCGTCACGGCTGAGGAAGACCTGATGTTCTCACTGCCGAAAGAGCTGCGGAAAGACGCGACGGGCCAGGTCGACGCCCGCGGCCTCGGCGGTCGCACCCGATGACCGACGACCGACCGAAGCCGCGCTACGGCGAGTACGCGCCCGAGGGCTGGGTCAACCCCGCCGCGGCCGAGGCCGACGCCGCCGAGGAGGCGCGGGTCACCGGTCAGGACGCTCGGCCCGCGGTCTCGACCGACGTCCGCCCCGGTGACGAGACCCGCACCGCGCCTCCTGCGCTCTCGACCGGGCGGCGCATCGACCGGGTGGCGACGTTCGCCCTGATCGGGCTGGGTGCCTTCGGGGCGATCCAGGCCGTCGCCCGCGTGCCCGGTTACGCGACGACGCAGCTCGCCCAGTTCGAGACGTTCGGGCTCGACCTCTCGGGGTTCGGCTCGTCCGCTGCGCTGCAGACCTTCGGGGTCGTCATGGCCGTGTTGGCCGTGACGCTGTTCGCCGTCTCGACCTGGTGGACCCTCCGGCGGCTGCGCGCCGGGCGTCTCGGCTTCGTGGTGCCCCTCGTCGCCGGTGTGGTCTTCGGCCTCGTGCAGGGCTTCGGAGCGGCGGCCATCCTGATGGGTGACCCGGCCTTCGCCGAGGCGATGCAGAGCTTCACGAACGACTACTTCTCGGGGTCGAACTGACGTCCGCCCCTAGCCTCGACGACGAAGCCCCCGAGCACTCGCTCGGGGGCTTCGTCGTGCGACCAGGAGGCGCGGGTCAGCTCGCCGACTGACCGTACGACCCGAGCTGCTTCGTCGCCTCGACGACGCGGGCGGCCATGGCGCTCTCGGCGACCTTGCCCCAGGCGCGGGGGTCGTACTGCTTCTTGTTGCCGACCTCGCCGTCGATCTTGAGGAACCCGTCGTAGTTCTTCAACACGGTGTCGGCGATGGACCGGCTGAAGGCGTACTGCGTGTCGGTGTCGAGGTTCATCTTGACGACGCCGTTCGAGACGGCCTCGGCGATCTCGGCGTCGGACGACCCCGAACCACCGTGGAAGACGAGTTCGAGGGGCTTCGCGGCGGTGCCGAACTTCTCTTGGATGCCCTGCTGGATCTCGCCGAGCAGTTCGGGACGCAGCTTGACGTTGCCCGGCTTGTACACGCCGTGCACGTTGCCGAAGGTGAGGGCGGCGATGTAGCGGCCGTGTTCGCCGAGGCCGAGCGCCTCGACCACGCGGGTGACGTCGCCCACCGTGGTGTAGAGCGCGTCGTTGGTGCCTTCGTGCTGGACGCCGTCTTCCTCACCGCCGACGACGCCGATCTCGACCTCGAGGATGGCGTTGATGGCCTTGGTGCGCTTCAGCATGTCCTGCGCGATCGAGATGTTCTCGTCGAGCGGGACGGCCGAGCCGTCCCACATGTGCGACTGGAACAGCGGGTTGCGACCGGCTCGGACCTCTTCTTCGGAGGCGGCGATGAGCGGGAGCACGAAGCCGTCGAGGGCGTCCTTCGGGCAGTGGTCGGTGTGGAGGGCGACGGTCACCGGGTAGTTCTTCGCGACCTCGGTCGCGAACTTGGCGAAGGCGATGGCGCCCGCGGCGCGGTTCTTGACGGTGTGGCCGGCGAAGTAGTCGGCGCCGCCGGTGGTGACCTGGATGATGCCGTCGCTGCCCGCCTCGGTCAGGCCCTGCAGCACGGAGTTGATCGTCTGCGACGACGAGACGTTGACGGCGGGGTAGGCGAAGCCCTTGTTCTTCGCCTTGTCGAGCATCTCGGCGTACTGCTCGGGGGTTGCGACGGGCATTGAATCTCCTTCGATCACGGCTGGTGGCTCATCCACCCTAGTCAGCGCACGTCTGTTCGTCCTGGTCGTCGGAGCCCGGTCGGGAGGCGCGGCGCGGGTAAGATCCGGAGCATGGCTGACACGGATTCCGGAACCCTCTACTCGCACCCCGACCGCAACCTCGGCATGGAACTGGTCCGGGCCACCGAGGCGGCCGCGATCCGTTCGGCGCCGTTCATCGGCAAGGGCGACAAGAACGCCGCCGACAAGGCCGCGGTCGACGCCATGCGCAAGTTCTTGGGCACGGTGGCGTTCGACGGCGTGGTCGTGATCGGCGAGGGCGAGAAGGACGAAGCCCCGATGCTCTTCAACGGCGAGCACGTCGGCAACGGCTTCGGCCCGGCCTGCGACATCGCCGTCGACCCGATCGACGGCACGAGCCTCACCGCGGCGGGACGCATGAACGCCCTCTCGGTGATCGCCGTCAGCGACCGCGGCAGCATGTACGACCCCAGCGCCGTCTTCTACATGGACAAGATCGTCACGGGCCCCGAGGGCCGCGGCATCATCGACCTCGACCGTCCCATCGGCGAGAACATCACCGCCCTGGCCGCCGCCAAGGGCATCGCCGTCGAGGACATGCAGATCGCCGTGCTCGACCGTCCCCGTCACGCCGACCTCATCGCCGAGATCCGGGCTGTAGGCGCGTCGACCCGGCTGCTCCTCGACGGTGACGTCGCCGGGGGGATCAACGCGGCCCGTCCCGACTCCCGCATCGACATGTGCGTCGGCGTCGGTGGCACGCCCGAGGGCATCATCACGGCCTGCGCGGTCAAGGCCCTCGACGGCCTGATCCTCGCCCGCCTCGCCCCGAAGGACGACGCCGAGCGCCAGAAGGCGATCGACGCGGGTCACGACCTCGACCGCGTCCTCGACCAGGACGACCTCGTCACGGGCGACAACGCGTACTTCGTCGCCACGGGTGTCACCGACGGCGCGCTCGTCGCGGGCGTCACGCGCAAGCAGGGCATGATCCGCACCTCGAGCATCGTGCTGCGCTCGCACTCGGGCACCATCCGCCGGGTCGAGGCCGACCACCTCGTCTCGAAGTGGTACGGCGAGAAGGCCTGATCGGCGCGACACCCGCCTGACACGACGAACGCCCGGCCTCGGCCGGGCGTTCGCCGCATCAGGGGTCAGTCGTGGTCGGTGCTGCGGTCACCGAGAGCCGACGCGAGCTCGGGGGCGGTGAGTTCTCGGGGGGACTCCTCGACGGTCGTCGGGGTCGCGAGGACCTTGGACTCGTCGAGCATGCTGAGCCGACGGGCCGACGGGAGGACCGTCCGCTCGAGCGACCCGACGAACCGGTTGTAGTCCGTGACGCCGGCGCGCAGCGACCGGCCGAGCTTGTCGACGTGGCCGGCCATGGTCGACAGTCGACCGTAGAGTTCGCGGCTGAGGTCGAAGAGCTCTTTCGCCTCGGCGGTGACGACGTCCTGTTGCCAGCTGAAGGCGACGGTCTTGAGCACCGACCAGAGGGTCACGGGCGAGGCGAGGGCGACGCGCTTCTGGAAGGCGTAGTCCATCAGGGCCGGGTCGGCCTCGAGGGCGGACGACACGAGCGACTCGCTCGGGATGAACGCGATGACCAGCTCGGGCGAGGACTCGAGCCCGGCCCAGTACGTCTTGCCCGCCAGGGCGTCGACGTGGGCCCGCAGCGCCTTGACGTGCTGCCGGACCAGCTGGTCGCGTCGTGCGCCCTCGTCGCCCGTGGCGGATGCGGGGATGGCGCTGGCCTCGAGGTAGGCGGAGAACGGCACCTTGGCGTCGACCGCGATGTTCTTGCCGCCGGGGAGGTGCACCACCATGTCGGGGCGACCGGAGCCGGCGTCCGACGAGATCGACGTCTGCACGTCGAAGTCGACGCGCTCGACGAGACCCGCTGCCTGCACGACGTTGCGCAACTGGGTCTCGCCCCAGACGCCGCGCGTGCTGTTCGACTTCAGCGCGGAGGCCAGCGACTCGGCCGTCCCGCGGAGCCGTTCACCCGATTCGGCGGCGGTGCGGAGCTGCTCGCTGAGGGCGCCGTACTGGAGGGTGCGTTCGGCTTCGAGCTCGGCCACCTTCTGCTGGACGGCCTGCAGGCTCTCGGCCACCGGGCTGAGCGCGACGAGCACCTGACCGTCGGTGCGCGCCCTCTCGGCCTCGGCGATGCGGACGTCGCGGAGGCGGTCCTGGAACTCGCGGAGGCGGTCTTCTTGCTGCGCGATCTGTCGACGGTACTGGTCGTCCTGACCTTCGAGGCGCTCGCGCGACGCGTCGGCCACGGCGCGGGCTGCGGCGAGGTCGGACGACAGGCGTGCCGTCGCCTCCGCGGCGCGGGTACGGGCGACGAGTGCCCCGACGGCGACGCCGAGGACGAGACCGAGCAGCAGGGCGAGGAACAGCGCGAGCGGAAGGGGCATGGCGGAAGTGTGGCAGCGGCCACCGACACCGGTCGGGAGTCGACGCGATGGGGTCGGGAGAGACCGACGCGCCCCGGGGGCGTCGGACTGGCGTGAGGAGGCGCCTAGCCCAAGGCCATCGGGCGTCGGTCGGCCCGGGGCACGGCGGGCGCCGTCGGCGCCCCGGCCGGCTGCAGCACCTTCACCTTGACCGACGCGATCGTCGCGAGTTCGGCCAGGTCGGAGGCACCGTGGAACAGTGCGGCGTGGGCGACGATGGCCGCGCAGGCCTCGGCGTCGGCGAGGGCGTCGTGGTGGGAGAAGACGTCGAACCCGGCGGCCGTCGCGGCGACCGGCAGCCGGTACGAGTCGAGCGAGTAGGTCTTGCGGGCGACCTGCAGGCTGCAGAGGTACGACCACGGGGGAGGGGTGAGCCCGGTCGCCGCGCAGGCGGCCTTGATGACGCCCATGTCGAAGCCGGCGTTGTGGGCGACGAAGACGTCGTCGCCGGCGAAGTCGGCGAGCAGCTCGAACTGTTCGGCCCAGCCGAAGGCGCCGACGACGTCGTTCGCGACGATGCCGTGGATGCGGGTGTTCCACTCGGAGAACTCGTCGTGCCCGGTGGGTGGCTGGATCAACCAGCCGACCTTGTCGACGACGACACCGTCGCGGACCTTGACGAGGCCGACGGAGCAGGCACTGGCGCTGCTCGAGTTCGCGGTCTCGAAGTCGATCGCGGTGAAGTCGATGGGCATTGACTCATGCTCTCACGCGCCTCCGACACCGCCTCCCCAGGCGCGGTGGGCGACCGTTCCCTCCACAGCGGACCCGGTTCCGACGGCACGGCTCGGCAGGCCCGGTACGCTTGACCCTCGTGGCTCTCACTATCGCGATCGTCGGACTGCCCAACGTCGGCAAGTCCACCCTGTTCAACGCCCTGACCAAGAACCAGGTGCTGGCGGCGAACTATCCGTTCGCGACCATCGAGCCCAACGTGGGCATCGTCAACCTGCCCGACCCGCGCCTCCAGGTGTTGGCCGGTCTCTTCGGCAGCGAGAAGATCCTGCCCGCGCCGGTGTCGTTCGTCGACATCGCCGGCATCGTCAAGGGGGCGAGCGAGGGCGAGGGCCTGGGCAACAAGTTCCTGGCGAACATCCGCGAGGCCGACGCCATCGCCGAGGTCGTGCGCGGCTTCGACGACCCCGACGTCGTGCACGTCGACGGCAAGGTCGACCCCGAGAGCGACATGGGCACGATCAACACCGAGCTGATCCTCGCCGACCTCGAGACGGTCGAGAAGGCGCTCGTCCGGTACGAGAAAGAGCTGCGGCTGAAGCGCGTCGAGCCGATCGTGCACGAGACGGCCGTGGCCGCCAAGGAGGCGCTCGAGCGAGGCGAGGCGCTCTCGGCCACGAGCATCGACCTCGAGCCGATCCGCGAACTCGGGTTGCTCACGGCGAAGCCCTTCATCTACGTCTTCAACGTCGACGAGGCCGTCCTCACCGACGAGGCGCGCAAAGCCGAACTGCAGGCCCTGGTCTCGCCGGCCGAGGCCATCTTCCTCGACGCGCAGGTCGAGTCCGAGCTGATCGGCCTCGACGACGAGGACGCCGCCGAGCTGCTCGCGTCGCTCGGCCAGGACGAGTCCGGTCTCGACCAGCTCGCCCGCATCGGCTTCGAGACTCTGGGCCTGCAGACCTACCTGACGGCCGGCCCGAAAGAGACCCGCGCCTGGACGATCGGCAAAGGATGGAAGGCCCCGCAGGCTGCCGGGGTCATCCACTCCGACTTCGAGAAGGGCTTCATCAAGGCCGAGGTCATCTCGTTCGACGACCTGGTCGAGACCGGCTCCATCGCCGAGGCCCGCTCGGCCGGCAAGGCCCGCATCGAGGGCAAGGAGTACGTCATGCAGGACGGCGACGTGGTGGAGTTCCGCTTCAACAACTGACCCTCCGGCTCGGGGGCGAGCGCCACTCATCTACTCTCAAGCATGAGCCAAACGGATTCCCCGCCCACCGGCACCACCTCCGGCGCCCCCGCACTGCTGCGCCTCGGCGTCCTGGCCACCTCGCGCAAGCCCGACGAGCGGCGACTGCCGATCCACCCCGCCCACCTCGACCGCATCGACGCCGACCTGCGCGCGAGCATGACCCTCGAGCGCGGCTACGGCCTGCGCTTCGGCATCCCCGACGCCGACCTCGAATCCCTCGTGGCGATGGCCGACCGCGAGCAGATCGTCGCGGACAGCGACGTCGTCCTGCTGCCCAAGCCCCAGGCCGCCGACCTCGAGGGCCTGCGCGACGGTCAGACCCTCTGGGGCTGGCCGCACTGCGTCCAGGACCGCGAGATCACCCAGCTCGCCATCGACAAACGGCTCACCCTCATCGCGTGGGAGGCCATGAACCACTGGCAGTCCGACGGCGGCTACGGCCTGCACGTCTTCCACAAGAACAACGAGCTCGCCGGCTACTGCTCGGTGCTGCACGCCCTCCAGCTCTGCGGCTCGACCGGCGACTACGGCCGCCGCCTCAGCGCCGTCGTCATCGGCTTCGGCGCCACCGCCCGCGGCGCCGTCACGGCCCTCAACGCCCACGGCATCCACGACGTGCGCGTCCTGACGAACCGCAACATCGCCGCCGTCGGGTCGCCGATCCCGTCGGTCGACATCTTCCAGTTCGAACACGACCCCGAGACGCCCGGCGCCAGCACCGTGAACACCCCCGACGGGCCGGTCGCCCTCGCTCCGTTCCTCGCCGCCGCCGACATCGTCGTCAACTGCACCCTCCAGGACCCGAACGCCCCGCTCACCTACCTGCGCGAGACCGATCTCGACGCCTTCCGCCCCGGCAGCCTCATCGTCGACGTCTCGGTGGACGAGGGCATGGGCTTCGACTGGGCCCGCGCCACGACGTTCGCCGAGCCGCTCGTCACGGTGGGCGCCACCACGAACTACTACGCCGTCGACCACAGCCCGTCGCTGCTCTGGAACTCCACGACGTGGGAGATCAGCGAAGCCCTCCTCCCGTTCCTCCGCACCGTCATGGAGGGGCCGACCTCGTGGGCGGCGTCCGACACGATCCGCCGCGCCGTCGAGATCGCGGAGGGGCGGGTCGAGAACGAGGCGATCCTCGAGTTCCAGCACCGCGCCTCCTCGTACCCGCACGCACCGCTCGACTGAGCGGAGCCGCAGGCCGGGCGGTCGCGGGGACGGCTCAGACCATAGGAGGCGCGGCGAGGGCCGCGAGGACGCGCTCGGCCCCGAAGTCCCACGCCCTGTCGACGTCGCCGCCCAGCTGGAAGCCGCCGTTGAGCTCCATGATGACGAAGCCCGCCACCCACGCCGTCAGCGTGCGGGCGGCGTCGAGGGCTCGCTCCGGCCCGACGAGCTGCTCGCCGACCCGGAGGGCGGCGGCGCTCGCCGCGGCGCCGAACTCGCGTCGCGCGGTGGGGACGCCGGGCCCGGGCGTCATGACCAGTTGGAACGCGGCCGGACGTTCGTGCCCGAAGGCCCGGAAGGCGTCGAGCACCTCGCGGGCCGACCCCGCCCCGTCGAGCCGCGCGGCCAGGTCGGTGAGGGTGGCCTCCGCGACCGACCGCAGCAGCGCCTCCCGGTTCTCGACCCTCTTGTAGAGCGAGGGTGCACGCACGCCGACCCGTGCCGCGACCGCGGCCATCGTGAGGCCGGACGGGCCGTCGGCCTCGAGCAGCTCGCGCGCGGCGAGCAGGATGGCGTCGGGTGAGGTGCGGTCGGGTGTGGGCATCCGTCGAGTATAGCTATTGACAATAGCCATGATGGCTAACTACCGTAGCCATCATGGAACTCGCCCCCTCCCTCCACCGCATCGGCAACGACATCGTCGCCGCGTACCTCGTCGTCACGCCCGAGGGCGTGACCGTGATCGACGCCGGTCTGCCCGGCCTCTGGTCCGAACTCGTCTCCGAGCTGGCCGCCGTCGGACGCACCCCCGACGACGTGAAGGGCGTCGTCCTCACCCACGGTGACTCCGACCACGTCGGCTTCGCCGAGCGGCTGCGTCGCGAACACGGGGTGCCCGTGTACGTCCACGCCGCCGACGCCTCGCGGGCGAAGGGCGGGCCGAAGCCGGGGAACGGCATGCCGCCGATGAAGCTCGGCCCCCTGCTGGGGTTCGCCGGCTACAGCCTGCGCAAGGGCGGGGCGAGGACCGCGTGGCTCACCGAGGTCGTCGAGGTGCACGGGGGCGAGACGCTCGACCTGCCGGGTGCGCCTCGGATCATCCCGATGCCCGGGCACTCCGAAGGCAGCATCGCCGTGTTCGTCCCGGGCGTCGACGCCGTGTTCGTGGGCGACGCCCTGACCACGCGCCACGTGACGACCGGGCACGTCGGGCCCGCACCGGCTCCGTTCACCGACGAGCCCGAGCAGGCCCTGGCGTCGCTCGACGCCCTGCTCGGGACCGGCGCGACCTGGGTGCTGCCGGGCCACGGCGCCCCCTGGGACGGTGGCGTGGCCGCGGCCGTCACGGCCGTCCGCGCCGCCGCCCGCTGACCCGACCGAGCCGGCTCGGACGGCGCCGCCCGGCGACGGGCCGACCCGGGGTCAGACCCCGACCGGCACCGCCGCCGGCGTCACCCGCACCAGCACGGCCTTCGACACCGGGGTGTTGCTGCCGATCGACGCGCTGTCGAGCGGCACGAGCACGTTCGCCTCGGGGAAGTACGCGGCGGCGCACCCGCGGGCCGTGGGGTAGGCGACGATGCGGTAGTCGCGCAGCACCCGCTCGACGTCGTCGGTCCAGACCGTCGACACGTCGACCTTCTGGCCGTCGGTGAGCCCGAGGTCGTCGAGGTCGAGCGGGTTGACGAAGACCACGTGCCGACCCTTCTTGATGCCGCGGTAGCGGTCGTTGAGGCTGTAGATCGTGGTGTTGTACTGGTCGTGCGAGCGCAGGGTCTGCAGCAGCAGCGTCCCCTCGGGGCGCTCGACGTGCTCGAGGTCGTTGACCGTGATCATCGCCTTGCCGACCTTCGTCGCGAAGGTCCGCGAGTCGCGCGGCCCGTTCGGCAGCACGAAGCCGTCACGGCTGCGCACCCGCTCGCTGTAGCGCTCGAAGCCCGGCACGACCCGGCTGATGTGGTCGCGCAGCCTGTCGTAGTCGTCCTCGAAGCCCTTCCAGTCGATCTCGAGGTCGGCCCGGTCGCCGAGCGTCGCCCGCGCCAGGCGACTGACGATGGCGACCTCGCTGAGCAGGTCGGGCGCGACCGGCGGCACCTGGCCGTGGCTGCCGTGCACCGAGCACACGGTGTCCTCGACCGAGACGAACTGCGGCCCGGCCTCCTGCACGTCGATCTCGGTGCGGCCGAGCGTCGGCAGGATGAGCGCCTCGGCGCCGACCACGGCGTGCGAGCGGTTCAGCTTCGTCGACACCTGGACGGTCATGTCGGTCCCGCGCATCGCGGCCTCGGCGAGCTGGGTGTCCGAGATCGCGGCCACGAGGTTGCCGCCCATGCCCATCCAGAACTTGATCCGCCCCTCCTGCATGGCCTTGATGCCCTTGAGGGCGTCGACGCCGTGCTCGCGCGGCGGGTCGAAGCGGAACTCCTTCTGCAGGGCGTCGAGGAACTCGTCCGAGACCTGCTCCCAGATGCCCATCGTGCGGTCGCCCTGCACGTTGCTGTGCCCGCGGATCGGCGAGGCGCCGGCACCCGGCTTGCCGATGTTGCCGCGCAGCAGCAGCAGGTTGATGATCTCCTTGATGGTGTCGACGGCCTTGCGGTGCTGCGTGATGCCCATCGCCCAGGTGATGATCACGCGGTCCGAGGCCAGGTAGCGGTCGGCCAGCTCATCGATCTCGGCGCGGTCGAGCCCGGTCGCGAGCAGCACCTCGTCGTCGTCGACCTGCGCGATGTGCTCGCGGAAGGCCTCGAGCCCGACGGTGTGCTCGGCCAGGAACTCGTGGTCGAGCACCGTGCCGGGGGCGGCGTCCTCGGCCTCGAGGACGCGCTTGGCGACGGCCTGCAGCAGCGCCATGTCGCCACCGAGCCGGATCTGCAGGAACTGGTCGGCGATCTCCGTGCCGCGACCCGCGACGCCGCGCGGCAGCTGCGGGTTCTTGTAGCGACGCAGGCCGGCCTCGGGCAGCGGGTTGACCGCCACGATCTTCGCGCCCTTGAGCTTGGCGTCCTCGAGGGCCGTCAGCATGCGCGGGTGGTTGGTGCCCGGGTTCTGCCCGAGGATGACGATCAGGTCGGCCTGCTCGAAGTCGTCGTAGGCGATGGTCGACTTGCCGATGCCGACCACCTCGGCCATGGCGAGGCTCGTCGACTCGTGACACATGTTCGAGCAGTCGGGCAGGTTGTTCGTGCCGAAGGCGCGCACGAACAGCTGGTAGGCGAAGGCCGCCTCGTTCGAGGTGCGGCCCGAGGTGTAGAACGACGCCTCGTCCGGACTGTCGAGAGACCTCAGCTTGTCGCCGACGATGCGGAACGCCTCGTCCCACGACACCTCGCGGTAGTGGTCGCTGCCGGCGGGCTTGTGCACGGGCTTGGTGAGGCGGCCCTGCATGCCGAGCCAGTACTCGGTCTTGTCGAGCAGGTCGGTCACCGAGTGCTCGGCCCAGAACGTGTCGGGCACGAGCACCGGGTTGGCCTCCCAGGTGACCGCCTTGGCGCCGTTCTCGCAGAACTCGGCCACCTTGCGGTGGTTCGGGTCGGGCCAAGCACAGCTCATGCAGTCGAAGCCGTCCTTCTGGTTCAGCGACGTCATGAGCTTGACGGTGCGGGCCAGCCCGAGCTGCTTGATGGCCGGGTCCATCGAGTGCAGCACGCCGGGCACGCCGGCGGCCCACTCGCGCGGGGGGCCGACCTCGATGTCGGCGTCGGTCACGTCGGAGACGGGGGGTTTCTCGGTCACGGTCTGGTTCCGATCGTCAGGGGGACGGGCGAGGAGGCGCGCGTCGCGCCGCCGGGGGAGTGGGCGTGGGCGTCGGCGGCGTCGGCGGAGTCGCGGGACGAGGAGGCGCGGGTCGCGTCGCCGGCGTCGCGCGAGCGGGCCGACGGCTCGGTCCCGTCGGGCTCGCCGAGCCGGTCCGGTCGCGAGTAGACGACCATCGACCGACCGCGGAGGAACCCCACGATCGTGACGCCCAGCTCGGTCGCGAGGTCGACGGCGAGCGACGACGGTGCCGACACGGCGGCGAGCACCGGGATGCCGGCCATCGACGCCTTCTGCGTGAGCTCGAACGAGGCGCGACCCGAGACCATCAGGACGGTCCCGCCCAACGGCAGCCGCGCCTCCTTGACGGCCCAGCCGACGACCTTGTCGACGGCGTTGTGCCGACCGACGTCCTCGCGCAGGACGAGCAGCTCGCCCGTGCGGCCGTCGAAGAGCGCCGCGGCGTGGAGCCCGCCGGTCTTCTCGAACACGTCCTGGCCCTCGCGCAGGCGGTCGGGGAAGGTCGCGAGCAGGGCGGGGTCGACGACGAGGGGGTCGTGCCGCACGTCGTGTTGCGACGTCGTGCGGACGGCGTCGATCGAGGCCTTGCCGCACAGCCCGCACGAGCTGGTCGTGTAGAACGCCCGCTCGAGGCTCGGGTCGGGCGCCGGCACCCCGGGCGCGAGCGTGACGTCGAGCACGTTGTACGTGTTGAGCCCCTCGGCGGTGGCCCCGGCGCAGTAGCGGGCGGCGAAGAACTCGTCACCGGTCGAGATGACGGCCTCGGACACGAGGAACCCCGCGGCCAGGTCGAAGTCGTGACCGGGCGTGCGCATGGTGATGGCGAGCGACGTGCCGCCGACGCGGATCTCGAGGGGTTCCTCGACCGCGAGGGTGTCCATGGTCTTGCGGACGCCCGCGCTGCCGTCGTCACCGACCGTGATGCGGGTCACCGGTTTGCGGGACGTGATGCGTGCCATGGGTCAGGTCTACCCCTCGAACCCCGGAATCGAAAGCCGGCGGGGTCCGCACCTCACCACGGGAGGCCGAGCGAGGGGACGACGTCGCCCGCCCGCGCCCCGCCCTCGGGCACGACGAGCAGCCCGTCGGCGTCGGCCAGGCCGCGCAGCATCGCCGACGACTGGCGCTCGGTCGGCACGGCTCCGTCCGGGGTCGCCCGGTACGCCTGCACGAGCGCGCCGGGTCGGGGGTGGGCCACGTCGACGGCGAGAGTGACGGACCCGGGAGGCGCGGGTCGCCTCCCGAGGAGGCCGTCCACCACCGCGGTCCCCACGACCACGAGCCCCACGTAGGCGGCCATCGGGTTGCCCGGCAGGCACAGGTAGACCGTGTCGCCGCGGCGCGCGACGACCAGGGGCTGCCCCGGACGCATCGCGAGACCGTCGACCACCAGCTCGGCGCCCAGCCGGTCGAGGGCGGCGCGGACGTGGTCTGTCGGGCCGTGCGCGGTGCCGCCGGTCGTCACCACGAGGCGACGGTCCGGGCGGTCGAGGGCGGCGATCGTCGCGTCGAGGTCGTCGGCCACCCGCGTCGTGGTCGCGGACGCCGTGCCGAGGGAGCCGAGGAGGCGCGGCACCGGCACCGAGAACACGTCGCGGACCGTGCCGCGCTCGGGCACGCCCTCGGCCACGACCTCGTCGCCGAGCACGGCCAGGGCCACCGTCGGGCGGGTCACCACGGGCACGGCGTCGTGCCCGCCGAGGGCCAGCACGGCGACGCGGGGCGGGGTGAGGAGCGTGCCCGCGGTGATCAGGGCGTCGCCGCGGTCGATCTCTTCTCCGGCTCGCCGGACGTGCGGCGGACGGCGGGGGTCGTCGTCGGCCGTCAGGACGCCGTCGGCCACGTGCCCGGACTCCGAGCGCAGCACCCGGTCCGTCCCGTCCGGGACGACGGCGCCCGTGGTGACCGGTCGCGCGACCCCGGTCGGCAGCGAGCCGTCGTCGTCGGCGACCCGGCCCGCGACGATCGACGGGCCGAGTCGCCAGGGGCCCTCGCCGGCGACCGCCCAGCCGTCCATCGCCGAGACGTCGGAGCCGGGCACGCGCGCGAGGCTCGTGGCGTCCCGGGCCAGCGTGCGACCGACCGCGTCGGCGAGCAGGACGGTCTCGAGGTCGCGGGGCAGGGCCCGGGCGGCGTCGGACGCCTCGGCGCGGGCCACCCGCCAGTCGGCCCGCCGGACCGTCACGCCGGGTCGGCCGTGGCCAGCGCGGTGGCGGTCGCGGTCGCCCGGTCCAGCTCGGCCTGCGATCCGCCGGCGAGCCCCGCGGCGTAGCCGACGAGGAACGTCGTCAGCGGGGCGGCCGGGCGGGCGACGCCGTGCGCCGCGTCGCGGGCGAGGTCGAGCACCACGGGGACGTCGACCACGAAGTCGTCGGGCAGGCCCAGGGCCCGGACGAGTCGTGCGGCCCAGGCGTCGAGTTCGGCAGGTGTGTCGGTCATGGTCGACACTCAACCAGTCGCGTCGGCCTCGCGCCGGACGACACCCAGGCGGTCGGCGTCGGCGACGGTGTCGACGTCGGCGCAGAGCGCGTCGGGCACGGGGACCTCGAGCAGGTCGAGCCCGTCGAGCAGACGGCGGAGCGACAGGCCCTCGAGGGGGCCGTCGGCCCGCAGCCCTCGGAGTCGCGTCCGCAGGGCGTCGGTCCGGTAGAGAGCGAGCAGTGGCTGACGTCGCCCGTCCGAGTCGACGGCGAGCCGACCGTCCCGGTGTTCGTCGTCCTCGGCGCCGCCGGCGAGGAGGGCCGCCACGGCCTCGGGCGCCCGCGGCAGGTCGCAGGCCAGCACGAGTGCCCACGGTGCCGGGTCGCCGACGACGGCGAGACCGGCCGCGAGGGCGGCCACCGGCCCGGACCAGGCGGGCTCCTCACGGGTGAGCAGGGCTCCGGCGGGCGGCACCCGACCGTCGCGCAGGCCGACCACGACGAGGGTCCGGGCTCCGGCCGCCGCCTGGACGGCCCGGTCGAGGAGCGTCGCGTCGCCACTCGTGAAGCCGGTCTTGTCGGCACCGTGCACCCGGGAGGCGCGACCCCCGGCGAGCAGGACGGCGTCGAACCCGGCGTCCCCGGTCATGCCCTGCCACCCGCGTCCACGCCGCGAGCCTAGACCTGCCCTCGACCGGCGTCCTCGGGGCGAGGCCATCCCGGAGGATGATCCGATGTCGTCCTCGGAGCCGAGGCTTCCTCGTGTCGTTGTCGTTAGGCTGGAGAGATCAGCCGACAGACCGGTCCGGCATCGGCCTGGCGAGGGGGAGACGACCATGAAGCGTTCCGTGAACACCGCCCTCGTCGGTCTTGCACTGGCCGGACTGCTGGCCGGTTGCGCGCCGGCGACGGGTGGAGCGGGCGCGTCGACGTCCGGTCCGACCGCCCCGGCGACCGACGTCGCCGCCTCGCCCGAGGCCACCGCGACCCCGTCGGAGACCCCGACGGCGACTCCGTCGCAGACCCCGACGACGCGGCCCGTGTCGATCCCGACGGACTGCACCGACCTGGTGGACGCCGCGACCTACGCCGCCACGATGGGCGACGCCCCCCTCAACGACCCCGCCTACTTCGGTCAGCCGATGGGACAGGTCGCTCCCACGGCACCCGGCGCCGACGCCGACCTGAGGGACGTCGTGGCGTCCGCCCAGGTGCTCCGCTGTGGCTGGGCCGACGTGCGGGCCGACGTCACGGGCCTCTTCGCCGACGTCAGCACGGTGGACGCCGCGACGGCCGCGGCGTATCCCGCCTGGCTCGCCGAGGGACGCGAACCCACCTCGGTCTTCTGGCTCGACGGCGTGGTCTACGACTGCTCCGAGGCGTACGGCGGCTCGCTCTGCCAGTACGTCACGACCCACCCGATGTACGGCGTCGACATGGCGGACACCGTGCTGGTGCGCGACGACGTCGTCGTCACGGTGTCGCAACGGAATTTCCCGACCGACGACCTCATGGGATCGATCGTCACGCGCCTCTGGGGCTGAGGAGCGACCGGACGCCAGGAGGCGCGGTGCCGATCGAACCGGCACCGCGCCTCCTGGGTCTCCGACGGGCGTCAGCCCGCGGCGACCTGCTGGTCGCGCTTCGGCAGCACCCAGCCCGGACGGACGAAGTGGCAGGTGTAGCCGTAGGGGTCCTTCTCGAGGTAGTCCTGGTGTTCTTCTTCGGCCTCCCAGAAGTCGCCGGCCGGGGTGACCTCGGTGACCACCTTGCCGGGCCAGAGGCCGGACGCGTCGACGTCGGCGATGGTGTCGAGGGCCGTCGCGCGCTGCTCGTCGTCCGCGTAGAAGATCGCCGAGCGGTAGCTGTCGCCGACGTCGTTGCCCTGGCGGTCCTTCGTCGACGGGTCGTGGATCTGGAAGAAGAACTCGAGGATCTCGCGGTACGAGGTCAGACCCGGGTCGAACACGATCTCGACGGCCTCGGCGTGGCCGCGGTGGTTGCGGTACGTCGCGTTCGGCACGCTGCCGCCCGAGTAGCCGACGCGGGTCGAGACGATGCCCGGTCGGCGGCGGAGCAGCTGCTGGGCGCCCCAGAAGCAGCCGCCGGCGAGGATCGCGGTCTCGGTCGTGCCGCTGGGGGCGGGGGTGGATTCGGGGGAGAAGAGCGTCATGTAGGCACCGTATCCTTCGGTTTCGAGTGAGGCGTAGGGGACGAAGCGGAGAGCCGCCGAGTTGATGCAGTACCGCAGCCCGCCGGTGGCGGTGGGTCCGTCGCGGAAGACGTGGCCGAGGTGGCTGTCCCCGGCGGTCGAGCGCACCTCGGTGCGCTTGAAGAACAAGCCCTCGCGCTTCTCGACGACGTGTTCGGCGTCGATGGGTCGCGTGAAGCTCGGCCAGCCGGTGCGGCTGTCGAACTTGTCGACCGAGGCGAACAGGGGCTCGCCCGAGACGACGTCGACGTAGATGCCCGCGTCCTTCGAGTCCCAGAACTCGTTGCGGAAGGCGGGTTCGGTGCCACCGCCCTGGGTCACGCGGCGCTGGGTCGAGGTGAGGCGGGCGACCGCCTCGGGGTCTTTCCGGTACTGGTCCGACATGATGCCTCCTGTTCGTCGGCGTCGGTGCGATCGGATGGGTCGGGTGCCCGCCGTCGCCTCGATGCCTCTCACGACAACAACCGGGCGGCGCCGGGTGTTCCGTCGGCCTGCGAGGATCGACGCATGAGCCTGATCCGACTGAACGACGTGACCGTCCGCTTCGACGGCACCCCGGTGGTGCGCGAGGCGTTCTTCCGCCTCGACGAGAAGGAGCGCGTGGGGATCGTCGGTCGCAACGGCAGCGGCAAGTCCACGCTGCTCAAGCTGATGCTCGACCAGGTGCAGCCCGACGAGGGCACGGTCACGCTCGAGCAGGGCGTCCGGGTGGGGTACTTCTCGCAGTTCTCCGAACTCGACGGCACGCAGACCATCGTCGAGGTGCTGACCGGGCTCTTCGCCCACGAGCGGGCGATCGAGGCCGACCTGGCGCAGATCGACGCCGACATCGCCGTGGTCGCGATGGACCCCGACGGCGGGGACGCCCTCGACCAGCTGATCCACCGACAGTCCGAACTGTTCGCCGAGATGGACCGGGTCGACGGCTGGGAGTACCCGCGCCGCATCGACACGGCCCTGAGCGTGCTCGGATTCAGCGACGCGCACCGCACCAGCCCGATCGACGACCTCAGCGGTGGTTGGCGCAACCGGGCGGCCCTCGCGAAGATCGTCCTCGAGGACCCCGACGTGCTGCTGCTCGACGAGCCCACGAACTTCCTCGACGTGGCCGGCGTCGAGTGGCTCGAGTCGTGGTTCCGCGACTTCCACGGCGCGGCCGTGGTCGTCTCGCACGACCGCAGCTTCCTCGACGCGGTCGTCACCCGCATCGTCGAGGTCGAGAACTTCCACCTGCACGACTACCCGGGCGACTTCGCCGAGTACGTCGTGCAGAAGCAGTTCCGGCTGAAGAGCCTCGAGCAGCAGTTCGTGCACGAGTCCGAGCTGCTCGCGTTCGAGGCCGAGGGCATCTCGGACCGTCGCGACGCCGCCAAGGCCGCCAAGCGCCAGGACGGCGGCGACCTGCTCAAGCAGCTCGCCAAGGTCAAGAAGTCGCGGGCCCCCCGCCCCGTCGACCAGATCATCACCGAGATCTACTCGGGCCTGCACGTCAAGGACGTCCTGTGCCGGGTCGACGGTCTCGGCAAGGCCCGCGACGACCGGACGCTCTTCGACGACCTCACGTTCGAGCTGCGGCGCGGCGACCGCCTGGTGATCACGGGGGCGAACGGCAGCGGCAAGAGCACGCTGCTGCGGGTGCTGACGGGGGAAGAACGCGCCGACGCCGGTCGGGCCGCCTGGGCGGGCGGGGTCAAGGTGGTCTCGTACGACCAGGTGCTGGCCGAGCTCGACGCCGACGACACCGTCACGCACTCGGTCAACGCGATGCCCGACAGCCTCGCCCTGACCGCGACGCGGAAGTCGGTCGGGCGGTTCCTCGCGATGTTCCAGTTCAGCGAGGCCGATCTCAAGAAGCGCATCGGCGCGCTCTCCGGTGGTCAGCGGGCCCGCGTCGCGATGGCGCAGTGCCTGCTCTCGGGGGCCTCGGTGCTGCTGCTCGACGAGCCCACCAACCACCTCGACGTCCCGAGCGCCCAGGTCATGGAGCGGGCGCTGCAGCACTTCCCCGGGGCGGTCGTCGTGGTCAGCCACGACCGGTTCTTCGCCGACAAGGTCGCCACGCGGCGTCTGGTCTTCGGCGCGGACGCCGACCGTCCCGAGCGCGTGGTCGTCACCGCAGCCTGAGCCGCGGGGCGCCGGGCGCGGGGCGCGGGGCGCGGGGCGCGGGTCGGGTCCGCGTGCGGCCGGGCTCAGCCCTCGGTCGTCAGCTGCCTGACGACCTCGGCGACGCCCGAGACGACGAGCCCGGACGCACCCCCGTCGAGTGCGGCGCGAGCGGCGTCCAGGTCGGACACGATGTGGCCGAGGACCGGCTTGCCGGTGGCCGTCATCGTCGCCCAGGTCGCGGCCGGGGCGGACCAGTCGAGGCCCAGCATGCTCCAGCTGGCGGAGGTCCGGGTGAGCAGCTCGGGGTCGTCCGCCAGCTCGTCGGCGTAGTAGTACCCCCAGGTCGCGCACCCTTCGGAGGCGGCGAGGTCGCCCCACTCGGTCTGCGTGCAGTACCCCTTGCCGACGAAGGTCTGCGCCACCTCGGACGTTTCGAGCTGCATCCACGCGATCTCGAACAGCTCGGGGTAGAAGCGGGGGTCGACGTACTTCGGGTCGACGAACAGGGCGTGTTCGCGGCCGAACTCGCGCACGATGTCGTCGAAGCGGGCGTACGGCTGGTCGGACTGCTCGGGGTCGTTCGTCTCGGCCGCCGAGATGCGGTACTGCTGCACCTCGCTCCACGTGTGGTCGGCGGGGACGAACCCGGTCGTGCCCGAGGTGCGGTCGAGGGTCTCGTCGTGCAGTCCGAACCAGACGCCGTCCGAGGTGCGGGAGAGCGACACCTCGAGCCCGTCCACCCCGGCGGCGACCGACTGCCGGTAGGCGAACATCGACATCTCGGGCCAGTCGCCGGACCCGCCGCGGTGGGCGACGGTGGAGGGTCGAGCCGCCAGGAGGGTGTCGACGGGCCGAGGAGGCGCGGCTCGGGTGACCGGCGCCTCCTCGCTCAGTCGCGCGGAACGCAACCCGAGGGCGACGGCGGCCGTCCCGAGGACGGCGACGCCGCCGACGCCGAGCAGGACCGTTCGACGGGAGAGGCGTGCCAGGGGCTCGGGCGTGCGGGGCATGTGCCCACTATGGGGGGAGACCGGGTGCCGCGCCGACCACCGCCCGCCGGATCACCCGTCGTTCGCCCGGTTCAGTCGGCCGCGTACTCGTCGAGTGCGGGCAGCGGGCGACCGTCGTGGTCCCACATCGCCTGGTTCTCCCACGCGTTGCCCGAGGTCGGGTCGTCCGGGTCCCATCCGGCACCGTCGACCGCGGTCCACGCGGGTTCCCACGCGACGACGCCGATTCCGCGGCCGCCCGGGGCCGAGGCCACGACGTCCTGGATCGCACGGAAGTTCGCGGCCTGCCCCTCGGGCGTCGCGGGGTAGCCCGCGACGAGCTGCGACGGGTCGACGACGACGTTCTCCCAGAGGTGGTCGGGGTCGTCCTCGAGCGTCCAGGGGTACGACGTCTCGACGATCAGCACGTCGCGGTCGTAGCGCTCGGACAGCGTCGTGACCGCCTGCTGCATGCCCGACAGTCCGCCGTGCCAGTAGCCGTAGTACGACAGGCCGATCAGGTCGAACGGCACGCCGCGTGAGGTCGCCTCGTCGAACCACCAGGTGAGGCCGTCGACGCCGGCGTTGATGTTGGTCAGGTGCAGCACGACCTGCGACGTGGGCGAGGCCTCCTTCACCGCCGTCGCTCCGGCCGTGAGGAACATGGCCAGGTTGCTCCACTGTGCGCCGCTGACGCCGTCGCTCGGGTCGACGTCCCAGGTCTGGCCCAGCGGCCAGACCATGCCGGGGTTGATCTCGTTGCCGACCTGCACGGCGTCCGCCGTGATGCCCTCGGCGGCGAGGGCGTCGAGCACGCTGCGGGTGTGGTCGTGAATCCTCGCGGCGACCTCGGGGGCGCTCAGTCCGAGCCAGGCCCTCGGCATGGTCTGGGCGCCCGGGTCGGTCCACCGGTCGCTGTAGTGGAAGTCCACGAGCAGCTGCATGCCCGCCGCCTTCACCCGCGCCGCCATCGCGACGACGTCGTCCTGGTCGTTGTAGCCGTCGGTCGGGTCGACCCAGACCTTCAGCCGCACCATGTTCGCCCCGTGGTCCGCCAGCTGCGTCACCGGGTCGGTGGGGCGGCCGGCGGCGTCGAGGTAGACGGCTCCGCGATCCTCGTTGCGGGGCAGACCCGACAGGTCGGCACCCCGCACGTCGCGCGTCACCCGCCCGGGCGTGACGGTGACGTCGTCGATGCTCGCCCAGGCACCGGCCGCACCACTCGTGGTGAACGTCGGAGTGCACTGGCTGTGCGTCACCTCGGCCGAGACCGAGAGGCGCAGCCACCCGTCGTCGGACTCGGTCGAGGGGATCACCGTCGTCGCCGCGGCGTCCTTGCTCGCGCCGGTGCCGCACCCGGTCAGCGACAGCGTGCTTGAGGCCAGGCCGCCACCGCTCTTCACCCAGGCCGAGAAGGTCCACCACCCGGGCGTCACCTTCTTGAGCTTCTGGCTGGTCGTGGCCGTGCCGGCCGTCGGCAGCACGTGCGTCAGGCGCGTGGCCGAGTCGTGCCCACCCGCCTCGAGCGTCGTGGTGCCCGACCCCTTCGAGACCCAGCCCGTCGCGCCGTCCTCGAAGCCGGGGTCCTGCACGACGACGGGGCGAGGAGCCGGGCCGCCGGGCACCGCGGTCGCGGGGGCGCCCGACAGCAGGCCGGCTCCCAGGGCCGCCGTGGCGAGGGCGGCGCCGACGGCGAGACCGCGCCGGCCCCTCCGGTCGACGGGGGGCCGGGGTGTGGTGGTGGGTCGTGTCATCGCGTCGTCCTCCTTGACGATCGGTGTGGCGGGGTGCTGCGGGGGCGGTACGGGGTTCGGGACGGTGGGCGCAGGAGGCGCGGTGCAGGTCTCGACGCCGGCACCGCGCCTCCTGCGGTCGCCTCGCGTCGCGGCTCAGCCGCGCGGGCGGCTCACGACGCGGACCGCACCGGCGGGGACGCTCACGCGGCCGTCGACGGCGTCGCCGGTGATCAGCTCGGTGCCCTGACCGACCACGACGTCGGTCGCGGTCTCGGCGTGGTTGACCAGGAAGGTGAAGTCGACGTCGTCCCCGTGGCGCACGACGACCTCGAGCCCCTCGGGGTGGTCCACCGGCAGCGGCACCCCGGCGTCGTCGAGCACCGACCGGACGAGACCCTCGAGGTCGGCCCCGGTCGTGCGCGTCGAGACGTACCAGGCCGAGCCGTCGCCGTGGGCGTGGCGGGTGACCGCCGGACCTCCCGCCGCCGGGCCGTCGACGTAGCTCGCGACCGCCACGGCGCCCTCGAGCACGATGTCGTCGGACCAGCCCGTGCCCGTCGTGCCGTCGTCGAGGGTGACGACCTGGTCGGCGTACAGGGGCAGGAACTCGGGCACCGAGAGGCCGAGCACCTCGCGCAGGGCGCCGGGTGCACCACCGGCGTGGACGGTGTCGTTCTCGTCGACGACGCCCGAGAAGTACGACGCGACGAAGGTGCCGCCCTCGCGGACGAACGCGCCGAGGCCGTCGGTCGTCCGCCGGTCGGCCAGGTACAGCGAGGGCGCGAGCACGAGGTCGTAGCCCGACAGGTCGTCGTGCGGGTGGCGGAAGTCCACCGTCACGCCGAGCTGCCACAGGGCGGAGTACCAGGCGACGACGCGCTCGCGGTGCTGGAGTTCGACCGACGGCCGCCATTCGAGGTCGTGGGCCCAGAAGGACTCGACGTCCCAGAGGATCGCGACCCGCGCCTCCACCCGGCTGCCGCGGACGGCCGAGAGCCGACCCAGGTCGGCGCCGAAGTCGACGACCTCGCGCCAGGTGCGGGTCGAGGTGCCGGCGTGCGGCAGCATCGCGGAGTGGAACTTCTCGGCGCCGTACCGCGACGCCCGGAACTGGAAGAACAGGATCGCGTCGGCGCCCCGGGCCAGGTGGCTCGCGGCGTTCCGGGCGAGCTCGCCGGGGCGCTTGGCGATGTTGCGTGGTTGCCAGTTGACGGCCGAGGTCGAGTGCTCCATCAGCATCCACGGGGCACCGCCGGCGAGCGAACGGGTGAGGTCGGCGTCCATGGCGAGCAGCACGTGGTTGTCGCGGCGCTCGGCCACGAGGTAGTGGTCGTTCGCGACGACGTCGACCTCGCGGGCCCACCTCCAGTAGTCGATGGAGGGGCAGTTGGTGGCCATGAAGTTCGTGGTGACCGGGAGGTGCGGCGCGTGTCGTTTGATCGCGTCGCGTTCGGCGGTGAAGCAAGCCAGCAGGGCGTCGGAGGTGAAGCGGGCGAAGTCGAGGCGCGAGGTCTGGTTCACGACCGTGGCCGAGGTGCGCGGGGCGTCGATCTCGTCCCACTCGCCGTAGGTCTGGCCCCAGAAGCGGGTGCCCCAGGCCTCGTTGAGCGCGTCGAGGGTGACGTACTTCTCCTCGAGCCAGGTGCGGAAGGCGAGCACCGAGTGGGGGCCGTAGTCCTCGCTGATCGGGGCGCCGTACTCGTTGTGGACGTGCCAGAGCACGACCGCGGGGTGGTTCGCGTAGCGCTCGGCCAGCCGCTCGGTGATCGCGAGGGCCGCCCGGCGGTAGTCGGGGCTGCTCGGGCTGACCATGCCGCGGGAGCCGCGACCCAGGGTGACGCCGTCCTGCGTGACCGGGTGGGAGTCGGGGTAGGCCTTCCAGAACCAGGCCGGCGGGACGGTCGTCGGGGTGGCGAGGTCGACGTCGATGTCGGCGTCGTGCAGCAGGCCCAGGATGTCGTCGAGGAAACCGAAGTCGTACTCGCCCTCGCGGGGTTCGAGCAGGGCCCACGAGAAGATGCCGACGCTGACCAGGTTGACGCCCGCCTGCTTCATCAGGGCGATGTCCTCGAGCCAGACCTCGCGCGGCCACTGTTCGGGGTTGTAGTCGCCGCCGTAGCGCAGGTCGGCTCGGCCGGGCAGCCAGGTCGTGGTGGCCTGGGGCGTGGGTCGGGCGTCGAGCTCGAGTGACATGCGGTGATCTCCTTTGACTGTGTGCGCTCCCAGTTGTAACACACCGGTATCGAGCGGCGAAAGGGCCCGTAACGGTGTTGACAAGCGAAAACTGCTGTGCGTAACTGTAACCGCTCACAGGCACAGCGACGTGGTTCTCCGAAGCACGCGCTGTCCCGCCCCCACCACAGCTCTTGCTTTCCTCAAGGAGGACGAATGCGCAGCTCATTCCGCCGTCTCGGTGTCGCCACGGTCGCGACCGCCGCCCTACTGCTCACCGCCGGGTGCTCCGGCGCCGGGGGAGGCGCGGCCGACGACGGTCCCGTCGAGCTCAGCTACTGGGCCTGGGCCCCGAACCTCGACAAGGTCGTCGACCTCTGGAACCAGGACAACCCCGACATCCAGGTCACCGTCAACAAACAGGACGGCGGAGACCCGGCCATCACCAAGCTGCTCACCGCCATCAAGGCCGGGAGCGGCGCGCCGGACCTGATCCAGGCCGAGTACCAGAAGATCCCGACGCTCGTGTCCTCGGACGCGCTCGCCGACATCTCCGACCAGGGCGCCGCCGACCTCGAGGGCGACTTCTCGGAGGGCACCTGGTCGTCGGTGACCCTCGGCGGTGACGGCGTCTACGCCATCCCGCAGGACTCCGGCCCGATGATGGCGTACTACCGCACCGACGTCCTCGACCAGTACGGCCTGAGCGTCCCGACCACGTGGGACGAGTACGCCGACGTCGCCACCAAGCTCCACGCCGCGGACCCGACGAAGTACCTCGGCACCTTCTCGGCCAACGACGCCGGCTGGTTCGCCGGCCTCACGCAGCAGGCCGGGGCCTCGTGGTGGTCGATCGACGGCGACAGCTGGGGCGTCGACATCGAGGGCGGCCCGACGGAGAAGGTCGCCTCGTACTGGGGCGGGCTCGTCGAGAGCGGAGCCATCGACAACAAGCCGATGTACACGCCCGAGTGGAACGCCGGTCTGAACGACGGCAGCCAGGTCGGCTGGATCAGCTCGGTCTGGGCGCCGGGCGTGCTGGGCGGCAACGCCCCCGACACCGCCGGCAAGTGGACCGCGGCCCCGATGCCGCAGTGGGACGCCTCGAAGCCGGCGGACGGCAACTGGGGCGGCTCGACCACGGCCGTGACGACCCAGTCCGAGCACAAGGAGGCGGCGGTCGAGTTCGCGACGTGGCTCAACACCGACCCCACGGCCGTGGCGGCGCTCGCCGACATCGCCGGCGTCTACCCGGCGGCCACCGACGCGGCGTCGGACGCGCTGACCACCAGCCCCGAGTTCTTCAGCCAGCAGGACGACTTCTACGACATCGCCGCCGAGGCGTCCGAGTCGGTGCAGCCGTTCACCTACGGCCCGAACGTCAACGTGGCCTTCAGCGCCTACAACGACGAGTTCGCCAAGGCGGCCGACGCCAAGACGCAGGCGGCCTTCGAGAACGCGGTCGCGGCCATGCAGAAGATCACCGTCGACGACCTGACCAAGAGCGGCTTCTCGGTCAAGTAGCGACATCGGGCGGGGCGGCCGGGGTCGCCCCGCCCGCCCCGTCACCCCTCCGTCACACCCGTCTCGACCCAAGGACACGGCATGGCCGACACCCTCACCCCCCTCAGCCCGCGAACCGACGGGGCCGGCCCTCCGCCGTCGTCGGCCGGCCGCGAGGCGCCCCGCCCGGCGACCCGCAAGGGCAACGGCAGCTTCCGCACGCGGGTGCTGACCCCCTACGCCATGCTGGCCCCCGGCATCGTGCTCTTCGTGCTGTTCATGGCGGCGCCCATCGTCTACACGCTGTTCCTCAGCTTCCAGAAGAAGCAGGTCGTCGGCCTGGGGCTCGGCTCGGGCGGCGAGAGCCAGGTGTTCGCCGGGTTCGAGAACTACGTCGGTTCTCTCACCGACCCCGAGTTCGCCTCCAGCGTGGGTCGCGTCCTGCTCTACGGCGTCGTGCTGATCCCGTGCATGCTCGGCCTCGCGCTGCTCTTCGCCCTGCTGCTCGACTCGAAGCGCACGCGGGCCACCGCCTTCTCGCGGGTCTCCATCTTCCTGCCCTACGCGGTGCCCGCCGTGATCAGCTCACTGCTCTGGGGCTTCCTCTACCTCCCGGCCGTGAGCCCCTTCTACTACGTGTTCGACCGGCTCGGCTGGGACGTCGACGGGGTGCTCGGCTCGGGAACCGTGCTGTTCGCGATCGCGAACATCGCCCTCTGGGGCGGTGTCGGCTTCAACATGATCGTCATCTACACCTCGCTCAAGGCCGTGCCGACCGACGTCTACGAGGCCGCCCGCCTCGACGGTGCCAGCGAGGTGCAGATCGCCCTGCGCATCAAGATCCCCATGGTCGCGCCGGCGCTCGTCATGACCGCGCTGTTCTCGATGGTGGCCACCCTGCAGGTGTTCGCCGAGCCGACCACCCTCCGTCCGCTCACGAACAGCCTGTCGACCAGCTGGTCGCCGCTCATGCTCGTCTACCGCGACGCCTTCACCCGCGACGACATCTACTCGGCGGCGGCGACCTCCGTCGTCATCGCGCTCGCCACCTTCATCGTCAGCTTCTTCTTCCTCCGGGTCGTCCAGAAGCGCGCATTCGGCCAGGAGGACTGACCATGACCACGATCGACCTCGACGGCTCCCGAGAGGCCACGGCCCCGGTGCCCGACCCGACCCGCGCCTCCTCGACGGGCCGCCGTCCCTCGGGCAGGGTGCCGCGCGACCCGTCCGCACCGCGCCTGCACGCCGAACGGCCGAGCGTCGTCTCGACGGTGCTGCTGCTGATCGGCGCCGTCTACTGCCTGTTCCCGGTGCTCTGGGTCGTCATGGCCTCGACCAAGGACGGCGGCGAGCTCTTCTCGACCTTCACCCTGGCGCCGAGCGGCCACCTGCTCGACAACGTCGTCGCCCTGACGCAGTACCGCGACGGGCTGTTCTGGCGATGGATGCTCAACACGGCCCTCTACGCCGGCCTCGGCGCGATCGCCTCGACCTTCGTCTCGGCGCTCTCGGGCTACGTCCTCGCGAAGTTCGAGTTCCCGGGCAAGAAGGTCGTCTTCAACGTGCTGCTGATGGGCGTGCTCGTGCCCGGCGTCATCCTGGCGATCCCGCAGTACTTCCTGCTCGCGAACGTCGGCCTGACCAACACCTTCTGGGGCGTGCTGCTGCCGCAGATCATCAGCCCCTACGGCATCTACCTCGCCCGCATCTACGCCGCGGCCGCCGTGCCCACCGACGTGATCGAGGCCGCGCGCACCGAGGGGGCCCGCGAGATGGGCATCTTCTCGAGGATCGCCGTGCCGATGCTGCTGCCCGGGCTCGTGACGATCTTCCTGTTCCAGTTCGTCGCCATCTGGAACAACTTCATGCTGCCGTACATCATGCTCGGCGACGACTCGCTGTTCCCCCTCACGGTGGGACTCAACGGGCTGCTCAACCAGGGGGCCTCGGCGCCGGCGTTGTACACGCTCGTCATCACGGGTGCCCTGCTCTCGGTCATCCCGCTGATCGCGATCTTCCTCGTGCTGCAGCGGTTCTGGAAGGTCGACCTCGCGGCCGGCGCGGTCAAGTAGTGCGGCCTCGACGACCGGTCGTGCCGGCGGGGCGGAGCGCGCCGTCGGTCCGGCGGTCGCCGCACCCTATGCTGGCCGCGTGAGCAGCACGACCGGCCGCGGCCGACCGACCATCGACGACGTCGCGACCGCCGCCGGCGTCTCGCGGGGCACGGTGTCACGGGCCCTGAACGGCGGCCGGTGGGTCAGCCCCGAGGCCAAGACCGCGGTCGACGCCGCCATCAAGGCCACCGGGTACCGCGTCAACCCGCACGCGCGCAGCCTCGCGACCAACCGCACCGGCTCGGTCGCCTTCCTGCTCACCAAAGACCACGAACAGCTCTTCGAGGACCCGAACTTCTCCATCCTGCTGAGGGGGGCGGCCTCGGCGCTCGCCGAGCGCGACGTCTCGCTCGTGCTGATCATGGCCGGGTCGCCTGCCGAACAGCAGCGGGCGTTGGCCTACATCGGGGCCGGGCACGTCGACGGCGTCCTGCTCGTCTCGGCGCACAGCGGCGGAAGGCTGCTCGCCGACGTGGTCGAGTCGGGGGTCCCCGCGATCGCCTGCGGCATCCCGATCGGCCACGAGAAGAAGATGGGGTGGGTGGCCGCCGACGACCGCGAGGGCGCGCGCGAGATGGTCGCGTACCTCCGCGGCCTGGGGCGCAGGCACATCGCCACGATCGCCGGCCCCGCCGACACCCCCGGCGGCATCACCCGCCTCGAGGGGTACCGGGCCGAGCTGGGCGACGACGCCGACGACGCGCTCGTGCGCCACGGCGACTACGGGCGTGAGAGCGGCCGCGTCGCGATGCAGTCCCTGCTCGCCGAACGGCCGGACCTCGACGCCGTCTTCGCCGCCAACGACCGCATGGCCGCCGGGGCGATCGACGCCCTGACGGCCGCGGGGCGGCTCGTGCCGGACGACGTCGCGGTCGCGGGCTTCGACGACTCGAGCGTCGCGACCGCGACGTCGCCGGCCCTCACGACCATGCGTCAACCGTTCGACCGCATCAGCAGCGAGATGGTGCGCCTGCTCCTGCAGGTCATCGACGGCGAGAAGCCGGCTGCCATGACGTTGCCGACCGAGCTGGTGGTGCGCGCGTCCGCGTGACGCGACCCGCGCCTCCTGCGGTCCCTCGCCCCGGCGTCCCACCGGGACGCGCGCGTAGGGTCGGCGGCATGACCGATCTCGACGGAGCCGTGGTGCTCGTGGCCGGTGCGTCCGGTGGACTGGGGCAGCGTCTCGCAGCGATGCTCGAAGACGAGGGGGCCGTCGTCGTCCGCGCGGCCCGACGACCCGAGTCGCTCTCCGGCCCCGGCGCCTACCTCGCCGACCTGCGTGACCGGTCGGGAGGCGCGGCGCTGGTCCGGTCGGCGCTCGACGAGCACGGACGCCTCGACGGCGTCGTGGTCGCCGCGGGCGTCGTCGCGTTCGGAGCGGCGAAGGACCTCGACGACGACACGCTCGACGAACTCGTCGAGACGAACGCTCTCGGACCCATCCGTCTGGTGCGTGCCGCGCACGCCGCCCTCGCGGAGTCCGCGGCGGCCGGTCGCGAACCCTTCGTCGTGACGATCAGCGGCGTCGTGTCCGAGGCCGCGACCGTGGGGATGGCCGCCTACTCGGCGTCCAAGGCGGCCCTGGCGTCCTTCGCGTCGGCCGCCGGACGCGAGTACCGGCGAGACGGCATCCGCATGCTCGACGCACGCCCGGGGCACACCGACACCGGCCTCGCCACGCGGGCGGTCGCCGGGAAGGCGCCGGCGTTCGGCGCGGCCCTCGACCCCGACGCGGTGGCCGAGCGGATCGTGCGGGCGATCGTCGACGGCGAGAAGGACCTGCCGAGCTCGGCGTTCTCGAGCTGACTCCCGACCGGCCCGACGCTGCTAGCTGAACTCGTCGCCGACGAGCCGCAGCAGGTCGGCGAGCTGGGCCTGCTGGGCGGGTGACAGCGAGTGCAGCCGGGCGCTCTCGGCGTCGACCAGGCTCAGCATGGCGGCGTCGACCCGCGCGATGCCGTCCTCGGTCACGCGCACCAGCACACCGCGGCCGTCGCTCGGGTCGCCGTGGCGTTCGACGAGGCCGCGCTCGACCAGACGGTCGAGTCGGTTCGTCATGGTGCCGCTCGTGACCATGGTCGCCGTGACGAGGTGCTTCGGGCTGAGCTGGAAGGGGTCGCCGGCCCGACGGAGGGCCGAGAGCACGTCGAACTCCCAGATCTCGAGGCCCGCATGGGCGAACGCCTCGCTGCGGATCCGGTCGAGGCGCCGCGACAGGCGGCGGAGGCGCGAGAAGACGTCGAGGGGTGCGAAGTCGATGTCGGGGCGCTCGCGGGCCCAGGCGTCGATGATCAGGTCGACTTCGTCGTTCGTGGCCACGGTGCTGCGTTCCCATCGGTCGGTTTCGGACTCCTCATCTTCGTCCACCTGCCGGTGAATCGTCCGCACGGGTCGCCGGGGCGACCCGGGTGGTGGGCTACTGGTACGTCACGAGGTCGGGCGTCGGCGACACGTCGGCCATCGTCTGCTCGGGGCTCAGCACGGGCACGTCCTCGTCGTAGAAGTTCTTCCAGCCCCAGGCGACCCCGGCCGGAGCGCCGTCGTGCAGCGCGCGCCAGGTGGCCTGCTTGTCGGGCTGCGAGCCCTGACCGTCGGCGTGGATCAGCGTGGCCAGCTCGGGCCGCGACGTGTCGATCGACGCCCGGTCGCGCAGCATGTCGAGTCGGAACTGGTGCAGCACGAACATCTTCGGCGGCAGACCCTTCGAGGCCACGAGGTCGGCCAGCCAGGTCGACACGGCGTTCACCTCGCCCGCCTCGACCCCGCCGATCTGGCGCAACGGCACCTGGTCGGCCTCGAGGCGCCATTCGGGGTCGAGGGCCAAGCCGACGTTCGGCCGCGACAGCAGAGACTCGTAGCGCTTCGCCTGGCTGAGGAAGTCCGCCCGACCCGGCTGCAGGTCGATCACCACGTACTGCCCCGCGGCGACGGCCGCGTCCACGTAGGGCTCGATGCTCTCGACCGACAGTTCGTTCGAGTAGTCGCCGTCGTCCCCGGCGGCACCGGCGGCGACCGTCGCGATGACCTCGAGCATCGGCACCACGGGACGGTCGCTCGCCGCGTCGTAGCTCGCCGCGACGTCGGCGGCACGCTGCACGGTCGCGGCGACGTCCTGCTCGCCGAGGACGCCGAGCGCCCCGGTGCCGGGCGCGCCGTAGAGCGCCACGAACCGCCGGTCTGGGAAGAACCGTTGGCCGCCGCCGGGCAGCTGTGCCCCGGACCGGGCCGCCGCGACCGACCACGCGGCGTCGCGCACGGTCGAGAAGGACGAGCCGATCAGGACGGTGTCGGTCGTCGTCGAGGCGTGCAGCGCGTCGATCGCCTCACCGGAGGCCTGAAGGTCGACGACCCCCTCGGGCAGGGCCTGGACCTCGGCACCCGCGGCCCGGGCTGTGGCCGTGGCCGCGACGTCCTCGGCTCCGGCCACGACGGCGAGGACGTCGTCCAGGGGCGTCGCCGGGTCGGGCACGTCGACCGAGGAGGCGCGGCTCGCGATCTCGACGCCCGCCCCGTCGATCGCGCCCACGTCGCCGACCGCCAGCACGGTCTCGACGCCGAGCCGGTCGAGCTCGGCCGCCAGGACGGACGGCCCGGTCGTGGGGCTGTCGCTCGACGGGCCGGCGGACGGCGACGCCGTCGGCGCCCCCGCCGGGGCGAGCAGCAGGGGCACGCCCAGTCGCTCCGCCTCGTCGGCCGCCTCCGCCTGGCCCGCCGCGTCCCCGTCCGCTGCGACGACCGCGACCGGACTGGAGGCGAACAGCGCCCGGCTGGCCTCGACGGCCCTCTCGGGGGCGGTGGCGCCGCCGACCACCGTGACCCGCGCCTCCTGCTGGTGGGTGACGAGGGCCGTGCGCCCGTCGGCGTCGTCGGTCGACGTGGACGTGCAGCCGGTCGCGGCGAGCAGGGCCACGGTGGCGAGCGACGCCGCCACGGTCAGGCGGAACGGGCGGGAGGGGACGCGGGATCGGCGGGTACGGGAAAGCACCGATCCACGGTAGCCGCGACCGCCGACACGGGCGCGCCGACGGCTCAGCTCAGGACGTCCTTCGTGGTGAACCGGCCGAGTGCCAGGGCACCGAAGACCACGACGTAGCCGGCCTGCAGCAGGGCGTTGGCGCCGAACGAGTCCCACGAGACCGGGTCGCGCATGAGGTCGGCGAATCCCAGCCAGTGGTGCGTGAACAACCAGGGGTCCAGGACGTCCAGTTGCGGCAGCGCATCGACGATCTGGGCGACGGTCGAGAGCACGATCGTGGCCGCCATGGCCCCGACGGGCACGCTCGTCAGCGTCGAGGCGAACAGGCCGATGGCGCTCAGGCCGAGCAACGACATCGTGACGTAGAGCGCCATCAGCAGCAGCCTCAGGGCGTACTCGCCCAGGCCGATCGTCTGCCCGGAGAGCAGGGTGACCGGCCCGACCGGGAACAGCGCCGCCCCGGCGATCGCCCCGAACACGACCACCACGAGCGTGGCGGCGAGGCAGAACGCCGCGGCCGCCGCGAACTTGACGAGCAGGAGGCGCACCCGGCCCACCGGCGTCACCAGCAGGTACCGCAGGGTGCCGAGGCTCGCCTCGCCCGCGATCGTGTCGCCGGCGACGACGCCGACGGTCAGCGGGAGGAAGAGCGGGATCGCCACCGTGAGGGCGGTGAGCGAGACGAAGAGGCCGTTCTGGGTGATGTCGCCGAGGAAGGCGGGCCCGCGACCACCGCCGCCGTCGGACGACGTGACGCGCACGGCGACCGCGAGCAGCACCGGGATGAGGGCCAGCGCGGCGAGCAGCGCGATCGTGCGGACGCGGCGGAAGAGCATCGCCAGCTCGCTGCCCAGCAGGCCGAGGCCCAGCGCGCTCCGGGGGCGGTCGACGGCGGGGGCGGCGTCGGGACGCGCGCCCGCGGACTCAGCCGGCGACATCGAAGCCCTCCCCGGTCAGGTCGACGAACCGGTCCTCGAGGCTGGCACCGGCCACCTCGAACCCGCGGATGCGCACGTCCGCGACGACGAGCGCCGCGACGATCGACTCGGGTGAGAGCCCGTCGACCGCCAGCTCGGCCTCGACGCCGACCGCGCCATCCGCGGTCGCGGGCGTCGCGTCGGGCCGTGCCCGCGCCTCCGGGGAGAGCCCCAGGCGGACGAGCACGTCGCGGGCGGCGTCCGGATCGGGCGTGAGCAGGCGGACCCGGTGCGTGCCGAGCGCGCGCAGGTCGTCGAGCGTGCCCTGGGTCAGCAGCCGCCCGGCGCTCATCACGCCGATGTGCGTGCACATCTGCTCGACCTCGCTGAGCAGGTGGCTCGAGACGAAGACGGTCGTGCCCTCGTCGGCCAGGGAACGGATGAGGGTGCGGACCTCGCGCGTGCCCTGCGGGTCGAGGCCGTTGCTGGGCTCGTCGAGCACCAGCAGGTCCCGCGGCATCAGCAGGGCGTTCGCGATGCCGAGGCGCTGCTTCATGCCGAGCGAGTAGGCGTGGGCCTTCTTCGACGCCGCGTGACCGAGGCCGACGCGGTCGAGGGCGGCGTCGACCCGGGCGCGTCGCGTCGAGGCCGGGGCCGAGCGGTCGCCCGAGTCGAGGCGGTGCAGGTTCGCCCGTCCCGACAGGAACGGGTAGAACGCCGGACCCTCGACCAGGGCGCCGACGCGGGGGAGGACGCGGCGCAGGTCGTCCGGCATCGACCCGCCGAGCACCCTGATGTCGCCGCTCGACGCCGAGGTGAGCCCCAGAAGCATGCGGATCGTGCTGGTCTTGCCCGAGCCGTTCGGACCGAGGAACCCGTAGACGCTGCCGTGCGGCACCGCGAGGTCGACTCCGTCGACGGCGCGCTGGCGTCCGAACTGCTTCGTCAGGCCCGTCGTCTCGACGGCGAACGCCCCTCGGGGTGCGTCGCCGACGGCGGGCACCCGGGCGGCGGGGGTGTCGAGGCTCACCGGCCGGAGGTCACTGCCCGGCCACGGCGGCCTGCAGGGTCGAGGCGTCGACCGCCCCGGCGAACACCCGACCGTCGTCGGTCAGCAGGACGGTTACCAGCGACGTCTCGAGCACCCGGCCACCGTCGACCTTCGTGGTCAGCTGGTCGAGCAGACCCCGGGTGTCGGCATCGATCGACGAGGTGCCGTCGCTCGACCCGGCAGCCGGGGTGACCCCGACGATCGTGCTCCAGCCGGAGCCGATGACGGTCTTCTCGGCGTGGGCCGCGTCACCGTGCGACCGTCCGGAGGCGCCGGTCGGCACGGTCACGTCGGTCACGGTCGCGTCCGCCGGGGGAGTGAACGCGAAGACGGACGCCGCGGGGGCGCCGAAGTCGACCGAGGTGAAGCCGGCCGACAGCGCCGGATCGCTCTGCCCCTTCGCGGCGACGACCACCTTGAGCGGGACGCCGGTCTCGGCGTCGACGGTGAGGGTCGCGCTCGCGACGAGGGTCGAGGAGTCCTTCGGGGTCAGGACCACCTGGTACGCGTCGCGTCCGGCCACCCTCACGTCGGAGTCGGCCGTGACGGTCGTCGTGGGCTCGACCGACGACAGGACGAGGTCGGCCAGTTCGGCGGGCGTCTGCGGCACGGCGGTGCCGTCGGGGAGGGCGCTCGGCGTCGGGGTGCTCCCCTGGTCGGGCAGCGTCGCGTGCGTCGCTTCCTTCGTCTTCGAGTCGTAGGCCCACACGCTCGACCCGTCACGGATGACGTCCCGCTCGGCGAGCTGGTCGATCACCTGGACGCGTTGCTTCGTGGCGCCGTCGGCGTAGACCTTGGCCGTGTGGCTGCCGGTCAGCAGTTCGAGGGCACCGGCGGCGTCGGACGACGATCCGCCGCCCGTGGCCTGGGCCGACACGTCGGGCAGCCCGAGGTCGGAGGTCTGCTCGACCGTGCCCGAGTAGGACGCTCCCGAACTCGAGGCGGCGAGGGCCAGCACCTGCTGCGGCGTCTTGTCGGGCAGGTCGACGTCCGCCGTGGCCGAGACGGCGGGGACCACGATGCTCGCGGCGATGACGGCCACGGGGACGGCGGCGGCGGTGGCCCAGCGGGTGGACTTCTTCATGACGATCGCGACCTCTCACGCCGGGCCCCGAGCGGGCGGCGATTGGGCAGGAGACTACGCGCGAAGCCTGGAGATCGCTGTCATCCTCGCCCCCGGTCGCTCGACGTCGAACGAGCCGTGCCGACGCCGGCCGGACGCCCCGGCGCGACCGTCCCGGTCAGAGGTCCACGACCTCGAACTCGAGCAGGTCGGCACCCGTCGCGACGGGCCCGCGCGGGGCGTCACCGGATCCGGCGGGGCGGGCGTGGGCGGCCTTGGCGCCGTCGGCCGACCAGGCCGCGAAGTCCTCTTCGCTGCGCCAGGTCGTCACGACGAAGTAGCGGTCCTCGCCCTTGACGGGACGCAGCAGCTGGAACCCCTCGAACCCCTCCGCCCCGTCGACCGAGTGCTTGCGGGCGGCGAAGCGATTCTCGAGCTCGGAGCCGGAGCCCTCGGGGACGTGGATGGCGTTGATCTTGACGACGGACACGACGGTGCCTTTCGGTGGGGACGGGAGCGGGAGGGGGAGCGGGTGGGGGACGACGGGAGGCGCGGTGCGGTCGGCGGGACGGCCGCGCGTCAGGCGGTCTTCATGACGTTGGCCGTGAAGCCCTGCACCCGTTCGGCGAGTCCGGCCGAGCGGCGGGCGATCTGCTCGGGCGGGTTGAGGTGCGGGGGAGCGACCCGGATCAGCAGCGAGCAGGCGAGGTCTTCACAGATGTAGGTGCCGAGCGTGTTGCCGTTGAGCCCGGCCTCGCCGGCCTTGGGGGCGGTGAAGAGGCGTACCTGCGTGGCCGGCTGGGGTGAGTGGCAGAGCGAGCACATGGCGGCGATGCCGGGGCGCAGCGAACTGCTCGACGACCGGACGACGAGTCCGACGGGTCGGCCGTCCATCCAGTGGACGATGTAGCCGCGGTGGTGGGCCTGCGGATCGCGCCAGCCGAGGAACTCGCGTTCCTCCCAGAGCATCTCGTGCAGTCCGGGGATCGGCAGGCGGTCGAGGTCGCCCGGCAGGGCGTTGACGAACGACTCGCGGATGTCGGTCTCGGTCAGCGGCTTCATGTTCTCCCTCGTGCCGTCGGGTCTCGTCAGCCTACGCGTCGGTCTAGCGTGGGCGCGTGACGATCCCGGAGACCGACCGCGAGCTGATCGTCGCGCGTCGCCTCCGAGCCGCGGGCTGCGTCTTCGCCGAGGACGAGGCGCGCCTGCTGGTGGCCGCCGCCGACGCCGGAACCCGGCCCGACGCCGACGCCGGAACCGAGGCCGACGCCGACGCTGACGCCGACGCGCTCGAGTCGATGGTCGCCTACCGCGTCGCCGGACGACCGCTCGAGCAGATCCTCGGCTGGGCGGAGTTCGCGGGGCGGCGGATCGTCGTCGAGCCGGGCGTCTTCGTGCCCCGCCGCCGGACCGAGCTGGTCCTGGGGCAGGCCTCCGCGGCGCTCGTGGACGATGCGGCACCCGTGGACGAGGGCTGCGGTCCGGCGACCCGTTCCCCCACCGTGCTCGAGCTCTGCTGCGGTGCCGCCGCCGTCGCGACCGTGCTCGCCGCCGAGCACCCCGGTCTCGACCTCTGGGCCACCGACCTCGACCCGGTCGCCGTGCACTGCGCCCGTCGCAACCTCGACGGGAGGGGGACCGTCGTCCGGGGCGACCTGTTCGACGGGCTGCCCCCGTCGCTGCGCGGCCGGTTCCGGGTGATCGCGGCGAACGCGCCCTACGTGCCGACCGGGGCGATCTCGTCCCTGCCGCCCGAGGCGCGCCTCCACGAGTCGTCGCTCGCCCTCGACGGCGGGGCCGACGGGCTCGACCTCCACCGACGGATCGCCGCCGAGGTCGGCGAGTGGCTGGCACCGGGCGGCACCCTCGTCCTCGAGACGAGCGAGCGTCAGGCTCCCGACACGCAGGAGGCGCTGGTCGCCGCGGGCCTGCGGGCCCGGGTCGTGCGCGACGACGAGATCGACGGCACGGTCGTCGTCGCCGTCGCGCGGTGAGGCGGTCGGCCCCCGGCGCGGTGGTCCGTGACCGGACTCAGACGTCGGCCGGGGTGACGGAGTCGACGACCGGGGCGTCGGGGGTGCCCGAGATCTGGCAGGTCCACTCCGTCGCGGGGCGGCCGTCGGCGAGGTGGCCCATCGTGACGGTGGCCACGGCGCCCGTGGCGCTGTCGCGGACGTCGTCGGCCTCGTAGGCCCACACGTCGCCGAGGTACGGCAGGTCGGGGTACTGCTGACCGATCGCCGTGACGCACGCGTGCCAGGCGGGGGGCGCCTCCTGGGCCTGGGCCGTGGCGGGGGCGGGCGGCTCGGTCGTCGGGAGCGCGGTGGCGTCGGGCAGGGCCGTCGCATCGTCCGAGGCCGTCGGCGTGGGGGTCCGCGACGCCGCGGCCGTCGGGCCCGGCGACGAGGCCGGCGCGCCCCCGGCGCTCCCGGCGCACCCGGACACGAGCAGCACGAGGGCCAGACCCGTGACGGCGAGGGCCGGGGCGGCGGTTCGGTGGGACGGGCGGAGGCTACGGGGCACGAGGGCTCCTCGAGGTGGGTGCGACACGGCGGGGTGTTGCACAGGGTAGCGAGTGGCCGGGCCGCCCACCACGCGCGACGCTGAGCCGACACGGAGGTTCGCCCGGCAGGCTGGTCGGATGACCGACACGGACAACCGCGAAAAGACCGCACTCGAACAGGCCATCAGCAAGGGCCAGGCGGGTGAGGGCGACATGAACAGCGTGCTCGCCGAGTTCGTCAACGCCCAGGTCGTCGTCGCCACGGCCACCGACGCGCAGGAGTCGCTGAACGACCTGCAGCCCGTGCTCTTCGACCGCGAGGGCGTGCCCATGCTGGCCGCCTTCACGCACGTCGACATGATCGGCGAGCAGGTCAGGGGCGTCGCCGAGTTCTCGGCGACCCTCCCGGCGGCCGAACTCGTCCAGGCCATCCCGGCCGAGACCGGCCTCGTCGTCAACCCGGGCAACCGCGAGGGCTTCGAGATGCTGCCCGAGGGCGTCGCCCAACTGGCGGACGACGTGCGCAAGCTCGTCGCCCAGCACGAGGCGGCCGGTTCGCCCGAGCCCGGGCAGCCCTCCCGCGCCGTCTGACGCACCCGCACGACCCCACGACGCCCCGACCGCACCCGGTCGGGGCGTCCGTCGTCGTCCGGGTGGCCCGGATCGCGTGAGATCCCGAAACCTGCGTGTCACACGACGACGCTAGGCTGGCGCCACAATCGAACATCGGGCCACGAACACGTCGCGGGAGAGCCCCGGTGCGCAGAGACTGCGCCGACCGGGCACCGAAGGAGCAAGCTCCCCGCCAATCTCTCAGGTACGCGTACCGCGACGGACTGGCCACTCTGAAAAGCAGGAGGCGCGAGGCGGTCGACAGACCCCCTCGCCGGTCCTCGCCCACGGTGAAAACCGGCCTCGGCCGGTGAAGCTCTCAGGCCCATGACAGAGGGGGAGCCCCGACCGGCGGACCGCCGGACGGGGCTGCCCCGTCGTGCCCCATCCGCACGACACCGTTCCCGGCCGAGACACCTGGCGGCCGGTCCGTCCCTCTCAGGAGCACGATGTCCGACGCAGCCTCGAACCTTCCCGCCGCCCCCGGGCCCGACGACGACGACCTCGGCGGTGCCGACGCGTCCGCCGTGCTCGACGGCGACGTCGTCCTCTCCGACGACGGCACCGAGGGCATCGCCACCGGGCCGGGCGACGCCCACGACCTGACCGGTACCGACGAGCCCGACGAGCGCTACAGCCCGTTGCACGGGGTCCACGTCGCCGCCGGCGCCGTCTTCACCGACTTCGCGGGGTGGCAGATGCCGGTCCGCTACGACTCCGACCTCGCCGAGCACCACGCCGTCCGCACCGCCGCGGGGCTCTTCGACCTCTCGCACATGGCCGAGATCGCCGTGGTGGGGCCCGACGCCGGCGCCTTCCTCGACCACGCCCTGGCCGGCACCCTCTCGACCATCGCCGTCGGGCGGGCGAAGTACTCGCTCCTGCTCGCCGCCGAGGGCGGGATCGTCGACGACCTGGTCGTCTACCGCCTCGACGAGCACGACTTCCTGGTCGTGGCCAACGCGGGCAATCGCGAGGCGGCGTTCGCGGCGTTGGCGACCCGCGCCTCCGGGTTCGACGTCACCGTGGACGACGAGAGCGACGACACCGCGCTGATCGCGGTCCAGGGGCCCGAGAGCGAGGGCGTGCTCGACGAACTCGTCACGGCCGACCGCCTCCAGCCCGACGCCCCGCTGTCCACGCTGCGGTACTACCGCGTGCTGCAGGCCACCTTCGACGACGCCCCCGTGCTGATCGCGCGCACCGGGTACACCGGCGAGGACGGCTTCGAGCTCTACGTCGACCCCGAGACCGCCCCGTCGCTGTGGGCCGCGATCGCCGAGGCCGGCGGACCCCGGGGGATCGTCCCCGCGGGGCTGGCCAGTCGCGACACGCTCCGTCTCGAGGCCGGCATGCCGCTCTACGGCCATGAACTCGGCCTCGACGTCCGCCCCGACCAGGCGGGGCTCGGCCGGGTCGTCGACACCTCGAAGGACTTCGTCGGGCGCTCGAACGTCGAGCCCGCCGCCGGTGCCCGCGTCCTCGTCGGACTGACGCTCACGGGGCGCCGGGCCGCCCGGGCGGGCTACCCGGTCGTCACCGACGACGGCACCGTCGTCGGCGAGGTCACGAGCGGCGCGCTGTCGCCCACCCTCGGCCACCCGGTGGCCATGGCCTACGTCGACCCCGACGTCGTCGACCGCGGTCCCGCCCTGGCCGTCGACGTCCGCGGCACCGCCGTCGCCGCCACCGTCGTCCCGCTGCCCTTCTACAAGCGCTCCTAGGCACCCCCTCCCTCGAAAGGACCGGCCATGACCGATCTCACCGCACTGAAGTACACCGCCGAGCACGAGTGGCTCCTGATCGACGGCGACACCGCCACCGTGGGCATCACCGACTACGCCGCCGACAAGCTGGGCGACGTCGTCTACGTCGACCTGCCCGCCGAGGGCACCGAGGTCGAGACCGGCACGGTCGTCGGCGAGATCGAGTCGACCAAGTCGGTCGGCGAGCTGTTCGCCCCCGCGCTCGGCACGGTCCTCGAGGCCAACCAGGCCGTCGTCGACAGCCCCGACCTCGTCAACAGCGACCCGTTCGGCGACGGCTGGCTCATCAAGATCACCCTGTCGTCGACCGACGGCCAGGGCCTGCTCTCGCGCGACGAGTACGTCGCGCTGACCGCCGAATGAGCGCCGAGCAGACGGGCGGGTCCGTCTTCGGCGGCTGGTCCGACCAGGTCGCCACCGGCTTCGTCGACCGCCACGTCGGCACCACCCCGGACGACCAGGCGACCATGCTCGCCGCTGTCGGGCACGACAGCGTCGAGTCGCTCGTCGCGGCCGCCGTGCCCGACGCGATCCACGCCGCACCCGTCGAGGGCAGCGTGCTGCCCGAGCCGATCGGCGAAGAAGAGGCGCTCGCCGAGCTGCGGGCGCTCGCGGGGCGCAACCGCGTCTCGCGCAGCCTCCTCGGTCTCGGGTACTACGACACCGTCACCCCGGCCGTCATCCAGCGCAACGTGCTCGAGAACCCCAGCTGGTACACCGCCTACACGCCGTACCAGCCCGAGATCTCGCAGGGTCGACTCGAGGCCCTCATCAACTTCCAGACGATGGTGGCCGAGCTGACCGGGCTCTCGACCGCCAACGCATCGATGCTCGACGAGGGCACGGCCGTCGTCGAGGGCATGCTGCTGGCCCGCCGTGCGTCCAAGGCGAAGACCGACGTCTTCGTCGTCGACAGCGACACCTTCCCGCAGACCAAGGCCCTGCTCGCCGGCCGCGCCGAGGCCGTCGGGATCGAACTCGTCGAGCTCGACCTCTCGGTGCTCGACCCCGCCGAGCTGCCCGAGTCGTTCGGCCTCTTCGTCCAGTACCCCGCGGCGTCCGGGTCCGTCTGGAGCCCGCGCGCCGTCGTCGAGGCGGCCCACGCCCAGGGCGGTCTGGCCGTCGTCGCCGCCGACCTGCTCGCGCTCACGCTGATCGAGGCACCCGGCGAGTTCGGGGCCGACGTCGCCGTGGGCACCAGCCAGCGCTTCGGCGTGCCGATGGGCTTCGGCGGTCCGCACGCGGGCTACATGGCCGTCCGCACGGGGCTCGAGCGTCAGCTGCCCGGGCGCCTGGTCGGGGTCTCGCAGGACGCCGTCGGGCAGCCCGCCTACCGCCTCAGCCTGCAGACCCGCGAGCAGCACATCCGTCGCGAGAAGGCCACGTCGAACATCTGCACCGCACAGGTGCTGCTCGCCGTGATGGCGTCGATGTACGCGGTCTACCACGGCCCCTGGGGGCTGCGGCACATCGCGACGCGCGTGCACGGCCACGCCTCCGACCTGGCGGCCGCGATCGGGGCGAGCGAGCTCGAGCTCGAGCGGGACTCGTTCTTCGACACCCTCCAGGTCTTCGTGCCGGGTCGGGCGGCCGAGATCGTCGCCGCGGCACACGCTCGGGGCTACCTGCTGCACGCCGTCGACGACGACTGCGTCCGTCTCTCGTTCGACGAGACCACGACGCGGGACGACGTCCGGGTCGTCGCCGAGGTGCTCGGCGTCGAGCTGCTCGACGATGCCGCACCCTCGGGCCTGCAGGAGGCGCTGCTGCGGACGAGCGACTACCTCACGCACCCGGTCTTCCGCACCCACCGCAGCGAGACCAGCATGATGCGCTACCTCAAGCACCTGGCCGACAAGGACTACGCGCTCGACCGCGGGATGATCCCGCTCGGCAGCTGCACGATGAAGCTCAACGCGGCGACCGAGATGGCCGCGGTCACCTGGCCCGAGTTCGCCGGCGTGCATCCGTTCGCCCCGGCCGACGACGTGGCGGGGTACCTCGACCTGATCGGTCAGCTCGAGGGATGGCTGGCCGAGGTCACGGGCTACGACACGGTCTCGCTGCAGCCCAACGCCGGCAGCCAGGGCGAACTCGCGGGTCTCCTCGCGATCCGCGGTTACCACCTGTCGAACGGCGACGGCGAGCGGACGGTGTGCCTGATCCCGCAGAGCGCGCACGGCACGAACGCGGCCAGCGCGGTGCTCGCGGGCATGCGCGTCGTCGTGGTGGCCTGTGACGAGGGCGGCAACGTCGACCTCGACGACCTGCGCGCCAAGGTCGAGCAGCACGCGGCCCAGCTCGCGGCGCTCATGATCACCTACCCGTCGACGCACGGCGTGTACGAGCACGACATCGTCGCCCTCACCGACGCCGTGCACGCGGCCGGAGGCCAGGTCTACGTCGACGGGGCGAACCTCAACGCCCTGCTCGGGGTGGCGCGCTTCGGTGACTTCGGCGGCGACGTCTCGCACCTCAACCTGCACAAGACCTTCTGCATCCCGCACGGTGGGGGCGGTCCGGGCGTGGGTCCGGTCGCGGCCAAGGCCCACCTCGCGCCCTTCCTGCCCGGTCACCCGATGGCCCAGCAGGCCGACCGTCGCCCGGGTTCGGCCCCCGCGGCCGAGGGGGACCGTCTCGCCCACGCCGGCGTGCCCGTCTCGAGTGCTCCGTACGGGTCGCCGAGCATCCTGCCGATCAGCTGGGCCTACGTGCGCATGATGGGCACCGAGGGCCTCACCCGGGCGACCGGGGCGGCCGTCCTGGCGGCCAACTACGTCGCCGCCCGCCTCCGCGAGCACTTCCCCGTGCTGTACGCGGGCGAGAACGGCCTCGTCGCGCACGAGTGCATCCTCGACCTGCGGCCGTTGCGCGACGCGACCGGGGTCACCGTCGACGACGTGGCCAAGCGCCTCATCGACTACGGCTTCCACGCCCCGACCATGTCGTTCCCCGTCGCGGGCACCCTCATGGTCGAGCCGACCGAGAGCGAGGACCTCGCCGAGATCGACCGCTTCGTCGACGCGATGATCGCGATCAAGGGCGAAGCCGACGCCGTGGCGGCTGGTCGGTACACCGCCGAGTCGAGCCCGTTGCGCGGTGCGCCCCACACGGCCGAGTCGGTCGTCGTGGGCGAGTGGACCGCCGAGTACGGCCGCGAAGAGGCCGTGTACCCGGTCCGCTCGCTCGTGCGCAGCAAGTACTGGCCGCCGGTGCGTCGCATCGACCAGGCCTACGGTGACCGCAACCTGTTCTGCAACTGCCCGCCGGCCGAGGCGTTCGCCTAGATCGCGTCGGGCGCCGACCGCGCCTCGGACGGGAAACCGCCAGCACCCGATCCCGTCGAGTGCTGGCGGTTCCCTCTGGGTCCCTCGGGCGTCGGCCGCCGAGTGTCGCGGAGGGCGTTCACGTAGCGGCGACCGTCCCGATCGACGCCCGGGGGACAGCTCACGCTGTGTGGCTAGCTCGGGGTGCTCCGACCCGTGGGTACATCAGACTCGCCCCCCGAACGAGTGTCAAGACCCAGTTCCGCCCGCGAGCGTCCCCGGACGATCCCTCCCGGTGCGTCAGGACGGCAGCCCGAAGAGGGTGGGGAAGGTCGTCGCGGCCCACGGGTAACCCACGAAGACGGCCGCGTCCATCAGGACGTGCGCGACGACGAGCGGCAGCACCCGGCCGAACCGTACGTAGAGCCAGCCGAAGGCGACGCCCATGACCACGTTGCCGACGAAGGCGCCGAACCCCTGGTAGAGGTGGTAGCTGCCGCGGAGCAGGGCCGCCGTCACGATGATCGACCACGTGCGCCAACCGAGGTCGCGGAGGCGCGCGAAGAGGTACGCGACGACGATCACCTCCTCGGTCACCCCCGCGCGCAGCGCCGAGAGCAGCAGCACGGGGACGGTCCACCAGTGCTCGCCGAGGTTCGTCGGCACGACGGTGACCGTCAGGTCGAGCGCCTTGCCCACGAGGTAGAGGCCGATGCCGGGGATGCCGATGGCGAGGGCCAGCCCGACGCCGCCGAGGGTGTCCCGTCCGGCACGCGAGAAGTCGACGCCGAGACGTCCCAGGTGGGGTCGCTCCTCGCGCCACAGCAGGAAAGCCACGAGCACCACCGGCACGAGGTCCACCGCGACGCCGAGCACCTGGTAGGCGAGGTCGAAGAACTCCCGACTGCTCAGTGGTGAGTTCAGCGTGGCGGTCTGCTGCGAGAGGGCGGTCTGCTGGGTGAGCCGGTTCACGATCGAGAGCACCGAGTACACGGCCGACGCGCCGAGCGAGAGGCCGAGGACGATCGCGATCTCGACCCGGAGGCGCGCACGCGTCATCGGGGCCGGGCGCGGTGCGAGGGCATCGCGTGGTGTCACGGCGGAGGCGGGGTCCTGGGGGCGGCTCACGGGGGCGATCGTACGGGACCGGCGTGGGTGGGCCGACCCGCGCCTCCTGCCGTGGCGGAGAACAATACCTGCCAGGTGGCGGATTTCTCGCAGCCGATTCATGCGAACTTCAGGCCCCACGCGCAACGAACCGGGTGCCGACGCAACGATCCGGCGAGTTGGTTTCCGTCGTGTAACCGTTGACGTCGGGGTTTGGTGATGCCCGAACGGGGTGCCTAGGCTCACACCATCCAACGCGGCACGGCCCCTGGGCACAGTGCTGCGTCCTTTCCCGCATCAGGAGGAACATTGAAGAAGACGCGCATGGGCCTGTCGGCCGTCGCCGTCGTGGGGACGGCAGCACTCGTCCTCACCGGTTGCGCCAGCGGCAGCGGGGACGACGACACGTCGTCCGGTGACGCTACCGCGATCATCAAGACGAACGGCACCGAGCCCGAGAACCCGCTCGTCCCGTCGAACACCACCGAGACCGGTGGTGGCCGCATCGTCACCTCGATCTTCGCCGGTCTCGTCAGCTACAACGCCGACGGCACCACCAAGAACGAGGTGGCCGACAGCATCGAGAGCGACGACGCCACCGTGTGGACCGTCACGCTCAAGGACGGCTGGAAGTTCACCGACGGCACCGACGTCACGAGCGAGTCGTTCACGAAGGCCTGGAACTGGGCGGCGAGCTTCGACAACGTCGCGAACTCGTCCGGCAGCTCGTTCTTCGAGAACTTCAAGGGCTACAGCGACACCGAGCAGAGCGACCTCGACCTCACCGTCGAGAGCCCGACCGAGTTCACGGTCACGCTCAACACCCCCGAAGCCGACTTCCCGCTGCGCCTCGGCTACTCGGCCTACTCGCCGCTGCCCGAGTCGTTCTACGCCGACCCCGCCGCGTTCGGCGAGAACCCGGTCGGCAACGGCCCGTACATGCTCGACGGTGAAGGCGCCTGGACGCACAACCAGGGCATCAAGCTCAAGACGAACCCCGACTACGACGGCAACCGCAAGCCGAAGAACGGCGGGCTCGACATCAACTTCTACACCTCGCTCGACTCGGCCTACGCCGACGTGCAGGGTGGCAACCTCGACGTGCTCGACCAGATCGGCCCGGCGGCGTTCCAGACGTACCAGAGCGACTTCCCCGACACGAACGTCAACCAGCCCGCCGCGGTCTTCCAGGGCATGACGATCCCGCAGTACCTCGCTCACTTCGGTGACGACGAAGAGGGCGACCTGCGTCGTCAGGCCATCTCGATGTCCATCAACCGCGACGACGTCACGAAGGTCATCTTCCAGGGCACGCGGACGCCGGCCAAGGACTTCACCTCGCCCGTCATCCCCGGTTACACCGACGAGCTCGAGGGTGAGAGCGTCCTCTCGTTCGACTCCGACAAGGCCAAGGACCTCTGGGACCAGGCCGACGCGATCTCGCCCTACGGCGACACCACGTTCACCATCGGCTACAACTCCGACGGTGGACACCAGGAGTGGGTGGACGCGGTCACCGCGAACATCTCGAAGACGCTGGGCATCAAGGCCGAGGGCAAGCCCTACCCGACCTTCGCCGAGTTCCGCACCGACGCCTCGGGTGGTGCCATGACCGGTGCCTTCCGTTCGGGATGGCAGGCCGACTACCCGTCGCTGTACAACTTCCTGTACCCGACGATGGCCACCGACGGCAGCTCGAACGACGGCAAGTACTCGAACCCCGAGTTCGACGACCTGCTCGCCGAGGGCAGCGCCGCGAGCGACGTGGACGACGCGAACGCCTCGTACCAGAAGGCCCAGGAGGTCCTGCTCAAGGACCTGCCGATCATCCCGCTGTGGTACGCGAACGTCAACGGCGTCTGGGCCGACACGGTGAGCAACGTCGAGTACGGCTGGGACTCCGTGCCGATCTACGAGAACATCACCAAGTAACCAAGTAAGGTCGTCGCTCACGCGCTCGACCGACGCTCGACGGGGTCCGGGCAGTGTTCGCACTGTTCGGACCCCTTCGGCGGGCCCACCCACCTCTCCCTCCACACGATTGCGATAACGATGCACGCGCAGACGTCCGAGGAAGCCTGATGCTCTGGTACACCGGACGCCGGCTCCTCCAACTGATCCCCGTCTTCTTCGGGGCGACGTTCCTCATCTACTTCATGGTCTTCGCGCTGCCCGGTGACCCCGTGGCGGCGCTGTTCGGCGACAAGACCCCGTCGCCGGCCGTCATCGAGGCCATCCGCGCCGAGTACAACCTCGACCAACCGTTCATCGTGCAGTACCTGCTGTACATCGGCGGCCTGTTCACCGGCGACCTCGGAACGACCTTCTCCGGGCGTCCCGTGGTCGACGAGCTGATCCGCGCGTTCCCGATCACGTTCCGGCTCGCGATGCTCGCCCTGCTCTTCGAGGCCGTCGCCGGCATCGTCGTGGGCCTGATCGCCGGGCTCCGCAAGGGCAAGCTCTTCGACACGAGCGCCCTCGTCGTCAGCCTGCTGCTCATCTCGGTGCCGACGTTCGTCATCGGATTCCTGCTGCAGTACGTCTTCGGCATCCAGCTCGGCCTGTTCCGCACGACGGTCAGCTCGCAGGCGCCCTGGGACGAACTCGTCCTGCCGGCCATCGTGCTCGCCTCGGTGTCGTTCGCGTACATCGTCCGCCTGACCCGCGCCTCCGTGTCCGAGAACTCGAGCGCGGACTTCGTGCGCACCGCGTCGGCGAAGGGCCTCACCCGTGGCCGCGTCGTCACGGTGCACATCCTGCGCAACTCGCTCGTCCCCGTGGTCACCTACCTCGGCGTCGACATCGGTTCGCTGATGGTCGGTGCCATCGTCACCGAGGGAATCTTCAACATCCAGGGCGTCGGCGGAACCGTCTACCGGGCGATCACGCTCGGCGAGGGCCCCACCGTCGTCTCGTTCGTCGCCGTGATGGTGATCATCTTCATGATCGCCAACCTCCTCGTCGACCTGCTGTACGCCCTTCTCGACCCGAGGATCCGCTATGCCAAGTAACGACTCGTCGGCGTTGTCCGCCGACCACTTCGTCGCCGATCTCGACGAGACGCCCGTCAAGGCCGTCGACGCGATCGACGAGTCCGAGAAACCCCGCAGCAGTTGGAACGACGCGTGGGACGCCATGAAGCGTCGCCCGACGTTCTGGATCGCGGCGTTCCTCATCGTCGTCGTCATCATGGTGGCGCTCTTCCCGGGGCTGTTCACCAGCGTCTCGCCGACGGCCGCCGACCTGCCCCGCAGCAACGAGGGCCCGTCGGCCGGGCACCTGCTCGGTTTCACCTTCCAGGGAACGGACGTGTTCGCCCGCATCGTCTGGGGCACCCGTGCCTCGTTGACCGTCGGACTGCTGGCGACGATCATCGTCACGATCGTCGGCATCGTCATCGGGTCGCTCGCCGGGTTCTACGGCGGATGGCTCGACGCGATCGTCTCGCGCCTGGGCGACATCTTCTTCGCGATCCCCACCGTCCTCGGTGCCATCGTGTTGATGTCCATCCTGCCGACCAGGACGCCCCTCACCGTGGCCCTCGTGCTGTCGGTGTTCGCCTGGCCCCAGATCGCGCGCGTCATGCGTGGTTCGGTCCTCAGCGCCCGGGCCGCCGACTACGTCACGGCCTCCGCGGCGCTCGGCGTGTCCCGCTTCCGCATCCTGGTCCGACACGTCGTGCCGAACGCCATCACCCCGGTCATCGTCGTGGCGACCGTCTCACTCGGCACGTTCATCGTGGCCGAGGCGACGCTGTCGTTCCTCGGCATCGGGCTGCCGCCGAGCACCATGTCCTGGGGCAACGACATCAACGCCGCACGCAACTCGCTCCGCGTCGCGCCGATGCCCCTCTTCTGGCCCGCAGCGGCGTTGTCCGTGACGGTGCTGTCGTTCCTCCTCATGGGCGACGTCGTGCGCGACGCCCTCGACCCGAAGGCGAGGGCACGTCGATGACCGACACCTCAACCCGACCCGAGACGGCGGGCACCGCGTCGTCCTCGACGCCCCTGCTCGAGATCAAGGGCCTGAAGATCGGCTTCAAGACGCAGGCCGGGTACGTCGACGCCGTGCGCGGGGTCGACCTGACGATCCGCCAGGGCGAGAGCCTCGCGATCGTGGGCGAGTCCGGCTCGGGCAAGTCGACGACCGCCACGTCGATCATCGACCTGCTGCCCGGCACGGGAGAGGTCACCGGCGGCCAGATCCTCTTCGAGGGCAAGGACCTCACGAAGGTCAGCGCGTCCGAGATGCAGGCCATCCGTGGTCGCGACATCGGCTACGTGCCGCAGGACCCCATGTCGAACCTCAACCCCGTCTGGAGCATCGGCTTCCAGGTCGAGGAGGCCATCCGGGCGAACGGCGTCGCGACCGGCAAGCAGGCCGTGCGCCAGCGAGCCATCGACGTCCTGAAGGAGGCCGGGCTCAACGACGCGGGCGACCGCCTCAAGCAGTTCCCCCACCAGTTCTCGGGCGGCATGCGCCAGCGTGTGCTGATCGGCATCGGCCTGTCGTCGCGGCCCAAGCTCCTGATCGCCGACGAGCCCACCTCGGCCCTCGACGTGACCGTCCAGCGCCGCATCCTCGACCACCTCGAGACCCTGACCCGCGACTACGGCACCTCGGTGCTCTTCATCACGCACGACCTCGGCCTCGCCGCCGAACGGGCCGAGAAGCTCGTCGTCATGTACAAGGGTCGCGTCGTCGAGTCGGGGCCGTCCAAAGAGATCCTCGCCAATCCTCAGCACCCCTACACGCAGCGACTCGTCGCCGCCGCTCCTTCGCTGGCCAGCCAGCGCATCCAGTCGAGCATCGCACCCACGCACTCCCACGGGCTCGCGATCTCCGACGAAGGCGCCGACGACGCCGAGCTCATCGCTCGCGCCCGTCAGCGGGAGGAGGCCGGCAAGAAGGACTCCGAGTACATCTCGGTGACGAACCTGTCCAAGGTCTACAAGATCCGCCAGGGCGGCTTCAAGACGACCGAACTCCGGGCCGTCGACGACGTGTCCTTCTCGATCCCGCGGGGCACGACGATGGCACTCGTGGGCGAGTCCGGTTCGGGCAAGTCGACCGTGGCCAAGCTCGTGCTCCAGCTCGAGTCGATCACCTCGGGCACCGTCGCGGTCGGCGGCCAGAGCGTCGGGGCGCTGAAGGGCCGCGAGCTCTTCGACTTCCGTCGTCGCGTCCAGCCGGTCTTCCAGGACCCCTACGGTTCGCTCGACCCGATGTACAGCGTGGGCAACACCATCGCCGAACCGCTCGTCACGCACGGCATCGGCGACCGGGCCAGCCGTCAAGCCCGCGTCCGCGAGTTGCTCGACCAGGTGTCCCTGCCCGCGTCGACGGTCAACCGGTACCCGAACGAGCTCTCCGGTGGTCAGCGCCAGCGCATCGCCGTCGCTCGGGCGCTCGCCCTCAAGCCCGACGTCATCGTCCTCGACGAGGCGGTCTCGGCACTGGACGTCCTCGTCCAGGGGCAGATCCTCGACCTGCTCACCGACCTGCAGACCGAACTCGGGCTGACCTACCTCTTCATCACGCACGACCTCGCCGTCGTCCGCCTCATCGCGGACAACGTCAGCGTCATGCAGAAGGGTCGCGTCGTCGAGGCCGGCACCACGGACGACATCTTCGCGAACCCGGCGCAGCAGTACACCCGCGAACTGCTCGAGGCGATCCCCGGCGCGAACTTCGAGTTCGGCCGGTAGTCGACCCGCGCCTCCTGGTGTCGAAGGGGCCCCTCCGCCGTGCCGAGAGCACGGCGGAGGGGCCCCTTTACCACGTGCCGTAGACTGTTCCCGCCGGGCTCCGACCCGACCACTTCCCCCTCTCTCTTCTCGTAAGGAATACATCCATGGCGACTGCCATCCGCAGCGACCTGCGCAACGTGGCGATCGTGGCCCACGTCGACCACGGCAAGACGACCCTCGTCGACGCCATGCTCAAGCAGACCAACTCGTTCGACGCGCACTTCGACACCGAAGACCGCATGATGGACGGCAACGAGCTCGAGCGCGAGAAGGGCATCACGATCCTCGCGAAGAACACCTCGGTGCTCTACAACGGTGCCCACGCGACCGACGGCCCCATCACCATCAACGTCATCGACACCCCCGGCCACGCCGACTTCGGCGGCGAGGTCGAGCGCGGCCTGTCGATGGTCGACGGCGTCGTGCTGCTCGTCGACGCGTCCGAGGGCCCTCTGCCCCAGACGCGCTTCGTGCTGCGCAAGGCCCTCGCGGCCAAGCTGCCCGTCATCCTGCTGGTCAACAAGACCGACCGCCCCGACGCGCGCATCGACGAGGTCGTCGCCGAGAGCCAGGACCTCCTCCTCGGTCTCGCCAGCGACCTGAGCGAAGAGGTCGACGACCTCGACCTCGACGCCATCCTCAACGTCCCCGTGGTCTACGCCTCGGGTCGCAACGGCGCCGCGTCGACGAACAAGCCCGACGACGGCTCGCTGCCCGACAACCCCGACCTCGAGCCCCTCTTCGAGGCGATCCTCACGCACGTGCCGGCACCGCGCTACGACGACGAGCACCCCCTGCAGGCGCACGTCACCAACCTCGACGCCTCGCCGTTCCTCGGTCGTCTCGCGCTCCTCCGCGTCTTCCACGGCACCCTGCAGAAGGGCCAGACGGTCGCCTGGGTCAAGTCCGACGGCTCCGTCCAGAACGCACGGATCACCGAGCTGCTGATCACGAAGGCCCTCAGCCGCTACCCCGCCGAGAGCGCGGGCCCCGGCGACATCGTCGCCGTCGCCGGCTTCGACACCATCACCATCGGCGAGACGCTGTCCGACCCGGACGACGTGCGCCCGCTGCCGACCATCACGGTCGACGACCCGGCCATCTCGATGACCATCGGCACGAACACCTCGCCGATCATCGGCAAGGTCAAGGGCCACAAGCTGACCGCCCGCATGGTCAAGGACCGCCTCGACCGCGAACTGGTCGGCAACGTCTCGCTCAAGGTCCTCGACGTCGGACGTCCCGACGCATGGGAGGTCCAAGGTCGCGGCGAGCTCGCGCTGGCCATCCTCGTCGAGCAGATGCGCCGTGAGGGCTTCGAGCTCACCGTCGGCAAGCCGCAGGTCGTCACGCGTCGTGACGAGAACGGCAAGCTCCAGGAGCCGTTCGAGCACATGACCATCGACGTGCCCGACGAGTACCTCGGCGCCGTCACGCAGCTCATGGCCGCCCGCAAGGGCCGCATGGAGAACATGGCGAACCACGGCTCGGGCTGGGTCCGCATGGAGTTCATCGTCCCCTCGCGCGGCCTGATCGGCTTCCGCACGCAGTTCCTCACCGACACGCGCGGCACCGGCATCGCCAACGGCATCAGCCACGGCTACGGCCCCTGGGCCGGCGAGATCTCGACCCGCACCAACGGCTCGATCATCGCCGACCGCTCCGGCGTGGTCACCCCCTTCGCGATCATCAACCTGCAAGAGCGCATGTCGTTCTTCGTGCAGCCGACCGAAGAGGTCTACGAGGGCATGGTCGTGGGCGAGAACTCGCGCGCCGACGACATGGACGTCAACATCACCAAAGAGAAGAAGCTGACCAACATGCGTCAGTCGACGGCCGACAACTTCGAGTCGATGACGCCCTCCAAGGTGCTCTCTCTCGAAGAGGCCCTCGAGTTCGCCGGTGACGACGAGTGCGTCGAGGTCACCCCCGACGCGATCCGCATCCGCAAGGTCGAGCTCGACGCCAGCGCCCGCCAGCGCAGCACCGCTCGCCTGAAGAAGCAGAACGCCTAAGCAGCACCGCTCCACCGCACCACCCATCGAGGAGGCGGTCCGCACCAATGCGGGCCGCCTCCTTCGTGCATCGTCGGCACGTTCCACGCCCGCCCTCAGCGACCGCGGTTAGCCTCGCGGGGTGCTGATGCAGAAGACGACCCTCGCCCGCTCCGCCGCCACGCTCGCGCTGGCGGCCGGCCTCGTGACCGGCCTCACCGCCTGCGGCGCGGGCTCGCCCGTCGACAACATCGTGGGTGGCGCGGTCGACAGCGGCATCGAGAGCCTCAAGGGCACGGCGCAGAAGGCCGTCGAGGACGCCGCCGGGGAGGCGCTGAACGGTGCCGGCATCACGACCGACGGCACCCTGCCCGCGAGTTTCCCGACCGAGGTCCCGCTCGTCCCCGGGACGACCCGCGGTGGGGGAGCCGGTCCCGACGGCACCGGCTGGGTGGCCCAGATCGCGGTCTCGGGTGCCGACCAGTTCACCGTCGCCCAACAGCAGCTCGAGGCCGCCGGGTTCACGGCCTCCGGGGTCGACACCGACGCCGAGAGCGGCTTCGGCACGTTCACGGGTTCCGCTTACCGCGTCGTGCTCACCGTCTCGACCGACAGCGAGGGCCAGGCGATCGCCACCTACGTCGTCACGTCCGTCTGAGCGACCGCGGCGCATCCCGACGGACTGTGCGAGTCCCGCGGGTCTCGGCGAGTCCCGGGGCCCGACGGTCGCGTCAGGCGAAGAGGGTCTCGCCCACCCAGCCGTCCTGGGACGCCCCCGGTGGAACGGCGAAGATGCCCGATCCGACGTGCTTCACGTACTCGTTCATCCGGTCGTTCCGCGACAGCGCCTGCTGGATGGGCACGTACTGCCGCCGCGGGTCCCGGTTGAAGGCGATGAAGAACAGCCCGGCGTTGAGGCGGCCGAGTTCGTCGTTGCCGTCGACGAAGTTGTAGCCGCGGCGCAGCAGCGTGGCCCCGTCGTTGTTCTGGGGGTGCGCCAGGGCGACGTGCGAGTCGGGTGCGATGGCCGGCCCGCCACCGGTCGGGGCGGACGCGGCGAAGTCGGGGGCCGTGAACTCGGTGCCGCCCGAGAGCGGAGCCCCCTCGCCCTTGTCCCGACCCACGACCGTCTGCTGCTCGGCCAGCGAGGCGTGGTCCCACGTCTCGATCGTCATGCGGATCTTGCGCGCGACGAGGTACGAGCCGCCGCTCATCCACCCGGCGCCGTCGGACGCGGTCGCCCAGACGCCGTCCTCCACCGCGGTGACGTCCTCGGCCTTGACGTTGGCCGTGCCGTCCTTGAAGCCGAAGAGGTTGCGGGGCGTCGTCTGGCCACGGGTCGTCGACGAGGTCCGACCGAATCCCAGCTGCGACCACCGCAGGGAGGCGCGGCCGAAGGCGATCCGCGAGAGGTTGCGGATCGCGTGCACCGCGACCTGCGGGTCGTCGCTGCAGGCCTGTACGCAGAGGTCGCCGCCGCTCGCGGCCGCCACGAGCTGGTCGCCCGAGAAGTGGGGCAGGTCGACGAGGGCCGGAGGCCGCTTCGAGGCGAGCCCGAAACGGTCGGTGCCGTCGCTCGTGGTGAACAGCGACGGACCGAACCCGATCGTCACGGTCAGCCCGGCCGCGGGCAGACCCGTGGCCTCGCCCGTGTCGTCCGGAGGTGCCAGGGGGCTGCCGCCCGTGGCGCCCGTCGGGCTGACGTCGAGGCCGGCCGTCAGCCTCGACGCGGCGTAGCTCCAGTCCTTCAGCAGCTCGACGAGTTCGGCGCGGGAGACCCCGTCCGCGACGTCGAACGAGGCGAAGTGCAGGCGGTCCTGCGCGGCGGTGACGATGCCCGACTGGTGCCGACCGAAGAACGGGTACGACGGCGAGGCCCCGGAGGACCCGTCGGCGTGGGCCTGCACGGCTCGGTCCGTGCCGATTCCGACCCCGAGGCCGAGGACGCCGGCTCCGACGCCCGTCCCGACGAGTCCCAGCAGACCGCGGCGCGAGAGGCCGCCTCCCTCCGTCACCGTCAGGCGACCAGCGCGGAGGTGAGCTCGCTGAGCGGCTCGCTGAGGGCGTTGACGGCATCCGACAGCTTCTTCTTGTCGGCGTCGGTCAGGTCGGTGTACGACGGGTACCCCGTGTCGAGGCTGCCGTACCCCGCGAGCAGCGTCTCGACCTTCGTCAGCCGGTCGTCGATGGAGGTCGCCAGCTCGGGGTCCTTCTGGTCGACGATGTCGCGCACGCCGTCGAACGCCACCCGGGCGCCCTCGAGGTTGCCCTGGAAGTCGTAGAGGTCGGTGTGCGACCAGATCTCTTCCTCGCCGGTGATCTTGCCGGTGGCCACCTCGTCCATCAGGCCGACCGCGCCGTTGGCGATCGCGTCGATCCCGACCGTGAAGTCGTCCGCGGTGACCTCGTCGTAGAGGTCCTTCGTGTCGCTCGTCAGCAGGCCGGCGTAGTGGGCACGTTCGTCGGCCGTCAGGGGGACGTACGCCGCGCCTCCGTTCTCGGACGCCGCGGGCTGCCAGAGGTCCTTCTCGATGCGGTGCCATCCGGTCCACTCGGTGCCGGCTTCGACGTCGGCCTCGCGGAAGTCGATCTTCGGGTCGAGGTCGCCGAACGACTCGGCCACCGGCTCGATGCGCTCGTAGTGCGCCCGCGCCGACGGGTAGAGCGACCGGGCCTTCTCGTCGTCGCCGGCGGTGTACGCGGCGAGGAACTCGTCGGTCGCCGTGACGAGCTGCCCGGTCTGGTCCTTCACGTAGCCTACGTACGCCGTCGCCGCGGCGTCGATCTGCTGCTTCTCGCTGCCCGTCGCCTCGACGGCCGCGCCCGAGTCGGTCACCGTGAAGGAGGCGCGGACGCCTTCTCCGACGAGTCCCGGGACGCAGGCGGTGTAGTAGTCGCCGGCCGGCACCGAGACCGTCATCGAGCCCGTCGTGCCGGGGCCGATGTTCTCCTTCTCGCTGATGATGCGGAGACCGTCGTCGGCGAGCAGTTCGAACTCGCTGTTGTCGCTGCCGGTGTTCGTCATGGTGAACGTGACGGGGCCGCTCGGGACCGAGGTGGTCGAGAGCGAACACGTGTCGTCGGAGCCGTCGACGGTCACGGCGGTGGCCGCGGAGGAGCCGGCGGGAGCGTTCGCGACGCAGCCGGTCAGGGCCAGCGCGAGGGCGGCGACGCCCGAGGCGACGGCGAGGGGGCGGAGGGGGCTGGCGATCATCGTGATGCTCCTGCGGTGCGGGGTGACGGGGTGGTCGAGGGGACGGACGTGCCGAGGGTCGCGGACGAGCCGGACGGGGTCGTGGTACCGGGTCGACGTCGGCGGGTCGCCCGCACGAAGAGGGGGACGACGACGGCGAGGTAGGCGAGCCAGACGACGACCTGCAGCCAGCTCGGCGTCGGGGTGAAGTTCACGAGCCCCTGGAGCAGGGTGCCGTACCAGCTGGTCGGCGGAACGGCAGCGCTCACGTCGAAGGCCAGGGAGGCGCGGCCCGGCAGCACGGACGCCTCCTGCAGGTCGCCCACCCCGTAGGCGAGGACGCCCGCCGCGACGACGACGAGGAAGTAGCCGGTCACCCGGAAGAACCGGGCGACGTCGAGGCGGACCACGCCACGGTAGATCGCCACCTGGACGGCGACCGCCGTGACGATGCCGAGGAGCGCACCCACCAGCGGCGTCGCGCCGCCGCCGGTCGACTGCACGGTGGCCCAGACGAAGAGAGCGGTCTCGATGCCCTCGCGACCGACCGAGAGGAAGGCCAGCGCGACGACCGCCCAGGCGCCGCCGCCGAGGGCTCGCTCGAGGCCCGACTCGAGTTCGCCGCGCAGGCCGCGCGCGGTGCGGGCCATCCAGAAGACCATCCAGGTCACGAAGCCCACGGCCACGATCGAGAGACCGCCGCCGATGATCTCCTGGGCTTGGAAGGTCAGCCCGTAGGTGCCGAAGGAGAGCACGGCGCCGAGGCCGAGCGAGAGGACGACCGCGGCGCCCACGCCCAGCCAGAGGCGGGGGAGGACGTCGCGTCGGCCGACCTTGACCACGTAGGCGATGAGGATGCCGACCACGAGAGCGGCCTCGAGGCCCTCTCGGAGTCCGATGAGGTAGTTGGCGAGCACGGGGACGGCTTTCTCGGGGGAGTGGAGCTCGTCGTCGAGCAGGATGGGGATCAGGGACGCGGTCGACCGGTCGGACCGCAGAGGGACCGAACGGGCTGGTATGGTTAGGCTAACCTCACTAAGGGCACCCTGAGCCAGACCGACAGTAGTGCGGCGCGGCATATCCTGTCCAGTGATGAACTCCTCCGCCTCGCCGACGCCCGCGTCGCCCTCGACCGCCGGCGACCCTCGGCTCGAGCGCGTGCTCTTCGTCCACGCCCACCCCGACGACGAGACCATCACCACGGGTGGCACCATCGCCGCGATGGTCGAGGCCGGTGCCGCGGTCACCGTCGTGACCTGCACCCGGGGCGAACTGGGCGAGGTGATCCCCGACGACCTCGCCGCCCTTCGGGCCGACCAGGCCGCCCTCGCCGTCCACCGCGAGGGCGAGATCGCCGCCGCCATGCGAGACCTCGGCGTCGACGACCACCGGTTCCTCGGTTCGGCCGGTGCCCGCACGCCGGGGCTCCCCGAACGGGTCTATCGCGACAGCGGCATGGTCTGGCGGTCGGACGGCGTGGCCGGGCCGACGCCCGACCTGCACCCCGCGGCGTTCTGCGCCGCCGAGTTCGGCGAGGTCGTGAGCGACCTGTCAGCCGTCGTCCAGTCCGTGCGCCCGACCGCGATCGTCAGCTACGACGAGGACGGCGGGTACCACCACCCCGACCACGTCCGGGCCAACCGGGTCGCCGTGCGTGCCGCCCGCCTCGTCGGCGTGCCGTTCTTCGCGATCGTGGCCGGTGCCGAGTCGGCCGAGGGGGCGGAGGCCGAGGCCCTCGCCACCGACGACACCGTGCTGACGACCGACACGCGTCACGTGGCTCCTCGCAAGCTCGCCGCACTCCGCGACCACCGCAGTCAGGTCGAGGTCGTCGACCTCCCGGGTGGCCGGGCCGGCATCCGGTTCCCGCACGGCGCCGTCGAGTCCGTGACGGTCCGCGAGTCGTTCCGCTTCGTGCCCGAGCCGACGGTGGACGAGGGCGATTCCGAGATGGCCCGGATGACGACGGGCGGACGCGTCGTCGCGCTCGTCCTGGCGCTCGCCGCCGGGGCCGTGTTCGGCACCATCGGCACCGTCATGCACCAGTCGACGATCACCGTCGCCGGCTCGCCGTTCTGGTCCGGGCTCGTGCTCGCGTTGCTCATGAGCCTCACGCTCCTCGCCGGTCTCCGCTCGGTCTTCGGCTCGCGGGCGATGGCCGGGGCCGCCGCCGTCGGTCTCATCGGGGCGCTCGTCGTCCTGTGGCAGGCGAGTCCCGGGGGGTCGATCCTCGTGCCCGACAACACGCCCGCCCTGGTCTGGCTCGGCGGAGTGTTCCTGATCTGCCTCGTGGTGCTGGGGTGGCCGCGATTGCGGGGCCCGGCCGCCGGGGGAGCGACGCCGCCCCGCGACGCGGCCCGCGCCTCCTCGGTCGAGGCACAGCCGGCAGACGATAAGCTGGACGCCCTGCCCGACGCGAAGGGAACCCCCCAGACGTGACGTACGTGATCGCACTTCCCTGTGTCGATGTCAAAGACCGTGCCTGCATCGACGAGTGCCCCGTCGACTGCATCTACGAGGGCGAACGCTCGCTCTACATCCACCCCGACGAATGCGTCGACTGCGGTGCGTGCGAGCCCGTCTGCCCGGTCGAGGCCATCTACTACGAAGACGACCTGCCCGACAAGTGGGCCGAGTACTACAAGGCCAACGTCGAGTTCTTCGACGAGATCGGTTCCCCCGGCGGCGCGGCCAAGGTCGGCGTCATCGCCAAGGACCACCCCGTGATCTCGGCGTTGCCCCCTCAGGGCGCCGGCGCCTAGGACGGCCCCCGTGGCGCTCGACCTGCCCGAGTTCCCCTGGGACGCCCTGGTGCCGTACGCGGCCACCGCCCGGCGCCACCCCGGAGGCATCGTCGACCTCAGCGTCGGTTCGCCCGTCGATCCGACGCCCGAGGTCGTCCGTGAGGCCCTCGCGGTCGCGACCGACGCGCACTCCTACCCGCAGGTCGCCGGCACCCCGGCCCTGCGGTCGGCCATCTCGGAGTGGTACGCGCGCCGCCGAGGGGTGACCGGACTCGGCGACGCGAACGTCCTGCCGACCATCGGCTCGAAAGAACTCATCGCCGGCATGGCGCTCTGGCTGGGCATCGGTCCGGGCGACACGGTGGTCTACCCGACGAACGCCTACCCGACCTACGCGCTCGGCGCCGCCCTCGTCGGAGCGACGGCCCTCGCCTCCGACGACCCGGCCGAGTGGCCCGTCTCGACGAAGCTGGTCTGGTTGAACAGCCCGGGCAACCCCGACGGGGCCGTGCTGGGCTTCGAGGCTCTCCGCGCCGCCGTCGCCCGTGCGCGTGAACTCGGTGCCGTGATCGCCGGCGACGAGTGCTATGCCGAACTCGGGTGGACGGGCGAGTGGGCCGACCGCCCCACGCCCTGCATCCTCGACCCACGCGTGGTCGGCGACGACCTCCGCGGCGTCGTCTCGGTCTACTCGCTCAGCAAGCAGTCGAACCTCGCCGGGTACCGCGCGGGCTTCGTCGCGGGCTGCGACCACGTGCTCGGGCAGCTCCTCGCCGTGCGCAAGCACGCGGGCCTCATGCCGCCGGCCCCGGTGCAGCAGGCCATGGTCGTCGCCTTGGCCGACGAGGCCCACGTGGTCGAGCAGAAGGCGCGGTACGCGGCCCGCCGAGCGCGCCTCCTGCCCGCTCTCGAGGCAGCGGGGTTCCGCATCGACCGCAGCGAGGCCGGCCTGTACCTCTGGGCCACGCGGGACGAGGACGCCTGGGCCTCGGTGTCCTGGCTCGCCGAGCGCGGCGTGCTCGTCGCGCCCGGGTCGTTCTACGGGCCTGCCGGTGATCGCCACGTCCGAGTGGCGCTCACGACGACCGACGAGCGCATCGACGCCGCCGTGGGGCGACTCGGCGGCTGACCGCTAGGCTGACCGGGTGACTGACACTGCCAACGACGCCCAGAAGGCCACGCTGCAGTTCCCGGGGGGAACAGCCGAGTTCCCGATCGTCGCGAGCACCGAGGGTGCCTCGGCGATCGACATCTCGACGTTCACCAAGCAGACCGGTTACACGACCCTCGACACGGGTTTCGTGAACACCTCCAACGCCCGAAGCACGATCACCTACATCGACGGTGATCAGGGCATCCTGCGCTACCGGGGCTATCCGATCGAACAAGTCGCCGAGAACTCGACCTACCTCGAGACGGCCTGGCTGTTGATCTACGGCGAACTGCCCACCCCCGACCAGCTCGCCGACTTCGACGCGCGCATCCGGCGGCACACGCTGCTGCACGAAGACCTGCGCCGCTTCTTCGACGCCCTGCCGCACAACGCCCACCCGATGTCGGTGCTGTCGAGCGCGGTCGGCGCACTGTCGACGTTCTACGAAGACAGCATGAGCGTGCACGATCCCGAGCAGGTCGAGCTCCAGACCGTCCGACTGCTGGCGAAGCTGCCGGTCATCGCGGCGTACGCACACAAGAAGAGCCTCGGCCAGGCGTTCCTCTACCCCGACAACTCGCTCAGCTTCGTCGACAACTTCCTCAAGCTGAACTTCGGCACGATGGCCGAGCCGTACGAGGTGAACCCCGTCCTGTCGAAGGCGCTCGAACGCCTGCTCATCCTCCACGAGGACCACGAACAGAACGCGTCGACCTCGACCGTGCGTCTCGTCGGCTCGACGCAGGCCAACATGTTCTCGTCGATCTCGGCGGGCATCAGCGCCCTCTACGGGCCGCTGCACGGCGGGGCCAACGAGGCCGTCCTCAAGATGCTCGCCGAGATCCGCGACAGCGGGCAGGGTGTCGAGCGCTTCGTCGAGCGGGTCAAGAACAAAGAGGCCGGCGTCAAGCTGATGGGCTTCGGCCACCGGGTCTACAAGAACTACGACCCGCGCGCCAAGCTCGTCAAGGAGAGCGCCACCGAGGTGCTCGAGTCGCTCGGCGTGAAGGACGACCTGCTCGACATCGCGATGGAGCTCGAGGGCATCGCCCTGGCCGACGACTACTTCGTCGAGCGCAAGCTCTACCCGAACGTCGACTTCTACACGGGCGTCATCTACAAGGCGATGGGGTTCCCGCCCCGCATGTTCACGGTGCTCTTCGCCATCGGTCGCCTCCCCGGCTGGATCGCCCACTGGCGCGAGATGAACACCGACCCGACGACCAAGATCGGCCGCCCCCAGCAGTTGTACCTGGGCGCGACCGAACGCGATTGGCCGCAGCGCTAGTTCGCCGGAACGATCGGCACGACGCGAAGGGGTGGGCACGACGCCAGGTTCAGACCTGGAGTCGTGCCCACCCCTTTCGGTCGTGGTGCTTGTCGAAGACCTACGCGTGCAGCTGCGAGTTCAGCGTGATGCCGTGGCCCTTGCGGGGCAGCACCTCGACGGCGCCGGTCAGCGAGTTGCGGCGGAAGAGCAAGCCCGGCTGGCCCGAGAGCTCGACGGCCTTGACCGTCTGCGGCGAACCGTCGTTGGTCGGGGTGCCGCCCACGACGACGACCTTGGTGCCCGCCGTCACGTAGAGCCCAGCCTCGACGACGGTGTCGTCGCCGATCGCGATGCCGATGCCGGCGTTGGCGCCGAGCAGGGCGCGGGCGCCGATCGTCACCCGCTGGGTGCCGCCGCCCGACAGCGTGCCCATGATCGAGGCTCCGCCGCCGATGTCGGACCCGTCACCCACGACGACGCCCTGGGAGATGCGGCCCTCGACCATCGACGACCCGAGCGTGCCCGCGTTGAAGTTCACGAACCCCTCGTGCATGACCGTGGTGCCGGGGGCCAGGTGGGCACCGAGCCTCACCCGCGACGCGTCGGCGATGCGGACGCGGTCGGGCGAGACGTAGTCGAGCATGCGGGGGAACTTGTCGATGCCGGTCGCGACGATGCCGGCACGCTGCAGCATCGGACGGAGCCGTGCGAAGTCGTCGGGGTGGACCGGCCCCGCGTTCGTCCAGGTGACGATGGGCAGGTGCGCGAACACGCCGTCGAGGTTGACCGTGTTGGGCTCGACGAGGAGGTGGCTCAGCAGGTGCAGTCGCAGGTACGCGTCGGGCGTGGATGCAGGAGGCGCGCTCAGGTCGATCTCGACGGTCACCGGGACGAGGTCGACCGCGCGGCGCTCGTCGGGTCCGGCCGCGTCGGCCAGCTCGGCCGGGACGATCTCGGGGTCGCGGTCGGCCGGGAGGGTGCCGAGCCGGGGGGAGGGGAACCAGGTGTCGAGCGTGGTGCCGTCGTGCGAGACGGTCGCGAGGCCGTACCCGTAGGCGTGGGTCGGGGCGGTGGCGGTGGCGTCGGAAGTCATGGACCCGAGCGTATCGGCAGCCGCCGACGGACCGCTTCGGAGGTGACCCGTGCCCTGGCCCCGTAAACTCGCCCGCATGGCACCGATCGACCTCTCCGTCTCGCCCGTCGACGTCACCAGGCAGCTCTGCGACATCCGGTCGGAGTCGGGTGACGAACGCCTCGTCGCCGACGAGATCTGGGCCACGCTCGACGGTTGCGACCACCTCGAGTTGTTCCGCGACGGCGACGCGATCGTCGCCCGGACCCGGCTCGGCCGGGCCTCGCGGGTCGTCATCGCCGGTCACATCGACACGGTGCCGATCAACGACAACGTGCCCACGCGCTACGAGACCGAGGACGGGGTCGACTACCTCTGGGGTCGCGGCACCGTCGACATGAAGGCCGGCTGTGCCGTCCACCTGAGGCTCGCGGTCGAGTTGACCGAGCCCGGCGTCGACGTCACCTGGGTCTGGTACGACCACGAAGAGGTCTCCGACGCCCTGAACGGCCTGGGCCGCCTCGCGCGCGTCCGACCCGACCTGTTGGCCGGCGACTTCGCCGTCCTGGGAGAACCGAGCAACAGCGGGGTCGAGGGGGGCTGCAACGGCAACCTGCGCGCCGAGATCCGCACCTTCGGCGCCCGCTCGCACAGCGCCCGCTCGTGGGTCGGCGACAACGCCATCCACAAGGCCGCGCCGATCCTCGACGTGCTGGCGGCCTACGAGGCGCGAGAGGTCGAGGTCGACGGGCTCGTCTACCGCGAGGGCCTCAACGCCGTGGGCATCACGGGCGGCGTGGCCGGCAACGTCATCCCCGACGAGTGCATGGTGCACGTCAACTACCGGTTCGCCCCGAGCCGCAGCGGCGACGAGGCCGTCGTCCACGTCCGCGAGCTCTTCGAGGGCTTCGACGTCACGATCGTCGACCTCGCCCCCGGGGCCCGGCCCGGTCTGGACGCCCCGCTGGCACAGCAGTTCCTGCGTGCCGTGGGCGGCGAGGCCAAGCCCAAGTACGGGTGGACGGACGTCGCGCGGTTCTCCGCGCTCGGTGTCCCCGCGGTCAACTACGGTCCCGGTGACCCGATGCTGGCCCACCACGACGACGAGCGGGTGCCCGTGCAGCAGATCCTCGACAACGAGCGCGGACTGCGGGCGTGGCTGACGGCCTGACCGTCGACGACGCGAGTCGCGCCTCCTCGTCCCCGTCGACGCGGCACGATCCCCGACGACCGACCTCGGCGTCGCGGCGCCTCCTGTTGCGCTACCGGCTCACGCCGTGGTGGGCCCGGGTGCTCGTGGTGTTCGTCCTGTCGCGCGCCGTCAGCACGATCGCGCTGCTCACCTTCGCCGGTGCCCAGCAGGCCAACGCGTGGACCCTCGCGAGCCCGGACTACGGCAGCTTCGCCACGATCTGGGACGGTCACTGGTACAACATCATCGCCGTGGTGGGGTACCCGCGCGACCTCCCCATCACCGGCGACGGCCACGTCGGAGAGAACGCCTGGGCGTTCATGCCCGCCTACCCGTTCGTCGTCCGTGGGCTGATGGGCCTGACGGGCCTGTCGTTCGCGGCGCTGGCCGTCGTCGTGTCTGTCGCCTGTGCCGCGGGGACGGCCCTGTTGTTCTACCGCCTCATGCGGCACGCGCTGCCCGAGTCGACCTCGTTGTTCGCGGTCGTCCTGTTCTGCGTGGCGCCCCTGTCGCCGCTGCTGCAGGTGGCCTACGCCGAGTCGATGTTCCTGCTGCTGCTCTGCGCGAGCCTGCTCATGCTGGTGCGGCGGCAGTACCTGGCGATGCTGCCGGTCGTGCTGATCATGTCCTTCACGCGGCCCGGAGCCCTTCCGCTCGCCCTGGCGATCGGTCTACACGGGGTGCTGCGCTGGTGGCGCCGGCACGACGATCCCTTCCCGGTGCGCGAGCGCGTCCGGGTGGCGGTGTCGGCGGCGGCCACGGGCGTGTTCGGCGTAGCCTGGCTCGTTGTCGCCGGCGCGGTCACGGGCGTGCCGGGTGCGTACACGGAGACCGAACTCGCCTGGCGGGCGCCCTACATCGGCTACGGACCGCTCGTGCCGTTCACCCCGTGGGTCGACGGGGCGAACTGGTGGTTTCCGGGTGGTTCCGGCATCGCCCTCCTCGCGGTCGCGCTCGTCGCCTTCGTGGCCCTGTTGCTGTCACCCTGGGCGCGCCGGACGAGCATCGACCTGAGGCTGTGGGGCGTCGCCTACGGGCTCTACCTGCTCGCGGTGTTCTTCCCGCAGTCCAGCACCTTCCGGCTCCTGATGCCTCTCTTCCCCCTGCTGGGCGTCCTCGCGGTGCCGCGCTCGAAGGTCTACCGGGCGCTGCTCGTCGCCGTGTTCGTGGCTGGGCAGTGGGTGTGGCTCTACTACTGCTGGTGGGTGAACGGGTACGACTGGACGCCGCCGTGATCGGCCGAGGAACGGCGTCGTTTAGGTCGGGGGCCCGAAATCACGGATAATGGGACCAGCAACTTGCGAAAGGGGACTATCTGATGGCAGCCATGAAGCCGAGGACCGGCGACGGGCCTATGGAAGCCGTTAAGGAGGGCCGTCTCATCATCGTGCGTGTTCCGCTCGAGGGTGGGGGACGCCTCGTGGTGTCGGTCAACGACGACGAAGCCAAAGAGTTGCACGACGCCCTCGCCGGCGTCGTCAGCGCCTAGTCGGCCGCCTCCTTAATAGCCCCGGACGCCCCGCCCGCCGCACCTGCGGCGCGCGGGGCGTCCGTGCGCGTGCCCGCTTCCGTGCGCGTGGCCACTTCCGTGTGCCGGCTACCGCGCCGGTTGCCTGCTGCACGGGCAGGGAGCCCGGCGGGGGTGCGTCACCGCTTGATCAGCGAGAGCAGTCCGTCGCCCGCCGTCGAGAGCGAGCTGATCACGGCCGGTGAGGTGGACACCTCGGTCAGCAAGGTGCGGAAGCCCGTGGTCGTGCTGTCGCGGACGGCGGGATTGGCCACCCGTCCGTGCCAGAGTGCGTGCGCGACGAGGACGAGTCCGCCCGGGCGGGCGAGGCGCAGGCCGTGCTCGACGTACTCGATGACCGAGCCGGGGTCGGCGTCGACGAAGACGATGTCGTACGAGTTCTCGTTCATCCGGGGCAACACGTCGGCGGCGCGGCCGTCGATCATGCGGAAGCGGCTGGCAGGGATCCCCGCCTGCAGGTAGGCGTCCCGGGCGGCCTGCTGGTGCTCGATCTCGCGGTCGATGGTCGTCAGGACGGCCGCGGGGGCGCCCGAGAGCAACCAGAGCCCGCTGACGCCCAGGCCCGTCCCGACCTCGATGATCGACGACGCGTTCGAGGCGGCGGCGACGACCGCGAGCTGGGCGCCGACCGCCGGCGAGACGGCCTCGACCCCGACCTCCAGCGAATGCTGTCGAGCCTCGGCGATCGCGTCGCTCTCGGTGACGAGTTCTTCCGCGAACTTCCAACTTGACTCTATCTGCGACACACCCACTCCTCGAAAGGCCAACTCTAGGGGGTTCCCCGAGTCGTCACCGGTTAGTCTGCTTGCGTGTCCATGTTCGGTCTGACGTTCGACAAGCTGCTCATCATCGGTGTGCTCGCGGTCTTCCTGCTCGGTCCCGAACGACTGCCCGGCTACGCGGCGAAGCTCGCCCAGCTCGTGCGGACGGTGCGTGACATGGCCAACGGTGCGAAGACGCGCATGCGCGACGAGATGGGCCCCGAGTTCGACGACGTCGAGTGGCAGAAGCTCGACCCCCGTCAGTACGACCCGCGGCGCATCATCCGCGACGCGTTGCTCGACGGCACGGATGCCGCCCCCAAGCCCTCGGCGCCGAGCATGGCGACGGCCGGTGCCGCCGCCGCGGCTGTGTCCGCAGGGTTGCCGGGGGGTCGTTCCTCCGCACAGGTGGTGCCGCTCGCGACGGGCGAGGTGCCGCCGTACGATTCCGAGGCGACCTGACCCGCCTGCGGCACCGCACCTCCTGACCTCGTCGCCCGCCTCGTGGTCTGCCGTCACGTGGCTCTTCGCCTCCAGCCCCTCACTCGGTCTCCACGTGGCCCGTGGGCGGCGTGGTGGTCAGACGCCTCCGTGCAGTGCCGCCACGCGTGAGGCCTCGGCCCTGAGCGCGTCGACGACCCGTCGCACCGAGGGGCGCTCGGCCCGGTCGCGCCGCATCACGGCGGACACCCAGCGCACGGCCCGGATGCTCTCGAGCGGCACGAGCACCATGTCGTCCCGGGCGTCCTTGGCGGTGAAGCGCGGCAGCACGGCGATGCCGAGGCCGGCCCCGACGAGCGACTCGGTCACCTTGGTGTCGCTGAAGCGCTGGGCGACGCGGACGGGGCTGCCGGTCACCCGCTCGATCTCGCGGTAGACCCACTCGAACGGGAAGTCGTGCGGGACGCCGATCCAGTTCTCGCCCTCGAGGTCGCCGGGTGCGAGCGAGGCGCGACCGGCGAGACGGTGGTCGGCGGGCAGAGCGATGTCGAGGGGCTCGGTCAGCAGGGGGACGGTGACGAGTCCGCGACCGGGCCACGGCTTGTCGTCGGACGAGTGCGCGACGACGACGTCGTGGTCGGCGGCCAGCTCGGGGAACTCGCGGATCGACGGGTCGTGGTCGCTCGCGACGACCACCAGGCCGGGGGTCTCGGCCACCGTGCGCAGCAGCCCCGGCAGCAACATCTGCCCGCCCGTGGGGAAGGTGGCCAGCGTGACCTCGCCCTGGGGGGTGGCGACGAAGTCGTCCCAGACCGCCTGGGCTCGCTCCAGTGCCACGGCGACGTCGGTGGCCGTCTGGGCCAGCACGCGCCCGGAGCCGGTGAGCACGATGCCGCGTCCCACCCGCTCGGTCAACGCCACGCCCGCCTCGCGCTCGAGCACCTTGAGCTGCTGCGAGACGGCACTCGGGGTGCGGTGGGTGGCCCGGGCGACGGCGGCCACGCTGCCTCGTTCGGCGAGTTCGCGGAGCAGTTCGAGACGCTTGACATCCATGTAGCAAATCTACGCTGTTTCGGTAGAAACGTGAGATTGATCTACCGCTTCTCGGGGCGCATCATTGAGGAGTCCCCGGAGCGCGTCGTAGCGCTCCCGAGCTCCGGTCGACCTGGTCCCGGGCTCGGTGGCGAATCCATCCCACCACGCAGAATCGCGCGTCGAACCGCGCCAGAAAAGAGTCCCCCATGCTCACCGGAATCATCGTCCTCGCCATCGCCGCAGTCGTCGGAATCGCCGGCTCGCTCGTCTCGGTCGCCCGAGACGGTTTCCGCGCCATCCCGACCAAGACCTACAACCGCTGGTCCTAGTCCGCTTCGCGGTGGTCGGCGCGTCTCCCTCCTGAGCGTGCCGCCACCGCGTGTGCCGCCTCCGTGCTGGGGTGCGGCACGAGCACGTCGCCGCCCCTCGGGCGAGACGCTGTGACGAAAGGGCACCTCGCCACGCGAGGTGCCCTTTCTGCACGTCCGGGGTGCTCGACCCCGGTCAGGTGACGCTGAGTCCGAGCTTCCGGCCGGCCAACCCCCGGGCCCGCACCGCCAGTCGGCCAGCGAGCTCGTCGATGGCCGTGGCCGCAGGATCGTCGGGAGCGGCGAGCACGACCGGTACGCCGTCGTCGCCCCCCTGGCGCAGGCTCAGACTGAGCGGCACGCTGGCGAGCAACGGCACCTCGGCCTCCTGACCGGACGACAACCGGCGGGCGGTCTCGACGCCACCACCGGAGCCGAAGAGCTCGAGGACGCTGCCATCGGCCTGGGGCAGACCCGCCATGTTCTCGACGACCCCGAGCAACCGCTGACCCGTCTGGCGTGCCACGAGCCCGCTGCGCTCGGCGACGTCGGCGGCGGCCGGTTGAGGCGTCGTGACGACCAGCACCTCGGCGTGCGGCAGCAACTGCCCCACCGAGATGGCGACGTCGCCCGTCCCGGGCGGCAGGTCGAGCAACAACACGTCGAGGTCGCCGAAGTACACGTCGGTCAGGAACTGCTGGATCGTCCGGTGCAGCATCGGCCCGCGCCAGGCGACGGCGGTCGAGGCGTCGTCGACGAACATGCCGATCGAGATGACCTTCACGCCGTGGGCCACGGGCGGCAGGATCATGTCGTCGACGCGGGTGGGCTTCACCGAGGCGCCGTCCGGGCCGACGAGGCCGAGGAGTCCGGGGATGCTGAAGCCGTAGACGTCGGCGTCGACGATGCCGACGGCCAGACCACGGGCCGCGAGGGCGACCGCGAGGTTGGCGGTCACGGTGGACTTCCCCACCCCGCCCTTGCCGCTCGTGACGGCGTACACACGGGTCAGCGTGTCGGGGCCGAACTGCATGCCGCGCGCCGCCCGGCCCGCCCGCAGCTTCTCGGTGAGGGCGTGTCGTTCGTCCTTGGTCATGACGGTCACGTCGACGGTGACGTCGGTGACGCCGGTCACCGAGGCCGTGGCCTCGCGGACGTCGCGTTCGATCGTGTCGGCTGCCGGGCACCCCACGATCGTGAGCTTGACGGCCACCGTGGCCGCGCCTCCTGCGTCGACGACGACGTCACCGATCATGTCGAGTTCGGTGACGGGCTTGCGGATCTCGGGGTCGAGCACCCGCGCGAGCGCGCGACGGACGTCGTCCGGCGTCGCGGGGCGGGTGGCGGCGACCGGCTCAGCCACGGTGGTGGCCGTCGCGCCGGGCGTCGCGTCGTGACGACGAGGAGGTGCGGGTCGGCTCGACCGCGGGGCTCTCGTCGTCGTCGCGCCGGTCGAGCTCGTCGAGCAGCGAGCGGAGCTCGGCCCGGATGAAGTCCTTGCTGGCCATGTCGCGGATCGCGATCCGGAGCGCGACGACCTCACGGGCCAGGTACTCGGTGTCGGCCAGGTTGCGTTCGGCGCGCTGACGGTCCTGTTCGAACTGCACGCGGTCGCGGTCGTCCTGCCGGTTCTGCGCGAGCAGGATGAGGGGAGCGGCGTACGACGCCTGCAGCGACAGGATCAGCGTCAGGGCCGTGAAGCCGATGGCGGCGCTGTCGAAGCGGATGTCGATCGGGGCGACCGTGTTGTAGATCATCCAGACGACGCAGAACAGGGTGAGGGCGATCAGGAAGTAGGGCGTGCCCATGCCCCGGGCGATGGACTCGGTCGCCCGACCGAAGCGGTCGCTGCTGACCCGCTTGCGCCCGGGCAGCACGCGGGGGCGCAGACCCTTAGGGGCGTCGAGGCGGACGTCGTTGCGGTTATCGCGGGCCATCGTCGCTCCTCGTGCTCTGGCCGATCGCGGGGCGACGGGCGCGGCCACGCGGTCGGCTCGGGGTCAGCGGTTGGTCGGGGTCCTGACTGCGCCAGTCGTCGGGCAGGACGTGGTCGAGGACGTCGTCGATGGTGACGACGCCCACGAGGCGGTGCGCCGAGTCGACGACGGGCACCGAGACGAGGTTGTAGGTCGCCATGACCCGCGTGACCTCGAGGGCCGTGGCGTCGACGCGGACCGGTTCGGTGGTCTGGTCGAGGATCGTCCCCAGGCGCTCGTTCGGCGGGTAACGGAGCATCCGCTGGAAGTGCACCATGCCGAGGAACCGGCCGGTGGGCGGTTCGTAGGGTGGCAGGACGACGCAGACCGCCGCGCCGAGCGCCGGGGCCAGTTCGTGACGACGGATCAGGGCGAGGCCCTCGGCGACCGTGGCGTCGGCCGAGACGATGACGGGCTCGGTCGTCATCAGTCCGCCGGCGGTGTCGGAGTCGTAGCTGAGCAGCATGCGCACGTCGTCGGCCTCGTCGGGCTCCATCAGCGTGAGCAGCTGCTCGGTGCGTTCGTCGGGCAGCTGGGCGATGAGGTCGGCCGCGTCGTCGGGCTGCATCTGGTCGAGGACGCTCGCCGCACGGTGGTCGTCGAGGCCCGTGAAGATCTCGACCTGCTCGGCCTCGGGCAGCTCTTCGAGCACGTCCGCGAGGCGGTCGTCGGACAGTTCGCCGGCGACCTCGAGCCGCCGCTCGGGCGTGAGGTCGAGCAGGGTGTTCGCGAGGTCCGCTGGCACGAGGTCGGAGTACGCGGCGATCAGGTGCTCGGCGCTCTGCGCCTCGCCCGGTCCGGCCTCCTCGACGACGTCGTCCCACGCCGCGAACGCCGTCGGCGCCTTGACGAACGGCGACGGCGACGTCTTGGGCTTGCGCAGGAAGAGCTGGCCGACCTCCCAGTCGCCCTCGCTCACCTCGTCGATCGCCACGTCCTCGATGGTGGCGTGGCCGCCACCGTGCCGGAACGACACGCGACGACCGAGCAGGTCGGCGATGACCCGGGTCTCGCCGCCACGCTGCTCGAAGCGGCGGAGCGTGATGACGCCGTTCGTGATGATCTGGCCCGAGCCGATGCTCGTGACGCGTCCGATCCCCACGAAGACCCGGCGCTTGCCGGGGACCTCGACCACGAGGCCCACCACGCGCGGCGCCCCGGTGCGGCGGTAGACCACCAGCACGTCGCGCACCTTGCCGACCTTGTCGCCCGCAGGGTCGAAGACGGAGCAACCGGCCAGCCGGGCGACGAAGACTCTGGTTGCACTCACGCGTCCAATTTAGTCGCTCGCGGGGTCGCCGCCGACGGGTGCCCGGCAGGGGCACCGTGTTTAATGCTGGGATGACGAACCCGGGCCCCGTGGGCCGCCGCCCGCCGATGGTGCCCACCCTGCCGCGGGGCGACGTCCTCGGCACCTACGACACGTATCCCGAGGCGCAGCGCGTGGTCGACCGGCTGTCACAGGCCGAGTTCCCGATCAAGCGGCTGGCGATCATCGGCAACGACCTCAAGACCGTCGAACGCGTCACCGGTCGCCTGAGCTACGGGCGTGCCGCGCTGGCCGGGGCCGTGACCGGACTCTGGCTCGGCGTCTTCTTCGGGCTCGTCATGCTCGTCTTCGCGACCGAGACCGCCACCGCGGCCACCGTCGGGGCGGCGGCCCTGCTCGGAGCCGGCTTCGGCATGCTCTACGGCATCGTCAGCTTCGCGATCACCCGTCGCCGCCGTGACTTCACCTCGACGCACCAGGTGCTCGCGTCGAACTACCAGATCGTGGTCGACCCCGAGGTCTCCGGGCGGGCGCACGAGATCCTCGCGCGTCCCGAGACCCCGCGCCGCTGACGTACCCTGGTGTCGACATGGCACCCCGCGACCCCTCCACGACGGCCACCCGGGCCGAGCGCTTCGCGCGTGGTTGGCTGACCGCCGGTGCGTCGACCCTGGTCGCGGCCTTCTCCCACGTGGCCGGCGGTGGCATGGAGCCCGGACTGCTCGGCGTCGTCCTCGCCCTGGCCGTGGCCGTGCCCGTCTCGATCGCCCTGGCGGGCGTGCACCTCTCGACCGTGAGGCTCGCGGTCGCGGTTGCGCTCAGCCAGGTCGCGTTCCACCTGCTGTTCTCCCTCGGAGCCTCGGACGGCGGGGGCGCCTCGGCGACGGGCGGGCACCACTCCGCACTCGTGATCTCGACGATCGCCGACGGCGCCGCGTCCGGTGGCGGCGTCGGCCAGGCCATGGTCATGGGTGGCCCCGCCATGTGGCTGGCCCACGCGCTCGCGGCCGTGGTCACGATCGTCGCCCTGCGGCGTGGCGAGGGCGCCGCGTGGGCCCTCGTCCGACTGGCCGTCCGCGGTCTGGCCGTCGCGCGCCTCCTGACCGCCGGGCACCGGCCCGAGGCGCCCGTCGTCCGGCGCCCGCCGACTCCGGTCGGCGTCCGTCCGCGCCCGCCCGGCCGACGACACCTCACGGCCCGACCCCGTCGCGGTCCGCCCTGCCCTGCCTGACCCCGCACACCGCCGACCTCCGTCGCCGGTGACCCCGTCGGACGCGCCCGTCGCGCCGTCGGGCCCCATCGTCATGCACCGCAGACCGATCGCACTCGCGATCGAGAGGACCAGATCCATGAACCGCAGCACCAACCCCATTTCCGTCGCGTCCCGCCGTCCCCGGTCGTCCGCCGTCGTCGCCCGTTCGGCAGCGGCCCTCGGCGCCGCCGCCCTGCTCGCGTTGGCCGCGCCCCTCGCGGCCTCGGCCCACGTCCACGTCGAGCCCGGTCAGGCCGAGGCCGGGTCGTACGAGACGTTGACCTTCAAGGTGCCGAACGAGTCGGCGACCGCGGGCACCGTCGGGCTCGTCGTCGACCTGCCCACCGACACCCCGTTCACCTCGGTGTCGTACGAGCCCCTCCCGGGGTGGACCACCGAGGTCACCACCAGCACGTTGCCCGAGCCGGTCGAGCTCGACGGCACGACGATCACCGAGGCGCCGACGCAGGTGACCTGGACGGCCGAGGGCGACACGCAGATCGCACCCGGACAGTTCCAGCAGTTCGTCATCTCGGCCGGTGCGGTGCCCGACACCGGGTCGATCGCGCTGCCGGCCCACCAGCGCTACTCGGACGGCACGGTGGTCGACTGGGCCGACGCGCTTCCCGCCTCGGGAGAAGAGCCCGAGCACCCCGCACCGACCCTCTACGTCAACGACGCGCCGCCGGCCGACGAGCACGCCGGCCACGCGACGGACGACGACGCGACGACCGCGGGTGTCGGCACCTCCGGCGACTCGGCGTCGGGCTCCGGCGACGGCGCGGTCGGACCGCTCTCGATCGGCCTGGGCATCGGCGGTCTCGCCCTGGGTGCGCTGGCGCTCGTCGTCTCGGTCGTCGCGCTGACCCGTCGGCCCCGGGCGACCGCGTCCCGCACCTCGACGAACGGCGGGGTGGACGCGTGACGGCCGCGCGCTCGCGGACACCGCGCCTCCTCGGCGTCCTCGTGACGGCCGGGCTGGGTACCGCGGTCGGTGCCCTCGCCCTCGTACCGGCGGGATCGGCCGCGGCGCACGACTACGTCGTGAGCAGCACGCCGGCCGCGGGCTCGACCGTCGACTCGTCCCCGGCGACCGTGTCGATCACGTTCAACGACGTGATCCTCGACCTCTCGGGCACCGGTAGCTCGAACGTGCTCGAGGTGACGGACGCCGCCGGTCTGCACTACGAGGACGGCTGCTCGACGACCTCGGGACCGACGCTGACGACCGGTGTCGCGCTCGGGTCGCCCGGCGCCTACACGATGACCTACCAGGCCGTCTCGGCCGACGGCCACACGGTCTCGGACGCAGTCCCGTTCACCTACGCCCCCGCCGCGGGCACCGCGGAGGGGGCAGGCTCGCCGACCCGTCCGAGCTGCGGCAGCGCAGGAGGCGCGGCTGGCGGTGCCGGCGCCCCCACCGGTGACGAGACCGAGGCGGCCTCGCCCTCGGCCTCGTCCGAACCCGAGATGACGACCATGGCGACCCCGGGTGACGACACCGTGGCGACGCCGTCGGCTGCGCCCGAGTCGGGCTCGGTGAACGCCGGACTCGTCATCGGCATCGCGGTCGCGATCGTCGTGCTGGCCGCCGCCGGTGTGGTCGTGGCCATCGTCACCGGCCGGCGACGTGACGGGACACCGTCCGAGACCGACGACACGTCGGCCCCGGACGGCGACTCGTCGTCCGACGGTCGATGACCCTGCCTCGCTGATCGGGGTGTGAACGGGCGAAAGGCCCCGGGTGCGATGCACCCGGGGCCCTTCGGTGTCGGACCTCAGTCGCGGGAGATCCACGCCTCGACGTCGGCGACCGTGCGGGGGATGCCCACCGAGAGGTTCTCGGCCCCGTCGGCGGTCACGAGGATGTCGTCCTCGATGCGCACGCCGATGCCGCGGAACTCCTCGGGCACGGTGAGGTCGTCGGGCTGGAAGTACAGGCCGGGTTCGATCGTGAACACCATGCCGGGCTCGAGCACGCCGTCGAGGTAGAGGTCGCGGCGGGCGGCGGCGCAGTCGTGCACGTCGATGCCGAGGTGGTGGCTCGTGCCGTGCACCATGTAGCGACGGTGGTACTGGTGGTCGGGCTTCAGCGACTCCTCGGCGGACACCGGCAGGAAGCCCCATTCGGCCGTCCGTTCGGCGATGACCTTCATGGCCGTCGCGTGGATCTCGCGGAACGCGATGCCCGGACGCACGATCGCGAACGCCGCGTCGGCCGCCTCGAGCACGGCTTCGTACACGAGACGTTGCACGTCGGTGAACCGGCCCGAGACGGGCAGTGTGCGGGTGATGTCGGCCGTGTAGAGGCTGTCGAGTTCGATGCCCGCATCGATGAGGATGAGGTCGCCGTCGCGGACGACGCCGTCGTTGCGGGTCCAGTGCAGGACGCAGGCGTGGTCGCCCGACGCGGCGATCGTGTCGTAGCCGACCGTGTTGCCGTCGGCGCGGGCCCGACGGTTGAAGGTACCCTCGACGAGCCGCTCGCCGCGCGGGTGCGCGACGATGTCGTCGAAGTCGGCGATCACGTCGGTGAACCCCTTGCCCGTCACCGTCACGGCCTGGCGCATCTGCGCGACCTCGTACGCGTCCTTGACGAGACGCAGCTCGCTCAGGTCACGGGCCAGGTCGGCGGAGGTCGCCCGCTCGCGGGGGCGGTCGTCGTCGGAGATCACGACGGCCGTCGTCCCCGCCGAGACGGGGGACTGCTCGGCGGCGGCCTCGACGACGGCGTCGAGACGGCGGGTCAGGTCGGGGTCGGCTTCGCGGACGACGAGGGTGCCGGCGTCGATGGTGCCGACCACGGCCTCGAAGTCGGCCAGGTCACGCGTGGCGAGACCCAGGTCGGCGGCGACCTGCGTCAACGACGGGCGCGGGCCGATCCAGAACTCGCCGATCTCGGGGTTGGCGTAGAACTCGTCCGAGTCACGCCCGGCGCTCGCCCTCAGGTACAGGGTGGCGTCGTGGCCCTCGGCCGTGGGCTCGAGCACGAGCACCGAACCGGGCACGGTGTCGGAACCCCAGCCCGTCAGGTGCGAGAACGCCGAGTGCGCACGGAAGGGGTAGTCGCAGTCGTTGGACCGGACCTTGGCGGAGCCGGCCGGCACGACCAGGCGGGTGCCCGGGTGCAGCGCGGACAGCCGCGCGCGACGGTCGGCGGCGAACGGCGCCTGCTCACGCGGCTCGGGGAGGACGTCGGGGCGGTCGGCCCACTGCGACGAGATGTAGTCCTTGAACGTGTCCGACCCGGGGGTGGTGGAGCGGTTGGTGGTCGCGCGCGGCGCCTTCTGATCTGCCATGCCCACCATTGTCCCGCCAATCGGGCCGGACGCCCAGTCGGTGGGCTCAGGCTCCCGTGCGACTGAGCTGGGCGACGACCGCCCGGTGGTCGCTGCCGGCGTCGTCGAGCTCGGTCACGACCCGGAAGCCGGTCGGCAGCCACTGCTCGGTGGCCATGACGTGGTCGATCGGCGCACCGAGGAGGGGAGGGACGTCGGTCGGCCAGGTCCCGACGCCGGCGTTCGCGGTCGCCTCGGCGGCATCGCGGCAGGCGCCGAGCGCTCCACCGTCGCTGCCGAGCCCGGCCATGTGGTCGAGGGTGGCGTTGAAGTCACCCGCCATGATCACGTCCCCCGACCGGCAGACGTCGGCGAGGTACCCCAGGCCGGCACGCCACTGCCCCATGTGCTCGGGCGTCGGCGACACGGGATGGGCGGCGACGATCGTGGGGCCCTCGCCCGACACGGGTGTCGCGACGACCGTCGGGAGGACGGGCGTCGTCCGTGCGTCGGTGGTGCCGTCGTCACCGATCGCGACCTGGTAGTCGCCCAGCGCGGCACTGATCAGGAGGGTCGTCGAGCGGCCGCTCGCGATCTGGTCGTAGGCCACCGTGTGCACCCACATGGGCTTGCCGGCGGCGGCCATGGCCTCGGCGACGGCGACGCCGACCTCCTGGCGGGTCTCGGGCAGGGCGATCACGTCGGCACCGACCTCGGTCGCGAGGGCGACGACGGCGTCGGCCCCGGTCGCCGCGCCGAGGGTGTTCCACGACAGGACGGTGACGTCGGTGGGCGTCTTCTCGACGAAGTCGGTGCGGCCCAGGCCGCGAGCCGTCACGACGCCCGCCGAGAGGACGCCGAACACGAGCAGCAGCACGGCCGCGCTCGCCGTGAGCGACCGGATCGGCCTCGCGACCAGGCCCAGCACGAGCAGCAGCACCATCAGGACGATCGCGACGGCCCCGGCGACGAGGCGGAACGACACCACCTGACCGACCGGGAAGACGCGCTGCAGCCCGACGGTCTGGGGCCAGAGGGCGGCCAGGAGCACGGCGGCGACGGCGAGGACGAAGACGAGGGCGACGAGACGACGGATCATGGCCCCTGGAGCCTAGGGGAACCCCCGACCGCACGTCGGGCGCCGCACGGACGGCTCGGATGCGCGCCGCCTACGATGGGGGGATGCCCACGCGCCTGGTCGACCTGCACACTCACTCGAGCGTGTCGGACGGCACCGAGGCGCCCGCCGCGCTGGTCGCGTCGGCCGTGCGCGCGGGGCTCGACACCGTCGCCCTGACCGACCACGACAGCACGGCCGGGTGGTCCGAGGCCACGGCCGCCGTCGCCGGTACCGGTCTCACTCTCCTCCCCGGCATGGAGCTCAGCACCCGGCTCGGACTGAACAGCGTCCACATGCTCGGCTACCTCTTCGACCCCGCCCACCCGGGCCTCGTCGCCGAGACGGCCCGCCTGCGCGACAGCCGTCTGCACCGGGCCGAGCGCATCGTCGAACGCATCGCCGCCGACTACGACCTCACCTGGGGCGACGTCCTCGCCCAGGCCAGCTCGGGGGCGACCCTGGGACGGCCGCACATCGCCGACGCCCTCGTCGCCAAGGGCTACGCGCCCGACCGCAGCGCCGCCTTCGCGGGCATCCTGCACTGGCGGTCCGGGTACTACGAGCCGCACGAGGCACCCAGCCCCCTGATCGGCGTCCGCCTGATCCGGGAGGCCGGGGGCGTCCCCGTCATCGCCCACCCGGCGACGCGGGGTCGCGAGCCGAACGTCTCCAGCGAGGGTTTCGAGGCCCTCGTCGACGCCGGCCTGCTCGGCGTCGAGATCGACCACCGCGAGAACACCTCGGCCGGTAAGGTGCGGTTGCTCGAGCTCGCCCGACGGTACGACCTCATCGTGACCGGGTCGAGCGACTACCACGGCGACGGCAAGCCCAACCGGTTGGGTGAGAACACCACGGCTCCCGGACAACTCGACCGGATCGTCGACGCGGCGACCGGGTGGGTGCCCGTCCGGGGCTGAACCGGCCCGCGCCTCCTCGTCCGGACGGCTCCCTGCCGGGCGATGACGTGCCGGACGGCGGCGTTCCGGACGGTGACCTGCCGGACGGCGACGTGCCGGACGCACGAGACCCCCTCGCCGCGGACGGTCGAGGGGGTCTCGTGCTGGATCGGTCGTCAGCCCTGCGGCTGTGACGACGAGTCGCCGGCGGGACGACGGCGACGGTTGCGGCTGCGCTTGCGCGGGGCCTCACCCGTGCCCTCGCCGGCCGGAGCCGCCGCGTCGGGCGCCTGTGCGGCGCCGCGGCCCGTGGTCGAGGGCTCACCGGAGGCCCGCACGGGAGCGTCGCCACGACCGCGACCGCGACCCCTGTCACGATCGCCCTGGGGGCCGCCGGTGCGCTCGCGCGAGCCGACCGAACCCGCCTTGACCGCCGACAAGGAGCTCGCGCGCAGGCGTCCCTTCGTCCCGGCGGGGATGTCGAGGTCGGCGAAGAGGTGCGGGCTCGACGAGTAGGTCTCGACCGGCTCGGGTTGGCCCATGTCGAGGGCCCGGTTGATCAGGGCCCACTTGTGCAGGTCGTCCCAGTCGACGAACGTCACGGCGATGCCGGTCTTGCCGGCGCGGCCGGTACGGCCGGCGCGGTGCAGGTAGGTGTCGTGGTCGTCGGGCACGGTGTGGTTGATCACGTGCGTGACGTCGTTCACGTCGATGCCTCGGGCCGCGACGTCGGTCGCGATCAGGATGTCCTTCTTGCCCGCCTTGAACGCGGCCATCGCGCGCTCGCGCTGCTCCTGGTTGAGGTCACCGTGGACGGCCGCCGCGTTGAAGCCGCGGTCGTTCAGCTCTTCGACGAGCTTGGCGGCCGCGCGCTTGGTCCGGGTGAAGACGACGGTCTTGCCACGCCCCTCGGCCTGGAGGATGCGCGCGATCACCTCGTCCTTGTCGAGCGAGTGGGCCCGGTAGACGACGTGCTTGATGTTCGCCTGCGTGAGGCCCTCGTCGGGGTCGGTCGCGCGGATGTGGATCGGCTTCGACATGAACCGGCGTGCCAAGGCCACGATCGGGCCGGGCATGGTCGCCGAGAACAGCATGGTGTGACGGGTGGCCGGCACCTGCTGGAAGATCTTCTCGATGTCGCTGAGGAAGCCCAGGTCGAGCATCTTGTCGGCCTCGTCCAGCACGACCTCTTGCACCTCTTTGAGGTTCAGGAGGCGCTGGCCGGCCAGGTCGAGGAGGCGCCCGGGGGTGCCCACGACGATCTGCGCGCCGGCCTTGAGTTGCTCGACCTGGCCCTCGTAGGCCTTGCCGCCGTAGATGCTGACGATCTTGGTCGCCCGGTTCGAGGTGGCGAGCTCGAGGTCGTCGGCCACCTGGACGCAGAGTTCGCGGGTCGGGACGACGACGAGCACCTTGACGCCGGGGGCCGGGTCGAGGCCGATGCGCTGGATGATCGGGAGGCCGAAGCCGAAGGTCTTGCCGGTGCCCGTCTTGGCCTGGCCGATGATGTCCTGCCCGGCGAGGGCGAGGGGGATGGTCTGCGTCTGGATGGGGAAAGGTTCGAGGATCCCCTTCGACGCCAGAGCGTCGACCATGTCGGGGTCGATCGCGAGGTCAGTGAATGTCAAAGTGTTGCCCTGTCTCATATAGGGGGATGCGTCGAGTTTAGCCCGTCGCGACGGGCGGCCCCTCGGACCCCGTAAGATGTGGGCGTGGTGTCCTGGCCCGGTCGAGGTGCGAAACGCGGCGTCCCGTCCCTGCAGTGGCCGCGGCCCGCGGCGAAGCCGACCCCCGCGGCCCGGGTTGAGCTCGACCAGTTCACCCCCGACCTGTTGGTCTTCCTGGGGCACGCGGCCTACCTCGAACTCGCGCTCTTCGAGACGCTGGGCCGCTCGTCGGCCTTCGCCCCCGACGTCCGTGCGAAAGAGACCACCGGCCGCATCGCCGAGACGACCTTGGCCCGACACCGCGGCCTGGTGGCCGAGATCGAACGGTCCGGCCACGACGCCACCGAGTCGATGGAGCCCCACATCGCCGCCATCGACGAGTTCCGGGCCCGGACCGGAGGCACGGACTGGTACGAGGCGATCGTCGCGGACTACGTCGCGGCCGGCCTGCTCAACGACGTCTTCGTGCGGTTGGCGGCCGGACTGCCGGCGGACCACCACAAGCGGATCGTGGCGGTGCTCGAGGCCCACGACGACGCACCGCTCGTGGTGCGAGAACTCTCCGCGGCCATCGAGGCCGACCCGCGGCTCGCGTCACGGCTGGCCCTCTGGGGGCGCAGGTTGGTGGGAGACACCCTGTTGGTCGCTCGCGCCGCGGTGTCCGCGTCGCACGTGTCCGCCGACGACGAGCGTCTCGAACCCGTCTTCACGGAACTCATCGCCGCCCACACGCGCCGCATGGACGCCCTCGGACTCACCGCCTGAGCGCTGACCGCTGGTAGTCCTCCGGCTGGCGGGACTGTTCTCGGCGACCTGGCGTGGCCGCCCTGGGCGACCGGCCGTGCATCGAGGGCATGGCGGAGGCGCGGCGTCAGGAGGCGGAGCGCACCAGGCGGGCGAAGTGCTCGCTGTCGTGAGCCCGGCGGCGGGCCGCCGCGACACGGCAGACCACGAACGCGACGACGGCGGGGAGGACGAGTGCTGCGACCCAGATCCATCCGCCGTCGGCGGGCCATCCGGCCCAGGTCAGGACCTCCCACACGATCGCCGCCACGACGGCGCCGGACGCGGGCGCGAGCAGGACGCCGCGGGTGTCGCCGTCGGGCAGCGCGTAGTGGAGGACGAACCCGAGGATGGCGCCACCCAGGACGACGAAGAGGAGTTCCACGACTAGCTGACGAACCCGACCTTGCGGCTCTCTTCGCTGCCGACCTCGACGTAGGCGAGCGATGCGGTGGGGACCAGGTAGGTCTTGCCCTTGGAGTCGGCGAGGGTGACGTACGACTTGCCGCCGTCGAGCGCGTCGCCGACGACCTTCTCGACCTCGTCGGCGGTCTGGGCCGTCTCGAAGCTGATCTCACGGGGGCTGTTGGTGATGCCGATGCGAATGTCCACGAGGTCACGATATCCGACCTCGCCGTCCCGGCTCTGCACGTTCTCTGTCGGCGCACACGGGGTGGCCCGTCGGGCCGTCGACGGTCCACGCGACCGACCTCGATGTCGGTGCCAGCCGGTAGCGTCGGGACATGGCCTCGACCGTCTCACCGCCCCTCTCGAGTCCGGCCCGAGCCTCGGTGCCGCCGGTGCTCGACGACTCGCAGCGGGCCGTGCTCGACCTGGCCGACGGGCGGTCGGCCGCGGTCCTGGGTGCCCCGGGCTCGGGCAAGACCCGCACGCTCGTCGAGTTCGTGGTCGACCGCGTCGAAAGGCGCGGTTGGGGTCCGGCCGCCGTCATGGTGCTCGCACCGACGCGCTCGACGGCGACGACGCTCCGTGACGTCATCGCGTCGAGGCTCACCGTGCCGACCCCGGGGCCCCTGGCCCGCACCGTCTCGTCCCTGGCATTCGACGTGGTCGGCCATGCGGCGCGGCTCGTCGGCCTGCCCACGCCGACCCTGCTGACGGGCGGCGACCAGGACAGCATCGTCCGTTCCCTCCTCGAGGGGCACGAGGTCGACGGCACGGGCCCGTCCTGGCCCGAGGGGCTCGGCCCGACCGTTCGTCGACTCCGCGGCTTCCGCACCGAACTGCGCGAAGTCCTCATGCGGTCGACCGAGCACCGCATCGGGTCCGAGGGGCTCCGACGAGCCGCCGAGAGGGCCGACCGGCCCGAATGGGCGGCGGTGGCCGACTTCCGCGACGAGTACCTGAGCGTCCTCGACGCCGCACGGGGGCGGCACCTCGACTCGGCGGACCTGGTCGACTACGCCGTCGCCGCCCTCGACCGCGGCGAGACCTCCCCGGTCGTCGAGGGGCTGAGGGTCGTCCTCGTCGACGACGCGCAAGAAGCGACCGAGTCGACCCTGGCGCTGCTCCGCGCCCTGACGCGGCGGGGTGTCGCCGTGGTCGCGTTCGGCGACCCCGACCTGTCCACCAGCGCGTTCCGCGGGGGCACGCCCGACGTGCTCGGTCGTCTCGGCCCTCGGCTCGGCCTGTCCGACGTCGAGACCCTGTACCTCTCGACGGCCCATCGGCACCAGCCTCCGTTGCGTGATCTCGTGCAGCGGGTCACGTCGCGCATCGGGACGGCCGGTGCCGGGCGCCAGCACGCCGCGGTGGCGGCTCCGGCGCTCGAGCCCTCCGAGGCCGGGGGAGCGGCGGACTCCGTGGCGGTCCCGATCGTGACCGTCCGGGCCGACAGTCCGAGCCACGAAGTGGCGTCGGTGGCCCGCCTGCTGCGCGAGCACCACCTGGTCCGCAGGGTGCCGTGGTCGCGCATGATGGTGGTCGTCCGCAGCGGTGGACAGGTGGCCGGAGTCGCCCGGGGGCTGCAGCTCGCCGAGGTCCCGACCCGCACCTCCGTCGCCGGACGCGCGGTGCGCGACGAACACGCGGCCCGCCACCTGCTGCTCGCCGCCGCCGTCGCCGTCGGTCGCGACGAGCTCACCGTCGAGCTCGCGACCGAGCTGCTGCTGGGGCCGCTCGCCGGCTTCGACGCGTTGTCGCTCCGACGCCTGAGGCTCGCCCTGCGAGCCGACGAGCTCGGCACGGGCGGCGTCCGCTCGGCCGACGACCTGCTCGTCGAGGCGCTCGAGGGGGCCGGTCGCTTCGTCACGATCGACTCGAGGTTCGCGGCCCGAGCCGGGCGTTTCTCGACCAGTCTCGACGCGGCCCGCCGTGCAGCCGCGACCGGCGCGAGCATCGAAGAGGTGCTCTGGGGCCTCTGGGAGCGCAGCGGACTCGCGGCCGAGTGGTCGGCCCAGAGCGACGGTCGCGGCATCGTCGCCGCCGAGGCCGACCGTCACCTCGACGGTGTCGTCGCCCTGTTCACGGCAGCCAAGCGCTTCGTCGAACGCACCCCCGAGGCACCCGCCGGTGCCTTCCTCGACTCGCTGCTCGGGGCCGAGGTGCCCGAGGACACCCTCTCGCCGCAGGCGACGGCCGAGACCGTGCTGGTGTGCTCGCCGTCGAACGCCGTGGGCATCGAGGTCGACGTGGTCGTCGCCGCTCGGCTGCAGGACGGCGTGTGGCCGAACCTCCGGGTCCGGGGCGGCCTGCTCGCCCCCGACGAGCTGGTCGACCTCGCCGAGCGCGGCCTGCTCCGCGGTGGTCAGGTCGACGACCACGACGACGAGCCGGCAGCCCCCTCCGACGCGCGGGCCACAGTTCTGTCCGACGAACTACGCATGTTCGCCCTCACCGTGTCGCGGGCCACCCGACAGGTCGTGCTCTCCTGCACCTCGAACGACGACGAGGGGCCCTCGCCGTTCTTCCGGCTGCTGCCCGACGGCTGCCCCGAGGCACCCACCGGGCACCCCCTGTCGCTTCGAGGACTCGTGGGGCACCTCCGTCACGTGCTCGTCTCGTCGCCTCACGGACCACGGGCCGACGACGCGGTCGACGCGTTGGCCCGACTCGCCGGCGAAGGCGTGGCGGGGGCGTCGCCGGACGACTGGTACGGGTTGCTCGACCCGAGCACCGTCGAGCCGCTCATCGACCTAGAGGCTCCCGAGGCCCACGTGCCGGTCTCGCCGTCGCAACTCGGGTCGTTCGAGGAGTGCCCCCTGCACTGGTTCGTCGACCGGTTCGGCGGGTCCCCTCCCAACGCGGCGATGGGTCTCGGCACGGTGCTGCACGACGTGATGGAGCACGCCGAGGGCACCGACGTCGACTCGCTCTGGCAGTCCGTCGAGGGGCGCTGGCCCGAGCTCGAGTTCGAGTCGGCCTGGATCGCAGAGGCCGAGAAACGCCGGGCGCGCGACATGACCGAGAGCCTCTCCTCCTACCTGCGGGACTTCGAGGCGTCCGGCGGGAGCCTGCTCGGCGCCGAGTCCACCTTCAGCCTCGACATCGGGCCGGCGCGTCTGCGCGGGTCCATCGACAGGGTGGAGCGCACGCGCGAGGGCGCGGCCGTGATCGTCGACCTCAAGACGGGCCGGTCGGCCCCGACGTCGCCCCAGGCCGTCGCCGAACACCCCCAGCTGGGCAGCTACCAGGTCGCCCTCGCCGACGGTGCCGTCGAGGCCGTGCCCGAGGGCACACCTCCCGGCGGGGCGAAGCTCGTGATCGTGTCGTCGGGCGTCCGGGGCAAGCTCTACCGAGAGCCCGCCCAGGGGGCGTTCGACGACGACCGACTCGCGGCCTTCCGTGCCCGGGTCGTCGACGCGGCCGAGCACATGGCGGGGCGGGTGTTCGTGGCCCGTCTCGACGACCACTGCGAAGGGCGGCACGGCGGATCGTGCCGCATCCACGTGGTGGGCGAGGTGAGCGGCTCGTGACGGCCGGAGGCCGCGCCGCCGACGGGGGTGGCGCCGCGGGCACGCGTGACGGGGTCGACGGACGCCGCGTCGACGGCGCGACGCGCGCCTCCTCGTCCCGGCTCGGAGCAGCCGAGATCTCCGAGGCGCTCGGGCTTCCCACGCCGACCCCCGAGCAGCAAGCCGTCATCGAGGCCCCTCTCGAACCCGCCCTGGTCGTCGCGGGCGCCGGCAGCGGCAAGACCGAGACCATGGCCAACCGCGTGGTGTGGCTGCTGGCCAACCGTCTCGTCGGCGTCTCGCAGGTGCTCGGCCTGACCTTCACCCGCAAGGCCGCCGGCGAACTCGGTGAGCGGATCGAGCGGCGCATCGGCCAGCTCGCCGCCGTCGGACTGCTCGGCGACGAGGCCGATCCCTTCGACGTGCCCACCGTCTCGACCTACAACGCGTTCGCCAACGCGATCTTCCGCGACAACGCCCTGCGGGTCGGTCGAGAGAGCGAGTCGCAGGTGCTCGGCGATGCGTCCGCCTGGCAGCTGGCACGCTCACTCGTCGTGGGCAGCCACGACGAGCGCCTCGCCGGGCTCGGTCGAAGCGTCGACGGCATCACCGAGGCCGTCCTCCGCCTGAGCCACGCCCTCAGCGAGAACGTCACCGGGCCCGAGCCCGTGGCACACCTGGCCGACCGGTTCCTCGACCTCGCGAGTCTTCCGTCGACCAAGGGCAGCGCCTACAAGTCGGTCGTCGACGCCGTCGGCGCGGTGTCGGCGCTCCCGCCGCTGCTCGACCTCGCCGTGGCCTTCGCCGACGAGAAGGCCCGTCGAGGCCTCGTCGAGTACTCCGACCAGGTGGCCCTGGCCCTCGAGGTGTGCGACACGGCGCCGAACGTCGTGGCCGAGTTGCGCGACCGCTACCGCGTCGTGTTGCTCGACGAGTACCAGGACACCAGCGTCGTGCAGACCACCTTGTTGTCCCGCCTCTTCGAGGGCACCGGGGTGATGGCGGTCGGGGACCCCCACCAGTCCATCTACGGGTTCCGGGGTGCCAGCGCCGCGAACCTCGGACGGTTCCCGGTGGACTTCGGAGCCCGGCCCGATGCGGTGTTCAGCCTCTCGACCAGCTGGCGCAACGCGTCACGAGTGCTCGACGCCGCGAACACCGTCGTGGCCGAACTCGCGCGGTCCTCCGGGGCGGTCGTGGGCGAGCTGCGAGCCCGGCCGGGTGCGCCCGAGGGGCGCGTCGAACTGCTCTTCGACCAGACGCTGCCGGGCGAGGCCGACCAAGTCGCGGCCTGGCTGCAGAGCGAGCTGGCCGTGCCCACCATCGTCGACGGCGAGCCCGCCCGCCGAACGGCGGCGTTGCTCTTCCGCTCGAAGAAGACCATGCCCGTCTTCGTCGAGGCCCTCGCCGCTCGAGGCGTCAGGTACCACGTGCTCGGCGTCGGCGGTCTCCTGCAGCGGCCCGAGGTCGTCGACCTCGTGTCCTGCCTCCGGGTGCTGCACGACCCGTCGGCCGGTTCCGAGGCGATCCGTCTGATGGCCGGTGCCCGATGGCGGATCGGCGTTCGAGACATCGCCCGGCTGCGCGACGTCGCCTCGTGGCTCTTCTCGCACGACCACGCCCAACAGCGCCTCGACGACGAGGTAGCCGCCGGGTTCCGGGCGTCGGTCGCCGCGGGTGAGCACGGGTCGATCGTCGACGCCCTCGACTTCGTGGCCACGGCGCCCGTCACGCATCGGCAGCTCTCCGAGTTCAGTGACGAGGGCCTCGTCCGCCTGAGGCGGCTGGGCTCGCAGCTCGCCTTCCTCCGCGCCCGCACCGGTCTCGATCTCGTCGACCTGGTCACGCTGGTCGAGCACGAGATGTTGCTCGACGTCGAGGTGGCGGCGGCCACCGGCGCGCCGTCGGGGGGCGCGTGGCTGCAAGCCTTCGAAGACGAACTGGCGGGGTACGTCGCGACCGACGAGAACGCCGGCCTCGGGGGCTTCCTGTCGTGGCTGGCAGCAGCCGAGCGGCGGGACGACATGGGTCCGCGGTCCGAGCAGGCCGAGCGGGGCACCGTCCAGCTCCTGACCATCCACGGCTCCAAGGGGCTCGAGTGGGACGTCGTCGCGGTGCCACGACTCGTCGAGGGGGAGTTGCCCGGCACCTCCCGCGAAGGCGTGGGGTGGCTCGGTTTCGGCGAACTGCCGTACGAGTTCCGCGGCGATGCCGCCGAGCTGCCCGTGCTCGGCTGGCGGGGCGTGGCCGACCAGAAGGAGTTCGACCAAGCGCTGAAGGCGTTCAAGGACGAGTTGATCGTCCGGCACCAGGCCGAGGAGCGGCGTCTGGCCTACGTCGCACTCACCCGGGCCCGTGACGCCCTGCTCGTGAGCGGCTCCTTCTGGACGAGTGCCGTCCGCCCCCGCCCTGCCAGCCGGTTCGTCGTCGAATTGGCCGAGCGTGGGCTCGTACCGACCGGTGACCTCCCCGGACGACCCGACGACGACGAGAACCCCCTGGCCGCCGCGTCCCGAGAGCTCAGCTGGCCACTCGACCCCTTGGGGCAACGCCGCGCGGTGGTCGAGGACGCCGCTGCACGGGTCACCACGGCCGTCGACCGGCTCTCGCGAGACGAGCCCGCCGACACGCAGCAGCCAGGCACCGCGTCGAGATGGTCGTCCGACATCGACCTGCTGCTGCTCGAGCGCGACGCCGCGCGAGCGGGCGCCGGGGTGGTCCCCCTTCCCCAGCGCATCCCGGCCTCGAGGTTCAAGGACTACGTCGACGACCCCGCCGCGGTCGCCGCCGCGCTTCGTCGTCCCCTGCCCGAACGGCCCTATCGGGCGACCCGCCTCGGCACGCTGTTCCACGAATGGGTCGAAGAACGCTTCCGGCCGACGGGTCGTGCCGAGACCCTCGACGCCTGGGGTGACGAGAGCGACCTCGACGACGAGCGGGTCGGCTCACCCGGGTCGGGGCCGATCGATCCCGACGACGCGAGGCGGTTCGAGCAGTTGGTGACGACCTTCGAGCGCTCGGCCTGGGCATCTCTCGAACCGACGGACGTCGAGCTCGAGATCCACCTCCCCCTCGGCAGTCGTACCGTCATCTGCAAGATCGATGCCGTCTTCGAACGCGACGGCCGGTTCGAGGTCGTCGACTGGAAGACGGGCAAGGCACCCACCGACGACGCCGACCTCGAGCTCAAGCAGCTCCAGCTGGCGCTCTACCGCGAGGCCTACGCCCGGTTCAGGGGTGTCCCGGCGGACACGATCGACGCGGTCTTCTACTTCGTCGCCGACGACGTGGTGCTTCGGCCCCGGCACGTGGCCGACCGCGACGAGCTCGTCGAACTCTGGCAGCGGGTCGAGGCGTCGACTCAGACGTGACGGCGCTCGGTGGCCTCGAGCAGGTCCTCGACCCCGTCGACGTCCAAGGCCGCTGTCGAGCCCGAGCCGATGCCGGCCCGTCGGTCACCGGGCAAGGAGTCGACCAGCTTCGTCATCATCTCGACGGCGTCGTCGACCACCGACGTGTTCTTGGTGCCGGTGCCGTGCAGCAGCCACTTCGCCAGGTCGAGTTCGCGGTAGAGGGTCGCCCGGTGCCGCAGCTGGTGGTCGCTCGTGCCGCGTGCGGTGTTGTAGGCGTCGAACGCCGTGTCGACCGCCGTCGGGCTCGGGGCACCCAGCAACCAGGCGAGGTCACGGGCGGGGTCACCGACCTGGAGGTCGTGCCAGCCGAGCACGCCGCTGACCGTGTCGCCGAGGACGAGCACCGAACCGGCGTCGAGGGAGCCGTTGACGACCGTGGGCTGGAACTGCCACAGCACCGAGTCCTGGATCGCGGCTTCCCAGCGCTCGAGCAGCGCGGCCGGCAGGAGGCGGGTCGAGGCCGCACGATCGACCAAGGCCGCCGACGAGCGCATGGCCTCGAACGGGGTGTGACTGATCAGGCCGGCGTCGGTCACGAAGCTCGTCGGAAGCGAGTGGATCGCCGCCACGGCACGGCCGAGTGCCGTCGGGAGGTCGCTGGTGGCGGTCAGTTGCGAGATCGACAGGTGCTCGCCGGGGACGACGTCGTAGACGATGCCGCGTGTGCGGCCGATCGGGGCCTGACCCCGGTAGGCCGGCACGTCGAACGAGAGCCGCCCTCGGACGCCTGCGCTCAGGGCACGGAGGGCGACGAGGTCGGCCGACTGCTCGGCCTCGGCCCGTTGCGAGCGAGGGACGCGGACGATGCAGTGCTCTCCGCCACGGCCGTCGACGAGTGCGGAGTCGAAGTCGCCACCCGTCTCGCTGCCGTGGCGTGACGCACGCGTGACGTCCAGGTCCGCGACGGCGGCCGTGGCCAGCGCGGCTAGAGTGAGATGAGATCTGGCCATGCCCTCAGGGTAGGCCGCCGCACGCGATGCCCTGCCGTGCGCCACGCTGTCAACTCGCGATGATTGGTCGTCCGATGTCCTCGCCTCTCACGTCCCGGCTCCCGCTGTCCCGACACCAGGTCGACCGGGACTACCTCACCCGTGAGCGTGACGGAGTCGTCGACGAACTGCTCGCGTCGGAGGTGACCCGTGTGCTCCCGGTCTGGCGGGGGCGGACGTTGATGGCCTCCCCGGATTCCCTCGCGCTCCTGCCGGCTGCCGCGGTGCCGGCCGCCGACGACTACGTCTACCTCGGTGTCTCGAAGGACCCCTCCGCCGTGGAGCCGGTGGGCACACCCGTCCTCGCGGCGTTGCTCGACGACGAGCGCGCGCGGTCGCTCTCGTCCGACGACTCCGCCTGGGGCAGCCCGCGCGTCTCGGGAACGGCGTTGAGCGCCCGCGACGCGGGACTCGCCGTCGAGGCCGTCGCCGTGGCGAACTGGCACGACTCGCACCGGTTCTCGCCGCGCACCGGCCGCCGCCTGGTCACCGACAAGGCGGGCTGGGTCCGTCGCGACCCGGACGACGGCCACGAGGTCTTCCCCCGGACCGATCCTGCGATCATCGTCGGCGTCACCGACGCGGACGACCGACTCCTGCTCGGCTCGAACGCCCTGTGGGAGCAGAACCGGTACTCGTTGCTCGCCGGCTTCGTCGAGCCCGGCGAGTCCCTCGAGCACGCGGTGCAGCGCGAGATCTTCGAGGAGTCCGGCATCAACGTCGTGTCGCCTCGATACGTGGGCTCGCAACCGTGGCCGTTCCCTGCGAGCCTCATGCTCGGCTTCCGGGCCGAGGTCGACGCCGACGACCCGGGGACGCTCACGCCTGACGGAGCCGAGATCCTCGACCTGCGCTGGTTCAGTCGTGACGACCTGGTCGCCGGCCTGGGCGAGATCGTCCTGCCCGGACGGACGTCCATCGCCCGGGCGATCATCGAGGACTGGTTCGGCGGCGAGATCGACCAGTGACCGAGGCCGCCGACCTGATCGCGGGGCTCGACGAACAGCAGCGCCGTGCGGCGTCGAAACTGCTCGGCCCCGTGTGCCTCCTCGCGGGTGCCGGTACGGGCAAGACCCGTGCCATCACCCATCGCATCGCCTACGGGGTCGCCACCGGCGTGTACGCCCCGAACCGCGTCATGGCGCTCACGTTCACCTCACGCGCGGCCGCCGAACTGCGCGGCCGTCTGCGTCACCTGGGCGCCGGGGGAGTCTCTGCACGGACCTTCCACGCCTCGGCCCTGTCCCAGCTGTCGTACTTCTGGCCGCAGACGATGGGTGGTCAGATGCCGCGCCTCCTCGACAGCAAGGCCAAGGCGCTCGCCCACGCCGCCGAGTCCCTGAGGCTCAAGATCGACACGGCGGCGCTGCGCGACCTCGCGGCCGAGATCGAGTGGCGGAAGGTCTCTCGGCTCACCCTCGAGGACTATGCCGAGGCGTTGCCGAGCAGGTCGTTGCCGCCGGCCATCAGCGTCGAGAAAGCCGTCGACCTGCACCGTGCCTACGAGGCCGTCAAGGACGAACGGCGACAGCTCGACTTCGAGGACGTCCTGCTCGCGACGGTCGGCATGCTCGAGCTCGAGCCGCGGGTGGCCCAACAGGTGCACGAGCAGTACCGCTTCTTCGTCGTCGACGAGTACCAGGACGTCTCGCCCCTCCAGCAGGACCTGCTCGACCTGTGGCTCGGCGGCCGGAACGACCTCTGCGTGGTAGGCGACGCCAGTCAGACCATCTACTCGTTCGCGGGTGCGTCCTCGGACTACCTGCTCGGGTTCGGTTCACGGTACGACGACGCCACGGTCGTCCGTCTCGAGCAGAACTACCGCTCGTCGCGGCAGATCGTCGACACGGCGAACCAACTCATGCGGGGCCGTCCGGGTGCCCTGCACCTCCACCCGGCCGTCGAGACGACGGGCCCGGTGCCGCCCGTGACCGAGTACGCCAGCGATTCGGCCGAGGCCAGGGGCATCGCCGAGACCATCGCCGACGAGATCCGGTCGGGCGTCGCGCCGGAGGAGATCGCGGTGCTGTACCGGGTCAACGTCCAGGCGGCGGCGATCGAGCGTGCACTCGCCGACGTCGGCGTGTCGACCCGCATCCACGGCGCGACGCGCTTCTTCGAGCTCCGTGAGGTGAAAGAGGCCCTGATGATGATGAAGGGCGCGGCGGTGAGCATCGTGGGCGAGCCGCTCTTCAAGACCGTCAGCGACGTCCTCCGGTCGCTCGGCTGGACCCAGGACGCACCCGACCAGAGAGGCGCGATCCGCGACCGCTGGGAGTCCTTGAACACGATCATGGGCCTGGCCGAGGCATCACCCCCCGGGACGACCCTCCGCCAGTTCGTCGACGAGCTCTTCGCCCGCCAGGCCGGTCAGCACGAGCCGACCATGGCCGCGGTCACCCTGGCGACGTTGCACTCCGCGAAGGGCCTCGAATGGCGCAGCGTCTACCTGATCGGCCTCAGCGAGGGCCTCGTCCCGATCAGCTACGCGAAGGACGACGCGGCGATCGACGAGGAGCGCCGCCTCTTGTACGTCGGCGTCACGAGGGCGCGTGAGCGGCTCCGGTTGTCGTGGAGTCGCTCGGGGCAGGGGCGCGGCGGCGAACGGCGGGTGAGCCGGTTCGTGGAAGAGCTGCGCACCCGCACTCCGGGTGCGGCGACACGTCCGCGCGAGTGACCAGCCCGTCGGCGATCGAGATCGACTCGACCTCGGAGTCCTCGGGGGCGCCGTCCGCGCCGGTCAGACGGGACCACAGCCGGCGGGCGGCTCTCGTGGCGACCTCGTGGACGGACAGCAGCGGAGGCGCGGTGAGGGGACGGGCGCTCAGCTGACCGGCGATCGCGGGCCAGGCACGGTCGGCCTCGCCGGCATGGAGGTCGAGACACCGGGCGCAGGCCGTCGAACCGGGCACCGTCACGGGGCCGATCCGCGCGTGACGATCGCCCACGCGTACGACGAGGTGCGTCAGGTCGGACCTCACCCACTCTCGCACGACCCCGGGGTTGAGCACGTGCCCGCCGACCAGGACGCCCGTGGCGTGCCGCGGCGGAGCCAGGTCGGCGTCGGCCCGTCGGACGTCGGCACCGCAGGAGCCGAGGAGGCGCGCGACGGCATCGGCGACGGGGCCCGGCCCGCCGACGACGACGGTCGGCGGGACGACCGACCGGGTGTCGCCGCCCAGCGCGGGTCGCAGGCGCTCGACGGAGGCTTCGACCGCGGCGCGATCCAGGCCGAGGTGGGCGACGAGGGTGGGCAGGCCCCCCGCGCCGTGCCCCGAGGCGAGGGCCGCGACCACCCGCTCGTCGAGCCTGCTGACCGGACTCAGGACGAGCGTGGGGCGGTCGACGCCGACCTGGAGGGTCGACGGATCGCGCCAGACGACGGGGATGCGGGGATCGAGGACGAGGGGCATCGTCCGATCATGTCGTGGGGCCGGGGCGGATGAGGAGTTGTCCACAGGTCCGCCCGGGCCCCGGTGACGGTGTCCGTCAGGACCGGGGGGCGTCCTGGTCGGGCCCGGACTCGCCGGGCTCGGTCGCCGAGCCGTCGTCCCCCTCGCGGGGGCGGTCGTCGGTCGTGTCGTCGAGCAGGTCCTGGATCGCCTGGTCGACGTCGTCGAAGGTGGGCACGTCCGACGTCAGGCGGGCCACGAGGGCCTGCGGGTCGTCGACGTCGGCGCTGGTGGGCACGATGTCCGGGTGCGACCAGAGGTCGTCTCGGCGCTCGGCACCGACGGCGTCGGTCACGGTCTGCCAGAGGACGGCCGCCTCGCGGAGGCGCCGCGGCCGCAGTTCGAGGCCGACCAGGGTGGAGAAGGCCGACTCGGCAGGTCCGCCGGCGGCCCGGCGGCGGCGGACCGTCTCGGCGATCGCCGCGGACTTCGGGAGGCGCGCCGTGGCCTGGGCGGTCACCACGTCGACCCAGCCCTCGATCAGGGCCAGGGTGGTCTCGAGCCGGGCGAGGGCGGCGAGCTGCTCGTCGGTCTTCGGGGGGATGAGGGCCCCGCTCTTCATGGCTTCCTGGAGTTCGCCGGGGTTCGAGGGATCGAAGTCCACCGCGAGTTCTTCGAGCCGGGAGGTGTCGATGCGGATGCCCTGGGCGAACTCGCGGATGGACGAGATGAGGTGCAGGCGCAGCCATCGGGCGTGCCGGAACAGGCGGGCGTGCGCGAGTTCGCGGACCGCCAGGTAGAGCTGGACCTGGTCGGCCTCGATGTCGAGGCCCTCGCCGAAGGCGGCGACGTTCTGGGGGAGCAGCGCCGCCTGCTGCTCGTCGAGGAGCGGGATGCCGACGTCGCCGCCGGACACGACCTCGGTCGAGAGCTGGCCGACGACCTGTCCGAGCTGCATGGCGAAGAGCGTGCCGCCGACGCTGCGCATGACCTGGCTGGCCCCGGCGAGCATCGAGCGCATCTCTTCGGGAGCCTGCTCGCTGAGCACGCCGGTCAGGGAGTCCGCGATCGACGTGGCCACGGGCTCGGCGAGCTGGCTCCACACGGGCATGGTGAGCCGTGCCCACTCGGCGCGGGTCACGAGGCGCGGCGTGGCGGTGAGCTCGGCCACGAACGTGACGTCGTCGAGCCACAGCGCGGCGACGTGGAACGCCTGCTCGAGGGCGGCGGTCTCGGCCGCGGTCGGCACGACGGCGCTCTGGGCGCCCACGGCGGTCGCCTGTTCGGTGGCGATCGACCAGTCGATGCCGTCACCGCTGCTGTTGACGGCGTTCTGCAGCTGACTCATGAGTCGCGCCACGAAGGCCGGGTCGTCGGGCAGCCCGGCGGCCCCGGCGAGCTGCGACGGATCGATCTCGGAACCGCCGGACAGGAACTGCCGCAGCATGTCACGGAACTCGTCCTCAGGCCCGCGCGGCGAATCATCGGTCATGCTGACTACGCTAGCTGCTGGCCGCACGAAGATCCTGGGATTCGGCCACCGCTCCGGGGGCGTCGCTCCGCTCGTGGCGAACGCGACCCGCGCCTCCCCGGCCGATCCCGAAAGGACCCTCCGTGGCCTTCTTCACGCCCCCGCGCACCGCCCCCTCGTCAGCACGCCGAGCGAGCAGGTTCGGCTGGCCCCTCCTGGGTGTCGCCGTCGTCTCGGCCGTGGTCCTGAGCCTCCTCCCGGGGCCCTACCTGATCGAACAGCCCGGCCCCGTGTTCGACACCCTGGGCAGTGCCGAGTACGAGGGTTCGTCCCAACCCCTGATCACCGTGTCGGGCCACGAGACCTACCCCACCGCGGGCACCCTCGACCTGCTGACCGTGAGCGTGCAGGGCAACCAGGACGTCCGGCCGGGCTGGGTCGACGTCGTCCGCGCGTGGGCGGACCGTAGCCGTTCGGTCATCCCGGTCGAGGCCGTGTACCCGTCGGGGGTGTCGAACGACCAGGTCGACGAACAGAACGCCGTCGACATGCAGAACTCCCAGAAGTCCGCGATCGCCGCGGCGCTGATCCACGAGGGGTACGCCGTCCCCAGCGCCGTGACGGTCAGCCAGGTCTCCGAGGGGAGCCCTGCCGAGGGCGTCCTGCGCGAGGGAGACGTCCTGGTCAGCGTCAACGGCACCAGTCTCGCCACCGATGCGGACGTGGACGTCCTCCGCGGCCTGGTGGCGGCGAACGGGGCGTCGACGCCGGCGGAGGTGGTCCTCGAACGCGCGGGGACGAGCATGACCGAGCAGGTCACCCCGCAAGAAGTCGACGGCACGCCGCTCCTCGGCGTCGGGGTCAGCGTGGACTACACGTATCCCTTCGACGTCACGCTCAAGCTCGACCAGGTCGGTGGACCGAGTGCCGGCATGATGTTCGCGCTCGGCATCATCGACAAGACGACACCCGGCGAGCTCACCGGCGGCGCGAAGGTCGCGGGCACGGGCACGATCACGGCCTCGGGCGAGGTGGGTGCCATCGGCGGCATCCGACAGAAGCTCTACGGTGCTCGCGACGCCGGGGCGACCGTCTTCCTGGCGCCGTCCACGAACTGCTCCGAGGTCGTCGGGAACGTGCCCTCCGGGCTGGACGTCTACTCGGTCGCCACGTTGGACGATGCGGTCACTGCGCTCGAGACGGTCGCGGACGGCGGCGACACGTCGTCCCTGGCCACCTGCACGGCCGGTCGATAGCGTTCATGCAGCCCGCGCAAAGCTGAGAAGGGGACGCTGGGTCGGCCAGGCTCGACACGTAGGATGGCCGTCCACGTCCCCGTCAGCCAGGAGTCCACCCTTGACGTCACCCGCATCGTCGCGAACCGCACGACGCTCGCCCCGATTGCCCGTCCTGGTCACGGTGGCCGTCCTCGCCGCCCTGGTCATCGCCTTCTTCATCTTCTCGTCGCTGCTGACCGACTACCTCTGGTACCAGCAGCTCGGGTTCACGGGAGTGCTCACGACACAGTGGATCTCCCGCCTCGTGATGTTCGCGGTCGGCTTCGTGGCCATGGCGGTGCCGGTGTACGTCAGCATCGAGGTGGCCTTCCGGTTCCGGCCGGTGTACGCCAAGTTGAACTCCCAGCTCGACCGCTACCAGCAGGTCATCGAGCCCCTGCGTCGGGCCGTCGTCATCGGCGTCCCCGCCGTCCTCGGCCTCTTCGCCGGCATTGCCACGTCGACGCAGTGGCAGACCGTCCTCGAGTGGATCAACCGCACCCCCTTCGGTCAGACCGACGCGCAGTTCGGGCTCGACATCGGGTTCTACGTCTTCGAGCTGCCGCTCTACCAGGCCGTGGTCGGCTTCGCCTCGGCCGTCGTGCTCATCGCCGGCATCGCCGCCGTCGCGACCAGCTACCTCTACGGTGCCCTGCGCTTCACCGGTCGCGAGGTGCGCATCTCGAAGGTCGCGCGCATCCAGTTGGCCGTCACGGCCGCCGTCTACCTGCTCCTCCAGGGCGTGAGCCTCTGGCTCGACCAGTACGCGACCCTGTCCGACGGAACGAACAAGCTCCTCACGGGTGCCACGTACACCGACGTCAACGCGGGCATCCCAGGCAAGCAGATCCTGGCCGGCATCGCGGTGGTCGTGGCCGTCCTGTTCATCGTGACCGCGATCGTCGGCCGCTGGCGCCTCCCGGTCATCGGTACGGCCGCGCTCATCATCATCAGCATCATCGTCGGGGGCATCTACCCCTGGATCGTCCAGCGCTTCACGGTCGAGCCCAGCGAGCGGACGGTCGAGTCGCCGTACATCGAGCGAAACATCCAGGCGACGCGTGAGGCGTACGGCGTGGCCGACGTCGAAGAGCAGACCTACGATGCGAAGTCCGACGCCGAGGCCGGTGCCCTGGCCGGTGACGCCGTCACCACCGCGAACATCCGCATCATCGACCCCGCACTCGTGACCGACGCCTTCGCCCAGCTGCAGCAGTACCGCCAGTACTACAGCTTCCCCGAGCAGCTCGCGGTCGACCGGTACACGATCGACGGCAACGTGCAAGACACCGTCATCGCCGTGCGCGAGCTGAACACCTCCCAGCTCGGAAACTCGGCGACGCCCTACAACACGACCTTCGTCTACACGCACGGCTACGGCGTGGTGGCGGCGTACGGCAACCAGCGGTCGGCGGACGGCCAGCCGGTCTTCCTCGAGTCCGGCATCCCGGTGACGGGCGCCCTGGGCGACGCCGGCGACTACGAACCGCGAATCTACTTCGGCCAGGAGTCACCCACCTACTCGATCGTGGGTGGCGACGGCGGCAACGACATCGAGCTCGACTACCCGTCGGGCAGCAACGACAACGGCACCAACGAGACGACGACCTTCGAGGGCGACGGTGGGCCCAAGCTCGACAACGTCTTCAAGAAGCTCATCTACGCCATCAAGTTCCAGTCCGAGCAGATCTTCCTGTCCGACGCGGTGAACGACCAGTCGCAGATCCTCTACGACCGTGACCCCACCGAGCGCGTCCAGAAGGTCGCTCCCTACCTCACCATCGACAGCGCGCCGTACCCCTCCGTCGTCGACGGCAAGGTCGTCTGGATCGTCGACGGCTACACCACGACCAACGAGTACCCGTACTCGAAGCCGCAGGCGTTGTCCGACGCGATCGCCGACACGTACAACGACCGCCCGGTGTACGCCTCGAACAACATCAACTACATCCGCAACTCGGTGAAGGCCACGGTCGACGCGTACGACGGCTCGGTGAAGCTCTACGCGTGGGACACCAGCGACCCCATCCTGCAGACCTACGACAAGATCTTCCCCTCCACGCTGTCGCCGCTGAGCGACATGTCGGCCGAACTGCTCCAGCACGTCCGCTACCCGCAGGACATGTTCAAGGTGCAGCGGGCGATCCTCGGCACGTACCACGTGACGGACGCCGACTCGTTCTACTCGAGCGACGACGCGTGGGTCACGCCCAACGAGCCGACGAGCAACGCCCAGAACCCGCCGTTGCAGCCTCCGTACTACCTGACGCTGCAGCTGCCCGATCAAGACCCTGCGTTCTCGATCTACTCGACGTACATCCCGCAACAGTCGGGTGAGAACGCCCGGAACGTCCTGACGGGCTATCTCGCGGCGAATGCCGATGCCGGGTCGACGCCGGGCGAGATCTCGTCGGACTACGGCAAGCTGACGCTGCTGGCCCTGCCGCGCACCGACACGCTGCCCGGTCCCGGACAGGTGCAGAACAACTTCAACACCGACACGGCCGTGGCCAACCAGCTCGCTCTCCTCACCCGGGGTGACACGAGCGTCGTCCGAGGCAACCTGCTGACCCTGCCGGTCGGCGGTGGTCTGCTCTACGTCCAGCCGATCTACGTGAAGTCGAACTCCGAGACGTCGTACCCGGTCCTGCAGCGCATCCTGGTCTCGTTCGGAGACAAGATCGCCTTCGAGGACACCCTCGACGGCGCCCTCGACTCGCTGTTCGGTGGCAACTCGGGTGCGACCGCCGGCGACAACGGCGTGCCGACCACGGGTGACGGGACCGACGGCACCGGCACCGGCACCGGCGACGGAGCGACCGACGGTGGCACGGCGACCCCCGACACCGGCGGCACCGGATCGGGTACCGACAACGCAGCGCTCGACCAGGCCCTGGCCGACGCTCAGCAGGCCCTGACCGACCGTGCCGCGGCCTATGCCGACAACGACCTGGTCGCGGCGGCGGAAGCCGACACGCGCCTCCAGACCGCGCTCGAGGACGCGGTCGCCGCCAGCGGTCAGTAGGCCCGAGCGGTGATCGTCGACCCCCCTTCCGGCATGCCGGGAGGGGGTTCGTCGTCGATCCAGCGTCGTGGGTGCCTCTTCCGGTGGCTCGATTGGACGGGGGCCGAACGGCGTGCTAGAGTCATTTCTTGTGCCGCGGGGTGGAGCAGTTCGGTAGCTCGCTGGGCTCATAACCCAGAGGTCGTAGGTTCAAATCCTGCCCCCGCAACAAGAACGATGAAGGCCCCGGTCGAATGACCGGGGCCTTCTTCGTGTCCTCGTGCGCGTGATCGGGTCTGTGCCCCGGCCGCCGATCATGCCAAGGTTGAGGCATGTCGAGACTCCGGGTGGTCATCGCGCCCGATTCGTTCAAGGGATCCCTCGGCGCACCAGAGGTGGCGGCGGCCCTCGCTGCCGGCTGGTCACGATCACGGCCGGACGACGTCGTCGTCACCCTGCCCTTGGCGGACGGCGGCGAGGGCACCCTCGACGCGTTCGAGCGGGCGTGCCCCGGGAGCGTCCGCCACGAGAGCGTCGTGGAGGGCCCTGACGGCCGCCCGGTCGACGCCCCCTGGCTCACGCTGCCCGACGGTACGGCCGTCGTCGAGCTCGCCTCGTCCTGCGGGCTCGGCCTGCTGAGCTCGCCCGCGCCGCACGACGCGAACACCCGCGGCCTGGGTGGCGTCATCCGTGCGGCCGTCGACGCCGGAGCCACCCGGCTCGTCGTCGGCCTCGGAGGCAGCGCGTCGACGGACGGGGGAGCGGGCGCTCTGACGATCCTCGGTGCCCGCATCGTGGATTCCCTGGGGGAGCCCGTCGCCTCGGGCAACCACGGCCTCACGACAGCCGCCCGGGTCGATCTGTCGGGTCTCATCGCCCTCCCGCCCGACGGCGTCACCCTGTTGGTCGACGTCGACAGCCCCCTGCTCGGTCCCGACGGTGCCGCGGCCGTGTTCGGGCCGCAGAAGGGTGCCTCCGTCGACGACGTCCTCGCACTCGAGCAGGGTCTCGAGCGTTTCGCGAGCCTCGTCGACGTCGATCCCACGACGCCCGGGGCCGGGGCCGCAGGAGGAACGGGTTTCGGTCTGCTCGCCTGGGGTGCCCGTCTGCAACCCGGAGCGGTCGCCGTCGCCGAGACGGTCCGTCTCGCCGAGGCCCTGGCCCACGGTGACGTCGTCGTCACGGGAGAAGGATCGTTCGACGGTCAGACCGCCGCCGGGAAGACCGTGTCGCTCGTGCGTCGGATGGCCGACGCCGTCGGAGTACCGGTCGTCCTCGTCGCCGGTGCGGTCGACGCGCCTGCGGACGGCTTCGCGGACGCCGTCTCGACCACGCAGGTGGCCGGGGGCGTCGCCGAGTCCACGACCCGCGCCTCCTACTGGGTGGGCGAGGCTGCCGCCCAGGTGGCGGGGCGGTGGGCGCGATGAGCGCCGGCAGGACACCCGAGGTCGTCGTCGCGGTCGTGCAGACCGCACCCGGCGACGACCCGGCGAGCAACCGGCGGACCATCACGGACCTCACCGAGGAGGCGGTCCGCCGCGGAGCACAGGTGGCGGTCTTCCCTGAGTACTCGTCGTATTTTTCCCCCGACCTGGGCCCGGCGTACCTCGAGGCCGCGGAATCGACGGACGGGCCCTTCGTGCGCCATCTGACCGCGCTGGCCGACCGGCTCGGCGTCGTGGTCGTCGCCGGCCTCGTCGCCGTCTCGCCCGACCCGGCCCGGTTCGAGAACCTGCTCGTGGCCGTGGCGCCCGGTCGGGGCGTCGTCGCCCGCTACTCGAAGCAGCACCTCTACGACGCGTTCGGTGGGCAGGAGTCCCGGTGGATCGTGCCGGGCCCGTTGGCCGTCGCCGCGACCTTCGAGGTCGGCGGGCTCGTCTTCGGTCTGCAGACCTGCTACGACCTGCGGTTCCCCGAGGTCACGCGGACGCTCGTCGACGCCGGGGCCGACGTCGTCCTGATGCCGGCCGAATGGGTGCGCGGGCCGCTCAAGCAGCACCACTGGACGACCCTCCTGACCGCTCGTGCGCTCGAGAACACCGTGTACGTCGCCGCCGCGGACCACGCACCGCCGATCGGCGTGGGCTGCAGCACGATCGTCGACCCGACGGGCGTGGCCGTCGCCTCGGTCGGGGACGAGGTCGACGTCATGGCAGTGGCCGGGGTCTCGGCCGACCGGATCGCCGCCGTGCGGCGCCTGAACCCGTCCCTGGCCCTGCGTCGGTACGACGTGGTCCCGCGCCGCGTGGGGGCCGGCGAGACCTCCACGGAGCGCTCAGACCGAGAGTGACGCGAGTCGGGCCGCGGCCTGCTCGAGCACCTCGACGCGCTTGCAGAAGGCGAAGCGGACGAGGGACGACTGCTCGGCGGCGAGCGCCGGGTGGCAGAAGGCGCTGATCGGCAACCCGACGACTCCGACCGATTCCGGGAGGCGCCGGCAGAGCTCGGCCGCGTCGTCGAACCCCAGCGGAGCGGCGTCGGCGACCACGAAGTACGAGCCGCGGCTCGCGCGCACCGCGAAGCCGGCCCGACGCAGCCCGTCCGACAGCACGTCTCGCTTGTGGGCCAGCGTGCGAGCGATCCCGTCGAAGTAGGCGTCGGGAAGTCCGAGTCCGACGGCGATCGCGGGCTGGAAGACCGAGCCGTTCACGAAGGTCAGGTACTGCTTGACGGCGACGATGCGGTCGACGAGTTCGGCCGGACCGGTCAGCCAGCCGATCTTCCACCCCGTCGTGTTGAAGGTCTTGCCTCCCGACGAGATGCTGATCGTCCGGGCCGCCGCTCCGGGCAGAGTGGCGAACGGCACGTGTGCCGCTCCGTCGAAGAGCAGGTGCTCGTAGACCTCGTCGGTGACGACGAGCGCGTCGTGCTCGACGGCGAGTTCGAGCAGGAGGCGCCTGGTCGCGTCGTCGAGGACGCTGCCCGTGGGGTTGTGCGGGTCGTTCAGCACGACGAGGCGGGTGCGCGGTCCGAAGGCCCGTCGGAGTTCGTCCGGGTCGACGACCGAGTCCGGACCCCGGAGCGGGACGGTGACGTGGACGCCGCCCGCGAGCCCGATGACGGCTCCGTACGCATCGTAGAAGGGCTCGAGCGTCACCACCTCGTCACCGCGGTCGACGAAGGCCAGGATCGTGGCCGCCAGCGCCTCGGTCGCCCCCGCGGTCACGAGCACCTCGCGTCGCGGATCGAGGTCGATGCCGTAGAACCGCCTCTGGTGGGCGGCGACGGCGTCGAGGAGGACGGGCATGCCCCGGCCCGGCGGGTACTGGTTGAGGCCCGAGCGCAGTGCCTCGTGCGCCGCCTCGAGGACCTCGACCGGGCCGTCCTCGTCGGGGTATCCCTGCCCGAGGTTGATGCTGTCCGTCGCCGTGGCGAGCGCCGACATCTCGGCGAAGATGGTCGGGGCGAGTCGACCGGCGGCGTCGAGGAGCATGGCGCCGCTCGCCGCGCGTTGCCAGGGTGCTTGAGGAGTCATGATCCCGTCACCGTAGCCGCGGTGGAGGGGCTCTGGGGAGGTCCCGTCCAGCCGCCGCATAAGCTGGGCGCAGTCCGCTCACAGGCTCGCCGTATGATCCGCCCAGCTTGGGCGACCAGGCTGTCAGGGCTTGAAAGGAGCACCATGACCGACACCCCCCGCCACGACGACGCCGACGACGGCGCACCGCGCACGCCCGAGGGCACCGCCGCCGGTTCGCAGGGCGTCCCGGGCGACGACCGGGCCACGAACGACGGTGCCCAGCCCACGACGCCGTACCCGGCGGACCAGGGCGTCACCTACGGTGCTCCGCCTCTCCCCGGCAGCACGCCGCGCGCCGGCGAGTTCGAGTCCGGCCCCGACGGGCGCCGGAACGACGACTCGCAGCCTCGACCCGGCTCGTTCCCGCATTTGTCGTCTCACCAGCAGGCGGGTCCCTACCAGCAGCCCGGTTCGTACCAGCAGACGGGTTCGTACCAGCAGGCCGGGGACCCTCAGCAGCCCGGTCCCTACCAGCAGCCCGGTTCGTATCAGCAACCCGGGTCGTACCAGCAGCCGTCCTCCTACCAGCAGCCCGGTTCGTACCAGCAGGCCGGGACCGACCCCTATCGGCAGCCTGACTCCGACCCGTCGGCGTTCGCGTACGACACGACGAACTCGTACGCGGCGGCTGGTTGGCAGGCGCCTGCGGAGAAACCGAAGAAGAGCCGGCGTGGTGCGGGGTCCGTCGCGGCGGCCCTCCTGGTCGGCGTCCTCGTCGGAGGCGCGGCGGGCGGCGGCGTCGCCGCGGTGCTGTCCCGCGACTCCGGGGCCGGCGTCTCGGCCACGGGTCAGTCGCGAGACCTGACGGTCAACGACTACGACGACGCGACGGTCGTCACGGCGGTGGCGGCGAAGGCCACGAAGTCGGTCGTCACGATCAACGTGACGGCGGGCGAGTCCGGCGGCACCGGCTCGGGCGTCATCCTGAGCGACGACGGCTACATCGTCACGAACACGCACGTCGTCACCCTCGACGGGGCGAGTGCGTCGGGTTCCGTCACCGTCACGCTCAGCGACGGCAGCATCCTGCCGGCCGAGGTCGTTGGCCTCGACCCCACCGTCGACCTCGCCGTGCTGAAGGTCGACGCGACCGGGCTCACCCCCATCGACTTCGCCGACTCGTCGGAGCTGAACGTCGGCGACACCGCCGTGGCCATCGGCGCACCGCTCGGTCTGTCGAACACGGTGACCGACGGCATCGTCTCGACCCTCAACCGCAGCATCACCGTGCAGTCCTCGGCCGCCCCGACGGACGGCAGCGACCAGGGCCAGCAGAACGACAACAACGGCCAGGGGCCCTTCTCCTTCAACAACGGCGACGGCGGCACGCAGAACCAGGCCAGCTCGGTCATCTCGCTGCCGGTCATCCAGACCGACGCGTCCATCAACCCGGGCAACTCGGGCGGTGCGCTGCTCGACTCGCAAGGAGAGCTGATCGGCCTCAACGTCGCCATCGCCAGTTCCGGAGAATCGTCCGGCAGCATCGGCGTCGGGTTCTCGGTGCCGTCGAACCTCGTGCAGCGCGTCGCCAAAGAGATCATGGCGAACGGGAAGGCCAGCCACGGCCTCCTCGGCGCCAGCGTGAACGACGCCACGAGCGACGCGGCCGCCACCCGGGTCGGGGCGCTCATCGTCCAGCTCAGCCCCGGTGGTGCGGCGCAGAACGCCGGCCTGCGGCAGGGCGACGTCGTGACCGAGTTCAACGGCGTGCCGATCAGCGACCGGACGGACCTCACGGCGCAGGTCCGGTTCCTCGCCGGTGGCGCGACGGCCGACCTCACCTACGTCCGGGACGGGAAGACCGACACCACGAAGGTGACCCTCGACACCCTGACCTCCTGAGGCTCTGCCCGGTCGGTGCGGCGGGGTGGGGACGCGACGGCGTCCCAACGGGGGTCGGGACGCGACGGCGTCCCGGCCCCCGTTGGCGTGTTGCTAAGCTCGCCACGATCCCTGCGGCCGTCCGCAGTCCCGACCCGCGCCTCCCCGGCGCTCACGAGCCCGAGGAACGCGATCCATGCAAGCAGGCGACGCCACCCGACCCGGTGTCTCGTACGTCATGCCCGTCCTCAACGAAGAGCACGAGATCCGGGCGGCGGTCGAGAGCCTGCTCGACCAGGACTACGAAGGCCCGTTCGAGGTGATCCTGGCCCTCGGTCCGAGCGTCGACCGCACGAACGAGGTCGTGGCCGAGATGTCGGCGGCCGACCCGCGTGTCCGCAGCATCCCCAACCCCGTCGGATCGACCCCTGCCGGGCTCAACGTGGCCATCCGGGCGTCGGTCCACCCCGTCACGGTCCGCGTCGACGCCCACTCGGTGCTGCCTCGCGACTACACGCGCATCGCGGTCGAGACCCTCGAACGCAGTGGGGCCGACAACGTGGGCGGCATCATGGCCGCCGTCGGGCGCACCCCCTTCGAGAAGGCCGTCGCCCGCGCCTACGGCAGTCGGGTCGGCCTCGGTGGGACGCCGCACCACGTCGGTGGGGCCGAGGGGTCGACCGACACGGCTTACCTGGGGGTGTTCCTGCGGCACCGTCTGATCGAGGTCGGCCTCTTCGACGAGGGCGTCAAGCGCGGTCAGGACTGGGAGCTCAACCGCCGGCTCCGGGCCACGGGCGGCACGGTCTGGTTCACCCCTCGGCTCGTGGTGACCTACCGTCCGCGACCGAGCCTGCGCAAGCTGGCGCGCCAGTTCGTCGCCACCGGGCTCTGGCGGGGTGAACTGGCCCGACGCTTCCCCAAGGCGAACACCGTGCGGTACCTGGTCCCTCCCGCCATGGTGCTCGGCGTGGCGCTCGGCCTGGTGGTCGGCCTGACCGGCCTGGTCGGCCTCGCCCTCGGCACCGCCCTCGGGTGGGCCACGCTCGCCCTCGTCGTACCCGGTGTCTACGTGGTCTTCGTGCTCGCGGCCGCTCTGCTCGCCGCCCGCGGCGACGACCTCCGCACCCGGCTCTGGTTTCTCGTAGTCTTGCCTTCCATCCACTTCGGGTGGGGCGTCGGCTTCGTGCTCGGCTTCCTCGACCTCACGAAGAACATCACCGCCCAGACCGGAAGGTAGCCGCCGATGACCGCGCTGCCCACCAGACCGAGCTCGATCGCCGAGCTGCGACGCGTCGCCCAGCCGCCCGAGGTGCGCAGCCGCGCGAACGCCGAGCACTGGACGGCCTCCCTGTACCTGCGCGACGTCTCGCCCTACCTGACCTGGTGGCTGCTCAAGACCAGCGTCTCGGCGAACGGCGTGACCGGGTTGATGATCCTCGTCGGCTGGTGCACCGCCCTGTCGCTGCTCGTGCCGGGCATCACCGGTGCCCTGCTCGCCCTCGTGCTGGGCCAGCTGCAGATGCTCGTCGACTGCTGCGACGGCGAGGTGGCCCGCTGGCGCGGAACGAGTTCGCCGGCCGGGGTCTTCCTCGACAAGGTCGGCCACTACTCGACCGAGGCGCTCATCCCGATCGTGCTGGGCGTCCGTGCCGCCGGGTTCCCCTTCGAGACCCCGGAGGACTTCCTCTGGACGACCGCCGGCTTCGCCCTGGCCCTCGTGATCGTGCTCAACAAGGCCCTCAACGACATGGTCCACGTCGCCCGGGCGAACGCGGGCCTCGCCCGGCTCGAAGACAAACGAGGAGGCGCGACCCAACCGAGCGGGCGCCTCCTGTCCCGACTGCGCAGCGCCGCGCGCTTCGTGCCGTTCCATCGGCTGTACCACTCGGTCGAGCTGACCATGCTCGTCTTCCTGGCCGCGATCGTCGGCCTCGTCGTGGGCAGTGTCACCGCCGACCGCGTCCTGCTCGTCGCCCTGCTCCCGCTGTCGGTGCTGGCGTTGGTCGGCCACTTCGTCGCCATCATGGCGTCGAAGCGGGTGCGCTCCTGAGCGAGGTCCGGCCCCGGGTCGGAGTCGTGAGCCTGACCCAGGGGCGACGTCCGCGCGACCTGGCCCGGGGGTTGGCCACGATGCTGGCCCAGCGCGACGTCGAGCTGGACGTCGTCTGCGTGGTGAACGGACGAGACGCCGCGATCGCCGAGGTCGAGGTCCCGACCGGGGTCCGCCTGCTCGAACTCGCCGAGAACGTGGGCATCCCCGCCGGCCGCAACCGGGGAGCCGAAGCGGTCTCGGGCGAGTGGATCTTCTTCCTCGACGACGACGCGAGCCTGCCCTCCGAGCGGTTCCTCGCCGACGCCGTCGCGTTGATGCGGGCCCGACCCGAGATCGGGCTCCTGCAGCCGCGGGTCGTGGACCCCGACGGCGCCGCGAACCCCCGCCGCTGGACGCCTCGACTGCGCAAGGGCGACCCTCGCCGCTCGAGCGACGTGTTCTCCGTCTGGGAGGGGGCCACCCTGCTGCCGCGCGACGTCTTCGACGCCTGCGCCGGCTGGGGGGAGCCGTACTTCTACGCGCACGAGGGCATCGAGCTGGCGTGGCGGGTCTGGGCCCAGGGCAGGCGCACCTGGTACGAGGGCTCGCTCGTGGCGAACCACCCGGCCATCGACCCGGCGCGGCACGCCGACTACTACCGTCTGAACGCCCGGAACCGGGTCTGGCTGGCCAAGCGGAACCTGCCCTGGCCGTTGGTCCCCGTCTACGTCGCCTCCTGGACGGGGGTCCAGCTGCTGCGCTGGGCACGCACCCCGCAGCGCCTGCGGCCCTGGTTCGCGGGCTGGGTGGAGGGGTGGCGAGAGGCGCCGGGCGGTCGACGCTCCATCGGTTGGGTAACGGTCCTCCGCATGTCCAGGGCCGGTCGACCTCCGGTCCTCTAGGCTTTCCGGGGTCCGGCGCCGATCGGGTGACGGACCGACCCGAGGAGGGCATGTGCCGCTGACCCGAGACCTGGGGCTCGCCTGGAGCCTCGCCCGCCGGGCCGTCCGTTCCCGCAGCAGTCGACGTCGGCTGGAGCGCGACCCGCGGGTCGCGGTGACGCCGGCTCCGGGCACCGTGCGCGTCGCCGTGTACTTCGCCGACACGGCCGTCAACATGTACCAGATCCGCCAGTGGTACGCGCCTCTCGCCCACCTGGCCGAGACCTTCCCCGTCGCCATCGTCGTCCGTTCGCCGGGCACCATGGTGACCATGCTCGACGAGAGCCCGGTACCGCTGGTCTACGCCCGCAAGGTGGCCGACCTCGAGGACTTCGTCGCCGCTCAGCCGCTGGCCCTGACCCTGTACGTCAACCAGAACGCCAAGAACTTCCAGATGATGCGGTACGGCCGCATGTGGCACGTCTTCGTCAACCACGGCGAGAGCGACAAGATGTACATGACGACGAACCAGTTCAAGGCCTACGACTACGCCTTCGTCGCGGGCGACGCCGCCAAGGACCGCCTCGCCGCCAAGCTCTGGGACTACGACCTCGAGAAGCGCGCAGTGCCCATCGGACGCCCGCAGGCCGACCACTTCTCGGGCGAGGTGCCCTACCCCGACGACGACCGCCTCGTCGTGCTCTACGCCCCGACCTGGGAGGGTGACCGTCCCGCGGCCGCGTACGGGTCGATCGCGACGCACGGCCTCGCCCTCGTCAAGGCTCTGCTGGCCTCGGGGCGTCACCGGGTCGTCTACCGGGCGCATCCGCGAAGCGGCGTGCTCGATCCCGAGTACCGGCGAGCGCACGAGGCGATCATCCGGGCCCTCGGCGAGGCGAACGCGCGTGATCCGGACGCCCACCACGTCCACGACGTGGGGCCCGAGCTCGGCTGGCAACTGGCGGCGGCCGACGTCGCCGTGACCGACATCTCGGCGATGGTCTACGACCGCCTCGCCACGGGCCGTCCCCTCGTCGTGACCCGTCCGGTCGCCGTCGAGGCCGACGTCGACGAATCGGGCTACCTCGGTGACGCCGAGTGGTTGACGGCCGATGGTGCGGGCGACATCGTCGCCCTCGTCGATCGGGTCGTCGACGATCCGGAGGCGCGGGGTCGCCTCGAGCACTGGGTCCGGCGTCACTTCGGTGACACGTCGCCCGGAGCGGCCACGCATCGGTTCGAGAGCGCGGTGGCGCGCCTCGTGCAGCTGCGTGACGACTACGCGGCGCGCCGACCGTCGATCGACGACCCACGTTCGACCGGTTCGGCGGGCGACGCCGACCAGGAGGCTGGCGACGCGGAGGCGTCCGACCTCTGACCCCCGGCACCAGACTCGAGGGGTCTGGGGCACCAGGGCTTTCATGTCTCGGTGCCGTGGACTCTGGATGTCAGACGCTGAGCAGCGTATCCATGAGGCATGCCTGAACCGACGTCCGCCGCCGCCCGCCTCTTCGGAGAACGCATCCGTGACGAGCGTCTGCGCCTCGGGCTGAGCCAGGACGAGGTGGCGCACCTGGCGGGCATGAACGTGTCCAACTACGGAAAGATCGAGCGCGGCATCGGCAACCCCGTGTTGCACACGATCGTCCGTCTCGCCGTCGTGCTCGGGGTCGACCCGGGCGTGCTGGTCACCGACCTCGGGGCCGATCACCTGCCGCCCGTCCTCGAGGCCTTCACGGCTGCGGACTACGTCGCCGAGAGACGCGCTCGGCTCAGCAGCTGACCCGCCACCTCACGGGAAGGGCTCGTCGGCCAGGGTTCCGTCGACCAGGCTCAGAAACTGAACCGCCAGAGGTACTCGTCGCCGCCGGGCCGGAACCATCGCACGACGGCGATCGCACTCCGGCTCAGTTCGACGCCCAGCACGCAGAGGTCGACGGACTGGGCGGGGTCGAGTCGGGTGGTCGCGACGGGGACGAGGAGCCCGGTGCCCACGAGGGTGACCCTGACGCCCGTCACGGTCTCGGGGGAGTCGTTGACCAGCCGGTAGACGCGGGGTGCGCGGGAGCGGTCGAGGCTGAAGGGGACGGTGTAGGCAAGGATCGACGTCGTCATGTCGTCGACCCTAGGAGCGACCGACGCGGGTCGACGCGCGTTCTTGTGGAAGACGGCTGACTGGGGAGGACCCGTCAGGGGCCGGATCGCCGCCTCGCGCGAGGTCCGCGTGGCCGCCTCGCGGACGCCGGGTCGCCCTGGCGAGGGGAACGGTCAGAGCGAGAGGTCGAGGGGGAATTCGGCAGGGGCCGCACCGAACGCCGTGCGGGCCGTCGTGACGACCTTGCGTCCGAGGAGGTGGTTGCCCGTCCCTCCCACGACGGCACCGATGCCGAACGGAAGGGCCCTGCCGAGGACCGAAGCCCCCTGCGACGCGGCGAACCGTCGGACGAACTGCTTGCGGATCGTGTCGGTCAGGCCACTCATCGCCGCCTTGGGCAGTTTCGAGGTCACGAGCTCACCCCAGAACGCGGTCCTGGCCGGGGCCGTCCCCATGGCCTCGCCCGCGAACTGTCGGACGAGGCTGGCACCCGGGCCGCCGAGCAGCATCGCCATGACGAGGGCCCGGGCGCGGTCGGGGTCCGAGACGGCGATGCCGTGGACCTCGGTCACGGACTGCGCGAAGAGGGCGCTCGCCTCGAGGAAGCCCGCGGTCTCGACACCCGAGAGGGCCAACGACACGCCCCAGCCGACACCGGGGATCACGGCGCTGGCCCCGACGGCGGCCCCGCCGGTCGTCACCGCGGCGAGGTACTCGCGTTCGAGGATGGTGATCAGCTTCTGCGGCGTCACCTTCTTGTGCCGACGGCGCAGCGTGGCGACGTGCTTGACGACCACCGGACGTTGGACGGCCAGCAGCTTGTCGAGACGGCGCACCCAGGCGGTGTCCTCGGACCTGTCGGGCGCGGACGTCTGGTAGTGGTACTCGGTCGAGTTCCCGGCGTCACGGGCGACGAGTCGTCCGTCCGCCGTCGAGGCGTCGTGGTCGGGGCTGTGGGGCTGACTGCGTTCGGGCACTCCTCGACCCTACGCCGAGGGGCGGGGAGGGTGATCGGTGGCGTACCGGGCCAGGGCGTCGTCGAGTGGGCCGTCGAACACCAGGGCGCCCTTGTCGAGGTAGAGGCCCCGTCGGCAGAACCGTTTGAGGTCGCGTTCGTTGTGCGACACGAGGAAGAGCGTGCGACCGTCGGCGAGCATCTCGCCGATCCGGGCGTAGCACTTCTCACGGAACGCCTTGTCGCCCACGGCGAGCACCTCGTCGACCAGCACGACGGGCTCCTCGAGCCGCGAGATGACGGCGAACGCGATGCGGACCTTCATTCCGCTCGAGAGGTGTTTGTAGGGCGTGTCGACGAAGTCGCCGATCTCGGCGAACTCGATGATCTCGTCGAAGCGCCGGTCGATCTCGGGGCGGGACATGCCGTGCAGGCCGGCGGTCAGGTACACGTTCTCCCGGACGGTGAGGTCGGCGACGAAGCCACCGGTGATCTCGATGAGCGGCGCGACGCCGCCCGTCACCTCGACGGTGCCGGTGTCGGGCAGGATCACCTCGGCCACCAGCTTCAGCAACGTCGACTTGCCCTGGCCGTTGCGTCCCACGACGCCGATGGCCTCGCCCGGCTGCACCTCGAAGCTGATGTCGCGCAGGGCCCAGAACTCGCCCGGCCGGGACCGCCTGCCGCTGTCGGCGAAGAGGTCCTTGAACGACCGTCGGCCACGTCGGTTGCGGCGGAAGCGGATGCCGACCCCGTCGACGCGGATCACGGGGCGAGGTCCGGCGACGGTCATCAGATCTCCTTCAGGACGGCACGTTCGCTGGCTCGGAAGACGAGCAGCCCGACCGCCAGGACCACGACGCACACGCCTCCGCCGACCAGCACCTCGGTGAGGTCGAACTGTTCCGGGAAGAACGCCGACCGGTAGAGGCCGAAGATGCCGCTCAACGGGTTGAACGCCGCCAGCAGGTGGAGGCTCTCGGGGAGGTCCTGGGTGCCGTAGATGATGGGCGAGGCGTAGAAGGCGAACCGGAGGGCGAGCTTCGTGGCGCGCTCCAGGTCGCGGAAGAACACGACGAGCGGCGCGACGATCAGCCCCACCCCGGCGACGAGCACGGTCTGCATGACCATGGCCAGGGGGAAGAACACCACCTGCCACTGCAGGTGCGCGCCGCCCACGACGGCGAACAAGGCCAGGACGGGAAGGCTGAGGGTGAACTCGATGCCCTTCGAGCCGACGAGCCGGAACACCCAGATCGTCCGGGGGATCTTGGTCGACCGGACAAGCTTCGCCTCGCGGATGAACGCCCGGGTGCTGTCGGACACCGCCCCGTTGAACCACATCCAGGGCAGGAGGCCCGAGAGCAGGAAGACGATGTACGGCTCGTCGCCGACCGACCGCTTGAAGACGACCGAGAAGACGAAGAAGTAGATGCCCGACATGACGAGCGGGTCGAGGATCGACCAGAAGTAGCCGAGCTTCGACGTCGAGTACCGGACCTTGAGGTCGCGGCTCGTCAGCAGCCACAGCGTCTGTCGGTACCGCGCGAAGCCGCTACGACGGGGCCGTTCGGCCAGGTCAGTGCTCACGGACGTCCTTCTCGTTCAGGACACCAGGCACCGGCGCGCAGCCGTCGGGAGACGGCTCGGTTCAGACGAACAGGTTCGCGCGCTCGAGGTCTTCGGCGAAGTCGACCTCGACGGCGTAGAGGTCGGAGATGTCCACGGGCTCAAAGCGTAGCCCGTCCTGGCCGATGGCCAGTTCGATGCCACGCTCGAAGTAGTCCTGGTTGTCGACCTTCGAGAGCTGGTGCATGAGCGTCGCCTTGTCGGCCTTCGACACGAAGTTGATGCCGACGGCCTCGCCCAGACCACCCTTGACCTGCTTCGACAACTCGGCGATGTAGCCCTCGGCGTCGGTCGTGTACTTGACCTCTTCGTCGGACACCTTCGAGGTGTTGACGGTGACGAACGACTGGTCGTCGCGGACCAGGCGGGCCGCGCGAGTCAGGGCCGTGGGGTCGAAGACGACGTCGCCGTTCATCCACAGGACGCCACCGGAGGCGCTGGCCCGCAGGGCGCGGAGCAGGCTCTTCGACGTGTTGGTCTGGTCGTACATCTCGTTGTAGACGAACGAGGCCGACGGGAACGCCTCGACGATGTGCTCGAACTTGTAGCCCACGACGACGGTCACCCGGGCGTCGGGCCCGAAAGCGGCCCGGATGTTGTCGAACTGCTGCTGCATGATGGTGCGGCCGTCGCTGAGCTCGGTCAGTGCCTTGGGCAACGAGCGGCCGAGGCGGCTGCCGAGCCCGGCGGCCAGGATGACGATCTGCTGGCGGTGGTTCGTGTCGTTCTTGCTCACGCTGGTCTCCTCACAAGGGGCGAGCCCATGCGGGACGGGCTCTGCGGTGGCCCCGGCGGTGCGGACCGGACCCGTCTCTGGGTGCGATTCGCCTCGTGTTCGAGCGGTGTTCACCGCGGAGCATCGATCTGGACACGTCGTCGTGCTGTTGCAGACTACCCGATGGGGCCAGGAGCGGCCAGGGACCGTGCCCGAAGCGTGTCCGTTTCGTGATATGAGTCACCCGTCGACCGGTCGGCGTCGCGGCCTTGGTACGGTGGGGCGATGGCTGGACGGCGCGAGGACGAAGTGGGTGACATCGCCCCCGACTCGACACCGGGTGACGACACGGTCGGAGCGGTGGGCGCGTCCGACCAGGGGGAGAACACAGTGGACGACGACTCGACGACCGCGGGGGACGTGGCCGAGGGGACGGCTGAGTCGACGGAGGCCGCGACGCCCCGCGTCCCGGTGACGAAGTCGTCGACCGCGCGCAAGCCCCCGGCACCCCGGAAGCCCGCGTCGCCCCGCAAACCCTCGCAGCGCACCGCCGCCGACCGGTCGGCGGCGGCCAAGAAGGCAGCGGCGACCCGTGCCGCGAACGCGCGCGCCCGGGCCGAGGCGGCGGCGAAGGCCGCGGAAGAAGAGGTCGTCGCCGAACTCGCCGATGCGGGTGCCACGACGGACGGTACGGTCGTCGTCCCCGTCTCGGCCGACGACTACTTCGGCGACGCCCTGACGGCCGAGGAGGAATCGGCGGTCGCCCCGGACGACGCGCTCGCCGCCGACGCACCGACGACCGCCGGCGCGACCGCCCCGGACGACGAGGCCACCGTCGAGGTCCCCGAGGCCGAGACCGAGGCCGACGACGTCGAGGCCGCCGAGGCCCTCGACAGCGAGGGCGACGTCCGACCGACCCGTCAGGTCGACGTCGAGGCGCCCGTCGTGCTGTCGATCTCGGGGCTCATGAAGCGCTACGGCGGCACGGTCGCCGTCGAGAACGTCGACCTCGAGGTGCGGGCCGGGTCGTTCTACGGCATCGTCGGTCCGAACGGGGCCGGCAAGACGACGACCCTGTCGATCGTGACCGGTCTCCTGCGTCCCGACGCCGGCACCGTGACCGTCCTCGGGGCCGACGTCTGGCGCGACCCGGCCGCAGCGAAGCGAAGCCTCGGCGTCCTCCCCGACCGCCTGCGGCTCTTCGACCGGCTGACGGGTGCCCAGCTCCTCTACTACTCCGCGACCCTGCGGGGGCTCGACGGCGTGACGGCGCGCAAGCGCTCCTCCGACCTCGCCACCGCGTTCGGGCTCCACGACGCGCTCGGTCGTCTCGTCAGCGACTACTCCGTGGGCATGACGAAGAAGATCGCCCTGGCCGCCGCGATCATCCACTCGCCCCGGGTCCTCGTCCTCGACGAGCCCTTCGAATCGGTCGACCCCGTCTCGGCCGCGACGGTGACGGACGTCCTGCAGCGCTACGTGGCCGGGGGCGGGACGGTGCTGCTCTCGAGCCACAGCATGGACCTCGTCGAGCGCATCTGCGACAGCGTCGCGGTGATCGTCGACGGCCACGTGCTCGCCAGCGGCACGGTCGACGAGGTGCGGGCCGGACGCTCCCTCGAGCAGCGGTTCGTCGAGCTCGCCGGCGGGCGCGCGGTCACGGAGGGCATGGAATGGTTGCAGAACTTCTCCGACTGAGGCTCCAGACGATCGGCAACACGGTCCGCTTCGGGCCCCGCCGACTGACCGTCGCCGTCGCGTCCGTGCTGGCCGTGTTGATCGCGACCATCGCGGTCGCGAGCCTCGTGAGCGGCCTGCGTGATGCGCCCCTCGACGACGTGCGCGCCCTCGCGGTCGGCGGGGGAGCCCTCTTGCTGGTCGGATTCGCCGTCGTCCCCTTCGCGACCGTCCGTCCTGCCTGGAGCGACCCCCGCCGCCTCGCCGTCCTCGGCGTGCCCGAGGGGCGGGCGGCGATCGGACTCGCGCTCGGTGCCGCGGTCGGACTCCCCACGCTGGCCCTGCTCGTCCTCTCGACCGGATACGTCCGGGCCTGGGGCGAGGGCACCGGCGTCGCCGCCGTCGCGGTCGTGGGGGCACTCGTCGCCGGCGTCACCGCGCTGTTGCTGGCCCTCGTGGCCTCCACGCTGAACAGCGTCGTCCTGACCTCCCGACGCGGTCGCGAACTCGCACTCGTCGGTGCCGTGCTCGTCGTGCTGCTCGCCGTGCCCGTGATCGTCGACCTCGTCCGTCTCTCGCTGCCCGGCCGTTCGGGCACCGGCGTCGTCGCGGACGCCCTCGCCTGGACGCCCTTCGGAGCCGCGCTGGCGCTCCCCGGTCACGTCGCCGCAGGTCAGACCGGTCGCGTCGTGGCCGACGTCGCCATCGCCGCCGTCACGCTCGTGGCGCTCTGGCTCGCCTGGCGGGCACTCGTCGCGCGCGCGTTCGTCGACCGACCCGAGCCCGAGGAAGTCGACGACGGCGACGGACTCGGGTGGTTCGAGTACGTCAGGGCCTCGCCGACCGGGGCCGTGGCGGGCCGCAGCCTCACCTACTGGATGCGCGACGCCCGCTACCGCATGTCGCTCGTCATCATCCCGTTCCTTCCGTTGCTCGTCGTCCCCCTCGGCATCGCGGGTGTCAGCTGGAACTGGCTGGCCCTCGTCCCGGTGCCGATCATGTGCCTGATACTGGGGTTCCTGCCGCACAACGACGTGGCCTACGACAGCACGGCGCTCTGGATGCACGTGGCGTCCGACACGCGGGGTCTGGCGGACCGGGTGGGTCGACTCGCGCCTCCTCTGCTGATCGGCGTCCCGCTCGTGGTGCTCGGCTCGGTCGTCGCCACCTGGTTGTTCGGCGACTGGCAGGCCCTGCCGTCCGAGCTGGGGGTCAGCGCCGGCTTCCTCCTCAGCGGCCTCGGTCTCTCGAGCCTGGTGTCGGCCCTCCTGCCGTACGCCACGGTCCGACCGCACGACGACCCGTTCCAGCAGCCGCAGTCGAACGGCGCGACCGCGGCCTGGGCCCAGACCGTCATGATCGGGGGAGCCGTCCTCGCCACCGCACCCGCCCTCTGGTTCGCCGGTCGCGGGCTCATCACGGGCTACCCCGCGGGTGGCACGTGGGCGCTGGTCCTCGGCGTCGGCATCGGACTCGTCGTGCTGGTCGCGGGTGTCGCCCTGGGTGCCCGGGTCTTCTCGCGGCGGGCTCCCGAGCTGCTGGCGTTCGCCCTCCGCAGCTGAGCCGAGGTCGACGTACGATGTCTGCATGACTGACACGCAGACGGGCGGCGGCCTCGACGTCATGGACCGCGAGCTCGAGAAGCTCCTGAACGACGAGGCGATCGACCCGGGCGACCACGAGCGCTTCTCGCACTACGTGAAGAAGGACAAGATCATGGAGTCCGCGCTGAGCGGCAAGCCCGTCAAGGCGCTCTGTGGCAAGAAATGGACGCCCGGTCGCGACCCCGAGAAGTTCCCGGTGTGCCCGACCTGCAGGGAGATCTACGAGAAGATGACGTCCGAGTGAGCTCGGCGCCTGATCACGCGTAGACGGTCGGCACGACCGGCTCGCCACGACCGAGCCGCAGCGCCTGGTCGGGTAGCTCGGCCACGGCCGCGGCTCGGTGGAGGCGCGCGCGAGCGACACCCTCCGGCCCGGTGTGCCGGGCGTCGATCTCGCCGGCCGTGACGAGCGGGACGTGCAGCGACCGTTCACCGGACGCCGTCTCCGACGACCCGACGCGGATGAGTTCGCGGGTGGCGACCCCGTCCACGATGACGCGCACGGGGGACTTCCGTCCACCCACGGAGGCCTTGTCGGCCGACTTCTTCGCCACGGAGACCCACTCGCCGTCGTCGCCGCGACGGGCGACCAGTTTGAAGACCATGCCGGCGGCCGGGTGGCCCGATCCCGAGACGACCGAGGTGCCGACGCCGAACGAGTCGACCGGGGCCGCGCGCAGGGCGGCGATCGTGTACTCGTCCAGGTCGTTCGTGACGGTGATCTTCGCCGCCGTCGCGCCGAGCTCGTCGAGCTGAGTGCGGACCTGGCCCACCAGCGACGGCAGGTCGCCGCTGTCGATGCGCACGGCCCCGAGCGACGGCCCGGCGACCCGGACGGCCGTGGCCACGGCTTCGGGGATGTCGTAGGTGTCGACGAGCAGGGTGGTGCCCGGCCCCAAGGTGTCGACCTGGGCGCGGAAGGCGTCCTCCTCGGTGTCGTGCAACAGGGTGAACGCGTGGGCGGCGGTGCCCATCGTCGGGACGCCCCACGACCGGCCGGCCTCGAGGTTGCTCGTGGCACCGAAGCCCGCGATGTAGGCGGCCCGGGCCGCGGCCACGGCGCTGCGTTCGCCCGTCCGCCGTGAGCCCATCTCGGCGAGCGGGCGACCGTCGGCGGCCGAGACCATGCGCGCCGCCGCGCTGGCCACGGCCGAGTCGTAGTTGAAGACGCTCAGCGCCAGGGTCTCGAGCAGCACGGCCTCGGCGAACGTCGACTGGATGACCAGCAGCGGCGACCCCGGCAGGTAGACCTCGCCCTCGGCGTAACCCCAGATGTCGCCCGAGAACCGGTAGTCGGCCAGCCAGTCGGCGGTCGTCGCGTCCACGACCCCCGCCTCGCGCAGCCAGGCCACCTCGTCGTCGCCGAAACGGAAGTCGGCGAGCAGCTCGAGGAACCGACCGGTGCCCGCGACGATGCCGTAGCGCCGCCCCTCGGGCAGGCGTCGCGCGAACACCTCGAACACGCTGTCGCGGTGGGCCGTGCCCGCCTTGAGGGCGGCCTCCACCATGGTGAGCTCGTACCGGTCGGTCAACAGCGCGCTGGTCACTCCGCCAGCCTAGGCTCGCCCGGTCGTCGAGGGGGTCGCGGCTCGCGCCGGGTAGGCTTCGTGGTCGTGACGGACGCACCCATCGGAGTCTTCGACAGCGGCGTCGGCGGGCTGACCGTGTCGAGGGCGATCATCGACCAGCTGCCCCACGAGTCGATCCGGTACGTCGGCGACACGGCCCATTCGCCGTACGGGCCGAAGCCGATCGCCCAGGTGCGCGGCTACGCCCTCGCCGTGATGGACGACCTCGTCGCCCAGGGCGTCAAGTTGCTGGTCATCGCCTGCAACACCGCCTCGTCCGCGGTGCTGCGCGACGCCCGGGAGCGGTACACGATCGGCGCGGGCATCCCCGTCGTCGAGGTGATCCAGCCCGCCGTGCGCGCGGCGGTGCAGCAGACGCGCAACGGCCGCATCGGCGTCATCGGCACCGAGGGCACGATCAACTCGCGTGCCTACGAGGACGCGTTCGCGGCGGCCGCGGGTCTCGAGCTGATCACGCAGGCCTGTCCCCGCTTCGTCGAGTTCGTCGAGGCGGGCGACACGTCGAGCCCCGAGCTGCGGGCAGTCGCCGAGGGGTACCTCGCCCCGCTGCGCGACGCCGGCATCGACACCCTCGTCCTGGGCTGCACGCACTACCCCCTCATGTCGGCGGCCGTCCAGTACGTCGTGGGCCCCGACGTCCGTCTCGTGTCCAGCGCGGAAGAGACGGCAGCCGACGTCTACCGCACCCTCGTCCAGCACGGGCTCGAGCGCACCGACCGGGGCGAGCCGCACCACGAGTTCGAGGCGACCGGGCCCGACGAGAAGTCGTTCCTGCGCCTGGCCCGCCGGTTCCTGGGTCCCGAGGTCTCGCGCGTCGGGCACCTCGAGACGGGGGCGATCGAGTTGCCCCCGGGCCGCCGCACCGTCGAGCGGACCTGACCCGCGCCTCCTGCGCCCGTGGGGTCGACGACCCCGCCCGCCACCGTCCATCCCCAGCCGAGAGAAGGCACCATGACCGACACCACGAGCACGACCGTCCGCGCCGACGGGCGCAGCACGACCGACCTGCGCCCCGTCACGATCGAGACCGGGTGGAGCGCCCACGCCGAGGGCAGCGCCCTCATCACCTTCGGCGGCACGAAGGTGCTCTGCACGGCGTCCTTCACGAACGGCGTGCCCCGCTGGCTGACCGGCAAGGGCAAGGGCTGGGTCACGGCCGAGTACGCGATGCTGCCCCGGGCCACCAACTCGCGCAACGACCGCGAGAGCGTCAAGGGCAAGATCGGCGGTCGCACGCACGAGATCTCGCGCCTGATCGGCCGCAGCCTCCGCGCCGTGGTCGACACCAAGGCCCTCGGAGAGAACACGATCGTCCTCGACTGCGACGTCCTGCAGGCGGACGGCGGCACCCGCACCGCCGCGATCACGGGTGCCTACGTCGCCCTCGCCCAGGCGATCGAGTGGGGGCGCGAGAAGAAGTTCGTCGGGCAGAAGGCCACGCCCCTGACCGACAGCGTCTCCGCCGTCTCGGTGGGCATCATCGACGGCGAGCCGATGCTCGACCTCGCCTACGTCGAGGACGTCCGGGCCGAGACCGACATGAACGTCGTCGTCACGGGCAGCGGATCGTTCGTCGAGGTGCAGGGCACGGCCGAGGGCGCGCCGTTCGACCGTCGCGAGCTCGACTCGTTGCTCGACCTCGCCGTCGCCGGCGCCGTCGACCTGAGCCGCTTCCAGCGCGAGGCCCTCGGCCGATGACCCGCGTCGTCATCGCCACGCACAACCAGGGCAAGGTGGCGGAGCTCCGACTGCTGCTCGCCGAGACGGCGCCGGGCGTCGAGCTGGTCGCCTACGACGGCCCCGAGCCGGTCGAGGACGGTGAGTCGTTCGCGGCCAACGCCCTGATCAAGGCGCGTGCGGCAGCACGTCACACCGGGCTGCCCGCCCTCGCCGACGACAGCGGGATCTCGGCGGCGGCCCTCGGCGGGGCTCCCGGCATCCACTCGGCGCGCTACGCCGGCACCCGCGACGCGGACGACAACATCGACAAGCTGCTGGCCGAGCTCGACGGGGCCGACGACCGCTCGGCGTGGTTCTCGTGCGCCGCCGCCCTCGTCGTGCCGCCGCCCGTCGGTGCCGAAGGCCCCGACGGGCCGCCCGAGGCGAGCGCGTGGGTCGAGCACGTCGAGTACGGCGAATGGCACGGCGAGGTGCTGGAGGCGCGGGTCGGCTCGAACGGGCACGGTTACGACCCCGTGTTCCGCCCCGAGGGCGAGAGCCGCAGCGCGGCCGAGCTCACCGCGGACGAGAAGAACGCCGTCAGCCATCGCTCCCGGGCGTTCCGGGCGATCGCGCCCCGGGTGGCCGCGCTCGCGGGCTGAGCCGCGCGCGCCTCCTCGGGGCCCTCGGCCATCGGCCGACGGGCGCCTGGGTGCCCGCGGTGGTCAGGCGTCGTGCGGCGCGGACGACACCTGCGGCGTCTCGACCTCGCCCGAGGCCTCGGCCTTCTTGGCCTGGTGCACCCCGTGGAAGTAGTGGATCGCGATGGGGATCACCGTCGCCAGCACGGCCCCGAGCAGGATGAGGTCGATGTACGAGCTGACGAAGTCCGCGACGGGCGGGATGTGTCCGATGCCGAAGCCCGCCAACGTGATGCCCATGCCCCAGACGACGGCGCCGACGGCGTTGAACAGCGAGTACCGCCGGTAGCTCATGTGGCCGACTCCGGCCATGATCGGCGCGAAGGTGCGGATCACCGGGACGAACCGGGCGATGATGACGGCCATCGGGCCGAACCGCTCGAAGAAGGCGTTCGTGCGGTTGACGTTCGCGACGCTGAACAGCCCGCTCTCCTTCCGCTCGAAGATGCGGGGGCCGACCTTGTGGCCGATGAGGTAGCCGAGCTCGCCGCCGGCGAACGCGGCGATGCTGATGAAGATCGCGATCAGCCAGATCGGCAGGCCGAGGGCGCCGGGGTTCGTCGCGGCGAGGATGCCCGTGATGATCAACAGCGTGTCACCCGGGAACAGGAAGCCGATCAGCAGGCCCGTCTCGGCGAAGACGAGCAGGCACACGCCGAGCACGGCCCACGGTCCGAAGGACGTGAGCAGGTACTCGGGGTTCAACCAGGGGATGGAGACGAGGGGCAGCATCGGGTGTTCTCCGGTCGTGGTGGCCGGCCTGCCGGTCTCGCTCAGGGTACCCGTGCGGGTGGAGGGACGTGAACCCTGGCGGGAGGGGGCACATCGAAGTCGTCATCTGTGCGGGAGAAGGGACGTGAACCCTGGCGGGAGGGGGCACGTCGTTACGGCGCTCTTCGTGCGGGAGAAGGGACTTGAACCCTCACGCTCGAAAGCACAGGAACCTAAATCCTGCGTGTCTGCCAATTCCACCACTCCCGCGGCAGCACCGAGTGTACCGACGGCGACCCTCGGCGGGAACGGGGACGAGGAGGCGCTAGCGCTGCGAGCGGGGCACGTGCGGTGAGTAGCGGGGCACGTAGCGCACGAGGATCGCCGCACCCACGAGGCCGAGGACGCCCATCACCCCGCTGGCGAGCGAGATCGACACGACCGCGGTCACCCCGGAGATGAGCAGGGGCGCCGCAGCGCTGCCCGCGTCGCCGGTGAAGCGCCAGGCGCCGAGGAAGGGTGCGGGGTCGCCTTTGTCGGCCAGGTCGGCACCGAGCGTCATGAGGATGCCGCTGCCGACGCCGTTGGCCAGGGACATCAGGATCGCGACGGCGACGAACCATCCGACCCTGGCGTCGAGGTCGTGCGTGACCGACAGGGCGAGGTACGAGAGCCCGAGGCCCACCATGCAGGGGACGGCGCTCCAGAGGCGCCCGAAGCGGTCCATGATCTGTCCGCTCGTGTAGAAGAGCGCGAAGTCCACGGCGCCGGCGATGCCGATGATGATCGCGGTCTCGGACGCCCCGAGGCCGATGCTGACGGCCCAGAGGGGCAGCATGACCTGGCGACCGGAACGCATGGCGCCGATCAGGGCCGCCCCGCTGCCGAGCTTCAGCAGCACGCCTCGATGACGCCAGAGGGTCGCGAAGAGGCCGTGTGCCTCCCGGGCGACGAGGTCGGCGCCGTCCTCCGTGCCGCTGCCCGGCCGGACGCCGAAGGCAGCCGACGGGTCGCGCAGGACGAGCAGCGCGATCGCCGCGCCGAGGCAGCCGACGATGTGGACGACGAACGCCGATTGCACGGACCCGGTCAACTCGATGACCCCGGCCGAGAGGAACGGGCCGACGAAGTAGCCGAGTCGGAAGACTCCGCCGAGGCTCGACAGCGCCCTGGCGCGGATCTCGACGGGCACGAAGCTGGTCATGAAGGCGTGCCGTGCGAGGGCGAAGACCGCGGTCGCGAGGCCGATCACCAGCACGCCGACGGCGAGGACGATCTCGTTCGGCGCCAGCAGACAGGTGACGAGTCCGCCGATGCTCACGAGCGAGGCACCGATCATCGCGGTGCGCTCGCCGATGCGGCTGACGAGCCATCCGCTCGGGATGTCGCCGATCAGCTCGCCCACGAGGATGAGCGCGGCGACGAAGCCGGCGAAGGGGAGCGAGGCACCGAGCTCGCTCGCCACGACGGGGATGATCGGGATGATGGCCCCCTCGCCGATGGCGAAGAGCGCCGCGGGCAGGAACGCCGCGAGGGCCACCGACCGCATGCTGAAGGCGGGGGAGGAGGAAGACATGTCGCTCGCCACCCTAGGCCCGCTGCGTACACTTGTCGGATGAAGGTCTTGGCAGCGATGAGTGGTGGAGTCGACTCGGCGGTGGCCGCGGCGAGGGCGGTCGAGGCCGGCCACGACGTGGTGGGCGTGCACCTGGCCCTCAGCCGGATGCCGGGGACGCTCCGAACGGGCAGCCGTGGCTGCTGCACCATCGAGGACTCGATGGACGCCCAGCGCGCCGCCAACAAGATCGGCATCCCCTACTACGTGTGGGACTTCTCCGAGCGCTTCAAGCTCGATGTCGTCGACGACTTCGTCGCCGAGTACACCGCAGGCCGCACGCCCAATCCCTGCATGCGCTGCAACGAGCGCATCAAGTTCGCCGCCCTGCTCGAGAAGGCGCTCGCGCTCGGCTTCGACGCGGTCTGCACGGGTCACTACGCGACCATCGTCACCGACGACCGGGGCAACCGAGAGCTGCACCGCGCCTCCGCCTGGGCGAAGGACCAGTCGTACGTGCTGGGCGTGCTCACCGCCGAGCAGCTCGCGCACTCGATGTTCCCGCTCGGGGCGACGCCCTCCAAGGCCGAGGTGCGGGCCGAGGCCGCCGAGCGCGGCTTCAGCGTGGCGTCCAAGCCCGACAGCCACGACATCTGCTTCATCCCCGACGGCGACACCCGCGGGTGGCTCGCCGAGCGGGTCGGTGCCGAGACGGGTGAGATCCTCGATCGCAGCGGTGCCGTGGTCGGGTCGCACGAGGGGGCGCACGCCTTCACGGTCGGCCAGCGCAAGGGCCTCAACATCGGCTTCCCGTCCGATGACGGGAAGCCGCGCTTCGTGCTCGAGGTGCGACCGGTCGACAACACGGTCGTCGTCGGACCGAAGGAGGCCCTCGACATCGCCGAGATCGCCGGCGGCTCGTACACCTGGGCCGGGCTCGCCCCGGTCGACCCGACGGTCGCGTTCGACTGCGACGTGCAGATCCGTGCCCACGCCGACCCCGTACCCGCGGTCGCGCGGGTGTCGGAGGTCGAGGGTAAGAAAGAACTCGTGATCACACCTCGCGAACCCCTCAACGGCGTCGCCCCCGGGCAGACCGCCGTCGTCTACGTCGGCACCCGCGTCCTCGGTCAGTGCACGATCGACCGCACGGTCAGCGCCGTGCCCGTGCCCGCAGTCGTCACCGTCTGAGGCGACCACGATGAGCGAGACCGGCGACGACGCCTCCGCCTCCGGGCCCGCGGTCGAGACCGACGGCGTCCCCGACGACCTGTCCCAGGCGCGAGACGAGGCCGAACGTCTGACGACCCGCATCCTCGAGCTGCGTGACCAGTACTACGAGGGCAACGGCTCGACCGTCTCCGACGCCGACTACGACGGCCTCGTGCGACGCCTCGACTCCCTCGAGCGGGCTCACCCCGAGCTGCAGAAGCCCGACAGCCCCACGCAGACGGTCGGTGGCCGGGCCGAGACCACGCAGTTCGCCCCGGTCGAGCACGCCGAGCGCATGCTCAGCCTCGACAACGTGTTCAGTGACGACGAGCTCGCCGAGTGGGCGGGCAAGGTCCAGCGCGACGCCGGGGCCGAACGCGTGCGGTTCCTCACCGAACTGAAGATCGACGGCCTGGCGATCAACCTGCGGTACGAGGACGGCGTGCTCGTCACCGCCGCCACCCGCGGCGACGGCGTCGTCGGCGAGGACGTGACCGGCAACGTGCTCGCCATGGGCACGATCCCCGAACGGCTCGAGGGCACCGGCCACCCGCCGCTGGTCGAGGTGCGAGGCGAGATCTTCTTCCCGGTCAGCGAGTTCGACGAACTCAACGCCCAGCAGCGCGAGGCGGGAGAACGCGTCTTCGCGAACCCCCGCAACGCCGCCGCCGGCTCGCTGCGTCAGAAAGAAGAGGGCAAGAGCCCCGAGAAGCGCGAGTTGATGCACGCACGCCTGCGCCGCCTGCGGATGCTCGTGCACGGCATCGGCGCCTGGCCGGTCCGCGAACTCGAGCGGGCGACCGAGGTGCGGTCGCAATCCGAGGTCTACGACCTGCTGGGCGGGTGGGGCCTGCCCATCTCGACCCACTACCGCGTCTTCGACACCGTCGACGAGGTCGAGGCCTTCATCCACGACTACGGGGTGCGGCGCTCGTCGGTCGAGCACCAGATCGACGGCATCGTCGTCAAGGTCGACGACCTCGCCCTGCACGAAGAGCTCGGGGCCACGAGCCGGGCTCCGCGGTGGGCGACGGCGTTCAAGTACCCGCCCGAAGAGGTCAACACGACGCTGCTCGACATCGTCGTCAGCGTCGGACGCACGGGCCGAGCGACGCCCTTCGCCGTCATGGCCAAGGTCGAGGTCGCCGGCAGCGAGGTGCGCCAGGCGACCCTGCACAACCAGCAGGTCGTCAAGGCGAAGGGCGTGCTGATCGGCGACACCGTCGTGCTGCGCAAGGCGGGCGACGTCATCCCCGAGGTGCTCGGCCCGGTCATCGAACTGCGCGACGGCACCGAACGCGAGTTCGTCATGCCCGTCGACTGCCCCGAGTGCGGCACCCCGCTCAAGCCCGCCAAAGAGGGCGACATCGACCTGCGCTGTCCCAACGCCGAGAGCTGCCCTGCCCAGGTCCGCGGACGCGTCGAGCACATCGCGTCCCGCGGCTCGCTCGACGTCGAAGGCCTCGGCGAGGTCGCGGCGGCCGCGCTGACGCAGCCCGTCGAGCCGGCCACGCCGCCCCTGCGCACCGAGGCCGGCCTCTTCAGCCTGACGATGGCCGACATCTTCCCCGTACGGGTCGTCGTCCGCGACACCGAGACCGGCATGCAGAAGCTCGAGGCCGACGGGCAGCCGAAACTCGTCACCCCGTTCCGCCGGAAGCGCGCCAAGCGCGACGGCGCCTTCGACCCCTCGGCCACCGAGTTCTCGGGTGACGAGACCTCGGTGCCGTCCAAGACGGCGATCGAGATGCTCGCGAACCTCGAGAAGGCGAAGACCAGCCCGCTGTGGCGGTTCCTGGTCGGTCTGAGCATCCGACACGTCGGGCCGGTCGCGGCCCGGGCGCTGGCCAACCACTTCGGCTCGCTCGACGCCATCCGAGCCGCCTCGCGGGACGAGCTCGCGGCCGTCGACGGCGTGGGCGGCATCATCGCCGATGCGCTGCTCGCCTGGTTCGACGTCGACTGGCACGTCGAGATCATCGATCGGTGGACGGCGGCGGGAGTGCAGTTCGCCACACCCGGTCATCCCGGACCGGGTGCCGCCGAGGCGGCGGGTGGCGTGCTCTCGGGCGTGACGGTCGTGGCGACCGGGAGCCTCGAGGGGTTCACGCGCGAGGGCGCACTCGAGGCCATCGTCGAGGCCGGCGGCAAGGCGGCGAGCAGCGTCAGCAAGAAGACGGACTTCGTCGCGGCCGGACCCGGCGCCGGATCGAAGTTGACGAAGGCCGAGCAACTCGGGGTACGGATCATCGACGCGGAGCAATTCGCTGTCCTCCTTAAGGAGGGCCCGGCAGCTCTCGTTGTCCCCCAGGTGGGGGACGAGGAGACGCCGGAATCATGATTTCCCTGGTCAGGGGCACTTTCGTTTCCTAGGATGTGAGGACGTGTCGTTCTCCAGCAGTAGGGAGCCGGGGTACAGGCACGTGACTAGGGGGAAGACCCGACGTGCTGTTCCTCGCTGCAGCAATGCTCTCTGCCTCGGTGCATCTCGCCGGGGTGGCCGACGCTCCAAGCGTGTCCTCGGCGACCGCCGTGACGCTCGACCGCCCGGCGACCGGATCACCCGTCGGGGCGTCGCCGGACAGCGTCCCGGGAGTCGCACCGGTACAGGACGGTCGTGCCGTGCCCGAGCTCGACGGCTGCCGGGGGATCGAGGCGACCGCCTTCTCGGCCGAGGCCTGCCTCGACCAGCTGGCCCGCGCCTCCTCGGCCGGAGTCGAGCGCTTCGCCGACACCCTCGACGCCGACGGTGACGACGCGACGGCGCTGACGGCGGCGCTCGGCGAGCAGGTCGCGCCCGAGGTCACGGCCGCCTGGTGGTCCGGGCTGGACGACGGTCGGCAGGCGGTCCTCGCGCGCAGCGTGCCGGGCGTCGTCGGCAACCTCGAGGGCGTCCCGTACTCGGTGCGCGACACCGCCAACCGGCAGCTCCTGCGGTACGCGACGGTCGCCGTCTCGCAGCGGATCGGTTCGGACGACGAGGAGCCGGGTGACGCCCGTCGTCTGGCCATGCTCCAGCAGGTGCGGGCGACGCTCGACGGGGCGACGAACGACGTCCCCTTCGCCGGGGCGGCCGACCGACACCTCGTGGCGCTCGACACGGTCCTGCCCGGACGCGCGGCCGTCACCGTCGGCGACCTCGACACCGCCGACGACGTCAGCGTGCTCGTCCCCGGCATGCTGTTCACGGTGTCGGACCAGCTCGTCGACTGGACCAACACCGCCGGCGCCCTCCACGACGAGCAGGCCACCTGGGCGACGTTGCTGGGCCGCGGTGGCCCCGGCCCCGTGCCGACCGTCGCCGTCGTGGCCTGGATGGGCTACCAGACGCCCGACCTGACCAACTTCTACGACCTCGGCCTCGCTCGGCAGGGTGCGTCCCACCTCGTGGACGCGCTCGACGGGCTCGACGCGGCCCGGGCGGACGACGAGCCGCGGGTGTCGGTCATGGCGCACTCGTACGGCTCGACGACGGCGACGATCGCCCTGTCGTCCGGACGCGTGTCGGTCGACTCGCTGGTGCTGCTCGGATCGCCCGGCAGCGTCGTGTCCGACGCCGGGGAGCTCGCGGTCCGCGGTCACGACGTGTACGCCGCCGCCGGCAGCTTCGACCCCGTGGCCGGGAGCGGCTTCTTCGGGGCCGACCCGGCGACGGGCGCCTTCGGCGCCGTCGTGCTGCACCTGAGCGGTGGAGCCGATGCGGTGACGGGACACGCCCTGGCCTCCGCCCTCGGGCACAACGACTACTTCCGGGCCGGCACCGAGTCGATGCGCAGCCTGGCCCTCATCGGGCTCGGGCACGGCGCACTCGTCGACGGTCGCACCGGCCAACCGGGCGAGGGCGGTCCGGAGGCGCCCGCCCTCACGCTCGTGCGGCCGCAGGACGTCTACTTCCGCGACTGAGGGTCCGACGCCGCGACCCCCCACGACCCCGCGCGTCGGTGCCGCCCCGTAGAATCGTGCGGTACCGCCGCCGCGGTACCCCCGCACGACCACGTGAGAGAGAAGCATGTCCGAAATCACGCGCGAGCAGGTGCAGCACCTCGCCGGTCTCGCCCGCATCGCCCTCACCGAGGCCGAGATCGACACGATGACCGCCGAGCTCGGCCACATCGTCGACAGCGTCGCCAAGGTCCGAGAGGTCGCGACCGACGACGTCCCGGCGACCAGCCACCCGATCCCGCTCGAGAACGTGTTCCGGCCCGACGTCGTGGGCGAGACGCTCACGGCCGAGCAGGCCCTGTCCGGCGCCCCCGACCACGACGGCTCGCGCTTCCGGGTGAGCGCGATCCTGGGAGAAGAGCAGTAGCCATGACCGACACCACCTCGCTCGTCCACCTGTCCGCCGCCGAGCTGTCGACCCGCCTCGCCGCCGGCGACGTGTCGTCGGTCGACGTCACGCGCGCCCACCTCGACCGCATCGAGGCGGTCGACGGGGACGTCCACGCCTTCCTGCACGTCAGCACGGCCGCACTCGACACGGCGGCCGACGTCGACCGCCGCCGCGCCGCGGGCGAGGCCCTCGGCCCGCTCGCCGGCGTCCCGATCGCCATCAAGGACGTCCTCTGCACGATCGACATGCCGTCGACCTCCGGCAGCAAGATCCTCGAGGGTTGGGTGCCGCCGTACGACGCCACCGTCGTCGCCAAGCTGCGCGCGGCCGACCTCGTCCCTCTCGGCAAGACCAACATGGACGAGTTCGCGATGGGCTCGTCGACCGAGTTCTCGGCCTACGGACCGACGCACAACCCCTGGTCGCTCGACCGCATCCCCGGTGGCTCGGGTGGCGGCTCCGCGGCGGCCGTCGCCGCCTTCGAGGCGCCCCTCGCCCTCGGCAGCGACACCGGCGGGTCCATCCGCCAGCCCGGTGCCGTCACCGGCACCGTCGGGGTCAAGCCGACCTACGGGTCGGTCAGCCGCTACGGCGCGATCGCCCTGGCCAGCTCGCTCGACCAGGTCGGCCCGGTCAGCCGCACGGTGCTCGACAGCGCCATGCTGCACGACGTCATCACCGGGCACGACCCCCGCGACTCCACCTCGCTGCGCGACGTCTGGCCCTCGTTCACCGAGGCGGCCCGCACCGGTCTCGCTGGCGGTGCCCTGCGGGGCGTCCGCATCGGAGTCGTCCGCGAGCTGAACGGCGAGGGCTTCCAGGCCGGCGTCAAGGCCCGCTTCGCCGAGGCCCTCGAGCTCATGAGCGCGGCCGGTGCCGAGATCGTCGAGATCTCGGCCCCCAGCTTCGAGCACGCGATCAGCGCCTACTACCTGATCCTGCCGGCCGAGGCGTCGAGCAACCTCGCCAAGTTCGACTCGGTGCGCTTCGGCCTACGGGTCGTCCCCGAGGGAGGCGGCACCGTCGAGGACGTCATGGCCGCCACCCGCGAGGCCGGCTTCGGCCCCGAGGTGAAGCGCCGCATCATCCTCGGCACCTACGCGCTGAGCGCGGGCTACTACGACGCCTACTACGGCAGCGCGCAGAAGGTGCGCACCCTCGTGCAGCGCGACTTCGCGGCGGCGTTCGACCAGGTCGACGTCCTCGTCTCGCCGTCCGCGCCCACCACGGCGTTCCGGCTCGGCGAGAAGATCGACGATCCGCTGGCCATGTACCTCAACGACATCACGACGATCCCGGCCAACCTGGCCGGCATCCCCGGCATCACGGTGCCGATGGGCCTGGCCGCCGAGGACGGGCTGCCGACGGGGTTGCAGTTCATGGCCCCCGCGCGCGGCGACGCCCGCCTCTACACCTACGGTGCCGCCCTCGAGCAGCTGCTCGAGCAGGGCTGGGGCCACACGCTCATCTCGCGCGCGCCCGACCTGAGCGCGACCGAGCAGACCGCCGCCACCGAGGGAGTCATCTGATGGCCAAGGCAGACCTGATGGACTACGAGAAGGCCCTCGAGCAGTTCGAGGTCGTCCTCGGCTTCGAGGTCCACGTAGAGCTCGCGACCAAGACCAAGATGTTCTCGGACGCCCCGAACTTCTTCGGTGGCGAGCCCAACACCAACGTCACCCCGGTCGACCTGGGTCTGCCCGGGTCGCTGCCGGTGGTCAACGAGCAGGCCGTGCGCTACTCGATCAGCCTCGGCTTGGCCCTGGGCTGCTCGATCGCCGAGAGCTCGCGCTTCGCCCGCAAGAACTACTTCTACCCCGACAACCCCAAGAACTACCAGGTCAGCCAGTTCGACGAACCCATCGCGTTCGAGGGCGAGGTCGAGGTCGAGCTGCCGGACGGGACCGTCTTCGCGATCCCGATCGAGCGCGCCCACATGGAAGAGGACGCCGGCAAGCTGACGCACGTCGGCGGGTCGACCGGTCGCATCCAGGGCGCCGAGTACTCCCTCGTCGACTACAACCGCGCCGGCATCCCGCTCGTCGAGATCGTCACCAAGCCGATCATCGGGGCGGGCGCCAAGGGCCCCGAGCTGGGTGCGGCCTACGTGTCGACCATCCGTGACATCGTGCGGGCCCTCGGCGTCAGCGAGGCCCGCATGGAGCGCGGCAACCTGCGCTGCGACGCGAACGTCTCCCTGCGTCCGCACGGGCAGGAGAAGCTCGGCACCCGCACCGAGACCAAGAACGTCAACTCGTTCCGTTCGGTCGAGCGCGCGGTCCGCTACGAGATCCAGCGTCAGGCCGCGATCCTCGCCGCGGGCGGCACCATCACGCAAGAGACGCGCCACTGGCACGAAGACACCGGTCGCACCTCGGCGGGCCGCCCCAAGAGCGACGCCGACGACTACCGGTACTTCCCCGAGCCCGACCTGCTGCCCGTCGTCCCTCCTCGCGAGCTCGTCGAAGAACTGCGTCTGGCCCTCCCCGAGGCGCCGGTCGCCCAGCGTCGCCGGCTCAAGTCCGAGTGGGGGTTCGCCGACCTCGAGTTCCAGGACGTCGTGAACTCCGGCCTGCTCACCGAGCTCGTCGAGACCGTCGCCGCGGGTGCCTCACCCCAGGCCGCACGCAAGTGGTGGACCGGCGAGATCGCCCGCCTCGCCAACGCGCAGGGCGTCGAGGCCTCGAGCCTCGTGTCGCCCCTGCACGTCAGCGAACTCATCGCGCTCGTCGAGAGCGGCGAGCTGACCGACCGACTGGCCCGTCAGGTGCTCGAGGGCGTTGTCGCCGGCGAGGGCAGCCCGTCCGAGGTCGTCGAGGCCCGCGGGCTGAAGGTCGTCTCGGACGACGGCGCGCTCATCGCCGCCATCGACGAGGCCCTGGCCGGTCAGCCCGACGTGCTGGCGAAGATCCGCGACGGCAAGGTCCAGGCCGCCGGTGCCGTCATCGGCGCCGTCATGAAGGCCATGAAGGGGCAGGCGGACGCCGCGCGCGTCCGCGAGCTGGTGCTCGAGCGGGCGCAGGCCTGATCGACGTGACCACGGCCGCGGCAGGGAGCGGCGCACGATGAACCTCGTCGCGCGTCTGCGCCCCGCCGTGCCCGTGGCCGTCGCCCTCGTCGGCGTGCTCGTGACGCTCGCGGTGGCCTCGCGCGTCCTGCCCGGCCGGGTCGTGATGGTCCACCTCAGCGAGACGGGTGGATCGGCGTTCGCGGCGAGCCGTGACGACCTCGTCCTCCTCGGCGCCGTGCTCGTGGTCGGCATCGTCGTGACCTGGTCGGTGTCGGCTCTGTTCCTCGCGGTCACGCCCGCCCGCCACGTGCTCGTCCCGCACGCCGCCTTCTGGAAGAACCCGGCCAACCGGGCCGAGATGAGGCGCCGGTACCAGCGCTACCTCGCGGTGGCGACCAGCGCCTCCCTGTGGTTCGTCGCGGCGCTGTTCGTCCTGGCCCTCGTCTCGCAGGGTGGGCCCCTCGCGGCCTGGTGGCTGCCCGCGGCCGTGTCGGCCGCGTTCGTGCTCTTCGTCCTGGGTGGTCTGATCTGGGTGTTCACGGTCGGCTTCACGCCGACCCCGGCGGGCGTCGCGGTCCGCACGGCCGCATCGGACCGCGAGGCGCGGGTCGCGTCGTCACCGTCCTCCACCCGCGTCGCGCTCCCGAAGCCCGACGCGTCGGCGGCGCGTCCGCCGAAGGTGAGCCAGCGCCCGACCGAGGCGACTCCACGGAGCGGCACCGCGCCTCCTGCTCCGTCCCCCCGGCCGGGCCGCACGTCCGGGCGTCCCGAGACCGCACCCGCCGACGGCCCGCGAAAGGGCCCACCCCGCCCCTACCAACCCCGACCACGCTCCGGAGGCCCCCGTGGATGACGACCGGTACGGTGCCGACGTGCTCGCCGGCGACTGGAAGCGCTCGACGAAGCCGGCGCCGACGCCGACCGACGCGGTCCGCGACCTCGTGGTGGAAGAGGTCCGGTCGGGCTTCACGGGCGCGATCGTCCGCGTCGAGGCCGGCACCGTCGAGCTCGAGGACTGGAAGGGCCGGGTGCGGGCCTTCCCGATGTCGGGCTCGTTCTCGATCGACGGCGCCCCCGTGGCGCTGCGGGTGCCGCGGGCGGCGCCTCAGGGTCGGGCGCGCACGGCGTCCGGCTCGTTCGCCGTCGAGGGGGCCAAGGCCCGGGTCGCCCGTCAGAGTCGCATCTTCGTCGAGGGGCGGCACGACGCCGAGCTGGTCGAGAAGGTCTGGGGCTCCGACCTGCGGGTCGAGGGCGTCGTCGTCGAGTACCTCGAGGGCGTCGACCACCTGGCCGACGTGCTCCGCGACTTCCGGCCGGGGCCCGAGCGACGCGTCGGCGTGCTCGTCGACCACCTGGTGCCGGGCTCGAAAGAGAGCCGGGTCGCCGAGGGCATCGCCCGAAGTCCGCTCGGCCGCCACGTGTTGGTGGTCGGGCACCCGTTCGTCGACGTCTGGCAGGCCGTCAAGCCGGGGCGGCTCGGTGTCGAGGCCTGGCCGGTCGTGCCCCGATCGGTCGAGTGGAAGCACGGCGTGTGCGAGGCCATGGGCTGGCCGCACGAGGACCAGGCGGACATCGCGCGGGCCTGGCAGCACATCCTGTCGCGCGTGCGGAGCTATGCCGACCTCGAGCCGTCGGTGCTGGGCCGGGTCGAAGAACTCATCGACTTCGTCACGTCGGGCTGAGTCCCGGCGTCGACGCCAGGGACGCGGCCCGACTCGCGCACCGCCGTCGGCTCCGCCGGGCTGCTCGGACACCTCGATCCCCGGGAATCGCCCGGGCGTGTCGGCGTCCCGGCCGCTTTTCGCCCTAGATTCGAGGCATGGCCGAGCAGATCGAGGGACGTGTGAGCTCTGCCGTCGACGCCTGGCTGCGCTGGCTGCCCCGGTGGCACATCGGCACCGCCCGCGGTCGCACGCGACCGTGTCGGATGTGCCTCGGCTCGCCCGTCGCCACCGCCGCCGGATTCGATCACGACGTGCCGCACGCCGTCCAGCACGCGCTGCTGAACCGGATGCGGCAGATCGTCGACGACGACGTCGACGAGTACACGGCCCGCAACCTCCCGCTCGTCACGCGCGAGCTGCGACTGGCCGAGGCCCAGGAGGCGCGGGGCTACCGACCCGAGCAGGGTCTCGACCCCGAGTTCCAGGGTCTCGATCTCGACCCCGAACCCGAACCGGGCCAGCCGTTCCTCTTCACGCTCGCCGGGCTCGCGGGGATGCCGGCCGACGCCGGCATCGTCCCGCCCGACCCGACCGTCGTGGGCCGGTCCACCGGAGCCACCTCCACGACCGAGCCCGACGTCGCGGCCGCGTCGTTCGACCCCGACGACCTCGACGGCTGGCTGCTGCCGCCCGACTCGGCGACGCCGACCGACGCGCCCCTGCTCGACGATCCTCGTCCGGCCGCCGGATCGGAACACCGACCGGGTCCGGTCCCGCGACCCGAGCCCGAGTACTCGGACGAGGCCAAGGCCGCACTGCGACACGAGATCACCCTGGCGGGCGACCACGCCGAGTCCGTCGGCACGAGCCTGTGCCTGGCCCTGGTGCAGCACCGTCCGCGCATCGCCGAGGCCCTCGACCGCCTCGTGGCCCCCCAGGTCGACGAACTGCTGGCAGAGTTGTCGCGCGCACTCGAGCAGCCGCGGTCGCGCTGAACCCGAGCGACCCGGTCCGCGGCGCGTGCCGACGTCACGAGAGGACACCGAGATGACCCGCCCCAGCCCGACCTCGTCCCCGACGACCCGGCGGCGGGAGGTCGGCCCGGCCTGGTGGCCGATCGTCGTCGACCTCGTCGCGGTCCTGGCCTTCGTCGTCATCGGCCGTCGCAGCCACGCCGAAGGCCTTGACCTGCCCGGCCTGCTCGGCACGCTGTGGCCGTTCGTGGTCGGCTCGGTCGTCGGCTGGGCGAGCGTGACCGGCGTCCGCTGGCCGCTGTCGGCCGTCCGCTCGGGAGCGGTCGTCTGGGTCTCCACCGCCGTGATCGGCGTGCTGCTCCGTGTGGTGAGCGGTCAGGGTGTGCAGGTCAGCTTCGTCGTCGTGACCGTCGTCGTGCTCGGCGTGTTCGTCGTGGGGTGGCGAGCGGTCGCCGCACTCGTCCGCCGCTGACGCGGGGACGTCAGACGACGCAGCGACGTTCGACGACGCGGGCACGTCAGACGGCGCGGGCACGTCAGGCGACGCGGGCACGTCAGACGGCGCGGAGACGTCGGACGACGCGGGGACGTCAGACGACGCGGACCGAGCGCGCCTCGATGCCCACGTTGCCCCGGCCGTCGAGCGCGTAGACGTAGATCTTCCACACCCCGGGGCGGGACGGGGCCTGCACCGTCATGGTCCCCGGCCCCGTGGTGGTCGCCGGCAACGGCCGGAGGGACTCGTCCCCGTCGACGTACCGGCTCGTGGCGTAGACCCGGTAGGTCACGGGGTCGCCGTCGGGGTCGGTCACCGAGGTCGTCAGCGTGACGGGTGTGCCCGGGCGCACTCCCGAGGCCGGGGACAGCGTCATGGAGCGCACGACGGGCGACGTGTTGGTGGGCGCCTCCCCGCCGTAGGCGCGTTGGACCGCGAAGTACGACAGCCGACGGAGACCGTCGGTCCGGAGGTTCAACCAGACGCCGGGCTCGTCGTTCTCGAGGCCGTAGTTGAAGACGGTGGCCCCGAGGGCGACGCCGGGATGGGACAGGACGGCCTGCCACGCGGCGGTGTAGGCCCGGGCCTTGGCCTCGTCGCCGGGTTCGAGCGGGATGCCGTTCGCGTCGTCGGGGACCTCCCACGAGCCGGCCGGACCGGTCTCGGTCACCAGGTAGGGCTTGGTGTAACCGCCGGAGATCCACCCGTCCTCGAGGTACCCGACACCGCCGTACGAGTTGACCGAGTAGAAGTCGAGCGACGGAGCGTGCTCCTCGTAGTACGAGAGGGCGCCGATCCAGGCGTCGGTCGAGGTGACGGGGTGGCCCGGGTCGATCGAGTGGATCGTCCGGGCGACCTCGTCGACGAAGCGGGCGTAGGCGACCCGTTGGGTCTCGCCCTGCCCCAGCATCACCTCGTTGCCCACGTCCCAGGCCAGGAGGCTCGGCCGATCCCGGTAGGCGGCCACGGTCGAGCGGATGCTCGCCAGGGTGGCCGTCTTGTAGGCGGTGTCGCCGACGTAGTCGACGCCGTGGTCGAGCCACAGGCCGGCGACGACATGGAGACCGGACGCCGACGCGGCGTCGAAGAGGCGCCCCGAGCCCGTGTCGGTGCCCCAGGTGCGGACCGTGTTGGCGCCCATCGAGGCGATGTCGGGGAAGTGGGTGGCCGCCTCGGCGGCGGGGGCGCCGTAGGTGACCCCCTCGACCGTGAAGGGCCGCCCGTCGACCTCGAGGTGCCACGAGCCGGCACCACCGGCGAGTCGGACGCCCGGGGTGGCGGACGACGACCCGGTCCGGGACCCACGCACCGTCAGTTCGGACAGCGAGTACCCCGTGCCCGTAACCGAGACCGTCGCGAGCACCCGGACGTGCCTCCCCGTCCCGGCCACGTCGTACGTGTCCGTGCCGCCGTCACCCCGGGTCGTCGACGCCAGCGTGCGCCAGGTCTTGCCGGTCGACGAGATCTGGACCTCGTAGGCCGTCGCCGGGGCGTCACCCCACTGCAGCGAGACCTGCGACACATCGACCTGCGGTCCGATGCTGACCTGCAACCACTGCGAGCCCGCCCGCGCGCTCCTCCAACCCGTCCGCCCGTCGCCGTCCACCGCGGCCGCTGCCGGGGTGGACCGTGAGGCGACCGAGGAGGCCCCCGCACTGCGTCCCTGCGAGAGGACGGCGTCCGAGGCCCGCGCCGCGACGGGGGCCTGGGCCGTCACGAGGGCCGCGACCAGGCCGGCCGTCACCATCGTGGCGATCGCGAGTCGGCCCGCGCTCGCGCGCCTGGCACCCTGCATGACCGCCCCCTCCGTCGCCGTCGGGCCCACGGTACGGAACGGACCCGAACCGGGTCAACGCCTCGAAAGGGGGGAGGCGCGGGTCAGCCGCGTCGTTTGGCGCTGTTGTCGAGACTGGGCTCGTCGGTGAGGACGAGGCCGGACGAGCTGTTCGACGAGGCCGTCAGCTCGGTGAGCCAGTCACGGTTGATCGACGGCACCCGGCCGCCGGAGTACTTGAAGTAGAGCGGGATGCCGGCGTCCAGCCAGATGCTGCTGCGACCGTCACCGACCTTCTGCGTGTCGCGCCACGAGAAGAAGAACGACTCGCGGCGACGCAGCTTGGTGGCGATGACAATCTGGAGGTGTTCGAGCACGCGGTCCTCGAACTCGACCTCGATGCCCGAGGTTCCGTAGATGAGCGATCCCATTGGGGTCCTGTTTCGTGAGTGTGTCCGGCGTCGGAAACCAAGCCGACACAGGTCAATGTAGCAAGCGATGCGGTGTTCCCCGTCAGGCGCAGCCCACCCGGGCGTTGTGGGCGGACGCGCAGGCTGCCCCGCCATACTCGGGGCTGCCGATCCGTTGCGCCCCCGAGCGCCCGACCGACCACCTGGGACCCATGACCTCGACAGCCCTCGTCCTCCGCGCCTCCTCGTCCTCGAGCCAGGACGTCGTCGCCGACCTCGACGGCCTCGTCGGGTTCGCCGCCCGCGTCATCGACGCCCTCGGCGAGTGGGGCGTCGCCCTGCTGACCTTCGTCGAGACCGTGTTCCCGCCGATCCCCAGCGAGGTCATCCTGCCGCTGGCCGGGTTCCTGGCCGGCGCCGGGTCGATGAACATCGTGCTGTTGATCGCGCTGAGCACCCTCGGCGCCTACCTGGGCGCCCTGGTCCTCTACGGGCTCGGGGCCGGTCTCGGCCTCGACCGCAGCATCCGGTGGCTGGCCAAGCTGCCGCTGGTCGACCGCCACGACTTCGAGAAGGCGGCCGGTTGGTTCGAGCGCCACGGGCGGTCCGCGGTGTTCTTCGGCCGGTTCATCCCGGGCGTGCGCAGCCTCATCTCGCTTCCCGCCGGTGCCGAGCGCATGCCCCTGCTGGTCTTCTCGGTCTTCACGATCGTGGGCAGCGGCCTCTGGAACGGGCTGTTGATCGGGTTGGGCGCCGCCCTCGGCACCCAGTACGAGCTCATCGACCGGTACGCGAAGTACCTGGACTACGTCGTGTACGCCGCCATCGCGGGCGTCGTGGTGTTCCTCGTCGTCCGGTCGGTGCGCCGCCGTCGAGCCGGCGTCGACGACGCGTCGCGTGACGCCGTTGATCAGGACGTTCGCGGCTGACGTTCCGTCGCCGTCCAGGCGGCGGGCCGGGACAGTCCGTACCGTGGTGGGCAGACCGACGTCGCGCCCCGCGTGCGGCACCGAGCACACGATCCGACAGGACACCACCATGGGATTCCTCGACCGCCTCCTCGGCCGCGAGCCGCAGCAGGGCCAGCCGCAGCAGCCCTCCGCTCCGCAGGGCTACCGGTACGGGCAGCAGAGCTACGAGCAGCCCGCCGCCCCGCAGCAGGGGTACGGCCAGCAGGGGTACGACCAGCAGGGCTACGGCCAGCAGTCGCCGGTCCCGGCCTCGTCGGCCGGCACCGGACCGGCCCGCAGCGACGACGAGATCGCCGTCGAGCGGTACCGCTACCTGCTGAAGACCGCCCCGCCCGAGACCATCGAGCAGGTGCACGCCGAGGCGTTCGCGAAGCTCAGCCCCGAACAACGCCGTCTCGTCTTCGACCAGCTGACGGCCGAGTCGAGCCCCGGCGAGGCACCGCGCGGCGACGACGCCGGCTCGCTCGCCCAGGCCGCCACCCGGTCCGAGCTGCGACGACCCGGGACCCTCGAGCGCACCCTCGGCGGCGGCCCGGACGGACGGCAGCAGGTCGGGCCGAACGGCCAGCCCCTCCGTCAGGGCCCCGGCATGGGTTCGATCATCGGCGGGTCGATCCTGGGCACGGTGGCCGGTTACGTCATCGGGTCGACCTTGATGAGCGCGTTCCTGCCCGACGCCGGGGCGACGGCGGACGGAGGCGCGGGTGACGACGCCGGCGGCGACCAGGGCTCCGAGGGCGACGGCGGCGCGGACGGCGGTGCCGACGCCGGCACCGAGACGGCGAGCGACGGCGGCGGCGACTTCGGTGCCGACGGGGCCGGCGACTCCGGCGGGGGTTTCGGGGACTTCGGGGGAGGCGACTTCGGGGGAGGGGACTTCGGCGGAGGCTTCGACATCTGACACCTGGGCATCACCCCCGGGACGGACCTCCGGTCGCGGACTAGCGTCGGGGGTCCGTCCACGATCCGCCTATAGGCCCGAGGGAGCACCATGACCAGCACGAGAACCGCCGTCGTCACCGGAGGGTCCGCGGGACTCGGCCGGGCCACCGTCCGAGAGCTCGCCGCGCGCGGATGGGACGTCGCGATCCTCGCTCGGGGACAGGACGGCCTCGACGGGGCCGTCCGGGACGTCGAGGCCGCCGGTCGCCGCGCGCTGGGCATCTCGACCGACGTGGCCGATCGCGCCCAGGTCGAGTCGGCCGCCGATCGCGTCGAGGCCGAGCTCGGGCCGATCGACCTCTGGGTCAACGACGCCATGGTCGGTGTGTTCGGCGAGTTCCTCGAGACGGACCCCGACGACTTCGAGCGGGCCACGGCCGTCAACTACTTCGGCTTCGTCAACGGCACTCGTGCGGCCCTGTCACGCATGGTGCCCCGCGACCGCGGGCAGGTCATCCAGGTGGGATCGGCGCTCGCCCACCGAGGCATCCCGCTCCAGGCTTCGTACTGCGGCGCGAAGCACGCCGTGCAGGGCTTCACCGAGTCGGTGACGACCGAGTTGATCCACAACAAGAGCTCGGTGCGGATCAGCACGGTCGACATGCCGGCCCTCAACACCATCCAGTTCAACTGGGTGCGCTCGACCCTGCCCGAGCACCCCCAGCCCGTGCCGCCCATCTTCGAACCCGAGGTCGGGGCCCGGGCGATCGCCGACGTCGCCGACAAGCCGCGTCGCCGGACCTGGCTCGGCGAGCCCACCGTCATGACGGTGCTCGGCAACCGGTTCGTCGCGAACTTCCTCGACGTCTACCTCGCCAAGAGCGGGTACTCCGGCCAGCAGGCTCCCGACAAGAGCGAGCCCATGCTGCCCGACAACCTCTACGAGCCCACGGCCGGTGACCACGGGGCTCGTGGCATCTTCAGCGACCGCGCGCGCACCACGAGTCCGCAGGTCTGGTACACCCGCAACCGCGCCCTGACCGTGGGGGCCGTGGTGGGGGCGTCCGCGGCCGCCACCGCCGCCGTGGTGGGTCGGGTGACCCGCGGGCGTCGGGCATGAGCGCCGCGCCCGAGGTGGACGCGGTCGTCGTCGGTGCGGGGCCCAACGGTCTCGCGGCGGCCGTGGTGCTCGCTCGGGTCGGTCTCCGCGTCGAGGTCGTCGAACGGGCCGACACGATCGGTGGGGGAGCGCGCACGCAGGAGGCGACCCTGCCGGGCTTCCGCCACGACATCTGTTCGGCCGTGCACCCCATGGCCCTCGCCTCGGGGTTCTTCCAGCGGTTTCAACTCGACCGCCGGATCGAGCTGACGGTCCCCGACATCTCGTACGCCCACCCGCTCGACGGCGGACGTGCCGGCATCGCCTACCGTGACCTCGACCGGACGGCGGACGGGCTCGGTGCCGACGGGGCCGCCTGGGCGCGCCTCCTCCGGGGTCTGGTCGAGACCGAGCCCCGCATGGCGAAGTTCACGATGCGCGAGCTCGTCCGGGTGCCGGACGACCCGGTGACCCTCGCGCGCTTCGGTCTGGCCGCCCTGTCACAGAGCGGCCCCTGGTGGAACGCCGGGTTCTCGGGTGACGAGGCCCCCGCCATGCTCGCCGGGGTGATGGCCCACGCGATCCGCCCGATGCCGAGCCTGTCGACCTCGGCCGCCGGGCTCGTCCTGGCCGTCCACGCGCACGCCCGGGGCTGGCCGGTGCCGACCGGTGGCAGCCAGTCGATCGTCGACGCCATGGCCGACGACGTCCTGGCCCACGGAGGCACCATCACGACGGGCGTGGACGTCACGTCGATCGACGAGCTGCCGAGGGCGAAGGCCACGATCTTCGACACGAGCGCCCGTGCCCTGGCCGACATCGCGGGCAGTCGTCTGCCCGACCGGTACGAGCGCGCCCTGCGGCGCTTCCGGTACGGGAACGCGGCGGCCAAGGTCGACTTCGCGCTGTCGGGGCCGGTGCCCTGGGCGAACGACGAGGCCCGGCGCAGCCCCACGCTGCACCTCGGGGGGACGCGGGCCGAGATCGCCTCGGGAGAGCACGACGTCGCCTCGGGTCGACACGCCCGCACGCCGTACGTCCTGGTGGCCCAGGCGGGCGTGGTCGACGGCACGCGCGCCCCCGACGGTCAGCAGGCCCTGTGGGCGTACACGCACGTGCCGCGCGGGTCCACGGTCGACCAGACCGAGACCGTCATCGCCGGCATCGAGCGCTTCGCGCCGGGGTTCCGCGACACGATCCTGGCCACGAACAGCCGGACGGCGGTCGACCTCGAAGCGCACGACCCCAACTACATCGGCGGCGACATCGCCGCCGGGGCCCCGAGCGTCTGGCAGCTGGCGGCACGGCCGACGCTGTCGACCGAACCGTGGCGCACGCCGACGCCGGGCCTCTACCTGTGCTCGTCCTCGACCCCGCCGGGCCCCTCGGTGCACGGGCTGGGTGGCGCCTACGCCGCGCGCAGCGCCCTGAAGCACGAGTTCGGCATCGACCGGCTGCCGTACCTCGGAGTCGACTCCTGATCGCGTCGACTCCCGACGGGGGAGGCGCCCGACGCCCGATCTGATCCACGGCGGCAGGGGCGCGTCAACGGGGTGCGCGGCGCGCGGGGACCGTGCCAGGATCGACGGATGAGCACCACGCACCGCTTCATCGAGGCCTCACCCCACGACGTCTTCGACGTGCTGAGCGACGGGTGGCTCTTCACGAGCTGGGTCGTCGGGTCGGCGCGCATCCGCGAGGTCGAACTGACCTGGCCGAGCGTCGAGGCCAGGGTCCACCACTCGTTCGGGGTCTGGCCGTTGGTCATCGACGACGTGACGACCATCCTCGAGTGGGACCCTCCGGTCCGGGCCGTGTTCCACGCCAGGGGCTGGCCGATGGGCGAGGCCCGGGTCGAGATCGACGTGCGCAACCGCATGGGCGGCTGCTTCGTCACGATGACCGAGTACGCCGTCGCGGGCCCCGGTCGGCTGGTGCCGAAGGCCCTGATGGACCCGCCGCTGCACTGGCGCAACAGAGAAGCGCTGCAGCGACTGGCCTGGTTGGCCGAGGGTCGCATGACGGATCGCGTCTCGCCCAGCTGAGCCGCGCCTCCTGAGCCGCGGCCGCGGGTGGACCGACCCGCACCTGCCGACCGTCGTCCGGTCGAGGAGGCGCGGGTCCGGTCTCAGCGCTCGGCCAGGGAGTCGCGTACCTTGCGGCGCAACACCTTGCCGATGAGCGACCGGGGGAGGTCGTCGACGACGACGATGCGCCGCGGCACCTTGTACGGCGTGAGGTGCTTGCGCGCGAACGAGCGCAGGGCCGCGACGTCGACGTGGGCGCCCGGCTTCACGACGATCGCGGCGGCCACCTGTTCGCCGCCGGGGGTGGGCAGACCCACGACCGCTGCTTCGGCGACGCCCTCGAACCGGGTCAGGACCTCTTCGACCTCGGACGGCGAGACGTTGAAGCCGCCGGTGATGATGAGCTCCTTGATGCGGTCGACGATGCGGACGAACCCGTCGTCGTCGATGGTGACGATGTCGCCGGTGCGGAACCAGTCGCCGTCGACGAAGACCTCGCCCGATTCTTTCGGCTTGCGGTAGTACCCGCTGAAGACCTGCGGGCCACGGACGATCAGCTCGCCGCGTTCTCCGGCCGCCACGTCGACCGTGGGGTTCTCGGGGTCGACGACGCGCACCTCGGTGCCCGGCAGGGGCAGACCGACCGTGCCCGCGCGGCGCGTCGGACCGACGGGGTTGGCCATGAGGACGGGCGAGCACTCGGAGAGCCCGTAGCCCTCGACCAACCAGCCGCCGGACTCGGCCTCCCACGGCTCGACGACGTCGGCCGAGAGCGGCATGGCCCCCGAGATCGCGACGTCGACGCCCTTCAGCGAGACGCCGGCGTCGTCGGCGGCCTTCTGCAGACGGGCGTAGATCGGGGGGACCGCGGGCAGGAAGGTCGGCGGGTGCTTCTTCATGACCTTGAGCACCAGCGCCGGGTCGAAGGCCGGGAAGAGCACGAGTCGGGCGCCCATGCTCATCGCGAAGGTGAGGCAGAGCGTCAGGCCGTACGCGTGGAACATCGGCAGCACCGCGTAGACGACGCAGGTGCCGCGCTCGATCGTCGGCACCCAGGCCTGGGCCTGCGCGGCGTTCGACAGGAGGTTGTGGTGCGTCAGCTGGGCACCCTTGGGCGCGCCCGTGGTGCCGCTCGTGTACTGGATGACCGCCAGGTCGTCGGTGGCCGGTCGCGGGTGCCTCGCCTTGATGCGGGACGAGCCGACGACTTTCTCCCACGGCGTGGTGCCCGTCACGGTCGTCGTGAGGCGCTCACGGGACTGGCGGGCCTTCTTGATCGGCAGGGCCAGGGCCGCCCGCGTGGTGAACGGCATCGCCCGGGTGACGTCGACCGAGACGAGGTGATCGACGGCCACGTCGTCGGGGAAGGCCTGGATGGTCTCGACCACCTTGTTCCAGGCGATGGCCACCTTGGCGCCGTGGTCCTCGAACTGGTGACGCAGCTCGCGCGGCGTGTAGAGCGGGTTGTGCTCGACGACGATCGCGCCGAGGCGCAGCACCGCGTAGAACGCGACGACGTGCTGCGGACCGTTCGGCAACACGATCGCGACGGTGTCGCCGTGGCCGACCCCGAGCTTGCGCAGCCCCTCGGCCGCCCGCGCGATCTGGTCGACGAGCTCGGAATAGGTGGTCGTCGCCCCGAAGAACTCGAGCGCCACCGCCCTGGGGTACCGCGCCGCGGAGGCCTCGACCAGGTCGAGCAGCGAGCCGTCGACCGGTTCGAGGTCGTGCGGCACGCCGGGTGCGTAGGAGTCGAGCCAGGGACGAGCGCTGTCGGTGGTCACCGGGCCACTCTATCGACCGCCGGGCGTACCCCGTGGGCTCGGTGCCGGCTGGCAACCTGACCGCGGACGAGGAGGCGCGGCGCAGCATGGTCCTCGACATCACGAAGAGAGGAACGACACATCGTGAGCAAGGTCTGGTTCATCACCGGTGCATCCAAGGGCTTCGGCCGCGAATGGGCCGAGGCGGCCCTCGAACGCGGCGACAGGGTCGCGGGCACCGCACGGAAGATCGACGACGTCACGCCCCTCGTGGACGCGTACGGCGACTCCTTCCTGCCCCTCCAGCTCGACGTCAACGACCGTGCGGCCGACGTCGCCGCGGTGCAGAAGGCCGCCGAGCACTTCGGACGGCTGGACGTCGTCGTGAACAACGCCGGCTTCGGCCACTTCGGCATGATCGAGGAGATCACCGAGGACGAGGCCCGTGCCCAGCTCGAGACGAACCTCTTCGGCGCCCTCTGGGTGTCACAGGCGGCGCTCCCGATCATGCGCGAGCAGGGCTCGGGTCACATCGTCCAGGTGTCGAGCATCGGCGGCATCAGCGCCTTCCCGACGGTCGGCATCTACCACGCCTCGAAATGGGGGCTCGAGGGCTTCAGCCAGTCGCTGGCCCAGGAGGTCGCGGGCTTCGGCATCAAGGTGACCCTCGTCGAGCCCGGCGGCTACTCGACCGACTGGTCGGGCCCCTCCGCCTCGCGCAGCGACGAACTCGAGGCCTACGCCGACGTCCGTGAGGCCGCGTCGAAGCGTCCCTCGGCCGCCGACCCCGGCGACCCCACGGCCACCCGTTCCGCGATCCTCACGGTCGTCGACGCCGACGAGCCGCCGCTGCGCGTCTTCTTCGGCAAGGCGCCGCTCGAGATCGCCACGAAGGACTACGAGTCGCGTCTGGCGACCTGGAACGAGTGGCAGCCCGTCTCGATCGAGGCTCACGGGAACTGAGACCCACCCCGAGTCGCACGCCGCGCCTCCTGCCCCTCCCCGGGACGCAGGAGGCGCGGCGTGCGTCCGCTGCGAGCGTCCAGCCACCGCGGCGCATGATCGAGGCATGCCCGCACTGACCGAACCCCTCCGCGCCCGCCTGCAGTACACCTTCAACGGGCAGTACACGGGCACGCCCGAGTGGGTCACCGACCTCGAGAAGGGCGACGACGAGGGGTTCTTCCTGCCGGGCTCGGCGGTGTGGGCCGTGCACGGCGCCATGTCGACCATCCCCGCCGGCGTGCGGGCACTGCTCGTCCAGGCGCTGCACCCGGGGGCGCTCGCCGGCGTCCACGACCACTCGCGTTTCCGCGAGGACCCGCTCGGCCGTCTCGCCGGCACCATCCGCTGGATCTACACCGTCTCGTACGGCAGCCGCGAGGCCGCCACCCACGCGTCGAACTGGGTGTCACGCCTGCACACGAAGGTCGTCGGCACGTACGACGACCGGAACGGCGTGACCCACGACTACGCCGCCAACGACCCGGAGCTGCTCAGCTGGGTGCACATGGCCTTCGCCGACTCGTTCCTCGCCGCCTACCTCGAGTGGGGCCGAGAGCCGATCCCCGGGGGGCCCGACGCCTACGTCCGCGAGTGGGCGACGGCCGGCGAGCTGATGGGCGTGCCGAACCCGCCGCGCAGCGTCGCCGAGATGCAGTCACAGCTCATGGACTTCGACCGCCGGGGCGTGCTCGAGCGCACCGCGCGCACCGACGACGTCGTCAAATTCATCAAGCGACCGCCGCTCTTCCCCGCTCTCAAGGTCGGTTATCCCGTGCTCTTCAACGGCGCGGTGGGCACGCTGCAGCCGCGCTTCCGCGAGTTGCTCGGGCTGCGCGCGCCGCACGTCGGCCCGATCGGCATCCCGACCCGGGCGCCGGCGCAGGCCATGCTCGCGGGCGTCGGGGGAGTCCTCGGCAAGCGACCCGTCGCCGAGGAGCACGCCCTCGCCCGGCTCGACCGCATCGGGTGGACGGCCGCCTGACGGACGACCCGGGGCAGCGGGACCGTGGCCCCACGGCCCCCTGACCGGGGAGGGCGGGCGCGGGCACGCGCTGACAGGATGAGCCGGTGACCGACAGCAGCCCCCTCGCGGACGCGACCGACGAGGGCGAGGGGACCCGCGCCTCCGGGGTCCGCCGGAACCCCACGGGCCGGTGGCTGCTCGAGTTGCTCGCGATCGTCCTGGTGGGGCTGTTGCTGTCCTGGGGCGTGCGGACCTTCCTCGTGCGCAGCTTCTCCATCCCGTCGGGATCGATGGAACGGACGCTGATGATCGGCGACCGGATCATCGTCAACGAGCTGGCACCCGGACTCCTGCCGTTGCACCGCGGCGACATCGTCGTCTTCGAGGACCCGGGCGGGTGGCTCGGCTACGGCGACGACGCCGGTCAGGATCTCGTCAAGCGCGTCATCGGCCTGCCGGGCGACCACGTCAGCTGCTGCGACGCGGACGGCCACGTGCTCGTCAACGGCCTGGCCCTCGACGAGCCGTACCTCACGCTCGCCGACGGCGGACCCCGCGCGTCGGCGACCGACTTCGACGTGACCGTGCCCGAGGGGGCGCTCTGGGTGCTCGGCGACAACCGCGACCGGTCGGCGGACTCCCGCGCACACCAGACCGGGCCCTACGCGGGCTTCGTGCCCGTCGACGACGTGATCGGGCGGGCGTTCGTGGTCAGCTGGCCGGTCGACCGGTGGCGGGGCCTCTGACCACGCCGACCGGACCCGCCGACGGGGCCCCGTCGGCAGAACCCGCCCGGAGGGTCAGCCCGCGGCGATGAGCCGGTCGCGCACCTCGCGCCGCAGCACCTTGCCGATCAGCGACTTGGGCAATTCGTCGAGCCGGACGACCCGCCGCGGCACCTTGTAGGCCGCCAGCTGGCCGCGTGAGGCGTCGCGGATGGCCTCGGCGTCGAACTCGGCACCCGGCTCGAGCACGACGGCCGCCACCACGTCCTCGCCGCCGCCCGACCGGGGCAGGCCGACCACGGCCACCTCGGCCACGCCGGGGGCGTTGCGGACCGCCTCCTCGACCTCGGAGGGGGCGACGTTGAAGCCACCCGTGACGATGAGCTCCTTGATGCGGTCGACGATCGTGACGTACCCGTCGGCGCTCATCGTGACGATGTCGCCGGTGCGGAACCAGCCGCCCTCGAGGAAGGCCTCGGCGGTCTCGTCGGGTCGGTTCCAGTAGCCGCGGAACACCTGCGGGCCCCGCAGCAGCAGTTCTCCGGCGGCCCCGGCGACGACCGGGCGGCTCGGATCGGGGTCGTCGCGGTCGACGACCAGGGCCTCGGTCGACGGGAACGGCACGCCCACGGTGCCGACGCGACGGGTCGGGCCGATCGGGTTGCCGAGGGCGACGGGCGAGGTCTCGGTCAGTCCGAACCCCTCGACCAGCATGCCGCCCGTGACGCCCTCCCAGGCCTGGACGACGGCGGTCGGCAGGTTCATCGCGCCCGAGATCGCGAACCGTGCCGACGACAGGTCGACGCCGCGCTCGCGGGCCGCGTCGGCGAGGCGCTGGTAGATCGGCGGCACGGCCGGCAGGAAGGTCGGCGGGTGCTTCTTCGCGGCCTTCAGCACGAGGTCGACGTCGAACTTGGGGAAGAGGACGAGGCGCGCCCCGATGCTCATCGCGAAGGTCAGGCAGAGCGTGAGGCCGTAGGCGTGGAAGAACGGCAGCACGCCGTAGACCGTCTCGTCGCCGTCGACGAGGCCCGGCACCCAGGCGCGACCCTGCGCGGCGTTGCTGCGGAGGTTGCGGTGGGTGAGGATCGCGCCCTTGGGCGAGCCCGTGGTGCCGCTGGTGTACTGCAGCAGGGCGATGTCGTCGACATCGGGTCGGGGGTGCTTCTTGCGCAGCGGACGGTTCGCGAGCAGCCCCTGCCAGGTGACGTCGCCCTCGGCTCCGTCGGTGAGGGCCGCGCGGCTCTTCTTCGCGGCGGGCACCGGCAGCTTGAGGGCGAGGCGCGTGCCGAGGGGCATGCCCTTCGTCACGTCGACCGAGACCACGGTCGAGAAGCCGATGTCGGCGGGCAGGGAGCGCAGTCGGTCGACCAGCTTGTCCCAGGCGATGGCGATGGTGGCGCCGTGGTCCTCGAAGAGGTGCCGCAGCTCTCGGTCGGTGTAGAGCGGGTTGTGCTCGACCACGACCGCGCCCAGGCGCAGCACGGCGTAGAACGCCACCACGTGCTGCGGGCTGTTCGGCAGGATCAGGGCGACCCGGTCGCCGCGACCCACGCCGAGCCTCCTGAGGCCCTCGGCCGCGCGGGCGACCTGGTCGCCCAGGTCGCGGTAGCTCGTCTCTCGGCCGAAGAACTCGAGGGCCGGCTTCTGCCGGTACGTCGACACGGCGTCGTCGATGAGGTCGACGAGGCTGCCCGTCACGGGCTCGATGTCGGCGGGGACGTCGGGGGCGTAGCTGTGCAGCCACGGGCGATCGATCGGGGCGGTCATGCCCCCACCTTGGCAGGGCCGGGTGATGAACCCCCGGGAGGCGCGGGTCGCGTCGCCGAGGACGCCCACCCGGGTGGGCGGACGGCTCAGCGGGCGTCGCGCCCGGTGAGGGCGAGCAGGCGGATGCGCAGCGGCGCGTCGTCGTCGACCGGGACGGGGGACGCGAACAGGCCCGAGGCCTCGAGGGCGTCCTTCTGCGGCGCGAACACGCCCCAGACGGCCTCGACGAGCGCGTCGTCGAGCTCTTCGTCGGTCCCCACGGCGCGGGCGAGGTCCCAGGTGTGGATCGTCACGTCGGCGACCTGCTCGGCGAGGTACTCGTGGACGGGCACGACGTCGGCGCTCAAGCGCACCTCGGCGTGGGGGTCGGCCGCGCTCCAGGCGGCGGTGGCGGCACCGGACCACCGGTGCCAGGCCTCGACGAGGTCGTCGCCGAGCGGCTCGATGGAGTTCTCCGCCTCGGAGGGGTCGCCGCCCTCGAGCAGCAGCGGCACCCACTGCTGCTCGCGCGTGACGTGACGCACGAGGTCGCGCACCTTCCACTCGGTGTCCGGCGTCGGGGCGTCCCAGTCGGCCACGGCCTCGACGCGACGGGCGAACTCGTCGTGGGCGGTCTTCTGCAGGGTGATCCAGTCGACGGTCATCGGGGAGTCCTCTCGGGGCGGGGCGGTGGCTCTCGGCGTCAACCGCGCGGGACGGCACGGTGTTCCCGAGGGCACTGCCCCGATGGTAGGACCGTCGGCTAGGGTCGTCGGCATGACCCTCGGCCTCTCGATGCTGGCGCCCCTCGCGGCGTTCGTCGAGGCCGTGCTCTCGTCCGGCGGGGCGCCGCTGTCCGCGGTCGTGCTCGTCGGCTTGCTCGGTGCCGCCACCGCGGTGGCCGCGCTCGGCGTCGCCCGCGTCGTGCTCACGCTCTGCGGGCTGGCCGGGGCGGTGCCCGAGGTGACGCTCCGTGAAGAAGCCGGCACGCGCCTCCTCGTGTGGCGACGCGACCCGGACGCCCGCGGGCACGTGCGGTCCCGGGCTCCCGGGCGGGCCGTCCCGGCCGCCTGAGCGCACCCGCGCCCGCGTCGACCCGACGCCCCTCGGCGGCCAGAAGACACCCACCGTCTCTCTGACCGAGGAGTCCGCATGGACCTGTCCACCTTCCCCCCGATCGCCGTCGTCCTCGGCGGTCTGCAGTCGCTCGTCACCACCCTCGGCGTGCTCGTCGAACCGGTGGCCGGGTCGTCCGCCGCCGCCCTCGGCGTCGTGCTGCTCACCCTGCTCGTCCGGCTCGTGCTCGTGCCCGTGGGCGTCTCGCAGGTGCGCGCCGAGGTCGCCCGTCGCCGCCTGGCCCCCGCGATCGCCGACCTGAACCGCCGGATCACCGACCCCGCGGCCCGCAGCAAGGCGCTGATGGCGCTGTACGCGTCCGAGAAGGCGTCCCCGCTGGCCGGCTGCCTGCCGACGCTCGCGCAGGCACCCGTGCTCACGGCGGTCTACTCGCTGTTCGCGCACTCCGAGATCGCCGGGCACGCCAACGCCCTGTTGACGCACACCCTCGGCGGAGCCGCCCTCGGCGCCAACCTGTTCGCGTCTCTCGCGGTGGGACTCCCGGCGATCTGGCCGTACCTGGTGCTGCTCGCGCTGCTCGCCGTCGTGGTCGAGACGAGCCGGCGTGCCACGCTGCGCTTCACCGGCGCGGTCACCGTCACGACGGCCGCACCGGGGCAGGAGGCGCTCCCGGGCATGGCGGGCATGGTGCGCTGGCTGCCCTTCGTCAGCGTGCTGTTCGCGGCGTTCGCCCCGCTCGCGGCCGCCCTCTACCTCGTGACGAGCGCGGCCTGGACGCTGGGGGAGCGCGCCGTGCTGCGGCGCGTCCTCGCGGGATGACGCGGAAGGGCCCGCCCTCGCCGAGCGAGAGCGGGCCCTTCGTGGTGCCGGTGCCTACGCGGCGAGCGTGAACTGGATCTCGAGCGTGACGGTGACGTCGTTGCCCAGCGTGAAGCCGCCGGCCTCGAGGGCCGCGTTCCAGGTGACGCCGAACTCGGTGCGGTCGATCTTGGTGGTCGCCGAGAAGCCGAGCTTGGTCTGGCCGTAGCCGTCGACGACGAGGCCGCCGAACTCGCTCTTCAGGGTGACGGGCTTGGTGACGCCGCGGAGGGTGAGGTCGCCGTGCACGAGGAACGCGTCGTCGCCCTTCTCCTCGATGCTGGTCGACACGAAGGTCATCTTGGGGTGCTCTTCGGCGAGGAAGAAGTCACCGGTCTGCAGGTGGCCGTCGCGGTCCTTCTGGTTGGTGTTGACCGAGGCCACGTCGATCGAGGCGGTGACCTTCGAGGCGGTGTGGTCCTCGGCCGTGACCAGCGAGGCGTCGAAGGACTCGAACGAGCCCTTGACCTTGCTGATGGCCAGGTGGCGGACGCTGAACGAGACCTCGCTGTGGGTGGGGTCGAGGTTCCAGGTGCCGGCGGGGATCTTCTCTGCGGTGATGGTCATGGTGTTCTCCTGAATCTGTGAGGTCGAGGTCGATGACGTGTCATCGAAGCTGGTACGAGTATATGCAAGCGCATCCAGCGGGACAACATTCCCGGGGTGTCCGGACGATGTCCAGGGGATGTCCTGCGGACCGGCCCGGGTCGGGCCGGTCGGGCGTCGGGCCGGACGGGCGTCAGGCCGGACGGGCGTCAGGCCGGGCGGCGCTCGGGGGAGACCGTCTTGCCGGGGTCCTTCTCGGCGAGGTCGCCGAGCGCCTCGTCGATGCGGGCCATGACGTCGGCGGGCACCGTGACGCCCGCCGCCTTGACGTTGTCGGCCACCTGCTCGGGGCGCGAGGCCCCGATGATCGCGGAGGCGACGTTGTCGTTCTGCAGCACCCATGCGATGGCCAGCTGGGCCATCGAGAGGCCGAGGTCGGCGGCGATCGGCTCGAGCTTCGCGACGCCGGTGAGCACCTCGTCGGTGAGGAAGCGCTTGATCGTGTCCGCGCCTCCCTTGTCGTCCGTCGCGCGGCTGCCCGCGGGCAGCTCGGCTCCGGGCTTGTACTTGCCGGTCAGGACGCCCTGGGCGACGGGCGACCAGACGATCTGGCCGAGGCCGTGCTGCTTGCTCGCCGGCACGACGTCGGACTCGATGACGCGCCAGAGCATCGAGTACTGGGGCTGGTTCGAGATCAGCTGCACGCCGTGCTTCACGGCGAGCTCGTGGCCCGCCCGGATCTGCTCGGCGGTCCACTCGCTGACGCCGATGTAGAGCGCCTTGCCGGCGCGGACCACGTCGGCGAACGCCTGCATGGTCTCTTCGAGCGGGGTCTCGTGGTCGTAGCGGTGGGCCTGGTAGAGGTCGACGTAGTCCGTGCCGAGGCGGCGGAGCGACCCGTCGATCGACTCGAGCACGTGCTTGCGGCTGAGGCCGACGTCGTTGTGTCCGCGAGGGCCGGTGGGCCAGTAGACCTTCGTGAAGATCTCGAGTCCCTCGCGACGCTCACCCTTGAGGGCGTCGCCGAGGACCTGCTCGGCCGCGGTGTTCGCGTAGGCGTCGGCGGTGTCGAAGGTCGAGATGCCGGCGTCGAGGGCCGCACGGACGCACTGCGTCGCCACGTCGTTCTCGACCTGGGACGCGTGCGTCAGCCAGTTGCCGTAGGTGATCTCCGAGATCTTGAGTCCGCTGTCGCCGAGGTGTCTGAATTCCATGACCCCACGCTACGCGTCGCAGGGGACGCGGCGAAGGCCCGTGCGGTCGACTGAGGAGGCGTACAGTGACGATTCATCAGATCATGTCCCCCGGCTGGGGGGCACGATCCGTCGGACGTCGCGGTCCCCTGCGGGACCGGACGTCCGAGGCTCCCACTGCCCCGACCCGACTGGATCACCACCGTGACCTCCGCACCCGCCTTCGCGGCGCCCGGCCCCGTCCTGACGCCGACGCTGCCCGCGACGCCGACACCGTTCGTGCCGAACCGGGGCGGCCTGCCCTCCGTCCCGGGGGAGGACGTCTCGGCCGCCCTGCCGTGGGCGGACTGGTCGAGCCTGCAGTGGGCCGGCACGGTGCTGCTGGCCGTGCTCGTCGCGCTGGTCCTGACCGTCACCATCGGTCGCATCGTGCGCAGGCTCTACCTCGTCCGCGAGCAGGAGGAGCTCGGCCACGGCGACCTCGACGGCCCGGTGCTGCCCCCGGCGCACGCGTTCACGGCCCTGGTGCCCGCGCACGGGCCGGCCGGCCTGGCCGTGACGCTCGACCTGCTGGCCCGGCAGCGGCACCCCGACGTGCGCGTCCTCGTGGCCGTCGACGCGGACGACGCCCTGACCCTCGACGTCGCCGCCTCCGCCGTCCGGCGTCACCCGGAGCGGGTCCGGATCGTCAGGACCGGCCCGCTCGCCGGGCGGACGCCCGTGGCCGCCTCCGCCCTCGCGGACGAACTCGTCCCCGACGCTGACTGCATCGTCGGCGTCTTCTCCGCGGGCGACCGACCGCACCCCCGCCTCTTCGCCCTGGTCGACTCGGTGCTGACCCGCACGGATGCCGACGCGGTCCAGCACGCCAGCCGCCCGGCGCTCGCGGCGACCCCCTGGTGGACGCCCCGGTCGACCGTCGACCGCTGGTGGTGGTCCCGGTCGGTGGTCCGCTCCCACGGTCGCGCCGGCTTCGTGCCGCTGTCGGACAGCACGCTCTTCGTGCGTCACGCGTGGCTCGCCTGGGCGGGGGGCTGGGACGCCTCCCGCGTCGAGGCCGGCCTGGCCCTCGGCGTGCGCATGACGGCGGCCGGTGCCCGGATCGTCATCGCGACCTCGGCCGAGGCGACCACGGTCGAGCGGTCCCCGGGTGGGCTCCGCGACCTGGCCCGCGCCCGGGCGACGTGGGTCCGCGGCTGCCTGCAGGTGCTGGGGCAGGGCGACTGGCGTCGGCTCCGGCCGGGCGCGCGGCGCCGCGCCCTCGGCGTCCTCACCGAGCCGCTGGTCGACGCCGCCGTGACGGTCCTCACGGCCACGACGGTCGCCTCGACGGTCCTGGTCCGTGCACCCGTCGTCATCGTCGCGCTCGCGGCGCTCCCGGTGCTGCCCTGGATGCTCTCGCAGCTCCTGGACGTCGGGGCCACGACGGAGGCGGCTGCGGAACAGGGGCGGCGCGCGACGAGCCGGGAGCGCCTCCTGGTCGTCGTCGGTTCGGTGCCGGACCGGCTGGTCACCCTCTGCGCGGTCGTCACGGCGGTCGCGGCCGAACTCGCGATCGTCCGCCCGCGGGTCGTCGGCCCGTCGACGAGCGCCCCGGTCCTCGCCGGGCGACCCGTCGGGCTCGACGAATCCGCCGTCGGATGACCGGCAGATGTCGCCTGTCTGGCAGTTGGCCCAGATCTGCGTACCCCGACCAAACCGATCCGGCGACGTCCCCCGAACCGGTGTCATGCCCGAACCAGAGTCCCCCGTCCAGGGGGCACGTCCCGACCGTGCCGCCACGACGAACCCGACGCCACCCCTGCGCCTCGTCGCACGGGTGAAGGAGCTCGCGACGTTCGGCGCCGTGGGCGGGATCGCCTTCGTCGTCGACGTCGGCGTGTACAACCTGCTGCGCGCCACCCTGCTCGACGACAAGCCCATCGGAGCCAAGGTCGTCTCGGTGATCGTCGCGACGGTCGTCGCCTGGCTCGGCAACCGGTACCTGACCTTCCGGGAAGGACGCAACCAGGCCGTCGTCCGCGAGGCCGTCACCTTCGGCCTCGTGAACGTGGGCGGCCTGCTGATCGCCTCGGCCTGCCTGTTCGTCTCGCACTACCTGCTGGGCTTCACGAGCCAGCTCGCCGACAACGTCGCGGCAAACGGGGTCGGTCTCGTCCTCGGGACCGCATTCCGCTACCTGGCCTACCGCCACCTCGTCTTCCGCGGCTCGCCCGCGGTCACCACCACGGCCGACACCCCCGACCCGTCGGCCGCGCTCGCCACCGTCATCGACCCCCGGCCGACCGACGACCCCATCCCGCAGACCACCTCGCAGGCCCACCTGCACCCGACCCCCTGACTGGAGAGTGATCCTGTGTCGACTGACCCGACCCAGATCCCGACATCACATCTCGCAGCGGGCGAACCCGCCCCGTTGCTCACCCCGCAAGCCCCCGCCGACCCGTCGCAGTTCGTCCCGAACCGTGGCTCGACCGGTGCCGCCGACTCGATGATCGGCTTCCAGCTGCCCGACTGGTCGCCCCTCGAGTGGATCGGCTACTCGTCGCTGATCGTCGTGACGATCCTGCTGACCGCGGTCGCCGTGTCGACCCTCTGGTGGATGCTGCACGCCTGGCGGTCGAAGGACAACCTCGACGACAGCCAGTTCAGCGAGAACCCCCTCGACGCCGCCCACTCGTTCACCCTGCTCGTGCCCGGCCGGCACGAGGAGGAGGTCATGGGCCAGACCCTCGACCGCCTCGCCCAGCAGGACCACCCCGACTTCGAGATCATCGCGATCGTCGGCCACGACGACCCCGGCACCGAGCGGGTCGCCCGTGAGGCGGCCGCCCGTCACCCCGAGCTGATCCGCGTGGTGGTCGACTCGAGCGTGCCGAAGAACAAGCCCAAGGCGCTGAACCTGGCCCTCCAGTCGTCGCGCGGCGAGATCGTCGGCGTGTTCGACGCCGAGGACGAGGTGCACCCCCGCCTCCTGACGCTCGTCGACTCCCGGTTCACCGAGACCGATGCCGACGTGGTGCAGGGCGGCGTCCAGCTGATGAACTTCCAGAGCAGCTGGTGGAGCCTGCGGAACGTGCTCGAGTACTACTTCTGGTTCCGGTCGCGCCTGCACTTCCACGCCAAGGAGAAGTTCATCCCGCTCGGCGGCAACACCGTCTTCGTGCGCAAGGACTGGCTCGACTGGTCCGAGGGCTGGGACGCCGAGTGCCTCGCCGAGGACTGCGAGCTCGGCGTCCGCCTCTCGAGCGCCGGGGCCAAGGTCGTCGTGGCCTACAGCCCCGAGGTCGTCACCCGCGAGGAGACCCCCGGCACCTTCGTCTCGCTGCTCAAGCAGCGCACCCGCTGGAACCAGGGCTTCATGCAGGTCTACGGCAAGGGCGAGTGGAAGAAGCTGCCCCGCCTGCGCCAGCGCCTCATGGCCCGCTACCTGCTGACCATGCCGTTCATCCAGGCCGCCACCGGTCTGCTCATCCCCGTCTCGATCGTCCTGATCCTGACCACGAAGGTGCCGACCGCCATCGCACTCGTGTCGTTCGTGCCCCTGGCGCCGACGCTCGTGCTGTTGGCCGTCGAGTTCACCGGCCTGCGCGAGTTCGGGCGGGTCTACGGCCAGAAGGTCCGGGCCCGCGACTACTTCCGCCTCGTCTGGGGACTGCTGCCGTACCAGATCTTCCTCGCGCTCGCCGCGGTCCGGGCGGTCTTCCGCCAGCTGCGCGGCCTCAACGCCTGGGAGAAGACCGAGCACACCGGCGCGCACCGCGACGAGGTCGCGACCGAACCGCAGGAGGCGCCCCGCGCCTCCTCGACGGAGCCCGCCCTGGCCATGACCGGAGGTGACCGATGACCAGCACGCTGAACCGCCCCCGCGCGGCCGACACCACGGTGTCGAACGGACCGGGAACACGCGTGGTCCCCACGAAGGACCCGCGGGGCGCCCGGCCCGCGTCGTGGTTGCGTCGACACGGCGCGAGCCTCGCCTGGCTGCTGCCCGTCCTCGCGATCGCCGCGGTCGTCATGGCCTTCAACATGGACGGCTCGCCGCAACGCATCGACGACGAGGGCACCTACGCCGCCCAGGCCTGGGCCATCCAGAACCTCGGCGAGATCACCCACTACACCTACTGGTACGACCACCCGCCGGTCGGTTGGCTCCAGATCTCGGCCTACACGGCCCTGACCGGCGCCTTCTCGCGGTACGACGTCGCCGTGCTCGCCGCTCGCGAGGCGATGCTGTTCTTCACGGTCGTCTCGGTGGCCCTCGTCTGGCTGCTCGGCCGCAAGCTCGGCCTCAGCCGTCCCGCGGCCGCCGTGGCCGGTCTCGTGTTCGCCGTGTCGCCGCTGGCCCTGCAGTTCCACCGCACGGTCTACCTCGACAACGTCGCCACCCCGTGGCTGCTGGCCGCGTTCGTCTTCGCCCTGAGCAAGCGCTACCAGCTCGCCGGCTTCGCAGCGGCGTCCCTCTCGTTCGGCATCGCGGTGCTCTCGAAGGAGACGTACCTGCTGGCGCTGCCCTTCCTGGCCTGGATCATGTGGCGCGGGGCCGACAAGTCGACCCGTCGGTACACGTTGTCGATCGCGGGCAGCCTGCTCGTGCTCGTCGGCCTCGGCTACGTCGCGCTCGCCGCGGTGAAGGGCGAGCTGCTGCCCGGTGCCGGCAGGGTGAGCCTGCTCGAGGGCATCCAGTTCCAGCTCGCGACCCGTGAGGCGAGCGGCTCGGTGTTCGACACCGGCAGCCTCTTCTTCGCGACCGTGTCGCAGTGGTGGCAGCTCGACCAGGTGCTCATCGTGCTCGGCACGCTGGCCTCGGTCGTCGCGGTCTTCGTCAAGAGGCTGCGCCCGCTCGGCGTGATGATGGTGTTCCTGATCGCCTTCATGTTCCGTCCCGGCGGCTACCTGCCGGTGCCCTACGTGATCATGCTGCTGCCGTTCGCGGCGCTGCTCGTCGCGGCCGTCACCGACCATGCGGTCCGGGCGTTCCGTGCCCGTCGGGCCGGCGCGCTCTCGACCGCGGCGTCCCGCACCGGTTCGGTGGCCTGGCTCGCCCTCACCCTCGCGGCCGTCGTGGCGATCGTCCCGCTCTGGGCCGTGCAGTTGCGCGGCTTCCTGGACAGCGACCTCGACGCGCCCATGCGCAACGCCGAGAGCTGGGTCGAGACGAACGTGCCGAAGGACAGCCGCCTGCTGGTCGACGACGCGGTCTGGGTCGACCTCGTCAAGGCCGGCTTCGCCCGCGACAACGTGATCTGGTTCTACAAGATCGACACCGACGGTGCCGTCCAGGCGCAGTCGCCGAACGGCTGGCGCGACTCGGACTACCTCTTCGAGACCGAGTCGGTCCGCACCTCGGGGCCGACCTCGCCCGAGATCCGCGAGGCCCTCGCGAACTCGACCGTGATCGCCTCGTTCGGCGACGGCGACCAGCAGGTCAACGTCCGGCAGATCGACAGCCAGGGGGCCGCGCAGGCGCAGACCGAGGCGGACGACGCCGCGTCGGCCCGTTCGCAGGCCGGTGCCGAACTCGCCCAGAACCCGAACCTGCAGATCTCGTCGACCCTGTCGACGGCGCTCTCGGACGGCCGCCTCGACCCGCGCGCGATCATCGTGCTCGGTCAGCTCGCCGCCCTCGGGCCGATCTCGGTCGCCGACCCCGCGGCCCTGCCGGGCGAACAGGACGCCCTGTTCCGGCAGTTCGACGTCACCCCGCAGGGTGGTCAGTCGGTCGACGAGGTGCAGACCACGCTCGAGGGCCTGGGCAGCGTCTACGTCCCCGAGTCGGTCGTCCCCTCGGGCGACGGACTGCGCGTCACCTTCTCGGCCGTCGCACCGACGGGCGTCCTCTCGAACTGATCGCCACGCCGGCGTCCGTCCTCCACGGGCGCCGGCACCTCCTCACCGCGTCCCACCCGTCCCGGGTGGGACACCCGACCGGAAAGGACCAGCCATCGTGGCTTCCCTCTCACGCACCACCACCGCACCCGCCGCCGTCACCGGCGTCCCGTCCCGACGCCGCCGTCTCGCGACGGTGCTCGCCCTCACCGCCGCCACCGGGGTCGCCCTCGCCGGCGCCCTCGTGGGCACGTCGCCCGCGCACGCCGCCGACGGGGACGGCTGGGTCCGCGTCGGCCACCTCTCGCCCGACACGAAGGCCGTCGACGTCACGCTGACCTCGCTCAAGGGAGGGCAGGTCGTCATGGACCTCGACGACGTCACCTACGGCCAGGTCAGCCCCTACCAGGCGCTGGCCGCGGGCACCTACGTGGTCTCGATGACGGCCGCGGACGCACCCACCAGTGCCAAGCCGGTCATCACGTCGAACATCACGGTCGACAGCGGCCAGCCGATCACCGCCGTCGCCTACGGCCCGAACGACGACCTGAAGACCCAGGTCTTCACGGACGACCTGACGGCCCCGGCCGACGGCCAGGCCAAGGTCCGCCTCGTGCAGGCCGCGAACGTCAGCAAGACCGTGACGGTCGCGACGAGCACGGGCACCACCATCGCCGAGGACGCGCCCTTCGGCAGCGCCAGCGGCTACGCGCAGGTCGCGGCCGGCCCCTGGACCCTCGACCTGACCGGCAAGAAGGTGACCGGCACGAGCGACGTCGACCTCGCGGCGGGCAGCATCAACACGCTGTTCGTGCTCGACAACTCGACCGGCGGTCTGACCGTCGTCCCGGTCGTCGACAGCGCGGCCACGGCGCAGGCGCCCGTCGGTGGCGTCCAGACCGGTGGCGGCTACCTCGCCGAGCACCCGCAGAAGAGCGAGACCAAGGGCCTCTGGGCCACCGTGCTCGGCTGGTTCGGGGCCTGACGCCCGGCACCACCCGACAGGACGAGGAGGCGCGGTGAGCGACCCGTCGCACCGCGCCTCCCCGGCACCGATCGCGTCCAGAGCGTCGACCGGGTCGACCGACCGCAGCACCGAGCAGGAGAAGAGAACGACATGACGAAGAAGACGAAGGCGCTGCTCGCAGCGGCCGTCGTGGTGGCCCTCGCCATCACCGCCGGCATCGCCTCCCTCGTCGTCGGAGGGGCCGGCGGCCCGTCGACGGACCAGGCGGGCGCGGACGCGACCGGCACCCCCGGGACGGGTACGGCCACTCCTCAGCCACGGACGGCCGCCGAGATCGGCAAGGACTTCCTCGACGGGTACGTCGACGACGACGGCCGCGTCGTGCGTCGCGACCAGGGCGACGACACCGTCAGCGAAGGGCAGGCCTACGGGATGCTCGTCGCCGTCGGAGTGGGCGACGAGGACCGTTTCGATGCGATCTGGGACTGGACGAAGAGCAACCTGGTGCGCCCGGACGGCCTGCTGGCCTGGCAGTGGAAGGACGGCGAGGTCGTCGACGACATGCCGGCCAGCGACGCCGACGTCGACGCGGCGCGGGCCCTCGTGCTCGCCGGCTCGACCTTCGACCGCTCCGACCTCACGACCGAGGGCGTCGACCTCGGCACCGACGTGCTCGACGAGATGACGGTCTCGACCGACGTCGGCCGCATCCTGCTGCCCGGACCGTGGGCGATGGGCTCCGGCCCGTGGTCGTACAACCCCTCGTACGCGTCGCCCGCGACCTTCGCGCAGCTCGGCGAGGCCAGCGGCGACCCCCGATGGGCCGAGCTCGAGACCGGCTCGCGAGCCGTGACCACGAACATCCTCGCCTCGACGGCCCTCCCGAGCGACTGGGCCCAGGTGCAGCAGGACGGCACGACGGTCCCGCTGCCGAGCGCCGACGGGTCGTCGGGCACCGTGCAGTACAGCTACGACGCCGGTCGGCTCGCCCTGCGCTACGCCGAGTCGTGCCAGCCCGAGGACGTGGCGCTCTCGGCGTCGATGGCCTCCGTGCTGCAGCGCTACGACGAACTGCCCATGCAACTCGACCTCGGCGGGCAGTCGGTCGGTTCGGACCAGAGCCCCCTCGCCTACGCCGCCCGTGCCGCCGCCGAGGCCAGCGACGGCCAGCACGAGCGGGCGACGGCCGACCTGCGGACCGCCGACTCGCTTTCACAGTCGACGCCGACCTACTACGGCAGCGCCTGGGCGGCGCTCGCCGCCCTGCAACTCGAGGGTTCGAGCCTCGGCGCCTGCACCCCCCTGGTGGTGAACGGATGAGCCTCTCGACGTTCGTCGCCGGTCACCGCGCGGCGGTCCTCGCCGCGGTCGCCGCGGTCGTCCTCGTGGCCGGTGGCGTGACGGTGGCCGCCGTCGCCGCCCGGACCGACGCGGACGCACCCGGCTCCGTCGCCACGGCCCCCGCCACCACCGGTGCGACGCCGGATGCGGCGAGCGGAGCGGCCGGTGCCTTCCAGGACCCGGCGGCCCCGTCGTACACCTCGCCCCCGGCCGACGCGACGCCGGTCCGCCTGCAGATCCCCTCGATCGGGGTCGACTCCGGCCTCGAAGACCTCGGCCTCGGCGCCCAGGGCGAGCTCGACCCTCCGAAGGAGTGGCTGTCGGCCGGGTGGTACCAGGACGGCGTCGTGCCCGGCGCGGTCGGGCCGGCCGTGATCGCCGGACACGTCGACTCGGGTGACGCCCCCGCGGTGTTCGTCGACCTCGCGAAGCTCGTGCCCGGCGACGAGGTGCAGGTGACGCTGTCGACCGGCTCGGTCGAGACCTTCCGCGTCACGGGCAGCGAGCGCACCCCGAAGGCGACGTTCCCGACGAGCGACGTCTACGGGGCCAGTCCGACCCCCGGCCTCCGGCTGATCACCTGCGACGGCACCTTCGACCGGTCGACCGGGCACTACGTCGACAACCTCATCGTGTTCGCGGACCTCGTGGCCTCGTGACCTGACGCCCGACCGACGCCTCCGACACCCGACACCCGACACCCGACACCCGACACCTCCGACTCCCACCCGACGGGAAAGGACCCCACCATGAACGACGCCCTCGTCATCATCCCGACCTTCAACGAGCGCGAGAACCTCGACTGGATCGTGGGGCGCACCCTCGCCTCCGGCGCCGCGGTCGACGTGCTCGTCGTCGACGACGGCTCGCCCGACGGCACCGGAGAGCTGGCCGACGCCTACGCCGACCGCGATCCCCGCGTGCACGTGATGCACCGCACCGAGAAGGCCGGCCTCGGCGCCGCCTACCTCGCCGGCTTCGCCTGGGGGCTGGAGCGAGGCTACGACGCCCTCGTCGAGATGGACGCCGACGGCTCGCACCACCCCGAGTACCTGCCCGGCATGCTCGAGCTGCTCCGCGAGAACGACCTCGTGCTGGGCTCACGGTGGGTGCCCGGCGGCGCCGTCGAGAACTGGCCCCTCCGCCGGGAGCTGCTCAGCCGTGGCGGCAGCTGGTACACGCGGGGAGCCCTGGGCATCCGCGTGGCCGACACGACCGGTGGGTTCCGGGTGTTCCGCTCGTCCGCGCTGCGCCGGATCGACCTCGACCGGGTCGAGTCGCGGGGGTACTGCTTCCAGGTCGACCTGCTCTGGCGCGCGCTCCAGGCGGGCCTGCGGGTCGTCGAGACTCCGATCACGTTCACCGAGCGCATCCACGGCGCCTCGAAGATGAGCGGCTCGATCGTCCGGGAGTCGCTGACCAAGGTGACCCTGTGGGGTCTGCGTCGACGGTCCCGCGCCGTCGTCGAGTTGGTCGTGCGACACCGTCGCCTGCCGAGCGTCCGCGCGACCTCGCACCGGGTCGGGCCCGTGCGTGGCGGCGTGTCGACGCGCTAGCAGGGAGGCGGCACGCGCGCGCCCGGGGTGGTCAGCCCCGGGCGCGCGTCATCTGTCCTGGCCCCGGTCGGGCCCGCGTCGGCCGAGTGCGCGTCGGCCGTGCCCGCGTCAGCGGACGATCGCGACCGAGTGCGCCGGGAGCAGCAGGCTCGACCCCGCGGCGATCGACGCGTCGCTGGCGAACAGGACGGTCTCGGCGCTCACCGCGACCCGCGCCTCCTGGTCGGCGAGGTTGATCGCCACCTTCAGGTTACCGCGCGTCAGCACGAGCCAGCGGGCGTCGCCGTCGTACTCGACATCCGTCTCGCCGAAGCGGGGGTCGGTCAGGGCGGGCTCGCTGCGGCGCAGCGCCCCCAGACGGCGGTACGCGTCGAGCAGCACCGCGTGGCGGCCGGTCTCGAGCTCGGACCAGTCGAGCTTGCTGTCCTCGAACGTCGAGGGCTCCTGTGGGTCGGGCACGGACGACTCGTCCCAGCCCATCTTCGCGAACTCCTCGATGCGGCCCTTCGCCGTTGCCTCGCCGAGGTCGTGCTCGGGGTGCGAGGTGAAGAACTGCCACGGGGTCGAGGCGCCCCACTCCTCGCCCATGAAGAGCATCGGCGTGTACGGACCGGCCAGGGTCAGCGCCGCGGCGATGATCAGCTGCCCGTCGTCGAGCGTCGCGGCCAGGCGGTCGCCGATCGCCCGGTTGCCGATCTGGTCGTGGTTCTGGTTGGCCACGACGAGGCGCCAGGTCGGCATGTGCTCGGTGTCGACCGGGTACCCGTGCGTCGCCTCGCGGAACGACGACCAGGTGCCGTCGTGGAAGAAGCCCTTGGTCAGCACCTTGGCCAGGGCGCCGAGCGGCTCGAAGTCGGCGTAGTAGCCGGTCGTCTCGCCGGTGAGCGCGACGTGCACGGCGTGGTGGAAGTCGTCGCTCCACTGCGCGTCGAGGCCGTAGCCCTGGCGGTGGTCGGGGCCGAAGCCGCCGCCGTCGCGCGGGGTGACGAGGCGCGGGTCGTTCAGGTCGCTCTCGGCGATCAGGGAGAGCGGCCGGCGCAGGTGGCTGCTGAGGGCGGCGGTCCGCTCGGCGAGCTCTTGCAGCAGGTGGACCTCGCTGTCGTCCTTGAGGGCGTGCACGGCGTCGAGGCGCAGGCCGTCGACGTGGTAGTCGTCGAGCCACATCGCCGTGTTGTCGAGGATGAACTCGCGCACCTCGTGGGCGCCGTCGTCGTCGAGGTTGACGTTGTCGCCCCAGGTGTTCGCGTGCTTGCCCGACAGGTACGGCCCGAACAGCGGCAGGTAGTTGCCCGACGGGCCGAGGTGGTTGTACACGACGTCCTGCACGACGCCGAGACCTGCCGCGTGCGCGGCGTCCACGAAGCGCTGGTACGCCTCGGGACCGCCGTAGTTGTCGGTCACCGTGAACCAGTCCACGCCGTCGTAGCCCCAGTTCCAGCGGCCGTTGACGCCGTTCACCGGCAGCAGTTCGACCAGGTCGACGCCGAGGTCGACCAGGTGGGGCAGCTTCTCGATCGCCGAGTCGAGCGTGCCCCCGGGCGTGAAGGTGCCGACGTGCAGCTCGTAGACGACCGAACCCGCCAGCTGGCGGCCGGTCCACGCGTCGTCGGTCCACGCGAAGGCGCCCGGGTCGTAGGTCTCGCTCAGGCCGTGCACGCCGTCGGGCTGGCGACGCGAGCGGGGGTCGGGCAGCGGCGTCTCGCCCTCGGGGGAGTCGCCGCCGTCGAGCACGAAGCCGTAGCGGTGACCCGGGCCCCGGTCGAGGTCGGCGGGGGCGCGCCACCAGCCGGTGTCGGGCTCGGCGGACAGCGGCAGCAGCTCGCCGTCGAGGTGCAGGTGGACGGTGGTCGCTTTCGGGGCCCAGACGTCGTAGACGCTCATCGGTCTCCTCGGGTTCGGAAGGGGCGGGGGAGGGGGTCGAGAAGGCACGACATGCCGCTCACGTCGAGAGGTGAGCGGCATGTCGTGACGTCTCGCCCGGGGGCGACGGTAGTCGGGCGCGACGGGGCGCGACCCGACGGGGTCAGTCCTCTGCGGGGATCAGCAGGGCGACGGGGTACGTGTCGAGCACGTCGGCCAGTCGGAGGCGACCGCCTTCGTGCCGGCGGCCGGTGAGCACGTCGCGGTACGCGCCTCCTGCGGTCAGGACCACGGTGTCGTCCCAGCCGCCGGCCTGCTCGAGGGCGACGGGCAGACGGGTCGCGATCGCGAGCGCCCCGCCGCGGTCCACGGCGACGGCCGACGCGGCCTGCTCGCCGAAGACCGGCAACGCGGCGTAGCGCGTGAACAGGTCGGGGCGGTCGCGGCGCAGCGTCAGGGCGTGGTGCGTCACCACGAGCTTGGCGGCACCGGTGTCGTCGATCGCCGGCGTCGCGCCGCCGCGGACCTCGTCCAGGAGGCGCCGGCGCAGGGCGAAGTCGACCTCGCGTCGGTTGTCGGGGTCGACGAGCGAGAAGTCCCACAGCTCGCCGCCCTGGTAGACGTCGGGGCTGCCGGGGCCGGTCAGCTGCATCAGCGCGACGCCGAGGGAGTTGCTGTAACCGGGTGCACGCAGCACGTCGACGATGCGCTCGACCTCGTGACGCACCTCGTCGTCGTCGAACGCGGAGTCGACGGCGGCGTGCATCCGTCCTTCGAAGGCCTCGGCCTCGTCGGTGCGGTCGGTCCACGTGGTCGACGTGCTCGCCTCGCGGGACGCCTTCTCGGCGTAGGCGTGCAGGCGCTCGCGCGACGCGGGCCACGAGCCGACGATCGTCTGCCAGAGGATGTTCTCGAACGGGCCGTCGCCGACCGGGGCCAGCTCGCGCAGGCGTTCGAGGGTCGCCGCCCACTCGGTGGCGACCTCGGCCAGCACCGAGACGCGGGCGCGGACGTCGGCGCTGCGCTTGGTGTCGTGCGTGGAGAGGGTCGTCATGCCGAAGGGACGCTCGGCGAGGCGGACCTGCTGACGCGCGTGGAACTCGTCAGGCGTGACGGAGAACTCGCTCGGATCGGCGCCCACCTCGGTCAGCGTGGCCAGGCGGCTGTAGCGGTAGAAGGCGGTGTCCTCCACGCCCTTGGCCATGACCATGCCGCTCGTCTGCTGGAAGCGCACGGAGGCGGGGTGCGACTCGTCGCGCAGCACGGCGACGACGCGTCCGACGGCGTCGGCCAGGTCGGGGCGGTGGGTCGTGGCGACCTCGGAGGCCTCGGTCAGCCACTCGGCACCCTGCGGCAGGTAGCTGCGGTACACCGGGAAGGCGGCAGCGAGCTCGGCCAGCGCGTCGACCACGGACGGGTCGACGGTGTCGCCCTCGGCGATCAGCCGGGCGAGGCGGTTGATCTCGCTGCCGAGGATGCCGTCGGCGATGCCGCGCTTCGTGCCGAGGATCATCTCGTGCCAGTCGACGGGCTCGTCGCCGGTGGTCTCGTCCGCCCCGGCGGCGTGCTCGTCGGCGTCCACGCCGCGGGCCCGGCGCAGGCGCGCGTCGAGGGCGTCGAGGGCGGGTGCGCCGTTCGGGTCGACGAAGAGGCGGTCGAGGTCGGCGAGGGCGTCGTAGCCCGTCGTGCCGGCCGTCGCCCAGTCCTCGGGCAGGCGCTCGTCCCCCTCGAGGATCTTCTCGACGAGCACGTGGGCGTCACCCGTCAGGGCCGCGAGCAGGTCGAGGTAGCCCTTCGGGTCGGCCAGTCCGTCCGGGTGGTCGACGCGGAGGCCGTCGACCAGGCCCTCCGAGAACCAGCGGCCGATCTCGGCGTGGGACTCGGCGAAGACTCCCTCGTCCTCGACGCGGATGCCCGCGAGGGTGTTGACCGCGAAGAAGCGGCGGTAGTTCAGGTCGGTGTCGGCGCGCTTCCAGTGCACGAGCTCGTAGTGCTGCCGCGAGTGCACGGTGGCGGCGTCGTCGCCGGGCGAGCTCGTTCCCGGGGCGATCGGGTACACGTTGTCGTAGTACTGCAGCTCGTCACCGTCGACCGTGAGGCCCTCGATCGAGCCGTCCGCCGCGGCGGGCTCACCGAGCACCGGCAGCAGCACCTTGTCGCCGCCGGCGGCCCAGTCGACGTCGAACGCGTCGGCGTAGCGGGATGCGCGGCCGTGGGTCAGGAGGTCCCACCACCAGACGCTCGCCTTCGGGGTGGCGACGCCGACGTGGTTCGGCACGATGTCGACCAGGACGCCGAGTCCTGCGGCGTGGGCGCGGGTCGACAGCTCGTCGAGCCCCTCGGCGCCGCCCCGCTCGGGGTCGACCTGGCTGTGGTCGACGACGTCGTACCCGTGGTCGCTGCCCGGTTCGGCGGCGAGGATCGGGGACAGGTAGACCCAGTCGGCACCGAGGTCGCGAAGGTAGGGCACCAGCTCGGCTGCCGCGTCGAGGTCGAAGGAGGCGCGCACCTGCAGGCGGTACGTCGAGCGCGGGTGCATGGTCGGTTCGTGTCGGGTCACAGTTCTTCCTCGGCCGTGGCACGCAGGACGACGAGCGAGCGACCCGCCACGGGGAGTCGATCGCCGGCCCGCAGCGCCGCGGGGGCCTGCGGGGTCGAGGGCGGTTGGGTGGTGGTGGCGGCGCGGGTGGCCGTCGGGGTGCGGGGCGCGGCGCTGGCGGGCGGCGGAGGCGCCGTCACGGTGCTGTCGACGACGACCTCCCAGCCCTGGGCGTACTCGTCGGGCGGGAGGACGAAGGTGACCGTCTCGGCGCTGGCGTTGAAGTACAGGACGAAGTTGACGTCGGTGATGCGACCGCCTCGGGCGTCACGGCCACGGATGCCGTTGCCGTTGAGGAACATGCCGATCGCCTTGGCGTAGGACTCGTTCCACTCGCCCTCTTGCATGGCGTCGCCCTCGGTCGTCAACCAGACGATGTCGGGCAGGGGCTCGCCCTCGCCACGGGTGACGGGACGGCCGTTGAAGTACCGCTGGCGGCGGAAGGTCGGGTGGTCGTGGCGCAGCTTGATGACCTCGGCGACGAACTCGATCAGCTCGCGGTCGGCGTTCGGCCAGTCGATCCAGCTGATCTGGTTGTCCTGTGCGTACGTGTTGTTGTTGCCGCCCTGCGTGCGACCGAGCTCGTCGCCGTGCAGCAGCATCGGCACGCCCTGGCTGAGCAGCAAGGTGGCGAGGAAGCTGCGCTGGCGCTGCTCGCGCAGGGCGCGGATCTCTCCGTCGTCGGTCTCGCCCTCGACCCCGGAGTTCCACGAACGGTTGTGGCTCTCGCCGTCGTTGCCGTTCTCGCCGTTGGCGTCGTTGCGCTTGTCGTTGTAGCTGACGAGGTCGCGCATCGTGAAGCCGTCGTGAGCGGTGACGAAGTTGATGCTCGCGACCGGGCGTCGCCCGTCGCGTTCGTACAGGTCGGCGGAGCCGGTGATCCGGCTGGCGAACTCGCCGAGCGTCGAGGGCTCGCCGCGCCAGAAGTCGCGGACGGTGTCGCGGTACTTGCCGTTCCACTCGGTCCACTGGGGCGGGAAGTTGCCGACCTGGTAACCACCGGGGCCGACGTCCCAGGGCTCGGCGATCAGCTTGACCTGCGAGACGATCGGGTCCTGCTGCACGAGCTCGAAGAAGGTCGAGAGACGGTCGACCTCGTAGAACTCGCGGGCGAGCGACGCGGCGAGGTCGAAGCGGAAGCCGTCGACGTGCATCTCGGTGACCCAGTAGCGCAGGCTGTCCATGATGAGCTGCAGCGAGTGCGGGTGACGGACGTTCAGGCTGTTGCCGGTGCCCGTGTAGTCCATGTAGTGCTGCTGGTCGCCGTCCATCAGCCGGTAGTAGGCGGCGTTGTCGATGCCCTTGAACGAGAGGGTCGGACCCAGGTGGTTGCCCTCGGCCGTGTGGTTGTAGACGACGTCGATGATGACCTCGATGCCGGCGTCGTGCAGCACCCGCACCATCGTCTTGAACTCCTGCACCTGCTGGCCGATGTCGCCGGTGGCCGAGTAGGCGGCGTGCGGGGCGAAGAACCCGATGGTGTTGTAGCCCCAGTAGTTGCTGAGGCCCTTCTCGAGCAGGGTGTTGTCCTGCACGAACTGGTGCACGGGCATCAGCTCGAGGGTCGTGATGCCGAGCTTCTTCAGGTGGTCGATGATCGCCGGGTTCGCGACGCCGGCGTACGTGCCGCGTTCTTCTTCGGGGATGTCGGGGTGCGTCTCGGTGAGGCCCTTGACGTGCGCCTCGTAGATGACGGTCTCGTCGTAGCTGTACTTGGGGGCGCGGTCGCCCTGCCAGTCGAAGAACGGGTTGATGACGACGCCCAGCATCATGTGCGGGCCGCTGTCCTTGTCGTTGCGCGAGTCGGGGTCGCCGAACGTGTAGGCGAACAGCGCCTCGTCCCAGTCGATCTCGCCGCAGGTGGCCTTGGCGTAGGGGTCGAGGAGGAGCTTGTTCGGGTTGGCACGCGAGCCGTTCGCGGGGTCGTACTCGCCGTGCACGCGGTAGCCGTAGCGCTGACCGGGTTGCACGGTGGGCAGGTAGGCGTGCCAGACGTAGGCGTCGACCTCGGTGAACTCGACCCTCGTCTCGGTGCCGTCGTCGTCGAACAGGCACAACTCGACCTTGCTGGCGGCTTCGCTGAAGATCGCGAAGTTGGTGCCGCTGCCGTCGTAGGTCGCGCCGAGGGGGTAGGGGTTGCCGGGCCAGGTGTGCATCGAACCTCCGATTGGGACTCGCTCAGCCTAGGGGCGAACGGGCGCCCCGTCCGCGCGAGGACGGGGCGCCCGCCGGGCCGCACGGGCCGGGCGGGCGCCCCGTCGGGGCGGTGCTCGCTCTGTGGTGCTCCTCCTGCTGGGTCGGCTACTTCGTCACGGCGGCGAGGGCGTCGACGATCCCCTCACCGAACCAGCCGTTGTCGGCCGGCGTGCCGGTGCAGGTGGTCGTGCCGGTCGGGCACGGGGTGTCGGTCGCCTGTCGCTCGAGCAACCCGACGAGGGCCGTGCCGCCGAGACGCGGGTGGGTCGACTTCAGCAGGGCCAGCACGCCGGCGACGTGCGGCGAGGCCATCGAGGTGCCCGACTTGGTCCCGTAGCCCCCGCCGGTCACGGTCGAGAGGATGGCCGAACCGGGGGCCGCGACGTCGACGACGCCCTCGCCGTAGTTCGAGAAGCCCGACTTCGCCCCGGCCGAGGTGGTCGACGACACGGTGACCACGCCGTCGAGCTCGGTCGGGATGTCGAGGCAGCGTGAGTCGATCGGGCGGGTCGTCGCCATGGTGTCGTTCGGGCTGTCCGTGTCGACCGTCTTGTTCGCGAGGTCGATCGACGAGTTGCCGGCCGCCGCGACGTTGACGATGCCCTTCTTCTGGGTGAACTGCACGGCGCGGTCGACGGCGGTCAGCACGGCCGCCTGGTCGACGTCCGAGCCGCACCAGAACTGCCACGGGTCGACGTAGTAGCTGTTGTTCGTGATGTCGGCACCGGTCGCAGCGGCCTGCATGAAGCCGCAGATCGCGGCCTCGGGGTAGATGAAGCCGTCGTCGCTGACGACCTTGACGGCCGACATCGTCACGCCCGGGGCGACGCCCACGATGCCGACGCCGTTGCGGGCCGCGGCGATCGTGCCGGCCACGTGGGTGCCGTGGTCGCTCGTCGTGGGCTGCCAGGCGGCGTAGCTCGAGTCGGGCGTCCCGGTCAGGCAGCTCGCCGAGGCGGCCACGTCGATGTTCGGCTGCAGGTCGGGGTGGTCGCCCTCGATGCCCGAGTCGAGCACGGCCACGAGCACGTCGCGGCTGCCGTCGGTGACCTGGTGCGCCTGGTCGGCCCCGATGGCCGTGAGGTCCCACTGCTGGGCCTCGAGGGGGTCGGCGACGACGGTCGTGGCCTCTTCGAGTCGCTGCTCGGGCGAGGTCGCGGCCTTCGGCTTGCCGGGGTGTCCCGGACCACCGGGTTTGCCTGGACCGCCCGGGTGGCCGGGCCTGACGGGCTTGCCCGGGCCCGGGGCGGTCGTGCCGACGCCGTAGGTCGGGTCGGTCTCGGCGACCGCGGCGGTGCGGGTGGCACCGGCCGACGAGACGGCCTTGTCGCTCCGCACCGAGGGGGCGAAGTTCGCGTTGCTCGACTGCGCCACGACCACGCCGAGCTCGGCGTACGCGGCGATGACGCTGCCGCCCGCCGCGGCGACCGCCCGCTCGACCTGCTTGGTCGCGCCGGGGTTGGCCTTGCCCGCGTTGACGACGTAGTTCATCACCGGCCCCTCGACGACCGGCAGCGTCGGGGCGGGGCCCGGCTTGCCGGGTGCGGCGGGTGCACCGGGCGCGGACGCGGGAGGCGCGGCGACGGCGGCGCCGGAGCCCACGGCGACGAGTCCCAGGGTCAGGGACGCCGCGAGACAGACGGTCGTGACGCGGCGGCGGGTGCCGCGGGCGCGGGGGTCGGTGAAGGTCATGGTTCTCCTCGTCGGGTCGCGCGTGCCGGATGGGACGCGCGGAGCGGATGGCTCGTCGCGGGCCGTGCCCGATGATCCGACGAGCCGCCGTGCTCCTCAGAGGAAGTCTGGAGAATCCGGGGCCACGGCGCAGTGGGCACTTGAGGGGACGCCGCGTGACCCCCATGCGGGGTAAACCGCTGTCGGGGGCGCCGGGTAGCGTCGAGCCATGTCCTCCGATGCCGTGCGCAGAGCTGCCACCCTTCGTCCCCGCCGTCCGTTCCCGGCCCTCTCGATCGTGTCGGGGGTCGCGTCGTGAAGATCGTCGTCATCGGGTCCACCGGCCACGTGGGCGGATTCCTCGTCCCGCGACTCGTCGAGGCCGGCCACGAGGTGATCGCCGTCAGCCGGGGGGAGTCCGAGCCCTACCGGTCGCACGCGGCGTGGTCACGAGTGACGCGCGTGCTGCTCGACCGCGAGGCGGGCGACGCCGACGGCACGTTCGCGGGCGAGATCGCCGGGCTCGGGGCCGACGTCGTGATCGACATGATCTGCTTCACGGTCGCGTCGGCGCGGCAGATGGTCGACGCCTTGCAGGGCACGGGCACCGTGCTGGTGCACTGCGGCACGGTCTGGGTGCACGGTCCGTCGCGTGAGGTGCCGATCACCGAAGAGGACGAGCGCACCCCGTTCGGCGAGTACGGCACGCAGAAGGCCGCCATCGAAGAGTTGCTGCTCCGCGAGTCACGGCGCCCGGGCGGAGTGCAGAGCATCGTGCTGCACCCCGGGCACATCACCGGCCCGGGGTGGCCGATGATCAACGCGGTCGGCAACCTCGACCTCTCCGTCTGGGAGGCCCTCGCCGGCGGGCGCGAGATCGCGATGCCGGGCCTCGGGCTCGAGACCGTCCACCACGTCCACGCCGACGACGTCGCGCAGGCGTTCCAGCTCGCGGCCGAGCGGCACTCGCAGGTGGTCGGTGAGGCCTTCCACGTCGTCAGCGAGCGGGCGATCACGCTGCGCGGTCTCGCCGAGGCGATCGCTCGGCACCACGGTCAGGAGGCGCGGCTGCGGTTCGTCTCGTGGGCCGAGTTCCGAGACCAGACGTCCGACGAGAACGCGGACGCGTCCTGGCAGCACGCGTCGCGCAGCCACTCGATGAGCATCGCCAAGGCGCGCCGTCTGCTGGGCTACTCGCCGCGCTACACCTCGGTCCAGGCCGTCGTCGAGGGCCTCGAGTGGCTCGAGGCCGACGGGCAGCTGACGTTGGGCTGACCCGGGTGGTGATGGTCTGCCGTCATGGCGGACGGGGCCGCTCCGATCGCCGACACCCGGGCCCTCCGCCGGGGTTTCCCGGGCGGCACCACACGTGCGGCCGTGGTCAGCCGCGGCGGAGCAGGTGGGCGGTGACCGCGGCCTGCCACGAGTGGCCGTAACGGGTGGTGCCGGCCGCGGTGCGGACGACGAACGCGCCGGCGCGGTAGGCCAGTCGCCCGTGGCTGACGAGCTGCTCGCCGAAGCGCTCGGCGATCGACCACGTGTCCGACGACTCGAAGCTGATCGCCACGGGGAACCGCGAGCGGGGCAGGTGCACCTCGACGGGCGCGGCGTGGGGATGCGTCGGGAGGTGCCCGAGGAGCATCGGGGGAGTCAGGGGGGAGGCGGTGGGGACCATGGGGTTCCGTTCGTCGGTCGGCGGCGTGGCCAGGGCAGAGGAAACCCCCTCGCGTAGGGGAGCGCGAGGGGGGCCACCGGGATGACCGGTCCTCGACGGAAGGTGAGGGCCGGCGCGTCGCCACGGAGACGACCCGGGGGCCTGCCGACCCGGAGGCCGGCAGGCGGGGGTGTTGCTTATTCGGTGGCGACGGTGATCTTCGCGACGCCGACGAGCATCTCGTCCTGGACGGCGTCGGTCTTGAAGGTCTGGTTCAGCAGGGCGGCGGC